>NZ_JBWVBI010000001.1:0-1025708 GCF_057221175.1 Ruegeria sp. HKCCD3925
GAAGCAGGCATTCACAATCACGCTTTTCAGTTTTGCACCAAGCCATTCACTAGGACATGCGCGACGTTCAGGAAATCATGTTGTCTGCTGTAAACGACTGAATTGGGCTCGGTGCCATCGTTGTCTGCTGTTAGCATGATTGGCCGCACGCAGCCCGAAGCGGACATTCACAACCAGACTTTGCAATTCCGGCTTAGCGGACTTAGAACCAATTCGCTGCGTTTGCTCGATTGTCGGCAATTTCGCCAGTGGTTGGACTAGAATCGAGCTTTCAGCGAGGCCTTCGAATTTTGCCGGTCATTCGCAAGCCATCACGAATGTTCCGTCCCATCATCGTGAGATTGGTTGCCCCAGCAATCAATTCAATCACCTGTACCGTGTAAAATGTGCTGTCGAATTCGCCAGCAGCGGCTTTGCCGGCCAGAAACCAAGCGGCAGGTACGAGGATCAACAAGCCGTTCAGCGCGATGACGGGCATTCGGTTTTTCTTGGCTTTCGTAAGCGCGTCCTTGCGTTTCCGACCCATTGCCATGCCCGATCCGCCAGCAATCGCCATTGCCGGGATGAGGATGAACATGCCTTTTAGGATCAATGCCTTGACGGTCGCGACTGTTTCATGGCTCGCAAAGAGTTCGCTGGTGGCCGTTGACGTCCAGAAGAGGAGGATCATCACAAAGCCGATGCCGCCCGCGATGGCGTGAATCTTTGTTTTCATAGCGGTTCACTCAAATTGGCTTTTGGAAAGGACTACGTCAGGCCGTGCACCAATTCGGCACCGCAACCTTCTCGAACAGATGGGGGGCGGTCACCGCGCTTGAGGGATAGTGGCTGAGCTGCTGCTGAAACTCGGGGTTTGAAAACGCGGCGCGAAAGTCCGCCACAGCCTCCCAGACCGCGTAGTTCATATACATGCTGCCGTCACCAATGGCTTTATGCAGCTGGGTGCTGATGTAACCTGGCTGCTTTTTCATCCATTCGGCATCGCTCTTCCAAGCTTCAACCAAGGCGATTTGGTCAACAGGATCGACTGTGAAGAGATTGACGAGAACGACGGGTCCAGCGTCGACGCCCAATTGCCGTTCAATCGGAAACTCCGGGTCTAGGGGTTTGAAACTTACCATTGCAGTACTCCTTGAAAGCAACTTCATTTTGGTGTCATGTTGTCATATTTAGGAAGCACCAAGCACAATGACAATATGTTGTCAAATAAAATGAGGAGTCGATATGCCTAACGAGCGAAGGACCGAAGCAGGAGAAGCCGTGACAGCCTTGATACTGGATGTGTTTCGGCTGAACGGTCGATTGCAGCTTGCCGGTGATCGGCTCGTATCAGAACTGGGTCTAACAAGTGCCCGATGGCAGATCCTTGGTGCCATTGCCTATTCTGATCGACCGGAATCCGTTGCCTGGCATGCACGGACGATGGGCGTTCACCGGCAGGGCGTACAACGGATCATCAATGAATTGAGCAAAGAAGGCATGGTGGAGTTTCAGCCGAACCCACACCACAAGCGTGCGCACTTGGTTGTCATGACTCGAAAGGGGCAGGAGTTATACGAAGCCGCGATTGCGAAGCAAATCCCATGGGTGAATGAACTCTCGAAAGGTCTGTCGCCAGATGATATTGCAACAGCGCAAAATGTTGTTGACCATCTCAAAACACGCCTTGAAGAAACCTCAACGCGACAAGATCAGAGTTCGACCCAAAGCTGACACTCGTACAGAGTGCAGCATCGAACGTTCTGGGCTCGAAGTTGTCGTTCTCTTCGGTGTGCGGATTGGCTGATGGCAGCCTTAGGCGGACATTCTCTATTAGGCTTTGCATTCTCTTAGATGCGGACAAAGCTGTCGTTATTCGAATCTCTAAAGACGAAATAGAAAATGCGTGATAGCTCCAGATTATGGCAACGATAACTGCGCGAAATCGACCGTCCATCCCTTACGCATTTGCGGTTTTTGGTGTTCTTTTTGCTTCAATCTGTTTCGGACTGGTTCCCTATTTCAGCCGCAGCCTGACCGAACAGGGCGTCGCACCCTATGCAGTCGCATTCTACCGCTACATTGCTGCGGCGATTCTTCTGCTTCCTGTTCTCATTTTGCACCGAAAAGAATGGCGAGAGATCACTTGGGGTCTTTCAGCCGGAGCCGTAATGGGGCTTGGTTGGATCGGATATGCAACGGCGCTGGAGAAGCTGCCCGCATCGACAGTGGGTGTGCTTTACATGACTTATCCGGTGTTCACCTTAGTTGTCGCTTGGGCTGTGTTTGGCGATGCACCCACGCGACGCGCCATGTTGGCCGCTAGTCTGATTGTGGTGGCAGCTGTCATTGCTGGCTCGCCTGCGTCAGTGGCTGGGGAACATCTACCAACGCTGCTGCTATCCCTTGCTGCCCCATTTGGGTTTGGCTTCGGAATCTGCGTCCTGGTTCACAGGTTGTCACGGATTGCGCCATTGGCACGCATCGCGTCAGTTTCTCTGGGGTCTGTACTGGGCCTTGCACCGCTCATCCTTGGCGCTGAAGTTGGAGAGCTGCTCCCAGAGGAACAATCCGATTGGCTTCTCATTGTTGGTATTGGATTTGTCACCGCGTTCGTGCCCCAACTTATCTATACGATCTGCTCGCCCGTAATTGGGGCTTCTCAAACTGCGGTGGTCGGAAGCATAGAGTTACCCACGATGTTTGCTGTTGGATTTCTCGCCTTTGGCGAAACCATTGCTTTACCTCAAGCCTTGGCATGTGCGTTAGTTCTGGGTGCAATCGCGATCACTAGAAGCCGCAAGACGCGCATTCACTTTTAGGCACGTAGTTTCCGAGATGAGCAAAGGAGCCGGCTTTTGCACGAGGCTACACCCGATACCAGTTTTCAACGTCTCGGGCCGCTTCCTCGACTGTAAAAGCGGCCTTTATCTCAGCGATTGCACACCGTACATCATCCGGGCTTGCCCTGAGTTCTGGGATGTTCGCCTCAATTTCATGGGCTGATGCAGTATCTGAAAAAATCGTATCAACCCCAATTCTGATGGCGTTTCGGTGTTGCAGTAGGTGCTCAAAAAACCGCACGTAAATCATCTCCTCGTACGGAGAATGACCATCCGCTTCAGAGATCAAGCCCAATTCTGCGGCCTTGGCAGACGTCAAACGCCAAGCCAGTTCCATTGTGGATGGTGGCGCGTCCCTGGCCTCATCAGGATGTCTGGGGTTCGCAAACGTAGATCTTCGAATAGCTTCGAGATTGGCACGCAAGTTCTTTGTGGGAACCGGATAGATGAATGTGGTTTCCTTGGAAGCTAAGACTGGTTCAACCTGATCCGTCTGTGTCTGGATGAACTCGGAAAACCTGTTTCCGATGATGGGGACTTCACCGATAATCATGTCGTTGGGATCGGTATTCGCTGCCAGCCATCGCGCAAGGGCTCTCCGGCCCCACAATCCGGCTGCCTTTCGGACCAACGGATGAGTTCCATCCGAAACATCTGGATAACTTGCGAGTATGTCGTCGGTCTGAAACGAAGCGAGCCCTGTATCCCAACGCATGATATGCACGCGACGTCCCAAGGAGACCGAAATCGATATCTGCTGGCGCAGCAGGAACGACTTCCCAGATGCTGGTAGTCCAGTGAAGAACACCATGCGGCAACGACGTGCAGCATCGGCCAGGTGTGTTCTAAGCTCAGTTTCCGAAAAACTGTCGATAGAAATTGCGTATCTCCCAATTTGGTGTTGGCCACGGGCCGCAGCGGCGAGCGTTCACCACCCCCAGGATTGTTGCCCAAGAAATCCGGCGATTTCAAAGATGATTAGTCAACTTAAATTGTCCTAAGCCTGAGTTTGGCGTGATCGGATTGCTCCACTGTGTTCAATCGCAAGCTGCCACTTGACAAGTATTTAAAATAATATAGTTTTATCTAAACTATTTAGGTATATTCAAATCATGCCCTGTGCTGATGGTGCTTTCTCGGCACTAGCTCACCCCGTCAGACGACAGATGTTGGATCGGCTTTTAAGTGGCCCAACCACAGTGAACCAGTTGGGATCGGATCATAGGCTCTCACCAGGTGCGATTTCTCAACATCTAAAAGTGCTTGAGCAGGCGCACATGATCCGCAGGACGTTAAAAGGTCGACAACATCACATCGAGTTGGACGAGAGGGGATTTCTACCGGCGTTATCATGGGCTGAAAAATACGCTGCCTTTTGGGGTAACAACCTTGAATCGTTGGGGGCGTTCCTAGCTCGCGAGAAGACTGATGAACAGTGAAGCTGCATCTGACGTCAATGAAGTGAGCGTTTCAGCCTGGTATCCTGTAGACGTCCATCAGGCATTCTGCGCGTGGACCGAACCCTCGAAAATCGAGCAATGGTTCGGCCCCAAAGGTTATCGTGCGGAGGTGCTCGAAATGGATGTCAGGGTCGGTGGAAATTGGCGTTTCAAGATGATCTCGCAATCTGGCGAAGCCTCGCATCACCGGGGTCGCTATCGATCAATCGAACCTGACAATTTTCTGTCCTTCACTTGGGAAATCGAAGAGGAAAAAGACCTGACAGTAGGGCGCGAAACGCTTGTAAGTGTCCGGTTTACCCCTGAGCACGGTGGCGCTCGAGTGACGTTGGTGCACAAAAAATTACCCACACGCCAAGCCAAGCAAGCCCTCGAATTCGGATGGTCCAGCGGGTTTGAAAAACTAAAGCGGCAATTTAGGGGCAAGATGACTGACAATATCAACGGAGGCTGTGCCTGCGGTGCGGTAAGATATGAATGTCGCGCAAAGATCGAGTTTTCGTTCAATTGCCATTGCCGGAAGTGTCAGCGGGTCACAGGCGGCGGTCATTCTTCTGCGTTCGCAATCCCTAAGGCTGAGTTCAAAGTCTTAGGTGTCATTAAGGAATTCGCCTCTCCGAGCGACAATGGTGCGATCACCTACGCAGGGTTTTGCCCAGAATGCGGTTCGCCATTAACCAGTCGAACTGAGAGATTTCCTGAACGCATATACGTTCATGCGGCTACTTTAGACGACCCTTCTAAATTCAGCCCGGCATTCGTTGTATTTGGTGAAATGGCGCAGCCTTGGGACGCACCCCACGAACACTTGACGGATGCGATGCGCTAGGCTGCACAACTCGCACATTGTTTCGCTTGCCTTCGACCAAACACTGATGATCAAGGAACTGGCCAGGCTTCGCACTAGGGTTTAGTCCCGCTGTTCTATTCTATGCACAGCACTGGCGGGTCGCAGCCCGAAGCAGGCATTCACAATCACGCTTTTCAGTTTTGCACCAAGCCATTCACTAGGACATGCGCGACGTTCAGGAAATCATGTTGTCTGCTGTAGCTGAAGCACTCTCGAATGACGTTAATGCGGACAAAGTAGCCGTTTGGTTTCACCACCCAGTGACTACCTTTCGATAAAATGAAACTAAGACCAATAGAAAAGCACTTTCCCATAAGTTGGGGGATGGCCCACTCACAAACCACCCCCCCGCCGCACTGGACTGCAATTGTCCAGGACGGTTGACTAAAATCGTTCAATTGCGGTTTCAACTTGGCCGCAAAACTTATCAATATCGCGCTTTAGCATATCGCTTTCTCGGGTCTCATCTCTGACCGCAGATAGTTCATCTACAACAGCTCGCAAATCTTCTTCTGGAGCTGCCTCCGCGATGCGCACCAAAGCTCGAATAAGGGCGGACGTTACGAGGCCATTACCCCGGGCAGCGCGTCGTAGAGCTGGCATCGAGTCGTGAAACAGTGCCTCAGCCGTGATGGACGGGTAGATCACCCGCACGTTTCCGCCATCATCCCGATACACACCCGTGCAGAGCTTTGACGACCACGCTCGAGCCAGAGATGCCGATAGACGGTCGATGCAGACTATTGCGGTAAACGTGTCGTTGACACCCGGCGACAAAGCCCGAAGTGCGATTTCAACGAGCAGATGGACAGAAAAGCGGATATCTCCGGTAGGATCTCGCGCGGGGATAAACGGAGCTGCCGCTTGCACAAGATCATCGAGGCTCTCGTCACTGTCACCATAAACATTGGCCAAAGTGTCCGTTGGAACCATGAAGTCACCTGGCTGCACATCAAAAACGACGACGGCTCCTGCTTCCTTGGCGGCACCCACCAGACCTTCGGTATTGATCGAGTTCACATATCCAGTGCCCGAAGCCGAGACTTGGCGCTTTTCTCCCTCCTCAGGGACCGCCTCTGAAGATGGAATATCTGCACTGTTTTCGATTGAGGTGCTCACTTGGCGATCCAATGCTTCAGAAATCCGCGCCGCCTCCTGATCAATGGTTACACGCGTCGATACTGTATGAACGAAGAGCAGCAGCAAAAGAACTGAGATGATCGAATAGACTATTCCAATCGCAATGGCCAAATTGACGGATGTGTCATCGCGTATCAGCCACAAGATCATCAAGCTGTACAAAAACGTCGCTCCAAGTGAGCCAACTGCAATCTGATTTACCCTGTCTTCGCCAAAGCGCTGCAAGAGCCTGGGCCCAATAGATCCAGCTGCCAAGGTGTAGACCAGCAAAACAATGGAATAGACCATGACCAACGCGGACATGGATGCTGCCGAGATTGAGCTTAGAACATCACTCGCAGTACGATTAGAAACGCTCAGCCAATCAGAAGCGGACCAACCCCAACTCACGAGCGCTTGCTCTGTCTTGAAGACAATCCCAGCCACTAAAAGCCCTGAAAGACTAATGGCGGCAGGGATAGTTAGGAACCCGCGAAAGTACCTCACTAATTCTCTAGGTGTTTGCATTCCGGTCCCCATTTACAACACGAGCTTTGTTCACAAACCCAGCTCTACGAGAACCGGTCGGCCGCTTTTTTCAAAGCACTCTGCATATCGCTCCATGCAGCCTCGTAGCCCTTTTTGACATCTTCCCAGGCCTCGTCGCTAGTCGACTTCAAATCATTCAGTTGAGCCTCTGCGTCAGATCTTGCCTTGTAGAGCTTGCTGAGCTGCTCCTCGAGCTCGAGTTTGGCGTCCACTTCGGCCACCTTCAGCTTGGCTTCGAGAACATCAATCTGGGCATTCCAACTATCCAGTTGCAGCTGTGCCTTTTTCTCATACCCAACACGTGTCATCGTTTTTCCTTTCTTCGCAAACCTTGGTTCAAATCGAGGGGAGTCGCCAATTAGGCCGCAACAATTGCCTTGAGCATCCAGACCGCTTCTTCATGCTTCGCCATCCTGGCATTCATCAGATCCTCTGTAGCTCCATCGCCATAACGGGCAGCGGTCGCGGCAGTCTCACGCAGGTTCCGAGCAATCGCTTCGTTGTCTGCGACCAATTGTTTGATCATGCCCTCTGCATCTTTAACCGTCTCTTCTTCGGTCAGCTTGGCTTGGCTAACCATGTCCGTGAACGAGATCGGTGCCACCTGACCCAACGCACGCACACGCTCGGCCAATTCATCCGCAGCTTCGAACAGGTCGCGATACTGACGCTCTGTCAGTTCATGGATCGGCAGGAATAGCGGGCCCACGACGTTCCAATGTGTGCCTTGTGTTTTCACCATCAGGACCATGGTATCGGCCAGTACTTCCGTCACCGCATTTGCGATCCAGGCGTTCTTGTCGATGCCTGTGTCGTTGGTTTCTTCCTGAACTTCAGACTTCAAAACTTGCTGTATCATTTTCACTCCGTTTCGTTGCTTGTGGAGTAGAACCTAAGAGCGAAAAGCTATTTTTCAATTAAAATCATATACTTAATATAGGTATCCGACACATCATGGGGCGCTTCATGATCCTGGGTATCCAGCCCAACATGCCAACATTGATGTAGACACACAGGCCCATTGCCATACATGCTTGGAGTAACTGACGTAAGCTACTGAGGTCATGCCAGTGTCTGATCAAAATCGACCACCAAAGCGCACGGAAAAACTACAACTGATGCTCGACCTCGAAGAGCTTAAAGCCATCGATGATTGGCGGTTCGAGAACAGATTGCCTTCCAGAGCGGCCGCCATTCGAGAACTCATCCGTCGCGGTCTGATTTCCAATGAGTTTGAAGAACCACCTACTGATGCGCCTTCCGGTGAGTTTCGTGTTGTGGATGAGTGACAGGAACATCCACAGAGCACCAAGCGAAAACCATGTTTGATTTAGGTGATGTTCAATTCTCACCCTCGCGCCGGTAGTTGACCAACCTGGCGCGCCGCGAACACGTTGGGGAAGATTAGGAAGGACTGTCTTCAGAACTAATTCTTGGCGCCAGACTATCCCTCACATCGGTACTGGCTCCCGACTCGCTCTCAGCGTCAGCAAGCGAAATTGCTTCATCTTCACCGACAGCAAGGACGGCAGTTTCAGGCGTAACCACCCTTGCAGGAGCGCTGACCCTAAATGCCGTCTTCTCACTTTCAGGTACGGCTGACTTGGCCATAATCCGCCAGACCGTAAACACGATCATCAGGCAATGCGCTGCCACAGTTGTCATGAATAGGCCCTGTGGTCCTAATCCAGTCATTGCTACACCTGCTATCAGCGGCCCGGCAATCGATCCCAGCCCGTAGACCATCAGCAACCCGCCTGAAACCTGAATCGAGGTGCCTGGCGGTGCATGGTCGTTCGCATGCGCAACGATGATTGGATACATCGCAAAAATTGCAGCGCCAAACATCCCAACCAAAGCAAGGTTCATGACGCGAGACTCCGGCGCAAGAAGGACGAAAGCCAGGTCCGAAGCGAGAGCCACAACCGCTGTAAACAGCAAGACTTTACGCCGGTCCATTCGATCACTTGCAAATCCAATTGGGACTTGCGCAAGAGCTCCGGCCAAAACCGGAATACTCGCGAACAAAGCAATTGCAGTAAGTGATAGCCCAACGCGATCCGCATACACCGCAGCAAGAGTCCCAAATGCTGCATTTGAAATGCCAACAAGAAAGACCGCGGCGACCGCAACTGGTGAGTTTCGCCACAATGCCGGTAGGTCGAGACGCACAGATGTCAGGGGGGCTGGCGATGCCGAAGTTGACAGGGCTGTTGGTATAAGCGCCAAGCAATACACCATCGCGCCAATGGCAAAGAAGATGAAACCCGTTGCATCTCCCAGTGAGATGGCCATCTGACCAGCCGTCACCGCACCCAGGTTGACCATCGTGTAGACGCCAAAGACTGTACCACGCGTATTGGGTTCAACCTTATCGTTGAGCCAAGATTCGACGATCATTGCTGCGCCAGCAAAACAAAATCCGGAAACTGCGCGCGACGGTATCCAAGCCCACGTATCCACTACAACGGCCTGGAAAAGGATCGTTACGGCGGCGAGAGCACACATTACGCCGAAGGTTCGAATATGCCCTACTGCCCCAACAAGCCGTGGCGCAACAAGGCATCCTGCTACATAGCCAACTGCCCACCCTGTTCCTAAAAGGCCGAGAGAGCTGGCGGAAAAACCCTCGAAGGATCCACGAACGGGAAGTATCAGACCGTGGACACCACCTGCGAACAGAAGAAGCCCTGATCCAAGAAGCAGCGCTGATATCGGTAAGAGCTGTCGGAACATCGGTTCCAGCCTAATGTCAAACTGGGAAATGAGAAGCTATTTTGCTTGCAAACGCGTTTTGGCGAAGGTGATCAAGGCTTTCTGTGCAGCAGCTTGGTCAACCTTTGGCAATCTACTTTTGCTACAACCACTTTGAAATTTTGAATACGACGTAAAGTGCAATTCCGATGGCAGCCGAAGCCAGTGTCAGCGCCCAAAACGCAAAGGGCGCACTCAAGCCGGGCATGCCAGCCACGTTCACACCAAACAGACCAGTCAGAAATCCGAGCGGCAAAAAGATCGCGGCCACGACAGACAATAGATAGCCGTTTCGAGCAAGCGCATTCGCGTGTTCGGCGTTCATTTGCTCCTGAAGCGCTGTCAACCGGTCCCGACTTGCATCCAGTTCCTCAAGTGTACGGCGAGTGCGGTTCGCGGTTTCATTGACCAATACAGATGCGTCGCTGTGAACTACGCCACTTCTCAATGAGGATAGAGCATCGAGTGCATCGCGTTGCGGACTGATATAGCGCCGAAGTTTGATCACCGTTTGCCGCAATCGCGCAATGCGCTCTGGTTTGATTTCATTTCCTGTAAGCCCGATCTCTTCGAGAGAGTCTGTCTCGTCTTCAAGTTCAAGCGAGACAGCCTCAATCCGCTTTGTGAGCCCCGCAGCAAGTTCTGCCAAAAATGCACCAACACTTTCTGGCCCGATACCGCTTTCGGCTTTTAGACGAAGACTGTCTGCTACCCAGACTTTGCGCACACGGGCAGATACGATGGTTCTTTCCGTGGCCCAGAGCCTTAGAGAAACCATATCCTCCGGAGACGCATCAGGGTTCAGGTTAACGCCGCGTAGGTTCAAGATGATGCCATCGTCGTGCATATCACATCGTGGTCGCGTTTCCGATTGAAGCAATGCTTGCGCGGCTATGTTTGGCAGTTGTTCGGATGCCCATTGCTTTAAGCCGCTGTCGACGAGGTCGAAATGAATCCAGCGGTAACCGTTTTGCTGCCTTGCAAAGGGTTCTGGCCAATCTGAAGAGACGGGGACTGCTTGGCCGGCTACTATATCGAACGCGCAGATGGGAGTGACTATTTGGGTGTTCATTGGCAATCCTATTTTGCGCCGATTGGGAAGCCAATGCATACCAAAGATTGCGCTCGGACTGTCCCCTAAACTGGACAGACCATAAATGGTTTAGCGACCTATGCCACTATTGGTTACTGGCAAAACTAGGCGCTTTGAACACTAAGAATACCAAGGTGCGTTCATCTTTTGAAAGGTATCAGGTATCCGATCAATCCGATGTGTGATGGGTCATTTCCCTCAGCGCTTCCAGTTCAGCTTTATCGTCGTCGTGAATACGCGCGAGGATTTCTTTGCTGCTGACGACCGCAAACGGATCCCCTCGGCGTGTGACAACAAGGTTCCTGAAACCGTGTTTTGCCATAAGGCTAAGAGCCTTTGATAGGCTGGACCCTGAAGCACAAGTGATAGGCTTTTCGGTCATCCAATCGCTAACGGTTTGTTCATAAAATGAAGAGCCGGAGTCGGCGAGACACAGCAGAATATCATGATCAGTGATAATCCCAACTAGCTTGTCATCTTCAAGAACAGCGAGCGCATTCACATCCAACAAAGCGATGGTTACAGCCGCGTCAAAGACTGTCGTGTCGGCACTACAAAATGGGCGTTGTTTAAATTTCTGAGCTTCAACTACTTTAGCGACAGTCACTGAGTAGACTCCTTAAAATATGCCCAATGCTAGTTGGATTATAGCACGACGCGGGGCGATTTCCCGCCCCGCACCAATTTACTGGATTGCACGCAATCCGCGGCTTTCCAGCACCTCCCAAGCGGCAAGCCCGATCAGCGCCGATCCCGCTATCCATGCATTAGCCGTCGCCACAATATGGCCCGTGAAGTTCAACGCCGCCGGCGCCACGATCAACAGGAACCCCAGTGCCGATACCGGAGCCACCCGTGCGAGAAGGTGGCTCCGGCCGTCAGCGCCGGACATGACCAGAACAACAATGCCAGTTGCCATGAAGGCGATTGCTTCAAGTTCAGCCATGCCCTGCAACAGTGTTTCCTCACGAAACAGGACAAAGGGGGACAAAACCAACCAAATACCCATCGCGGCAAGCAGCCATTTGTGGGGCGGGATTGGCTTCCTCATAGCCGTGACAACCTTTGCTTACTGATCACCTGTGGGACCAGAGAGAAGTTCTGCGTCAACGGCGGCAACCAATTCGTCGTCATTGATGAAACCATCAGCATTCGCGTCGATCTCCAGGAAGAGATCATCCGAGACTTCAGGATACTTGGTCTGAAGCTCTGCCAGCGACGCCAGGCCATCACCGTCCATGTCAAGATCAGCGGGCATGGCGAATGCCGGAACAGCAAACAGCGAAGAGAGAAGAGCAACAATAGAAACTCGACTCATTTTGTTTTCTCCATGAGAAAATGGGCTTCTTGCCCATTGTGGGGTTGGTGCAGCGCTCCGGTGTTGGTGGCAAATCCACAGGGGTCAGATTGCAACGGTTCCTCAGCTCGGGATCTCCACTACAAAATGAGAAATGTTGATTAGCGTTCCGATCTGGCGGGGGCACTTTCGCGCTACACTCGGTGTATCGCACGAAATATTTATGTTGAAAAACGAATTTTATTCTCGGATGATATTCAAAAATGGAATAAATAATCCTTGGATATCGAACAAGCTCGAACCTTTCTGGCCGTTGTTGAAACGGGCACCTTCTTTGATGCTGCGAAAAAGGTCCATGTCACCCAATCTACGGTGAGCATGAGAATTCGGACTTTAGAGCAGCAACTTGGGCAAGTGCTTTTTGACCGCAGCAAATCTGGCGCAGCGCTGACGAATGCGGGACAACACTTTCTCAAACACGCACAGTTGCTTGTGCGAACCTGGGCACAAGCGAAGTTGGACGTTGGTCTCCCTGTTCCAATAAGAGCAGCGCTAGAGATTGGCGCCGCACCCAGCCTTTGGGACGGATATCTTATGGGGGCTTTACCCGAATTGATGGAAACGCTGCCAGACGTTGCCATACGGGCCTCCGCAGCTTCTTCCGAGGCTCTGTCGCGGGAGATCGAAGAGGGCGACCTCGACTTGGCCATAATGTACCAGCCTCGACGGGCGTCGGGATTGTCTGCCCTCCAATTATTCCAAGATGAATTTGTTCTTGTAAGCAGCGGTCCCATCGGTCTGCCGAACGAGCTGGGAGACGCGTACGTTCTCATAGATTGGGGCCCCGAATTTAAGGCTGAGCATTTATTGAATTTTTCAGAGCTTGATGCACCTCGTCTTCAATTGGGTATCGGGACCCTGGGCCTTCAGTATTTGAAGTCCATTCCATCCGCCGGCTACTTTCCAAAAAGGGTCGTCGAAGCGGAACTTGGGAGTGGTCAATTAAGCTTGATAAAGGAAGCCCCTCGGTTTGCCTTCGCAGCGTATGCGGTTTTTGCCCAAGATGACGAAAGTGAGCTTCCTGGCCAAGTCGCCCGGATGTTTCGCAGCATCGCGCGTTCGTTTGGTTGAACACCTCATACTGATCGACCCACTGCTTCATTACCAAGGATGCTTTGTCGGTTGGTTCTATTCAACCGTTGCCACGCAAAAGGCATAGCCGCGATAGCTTGATCTCGTTCATCACCAAACTAACCTTATGTTAGGACAGTTGAAATTTTGGTTTGTTTATGAGTGAAAGAGAATGCAAGTTTCAAAAAACGGTGGAATTGCCTGAGCTCAAAGATGCTTTACACAATGGCGTATGCGATCACTGCGGTGCAACTGTTTCAGAGTTGATACCCCTGGGACAGGTCCTAGAGATTTGTGGCCAGGAGTATTGTTTTGACTATGAGACTGGTGAGGCCGTTGATATCGCGGTTGCTTTATGCCCCACCTGTCACGAAGCCAATCATTTAGATGCGCAGCTACTGCATAACCCATGCCACGTCTCTGCAAGGCGTAGCCGGGAAAACCTGGAGTGACTATTGGTATGCTAGTTTGACAGCAAAATGAACGTAGTCGCCCATCAATTTCTTAAGCTATATTTTTGCAATTTTAAGTTTCCTGTGATCGTAGGGCCGTGCCAGCGAATATGCCCGGAATACAGCAAAAATAGGCTTCTGTTGCGACCCGTACCAAAGACTTTGCAAAGTCCGCTTACTGCGCCTTGCCGTCGTTGGGGCATCGCGCAGCATCGGCCATGCTGCGACTCATTTTCTGCGTCCCTCTGGGTAGGTATTCCCAAGTCTGGAGACGTTTAGCGGTTGCTTCATCAAGCGAGGGTCAACCCCTTGTGCCACCGCGTTTGACAAGATCACGTCTAATTTCTCTTCGAGTCGAGCGATCTTTTTCTGTTGTTCTTCCATTATTGCAGCGGCGTTTTTTGGTGCCTTTCGGGTCTTCTTACCTTTATCTGTTTCTCTTTTGCGCGAGAAGGCCGCGGCTTTGTCTAGGTAGGCCGCATGAATGTGAGGGTGTTTGAACAGCTGCTTAGATGAGATTTTGACAACCTTGGATTCAACTTTACTGTGTATTTTGTTCTGGGTGATTTCGCCCCTCATTTGACCAATTAGGACCAAAATTTTATCCACTTTTTCGGGCGTAAGCTTCACGTCAAGTTCCCCGTGGTTCGAGAGGTTTCAAGCTCTGCCAGCTTTTTTTCGATGATCCGTTCAGCGTGGCTGAACTCGATCAATGGGCCGAGGTCGGTATTGCGGATCAGAGTCCCTTCGTTTGCCGGATCCATAATGGCCTCAGCGAGAGCTTGGCTACGAGCGTGACTATGTTCGATAGCCTCTATGGTTTTTTCATTGACCCGCATTCCTTTAGCCTGGCGAGCACGCAGGGTCTCAAGAGATTTCTGATCTCTTTCCGCATCTCTAAGGAGCTGATCAGCGGCTCTTTTGGAACCGCCTAGGCATACCAGTCTAGTGCATGTTCTACAGGCACCAGCTCGGTCGCAAGGCTCTTGATTGAAACGACGATTGCAGTACCCGACCGCTGTTGAATGCATGTGCATTTTGAGATTGGCTGACGTGTAGGCTGCGTTTTCTACATCCGAGTCATCCACGACCCTGATCTTCGGTAATTTCTCGTCCTCATAGCCTCGCCTGATTTGTTCGACTTGATAAAGCTTGTCAGTGTGATCGTAGTATGGGTTCTGCATAGTACTCGCGCGCCCAGACCAATAGGCGATGTGCGCCTGAGGCACGTTCGCCCGCTGAGCCAGTGTATTCAGGTAATGCCGCATCTGATGCGTCGTAATCTTGGGGTATTCGCCGTTGGGCAGACGGATATCTAAACGTTCGAAGATAGAGGGAATGGTAGGACGATTGCGACCATCCCTTAGAGCCCGTTGTGGTCTACCAGACAGGACAAGGTCGAGGATGACAGCGCTCAATGGTTCAACCATGTATTGTCTGGTGATTGCACCCTGATCAAACTGGTACTTTAGGCTTACGCAAAGTGCACCACCGTAATCTATTGAAGACAAGTCGCTGTAAATAGGCCACCCGTTTGGTAATTCATTTAGGCAACTACGCTCAAACTCGGAAAAGCTGTAGACTCCTATTTTTTCTTTTCGGATCGAAGTGATCCTCTTTGCTCGAAGCCAGCGATCCAATCCTTGTACAGATTCGATACCGGTTATTTGCGAGATATCCGACCGGGTAATCTCTCCCGAAACATGCAGCTTAATGAGTTCGGGTGGAACAAAAACCCTGCCAGGGTTTTCCATCATCCATTTTGCCAACTCTCGCGCCGGCTCGGTATGTTTACGGATCCGCGCAAGCGCCAACTGAGCCACGGGCTTCATTTCTTTAGGCACGAACTTGATCATTGGTTTCCCGCCCTTCACTGGCCACCATCTGAGGCCAGATTTGAACCGGACGTCATCACCGAATGGAACATCTGGATCGACGTAGCCTTCCCCTGGGTTGTCCACTATCTCGGCCTCAGCAGGTAGAATAAAGGCTTCTTCCTTTCTAGAAGGGGTGCACATAAGCAGGGCGGCGATGCTCATTCCAATTTGGTCACGCGGAGACTTCGCCCTCCGAAAGGCTTCTCCTACGCATGCCACTTCCGCCTCGGTCAGGCTGCTACGTTGAAAATGCTCGTTTACCCTGCTGCGAAAGCGATCATCCCTTAGCGCAGGATGCCACCAGTTCTTCAAATCACATACGATTCCGGCTGCATCGAGTTCTCGTGCGATAGATCGCATTGTCTCCGCTGCTTTACGCTTGTGTGATTTGCTGGCCATCTCAACAACCCTATCCAAGTCTCTCTTGGCTATCTGGTCGGACAAACCAGAACGTCCCTGTTCGGAAAGGATCTGATCTAAGTAACGACAAAACTTCACTTTATGCCTGAAGATGTTGGTTTTTTGAGCGATGCCGATTTTCGAAGCATTTTCATATAGTTGATAGGCGAAGTATGCCTTTACGACGTCCCCGAACGGCTGTGCCATTGCATATTCAATTTCATTTGCAAGCGATGAACTCTGGCCCGCATGGTGGAACGCAATTGTCGTCGAGGTTGAGTTTCTGGTGAGCCTAACAAAGGCCGAGATGTTCCATTTCGGGTCCTCCCAAACGAGGTGTTCTTTTACACGCGGGTCAAAAATCGAGAGTTTCTTCGCCTTAATAATGTATTTTTCAGCTGCAATTTGTTGCTTGGACTTGAAATGCATCGTCATTCTGCTTCCTCTCGGTCATCGCGAGCATGAAGCTGCGATACTTTTGCGGCAAGAACCGCAGAAATGTGCCGATTGAGTTCGCGCGAGTATTCATCATCACCGTACTTTTTTGCTTCAGCTTTCCTGCTCGTTAGAAGGTGTAATATCGGGTCAAGTTCTGAGTTGATTGAGAGATTGAAGTGGCGGCAGAGAAAGCACGCGTAGGGGGCTGCAAGGCTTTCAAGGGCGTTGCAGCCCCCGGAAGCGCAGGCGCCTATTTCTGGGACGCCATCGACTTCTGTGGCCGTAATGGTTGCACCGGCTTCGTATTCGTCGGAGTTGTTTTCGATCACTTGGCCGAGGAAACGACCAGCCACATGAATCATCTTCCCATCTAGAAGACTGGACATCAGCTGATGGTGTCGCGAGGCTAATTCGATATAGGCTTCACAGCTTGTTGGGCTCTTGTGGTGAAGCCATGCTGCGATTTCTTCTGCTGTGCACCCCCTAAGTGCCATAATCGTCGCGATTGTATGACGCTCCCTCGACTGAGTGAACACCATAGAACTACCGGTGCGGGGGCTAACCAGTTTTAAACTAGCCAAAATGCCTTGATATCGTTCTCGTGCTAAGGCTCCGGTCATGTGCCCTTGATACCTAGCCGCAATTTGACCGTTGACTTTCTGTGAATTTTCAATGTCGTTAGCGTTTTTTCTTGTGAGAAAGATTTCTGTTTGCGCAGGAAACAACGGTCGATTGTCATCCCACTCGCAGGCGCGAACACCATCGGTTAACTCGTCCAGATATGCTTCCAGAGCATGTGTTAACAACATAGGTGCAGGGCGCTTTGGGCCGTGGCTTCTGGCTCCAGTCCCCTTTTGCTTTAGCATTTCAAACCTGATTGAGGTTTCTTCCCCATGGTGTCTGGGAGTTCTAACGTCCCCAAGTTTCAGGTTTGCGACCATGCTGGATCTCTGCCCGTAAAGCCGGAAGAATTGAGTAAGAACATATTGGGCATTGTTGATTTTGTCTGTTTCGTATGCCTCTTGAAGCTCTCGATCTACCATTGCGATTTCACCATCCAAGTAGGGGCCTGAAGCCGGATCGAGAGTCAGAATGCTTGCTTTTTCGTTTTCAACTTTTCGGAATGTGCCGACGAGTTCTGCCGCATCCAGTGCAATCCCCGGAAACTTCAGCTCTTGCCATGAAGAAACTATGTTTCGCATGCCATAATCGTTACTACTTGGATCATCCAATCTGTAGGCCGCAATATCAACACGCGTGATCGCATCGATTACATTTTGACTGGAATTCCTGATCCAAACACACGGTCGTTTGAAGGAAGTCAGTTCGCTTTTGATTGAAGATGCAAGGTTAGTCTCAAGCCGGTAAGCGACTACTTCCTTGAGCGAGCGTTTCATTAGTGGGGACAGTGTCTCATCGCACCATTCAAAACTGAAAGTTGCAGTACCCCCTGTTGCACTTAGCTCCCAGTAATCGGAAGTAATATCGAAAGTTTCACCGTTGGCAGCTCGGCGGATATTGGTCGGGCGCGATGCTGGAATGCCGTGATGCCATCGTTCATGCTTGTTCATTGCTTATCTTGCTTCTTTGCTAAGGCTTGTTCGGCCAATTTTTCGCGATGATCGAGAAGGCTGATGTACTCACTTGGTTTTGAGTCACTTGTGTCGCGGAGACTCGTGTCTATCGCAGTAGCTCGAGCTTCCTGTTCCGCCCAGATTGTTCGCATGCTATTCGCAGCGCCAATGTCGGACTCTCCTCCAAGGTAGCGAGAGATCATCTGAGATGTTTCCGACCACCCAAAGTGATAGGTGAAAACCTTTCGAGCTTCTTCGCCGCTGGTTCCAAGTTCGTTTAGAAGCTTGGCCATTTCTCGAGCCTTCTTGTGTCGCATAGGGTGCGGCGTCAGTTTTCGAACTCCGGCTGCTCTGGAGGCGTCTCTGAACACATCGTCAATTGCGGTCTTGGACATGGGCTTGCCATACTCAGTGGGATCACGTGCCAAGTTCACAAACATGAAGGAGTTTGAGTTTCTGCCGCTTTGAAAATCTATGTCGTCCCTCAAATCCATCCATTCATCGAGGGTCTCGATCAGCAACGGCGACGATTTCAAACTGATTTTCCGGTCGAAGGTCTTTGCGTTTGGCTGACGTTTCCTAGGGTCTTCTGGGTCATTGTGGCGGCGAACGACCTCGATCAAATCATCTTCGCTCTTATAGTCTTCGGTCTTCATTTGACCCAACTCGCCAGCGCGCAAACCAAGGTCGGAAAACATCAATAAAATAAGGTAGTTTCGTAGTGCTCGAATTCGGTTCTTGGGCCAAACATCATACGGATTGCAGATCGCTAACCACAGGGAAAAGCGATCTGCGGCTTTCTCATGATCGTATGCCTTGATCCGGCTTTGTGGCATACCTTTACGTAGCTTTCGAAAGAAATGCGCATAGCTCCCTGGCACTGTGTGGTAGCCGCCGTCACTTAGCTTGATCGCTGGTTCCAAGAGCTGTTTGCGACGGCACGGTTTCTGTTTGGAAACTGGACTTGGTTTTTTTCGAAGCAAGCGATTGCCATATTCGCCGAGCCACTGGAGGTATTCTTCAATACCAATCTGCCGTTGGATTATTGTGCCAGCTTGAACGCTTCGCTCTTCCAGACACTTGGTAAGAAACTTCTGCTCATTCATGGGCAAAACCCACGCCAGCTTACGCAAATCCTGGATTTGAAAATTCAGGAAGTAGTTTAAGTCTGCGACTTGCTCTAAGCTCAGGCATTCTCCATCTAGCATGATGGTGTAAAGGTCGATATCTCGGTGAATTGCCCAAAGCTCGAGAATGGTGATGTGAGACAGTCGAGTGGAAATAGTATCAGGGGTGTAGTTCCGCTGACGTGTCTCGCTGACAACCCAAGCCCAAGGCCACAGAGCGATGCTGCCATCTTCTCGGTAAATCGAAAATCGGGTTTCGCCAGCTCGAGTTTGGGTATGTTTCACAGGTTGTCGGCCTAGTGTTGAAATGGGCTTCAAGGGTTTCTCCGAGGCAGTGGATGGTCTCCAAACGATACTCGAATGGAGGCCAATCTTCAACTTTCTCGCGCTTGGTGCGGTTATAAATATTAAGCAAGAACAGATGCTTATGCTATTCTTGCTTCTTAATGGATAGATGAGAGGACTGTTCTTAGTTCCAAGAATAAAATAAGAGTAGAGAGGCGATAGTGCCCTACCAATGTCTATTCTTGACGATGAGGCCTCTAAAATTTTTTTTGCCGGTCTAACGCGTTTTTGAGCATTGTCGGCGCCAGTTTTGACCAGCGCTGCGAATCACCGGAGAGCCCGAAACTGCAAATGATCGAAGGGAACAACCTCGATAGCCAAACCAACTTGGAGGCATGGATCCAAGCGGCCTCAGCAGGCTGCACATTTGCAACGATCATCGGCAACAAGGCTTTTACCTGTCACGGTTTGATATCGTTGACCGGAGCCTTTCTCAGCAGGCTTACCCATCATGTCAGAGTTCTTAAGGTGAACGATGACAGCTATAGCCTGACGCAAAGAAGGGCAAATCAGCTCAAAGACAACTCTTGAAATGGAATTTCGATTGGTCCTGACGGACCAAGGCACCTCGGCACACGCCAGCTATTTGGAGAGCGCGCGTGCCAAGGTGCCAGTCACTCTGAAATGGCCAGGTACTACGCCTCCCAGTGGTCGGAAAACATACCGCCGTTGGCAGTCCAAAAATGAAAACGCCTGAAGTGGTTGAGACCATCTGAGTCTCCGTCCGTGACTGTAAGTCAAATCTAGTCAGCAACGAGCACCTAACTAAGTGGCATTGAGTGCTCTCGGTCATTTTTGTTCCAAAAACGTCCAATCTTGTAAAGTATTGTGATGATTAGATTTTTGTAGGCGCTGCATATTTGTACGTGGGCTCATTTCGAAAGTTCCATCCGAAAAATACCTGTTCTGTAATCCCAAGTGATGGAGCAAGTCTTTTGAAAAGAGAACCGGACCCGATGAAAAAATTTTTAATAATTTACAAAGGTTTAGATGCTAGAAGCTTCCTCTGGAAAGAAATGGTTGGCATTTAAGTGGAACCATTTCGAGCCATAGGCGACGTGACCAACTTCCTCGGCATAAATCACTTCCAGTGCAGCGACTGCGTCGTCAGCCTTGGCCTTGCGGAAAATGTCGATCATTCCGGGGGTCACGTCCAGCCCACGTGCCTCAAGCACCATTGGGACGACGGCAAGACGACCCATAAGATCCTGTGCGGTGTCCTCGGCGGCGCGCCACATGCCTGCATGGGCGGGCAGGGCGCCATAGTGGCTCCCCATCTGTTCGAGGCAGTCGCAGACCATCTCAAAATGGCGCGATTCTTCTTCGGCGCATTTCACCCAATCGTCATAGAAGCCGATGGGCATGGGCACATGGCCAAACCGGGCAATGATATCCCAATGCAGATCCACGGCGTTCAACTCTATATGAGCGACAGCGTGCAACAGTGCGATGCGGCCGGCCTCGGACCCCGCCCTTCGGCGCGGTACATCACGAGGCGACAACAGTTCGGGCTTTTCAGGTCGCGCAGGGTATAGCGGTGGCTTTGCGGTGCCCACTTCGATCTTGGGCGCGTCGCCTTGCCGGGCTGCGAACCAGGCAGCGGCGTATCGTTTGGACAGGGCGGTTTTCTCGCGACCGACTGATGTGGTCAAAACCTCGGTCGCCATTTCGGTCAGTGTTTTTGACACGCTTGCCCCCTTACGCTTCACTCCGCGCGGGTCATACCCTTGATGCCCGCGCGGGTCGAGAGGGCTAGAGCGCGCGTGCGGCCTCCAACACTTCGTCCACATGACCCGGCACTTTCACCTTGCGCCAGACGCGGGCGATTTTTCCATCCGCATCAATCAGAAAGGTCGAGCGTTCGATCCCCATGGATTTGCGTCCGTACATGTTCTTTTCGATCCAGACGCCATAATCTTCGCACACGCTCTGACCCTCATCGGACAAAAGCGGCGTCGTAAGGCCGTGCTTGGCGACAAATTTGTCATGCTTTGCCACGGTATCGCGCGAGATGCCGAAAACGTTAGCACCCGCATCCGCAAAGGCTTGTAGTTGTTCCGAGAAACCGATGGATTCCTTGGTGCAGCCCGGCGTATCATCGCGGGGATAGAAAAACAGAACGACCGCGCGGCCACGCTGTTCCGACAGGGTCACCTTGCCGCCGCCGTCGCGAGGCAGTGTAAAGTCGGGTGCGATGTCTGAGACTTCGGGCATATTCAAACTCCGGCTGAGAAATTAACGGTTGCCGCTTATCATAGGGCTCCGTTGACAGGTTGAAAGGCGTGAGACGCAAATTGGTCCAGCAAGAACAGCAGGATGACACGAAGGCGGATAAGAAACCCCGCCGTCGGTCGCGGCGTCGAACCGCAGGGCTGTGGACATTGCGCGGTGTCTTCATCCTTGGATTTCTGGCACTGGTCACCGGCTTTATGGTTGTCGGCCAGCGCATGCACGCGCCGGATTGGTTGCGCGACCGGGTCGAGGCGCGCCTTGATCAGACATTGGGTGGCGTCAAAGTTCGGTTCGGCGATGTCAGTTTCATCATTCATGAAGGCTGGCGTCCGCGATTGCGACTGACCGATGTTCGTATCAGCGATGCGGACGGACGGCAGATTGCCGAAGTGTCCGACCTGCGGGCCAGCCTGTCGATGCGCCCGCTGTTGCGCGGGCATGTGCGCCCGAAGCGGATCATATTGCAAGGCGCGCAGATTGCACTGACACGGGGTGTCGATGGAGCGCTGTCGCTGACGGTCGGTGCCGGAAGTGCGCCGGTCGGTCAGGCCCGGAACCTGGCGCAGCTGATTGAATCATCAGACGAGGTGTTCCAGGCACCTATTTTGTCAGCCCTGACCTCGGTCGAACTGGATGCAATTACGCTGGACTATCAAGACCTGCGGTTGGGCCGGTCCTGGGTGCTGGACGGCGGGCGCATTCAGGCCAACCGCAACGCGGGTGAGGTTCGTCTGGCCACCAATTTCTCGGTGCTGGCCGGTCGCGATTATGTCAGCACGATCGAGGCCAACTATACCAGTTTGCTGGGTAGTCCGGCTGCGCAGTTCGGCATCTCGATCACCGATCTTCCCGCCGAGGATATCGCAGGCCACAGCCCGGCGCTGGCATGGATGCAGGTACTTCGCACACCGATCTCAGGTGCTTTGAGGGGTGGCATTGATACTGAGGGCGCGCTGGGGCCGGTCTTTGCCACGTTGAATCTGGGTGCAGGCGCCGTGCAGCCCACGCCTGAAACAACACCGATCAAATTCGACGCGGCGCGGACGTATTTTACCTACGACCCGAAACAACAGGCGCTGGATTTCAACGAAGTCTCGATCCAGTCTGCCTGGGGTACGGTGCAGGCAGATGGCAAGGCCTTTCTACATGGGGTCAAAGCTGGCGGGTTGGACAGTATGTCGGGGCAGTTCCGCCTCAGCGGGATTGAGATCAACCCGGCCAATCTGTTCCCCGAAGCACTGAATCTGACGCGGGCCGATGTTGATTTCCAGATGAAACTTGCGCCGTTCCGTATACAGCTGGGGCAGATGACGGTTGAAGACGGTGCACATCGCGCACGGCTCAGCGGGTCTCTGGCTGGTTTGACCGACGGCTGGGTCGCAGCCATTGACGCGCAGATTGATCGGATGAGCTCTGATCAGCTGTTGAACTACTGGCCCGAACGACTTGCCCCTAAACCGCGCCTTTGGGTCACCGATAACCTCTATCACGGAGAAATGTCCGATCTGGATTTCGCCCTGCGTCTACGGCCCGGCGAAAAGCCGGACATCTATGCGGATTTCGAATTCGACAAGACCGAGATACGGTTCGCCAAGACGTTGCCAACCATCCAAGACGCGCAGGGACAGGCCAGCCTGCTCAACCGGCGCTTTACCGTCTCGGCGCAAAAGGGGATTGTGATCGCGGATGAAGGAGGTACCGTTGATGCCTCGGGCACCTCGTTCATCATCCCCGATACCGGCATCAAAAAAACCACCCCGGCCATTGCGCGGATTAAGGCCAGCGGCAGTGTAACCGCAGCCATGTCATTGCTGGACCGGCCGCCGCTGCAACTGTTGACCAAGGCCAATCTGCCGGTGGATCTGGCCGACGGTCAGGTCAGTCTGAGTGGAACGCTTTCCTTGCCGCTGATCAAGGGCCTGAAGCTGGAAGATACCAGGTTCCATTTCGTTGGCGAGTTGTCGAATTTGGACAGCAGCAAGCTGGTACCCGGATTTGAAGTCAGCGCAGACCGATTGGACCTGAGCGGCGACCAGACGCAAGTGGCCATCCAGGGCGAGGGGCTGTTTGGCGTCGTACCGGTTGAAGCGCTTTGGCGGCAGCCGATCGGAGGCGAAACCCCGCGGCAAAGCGAACTGACAGGTCAAATCGAACTCTCCCCGCGTTTGATGGAACAAATCAATGCCGGACTGCCGCGCGGCATGTTGACCGGAGAGGGGATCGCCGATTTCAGCCTGAGTCTTGGTGCGGGTGAGCCCCCGCGCTTGTCCGCACAATCCGATCTGGTTGGCGTCGCGTTGGCGATCCCTGAGCTTGGATGGCGCAAATCAGCCAGCACTGGCGGCTCTCTGACTGCCGAGGCCACGCTGGGCGCTCAGCTAAGTGTCGATTCCCTTCGGATCAACGCTGCTGGTCTACGGACAACTGCAGCGATCTCGTTCCGGGATGGCGGGTTCGAAAGGGTACGGTTCAGCACGTTCGAACTGGGCGACTGGCTTGCAGTTCCGGCGGAATTGATTGGGCGTGGTGCCGCGCTGCCAGATATCCGTGTGTTGGGCGGCGTGCTTGATCTGGGAAAATCCACCATCGGTGAGGGAGGTAGCAGCGGTGGTGCTGCCGGGCCCGGGCCAAAGCTGGATGTGAAGCTGGACCGACTACAAGTCACTGAATCCGTTGCGTTGACCGGGTTGACTGGCTCGTTTCAAACCACTGGCGGATTGACCGGCAGCTTTGCGTCGCAAGTCAATGGCGGTGCAGCGATCCGCGGTCAGGTCACCCCGCGCGCGTCCCGATCTGCGGTTGGTCTAACCTCGGACGATGCAGGGGCGGTTCTGAGATCAGCGGGGGTTCTGACGCAGGCACGCGGTGGAACAATGCAATTGCAACTGGATCCGATCGCAGAGCCTGGAAATTATGACGTCGACCTGAAAATCAAAAATACGCGGATCACGGACGCCCCGGCCATGGCAGCGATATTGAACGCGATCAGTCTGGTGGGGTTGCTGGATGAAATGGCGGGGCAAGGTATTTTCTTCGCAGCCATCGACAGCAAAATGCGTATCACTCCGACCGAGGTGAAAGTGCTGAGCGGTAGTGCCGTAGGTCCATCAATGGGGCTGTCCTTTGATGGTACGGTCGACACTGTAGCCGGGATGCTGAACCTGCGCGGCGCGATTTCACCGATCTATCTGGTCAATGCTATTGGCAGCGTTCTGACCAAAAAGGGGGAAGGTATCTTTGCCTTCAACTACACTCTGTCCGGACCGCTGTCCGACCCGCAAGTTTCGGTCAATCCTCTGTCTGGTCTCGCACCTCTGTTTCTGCGCAACCTGTTGCGCGAGCCTGCGCCAACGGTCTCGGATGGCCCGAATGCCACACCGGATCGATCTGGCGAACCCAATCCCGCCTTCCAGACACGTGGTGAGGATCGCTGATCTGAGCTGTGGCCGAATCTGTCGGGCCGATGTATGGCGCGGCGATGAAACTCAGCGACTTTGACTTCCACCTGCCCGAACACCTGATTGCCACGCGTCCCGCCAGCCCGCGCTCGTCCGCGCGACTGCTGCTTGCGCAGGGTGATGCTGTTCAGGACCGGCACGTGTTCGATCTGCCGGACATATTGCAGCCCGGGGACCGTCTGGTGCTGAACGACACCCGCGTCATTCCCGCTCGCCTCAGCGGTCGCCGCCACCGTGACAGCGCGCAAGGGCCGGTATCTGCCGCGATTGAGGCGACATTGCTGGACCCGCAATCTGATGGTTGTTGGGCCGCGCTGATCAAGCCGCTTAAGAAGATCAAACCGGGCGAAGAGATCGTATTCTCAGACGATCTGAGCGCAACCCTGGACCGAGTTGCCGATGGCCAAGCCTATCTGCGCTTCAACCTGACCGGAGAGGATTTCGATCAAGCGTTGGAGCAGGCCGGCGCGATGCCGTTGCCTCCCTACATCGCAGCGAAACGTGCAGCGGATGAACAGGACAAGACCGACTACCAAACTGTGTGGGCGCGAAACTCCGGAGCCGTAGCGGCCCCAACCGCGTCCTTGCATTTTGATGATGCGCTTTTGCAGGCGCTATCGGAGCGCGGTGTCGAGTTCACGCATGTCACGCTGCATGTGGGGGCAGGCACATTTCTGCCGGTCAAAGTGGAAGACGTGACCACCCACAAGATGCACGCCGAATGGGGACGGGTCAGCGCGCAGGCCGCTGCCGAGATTGCGGCGACCAAAGAAGCGGGCGGGCGCGTTATCCCGGTTGGCACAACGGCCCTTCGACTGATCGAAAGCGCAGCTCGCAGCGGCCGGATCGCGCCGTGGGAAGGCGAGACCGATATCTTCATATACCCAGGTTTTGAATTTCACGTCACTGATGCGCTGATGACCAACTTCCACCTGCCGAAATCCACATTGCTGATGCTGGTTTCGGCGTTGATTGGGCAGGATCGGGTCAAGTCGGTCTATGACCACGCTATCGCAGAAGAATATCGCTTTTTCTCATACGGCGACGGATCTCTGCTTATACCATAGTCGTATCTTGGCGATCTGCGCCCTTACAATGTCGTAGACAAGCGCGACGTGCTTCGTCATTGACGGCAAAGCGGACAAAACACACCGGCAATTTTGGATAGGCAGAATGCTTCAGGTTCTTTCCAGCGCTTGGGCGCTTCTTCTGGGAATGGGGTTGCTGATGGTCGGCAACGGCCTGCAGGGCACGTTGCTGGGGGTGCGTGGGGAGATCGAGGGATTCTCGACCTTAGAGATGTCCTTTGTGATGTCGGCCTATTTCCTTGGGTTCCTTGGCGGCTCGCGTCTGGCACCTGAAATGATCCGCCGCGTGGGGCACGTGCGCGTGTTTGCGGCGCTGGCCTCGTTCATCTCGGCTGTCATGATCATGTATCCGATGCTGACCGATCCAATTGCATGGTCGATTGGCCGCGTGATTATCGGGTTCTGTTTTTCGGGCGTGTATGTGACCGCGGAAAGCTGGCTGAACAATGCCGCAAACAACGAGAACCGAGGGCAGGCGCTGTCGCTTTATATGATGGTGCAGATGACAGGAGTGGTGAGTGCCCAGGCCTTGTTGCTGGTCGGCGACCCGGCAGGATATGAGACCTTTGTCATCGCTTCTATACTGGTTTCGATCTCATTTGCGCCTATTCTGCTGTCCATTTCTCCGACCCCGGCGTTCGATACCACCAAACCGATGACATTGCGCCAGCTGATGGAAACTTCGCCGCTGGGCTGCGTCGGCATGTTCTTGCTTGGCGGGATATTTTCAGCGCAATTCGGGATGAGCGCCGTTTATGGCGCTCAGGTTGGATTGAGTCTGGTCGAGATTTCGACCTTCGTAGCGGTGTTTTATATCGGCGCCGTAGTCCTGCAATATCCGTTGGGCTGGATGTCCGACAGAATGGACCGCCGTCTGCTGATCATGCTGGTGGCCGCTGTTGGTGGGGTAGGCGCCGTGATAGGCATGATACTGGGCGTCACTTTCACCATGCTTCTCGTAGCTGCCTTTATCATCGGCGGCATGACAAGCCCGCTCTATTCTCTGTTGATCGCGTATACCAATGACTACTTGGAGTATGACGATATGTCGGCGGCTTCGGGCGGTCTGGTTTTTATTAACGGCTTGGGCGCTATCGCAGGTCCAATTATCACCGGTTGGCTAATGGGGGCTGGCGTGCTCGGCCCACAAGGCTTTTTCCTGTTCATCGCGGCGCTGATGTTCATCATGGCCGCCTATGCGGCCTATCGTATGACCCAGCGCGTCTACAAACCCGTGGATGAAACCGGATCGATTGCCCCGATTTACCCGACATCTTCGCCCGTTGCTCTGGAAGTTGCGCAAGAGGTCGCCATAGAGGCAGCCCAGGACGAGCAGGATACGCAAGAACCCGCCTGAGCGCCGGAAATGTGACTTTTGTGTTGCAATATGTTACTGTCACAAATCTGTAAAAGTGATTTTAATGACGTTACGTCCTGGGGAGGGCAATTACGGAGTCTAGGGCAATGGTAGGTCCTGAAGAAGTATTGAGTTTTTGGTTAGATGAGGTTGGCCCCGAGGGGTGGTACCTGCAGGATGAAGCGCTGGATGCGCGGATCCGGGATAAATTTCTTTCAACATGGGAAGCCGCGTGTGAGGGTAAATTCTCGCTTTGGCTGACCTATCCTAGCGGTTCGCTGGCCTATATTATTCTTATGGATCAGTTGCCTCGCAACATGTTCCGGGGAAGCAAACAGGCCTTTGCATCGGATCGGGCGGCACTGGCTGCAGCGAAATGCGCGGTCGACAAAGGCTGGGATCTTAAGATCGACGAACCGGCGCGGCAGTTCTTTTATTTGCCGATGATGCATTCGGAAAATCTGTGCGATCAGGAGCGCTGTGTGCGCCTTATGATCGAACGGATGCCGGAAGGCGGCGAGAGCAATCTGCTTCATGCGCGCGCTCATCGTGAGGTGATCCGCAAGTTCGGTCGTTTCCCGTATCGAAACGATGCGCTGGAACGCGCGACCACTGAACACGAAGCCGCATATGTCAGTAATGGCGGATATGGTTCGACTGTGCGCGAGTTGCAGGCCGCGACCTAGGTCGCGGGCTCACAGCCTTTTAGGATCAGAAGGCGGTCGGTGACAATGTCGGCGGATGTCGTGATGGCATAGTCGATCAAGTCTTCTGGTTTTTCGACCAGGCCCGCCAATCGGGTCTGAGTGTCTTCCAGCTTCCCCTCCAGATCACCCAAACGTCGCAATGCCGCATTCAACTGTTGGCGTGTGACCGCATCGAGCTGCGTGCCCTGACTGCCAAGGGTCGCAAGATCGCTGCGCAACGCGGCCAGTTCCCCACGAACTCCCTGCGCCTGATCTCGTAGCGGCGCCACGACCTGCAGGTTCTCAGCAAACCCGACCCGGATCTGATCGACAGACTGCGCAAGTTTCCACCCCAAAAACAGGCATAAAGCCAACAATATCAATGTCGCGTTCAAAAGAGCGAGCAGTAAATCTTTGAGCGTTTTAGCCATGATACGCCTTTCGAAAATCGGGAAGGTCAAAAACTGGTAGTGCATATTCTTCAGTTCTAGCCTTTGCGGTAACGTGGGTATAGGCTGAATTCAGCTCCAAATACCTGATTTGACCCCGCGTCACATATGTCGCGGGCTCTGATGTTGATGCGTTGTAAAAAATAGTTTAACGGTAAACTAGTTTTTGAACTGACCTGTGCCGAGAGGGAAACATGGCTGCACAATCTTATGATCTGATCGTAATCGGGGCTGGCCCCGGTGGCTATGTAGCCGCTATTCGCGCGGCGCAACTGGGCCTGAAGACCGCTGTTGTCGAGCGCGAACATCTGGGTGGTATCTGCCTGAACTGGGGCTGTATCCCGACAAAGGCACTACTGCGGTCATCGGAAGTGTTCCACCTGATGGAGCGTGCCAAGGATTTTGGCTTGAAAGCAGACAAGGTCGGCTACGATCTGGATGCGGTTGTGAAGCGCTCGCGCGGTGTTGCCGCGCAGTTGTCTGGCGGTATAGGTCATCTGCTGAAAAAGAACAAAGTCGCTGTTGTCATGGGCGAGGCATCGATCCCCGCCAAGGGCAAGGTCAGCGTCAAAACAGACAAAGGCACGGAAGACCTAACCGCGAAGAATATCGTTCTGGCCACCGGTGCCCGGGCGCGCGAACTGCCGGGCCTTGAAGCGGATGGCGATCTGGTCTGGACGTACAAACACGCGCTGCAACCGCCGCGGATGCCCAAGAAACTGCTGGTCATCGGCTCGGGTGCGATCGGGATCGAATTCGCCAGCTTCTATAACACGTTGGGCGCGGACACGACCGTGGTCGAGGTGATGGATCGAGTGCTGCCTGTAGAAGATGCCGAGATCAGTGCATTTGCCAAGAAAGCTTTCACCAAGCAGGGCATGACCATCATGGAAAAGGCGATGGTTAAACAATTGGACCGCGCCAAGGGCAAGGTGACTGCGCATATCGAGGTGAAAGGCAAGGTTGAGAAACACGATTTTGACACGGTGATCTCGGCCGTGGGCATCGTCGGTAATGTGGAAAACCTCGGGCTTGAAGCCTTGGGTGTGAAGATCGACCGCACGCACGTGGTCACCGATGAATACTGCCGCACTGGGGTAGACGGGCTTTACGCTATAGGTGATATCGCCGGGGCGCCCTGGCTGGCACACAAAGCCAGCCACGAAGGCGTGATGGTAGCTGAGCTGATCGCGGGCAAACACGCACATCCGGTGAAGCCTGAAAGCATCGCGGGCTGCACCTATTGCCAGCCTCAGGTCGCTTCGGTTGGGTATAGCGAAGCCAAGGCCAAAGAGCTGGGCTATGAGATCAAGGTCGGACGCTTCCCGTTCATCGGCAACGGTAAGGCCATCGCGCTTGGTGAGCCCGAGGGACTGATAAAGACCGTCTTCGATGCCAAGACTGGGGAACTGCTAGGTGCACACATGATCGGTGCCGAAGTCACAGAGCTTATTCAGGGCTATGTGGTCGGTCGCCAGTTGGAAACCACTGAAGAAGACCTGATGAACACCGTCTTCCCGCATCCGACGCTGTCTGAAATGATGCATGAAAGCGTGCTGGATGCCTATGGACGCGTGATCCACATGTAAGGACAGGGGGCTCTGCCCCCGCCGCGGCAAGCCGCGACTCCCCCGAGATATTTATAGCCAGATGAAGCAGGGGATCCGTACTTCATCTGGCCGAAAATACCTCGGAGCGCGAGGCAGAGCCTCGCAAAGGATCCTCATTTATTTATTGCTTCCAATATACGGGCCCACGAGCGGATGCCTTTGTGGAAGCTTTTGACGTCGTATTTCTCGTTCGGCGAGTGGATGGCATCATCGTCATTGGCATACCCAACCAGCATCGAATCCAGCCCCAACACTGTATTGAAATATCCAACCACTGGGATTGATCCGCCCATCCCGGTGAAAACGGCCTCGCGATTCCACTCGTCCGAAAGTGCTCCGCGGGCCGCTTCGAATTCTGGGCGGCTAAGGTTCATCACCGAAGCAGGCGAGCCTTCGAGATCACTGTCCCAGACCACTTTAGCATCCGTAGACAGGCGCTCTTCGACATGTTTGCGGATCCTTTTGCGGAGCGCGTCCGGGTCCATGTCGCCGACCAAGCGGCAGGTGATCTTGCAATGTGCCTCGGACGGGATCACGGTTTTGGAGCCCGCGCCGTTGTAACCTCCCCAAAGGCCATTCACTTCAAGCGTGGGTCGCGCCCATTGTTGTTCCAGGGTGGAATAGCCTGTTTCACCGTGCGGCTCGGTATAGCCAACCGAATTCAGGTATTCCGCTTCATCGAACCCGCAATTCTCCCATTGGCGCAACTGCTCGGCCGGGACTTCGTGTACGCCTTCGTAAAAACCTTCGACCGCGACGCGGCCGGTTTCTTCATCATAGAAGGATGCGACGATGCGCGACAGTTCCCGCAGCGGGTTCAGACCCGGCCCGCCATAGTGGCCCGAATGCAGGTCGATGCGGGGACCGATGATTGTGAATTCATCCTTGAGCATGCCGCGCAATTGCGACGCTATCGAAGGCACCCCCCGCGACACCATCGAAGTATCACAGACCAGCGCGAGATCCGCCTGAAGCTCGGATTTGTTTGCTTTGAGAAATGGCACGAGTGAGGGCGACCCGGATTCTTCCTCACCTTCGAAGAAAAACGTGATGCGGCAGGGCAGGGTGCCATGCACTGCTTTCCAGGCGCGGCAGGCCTCGACGAAGGTCATCAGTTGGCCTTTGTCGTCAGAAGCGCCGCGCCCGCGTATCACCTGTCCGTGTGGAGTGTCTTCCAAAGCCGGATCGAAAGGATCGCGTGTCCACAGCTCCAGCGGATCGACAGGTTGCACATCATAGTGTCCATAGAACAGAACATGCGGCCCACCGCTGTCCTCACCGACATGGCCAACGACCATGGGATGTCCCGGAGTTTCGCGCTTTTCGGCTGCAATACCGATACTTTTCAGATCCGCCACCAGCCAATCGGCAGCCTGGTCGACTTGGTCCTTGAAGGCCGGGTCAGTCGAGATGGAGGGAATGCGCAGAAACTCCATCAGGCGGTCGATGGAGGTGGTCAGATCGGCGTCGATCCGGCTCAGTACAGCGTCAAGCGACATAGGGGTCTCCTGGGAACGTCTTGAAATTGGGCAGAGCCTATCAGCATGGGCGGTACCGTCCAGCAGGTTTCTGTGCTGGATCTGGAGGAAAGGCCTGCGGCGTTTCCTCGCGTCTTGTGGTCGTAACTTTGCTTGTCGGTTTAGGCGTTTGGCGTTATTTGATGCAAATCAAAGTTGGGTTCGGCTGTTCGGCTGTAGGCCAGTTGGACAGATGAACGCGACGCCATACTTCCAGCCCGGCTTGTGAAGTGGCGAAAAAAGTCGCCCGGGGCTATAATAACCGGGCATCCAAGGAGGGTCCGTTGGACTATACTGCTCAGCTCGATACAGCGATTGCCAGGCTGCATGACGAAGGACGTTATCGGACCTTTATCGATATTGAACGTCGGAATGGTCATTTTCCGCATGCGGTACGGACTTGTCCCGATGGTTCGCAGCAGAACATCACCGTGTGGTGTGGCAATGATTATTTGGGCATGGGTCAGAATCCTGTTGTTTTGGAGGCCATGCACGAGGCGGTGGAGGCCGCAGGCGCAGGCTCGGGCGGGACGCGCAACATTTCAGGCACGACAGTCTATCACAAACGGCTGGAAGCTGAATTGGCGGACTTGCACGGCAAAGAAGCCGCACTGCTATTCACCAGTGCCTATATCGCCAATGACGCGACACTCAGCACTCTGCCAAAATTGTTCCCCGGCCTGATTATATATTCCGATGCACTGAACCATGCGTCGATGATCGAAGGCGTGCGCCGCAACGGGGGTGCCAAACGCATCTTCCGCCACAATGACGTGGCACATCTGCGTGAGTTGCTTGAGGCTGATGACTCTGCAGCCCCCAAGCTGATCGCGTTTGAGTCGGTCTATTCGATGGATGGCGATTTCGGACCCATTGAAGAGATTTGCGATCTGGCCGATGAATTCTGTGCTTTGACCTATATTGATGAGGTTCACGCAGTTGGCATGTACGGCCCCCGCGGCGGGGGTGTAACCGAGCGTGATCGGTTGGCGCATCGCATTGACATCATCAACGGAACGCTTGCCAAAGCCTACGGTGTCATGGGCGGCTACATCGCGGCGAGTGCCAAGATGTGTGACGCCATCCGGTCCTATGCGCCGGGCTTTATCTTTACTACCTCGCTGCCACCTGCGGTTGCGGCAGGGGCGGCAGCCTCGGTGGCCTATCTCAAGCGCGCGCCTGAACTGCGCGAGCAGCACCAGACCCAGGCCAGCATTCTTAAGCTGAGGCTGAAAGGGCTTGGCATGCCTCTGATTGATCACGGCAGCCACATTGTGCCGGTGATCGTTGGCAACCCCGTCCACACCAAGAAGTTGAGCGATATGCTGCTGGATGACTATGGTATCTATGTGCAGCCAATCAATTTCCCGACCGTTCCGCGCGGCACCGAACGTCTGCGGTTTACGCCATCTCCGGTGCATGGACCCGACGAAATGAACCGTCTGGTGCAGGCGATGGACGAACTTTGGTCACATTGTGCGCTAAATCGCGCCGAACTTGCTGGATAACCTCACGCTAAAGTGTGCAACGAGTTTGCTGCGTGTTAAGCTTACGCTAACAAAAGAAGCGGACGAATCGTTATAGGGGCGATTCGACGTTTGCGCGTAACACGCGACAGGCAAAGATGGGGCAGCAGGAATGATTGGGCGCAGATCACAGCGCGATTCCGAAGAAGACATGGACGTCAGACCCAAGGGTTTTGATGACTATGAGGTACGGCTTGGCGATGTCATGCGCGGCGAACGTGCAACGATGGGCAAGTCGCTTCTGGATGTGCAGCGTGAACTGCGAATCAAAGCCAACTACATCGCCGCCATCGAAAATGCAGATCCCGATGCCTTTGACACACCCGGCTTCATCGCCGGGTATGTGCGTTCATATGCCCGCTATCTGGGCATGAACCCCGATGAGACTTTTGCGACCTTCTGTCAGGAAAGCGGTTTCGAGGTTGCGCATGGCATGTCGGCCGAGGCGTCGGTGGTCAAAAAAGCGCAAGGTGGTTTGCCCTCACGCGGGCCGATGGGACGTGATCCGTTTGTCTCGCCCAGTACGCCTTATATTCCGGGCCGCGAATCCGTAGTCAGCCAGATTGAACCGCGTGCTATTGGATCGACGCTGGTGCTGTTGGCCGTCATTGGCGGCATCGGTTATGGGGGCTGGTCGGTTCTGAACCGCATTCAGCAGGTGCAGGTCAGCCCGGTTGAGCAGGCCCCCGTCGTGCTTACAGACCTTGACCCGCTGGATGCCGCGCAGGCCCGGCCCGAGGCAACAGAACTGGCCAGCGCCGAGGTGCCAAGCTCTGAAGCGCTGGATCGTCTGTATCGTCCGCAGGCACTTGATGTGCCGGTGCTGGTGGCGCGCGATGCGCCGATTTCCACCCTTGATCCGCGCAATGTCGGAACGTTCCGCGCGCCTGAACCTCCGCAAATCAAAGTGACCGAAGTTCATACGGTTGAACGCCCGGCCTTGCCTCAAGTGGTTGAAAAGCTGGATACGACGCTGAAGATCGTGGCCGTGAACCCTGCTTGGATGCGTGTCACGGCAGCCGATGGCAGCGTGATTTTCGAAGGAACTCTGGGCACCGTTGAGCAGGGCAGCACGTTTGAAGTGCCGCTCACCGAGGAACCCCCGCAACTGCGAGCAGGAGCTGCGGGGTCGGTCTATTTCTCGATGAATGGCGAACATTTTGGTCCTGTGGGCGCGCCGGGTACGGTGGCCAAAGGTGTTGTTCTGTCAAAAGATGCCGTTGCAGAAACCTTCGCAGTTGCCGATCTTGAGGCCGATCAGAACAGCGCGCTCAAGCAACTGGTGGCCGAGTTGCAGACCGAGGCGGCAGAAGCGCCCGCCGAGTGATCTTGGCATTGCTCCCCAAGGGATGGCGAACTATCTAAGGGTCAATTCAGGCTGATCCGGATCGATCCTCATGTCGCTCAATCACGTGCGCCCCTGGCGCAATATCTATCGCCGCAAATCCCGCCAGATCATGGTTGGCAATGTGCCCGTCGGAGGTGACGCACCGATTGCCGTGCAGACCATGACCAACACGCTGACCACCGACGTGGCTGCGACCGTGGCACAGGTGCAGGCGGCAGCAGAGGCGGGGGCGGATATCGTGCGGGTCTCGGTCCCGGATGAGGCCTCGTCAAAAGCGCTGAAAGAGATCGTGCGCGAAAGCCCTGTTCCTATCGTGGCTGATATTCATTTCCACTACCGTCGCGGAATCGAATCCGCCGAGGCCGGTGCGGCCTGCCTGCGGATCAATCCGGGCAATATCGGCGATGAAAAACGGGTGAAAGAGGTCATCAAAGCCGCGCGAGACCACAATTGCTCGATCCGGATCGGGGTGAACGCAGGGAGCCTGGAAAAGCACCTGCTTGAGAAATACGGCGAGCCGTGCCCCGAAGCGATGGTCGAGAGCGGGTTGGAGCATATCCGTATTCTCGAAGACAACGACTTTCACAATTTCAAGATCAGCGTGAAGGCCAGCGACGTATTCCTGTCAGCCGCGGCTTATCAGGGCATTGCCGAGGCGACGGATGCGCCCATCCATCTGGGCATCACCGAGGCCGGAGGGCTGGTCAGCGGCACCATCAAATCGGCCATCGGTCTGGGCAATCTGCTGTGGATGGGCATTGGCGACACGATCCGCGTCAGCCTGTCTGCTGATCCGGTGGAAGAGGTCAAGGTCGGCTATGAGATCCTGAAATCTCTGGGCCTGCGCCATCGCGGCGTGAACATCATCTCATGCCCCTCCTGCGCGCGACAGGGTTTTGACGTAATCAAAACGGTTGAGGCGTTGGAGCATCGCTTGGAACACATCAAGACACCCATGAGCCTGTCGATCATCGGCTGTGTCGTGAACGGTCCGGGTGAGGCGCTGATGACCGATGTCGGTTTCACCGGTGGCGGGGCAGGCTCGGGCATGGTCTATCTGGCAGGCAAAGCCAGCCACAAGATGTCAAACGACCAGATGATTGATCACATCGTTGAAGAGGTCGAAAAGAAGGCAGCAGAGCTGGATGCGGCAGCTGAAGCTGCTGAGTAACAAGGCCTATGTAACAGGCATTTGCTGTGTCGCGCAGTGAATGCCGCCGCCCAGCTCGCCCAATACGTCGACATTCAATGCAATGATCTCGCGCCCGGCGTAGTGACGAGCTAATGCCTTCTGTGCAATCTCATCGGTTTCGCGGTCTCCGAACTGGGCCATCACGATGCCGCCATTACAAACATAGTAATTCGCATAAGACGCCACGAATTCGGGATCGTTAACTCGGCGCCTATTGGGTTCAGGGATCACCTCAACCTGCAATCCTTCGGCGACGAGACGGTCATGAGTATCAAGGGCCGCGACATGAAACGGATCATCCATATCCGGCTCGTCTGGCAGGTTGATCAAAACGCGCCCAGGGCCGGTGAAGCGCGCCAGACTGTCGATGTGGTAATCGGTGATATCCTCGCCCCAGACCCCATCAGACCAGACCATGCGGTCGGCCCCATATGCAGCCAGTAATCGAGATTCAATTTCATTGCGTGACAGGTCTGGATTGCGGTTCTCATTCACCCACGAGCTTTCATGGGCCATGATCAACCCATGACCGTCTTGTTCTACACCGCCGGCCTCGCCTTTCAAGCCGGTCGGAAGCAGGGGCAGACCGAGATGGTCGGCAACCTTGGCAGCGATCCGCGCATCGTGTTTGTGCACCTGTTTCCGACCCCAGCCGTTGAACTGGATATGAGTGACCGCAATCCCGCCTCGATTGTCGATCACGAAGATTGGACCCGCGTCGCGGCACCACAAATCTTCGGTTGGAACATCCCAGAGCTCGACTGATGAGGATAGTTTTTGACGCGCATCCGCATGGTGCTTTGCCGCCGCAAGCATTGTCACGGGTTCAAAGGCGGAAATGGCGTTCGCGATTTCCGCGATGGTTTGTTGCACCATATCCAGAAAGATCTGGTCACGGTAAACTTTGCGGCTGACCGGCCATTGCATAAATGTGCGTTCGTGGGGCGCTTCTTCCGCCGGTACAAAGAAGTTTGAGGTGCGCTGAGCGAGGGCTTGCTTAGACAGGCCCATAAAACTCAGCGCACCTCCAGTGAGTAAGAGGTTCCGTCGATCCATGCTGGAAACCCACAGTGATGACTTAACCCTGTTCTGCCCGAACACCATTTGCGATCTGGAGCATTTGGTCTGCGGGCAGGTACCCGCGCATCATTTCGGTGCCCAGAACAAAGGACGGTGTGCCTGAAATCCGCAGCTTTTGCGCCAGATCGCGGGTTTTTGCGATTTCTTCGGTGACCTCATCGCTGTTCATTGCCGCGATGATCGCGTCGCTGTCCAGACCCAGCCCATCTGAAATCCGGCGCAGGGTCACCTCGGAGGGCTCGCCGCTGAATTCCAGCAGAGCGTCATGGACCTGCTTATAGGCATCGTCTCCCGCCACCTGTTTTGTTGCGATGGCAAAGCGGGATGACGCGACAGAGGCATCGCCCAGGATCGGCAATTCCTTAATCACAAGACGGATATTGCCGTCCTCGGCCAGCAGGGTGGCCACTTCGGGCACGGCGCGCCGGCAGTAACCGCAACGGTAGTCCATGAACTCGACCAGAGTAATATCGCCGTCCGGATTGCCACCGACCCAGCTGTAACCGTCATTAAAAAGCTCGTCAGCGTTGGCCGCGACAAGCTCCTTGTCAGCCTGAGCCTCGGCAACGGCATTGCGTTCCTCAAGGATGTTGATCGCCTCGAGGATCACTTCGGGGTTTTCCAGAAGGTATTCGCGCACTTGTGCGCCAAACTCGGCCTTCTCGGCGTCGCTCATCGCGTTCAGTTCCAGCGCCTGCGCAGGACCAGTGATCAGGGAAAGACCCAATAGGGCCGGTGCAGCATGTCTCAGGATCATTTCCGTTTCCTCTTTTTCTTCTTCTTTGCGCGCTCCGAGGCAATCAACACATCCTGTGCCCTTTGCCAACCCGGAGAGCCTTCGGGGAGCTGTGCAACAGCCCGTTTAGCATGTATGCCCGCATCATCAAGTCGGCCCTGCAGCGCATAGCGTTCTGCAGTCACCGCAGACGCCATTCCGTTGTTGCCCACCTGCGAATAGGCAGAACCCAGATCCTGCATCAGCCGGGCATTGCGATAGTCGCGTGCGCGCGCCTTTTCAAGCACTTGCAGGGCTTTCTTCGTCTTGCCATCCGCCAGCAAAGCACGTCCGTAACCGGCGAGGATCAGGGCATTGTTGGGCGCCATATCAACGGCTGCACCGTAGGCATCCACAGCTTCGCGCACGCGCCGGTTCTCCAATAGAATCTGGCCCTTCAATTCATAAAAAAACGGATCGTCAGGGCGAATCTCCAGCGCACCATCGATTGCGGCGCGGGCACGGGCGAGATCGCGATTTTGATGATGGGCCGATGCCTCGCGCATCAGGCGTATGTCACGATCTTTTTCTTCGCCCGCGCGACGCATGGTCCAGGTCGGGGATCGAAGAAAGGCTGACAACTTACCTTTGATCCGCGCGAACCAGTAATCGGCATTTGCGTTTTGCTCTGCCTTGTCGCCGAATTCGTTCAGAAAGGCCTCGGCGGCGCGCAAACGTTCGCGGCTGGTAGGGTGTGAGCGCATGTAGGGGTCTTGATTGACGGGGTTCAACAGCTCTTGCCCCGCGAACTTACGGTGCAGGTTGACCATCCCGCGCGGAGATACTCCCGCCCAACGCAAATAGCTGGCAGCACTTCGATCCGCCGAGGCTTCTTCGGCCCGCGTATGGCCCAGAAAGCTTCGCAGCGCCGAGGCTTGTGTGCCCGCTGCAATTCCTGCTGCAGCTTCTCCGCCACCTGCGGCCGCGGCTGCAAGCGCTAAAAGCGTCCCAAGCTGCGCGTTACGTTGTGCCGCGCGCAGGTTCTCTGAGCGTCTGGCCAGGTGGCCGTTGGCGATGTGCGCGGCCTCGTGTGCGATCACCGCTTGCAGCATCTCGGGCGTATCGACGCTCAGGATCAAGCCATAGTTGATATAGATCGTGTTGTAATCGATCACGAAGGCATTGAACGTACCATCATTGACGATCAGAACGCGCACCCGGTTGGTGTTCAGGCCAGCGGCCCGCAGGATCGGAAAGGCAAGCTCTTGCAGCCCGTGTTCAATGTCGGGATCGCGGATCAGGCTTTGCGCGCTGGCCTGCATGGCGCTGATCGACCATGTCACTGCCAGCAGCAACACGGCCGGGATTGACGCCAGCCGGGATAAGCGTTCAAAAGCCATGGCTGCAACATGGGAGATGGCCATGAGAAACTCAACCCGTTCCGGGGTCGATCCCTTCATCGTGATGGACGTGATGGAGGCCGCGCGCAAGGCGGAAGAAGCCGGGCGGCATGTCGTTCACATGGAAGTAGGTCAACCGGGGACCGGCGCACCCAAAGGGGCAACCGAAGCATTGGCGAAGGCCATGGAACAAGGGCCGCTTGGGTATACGGTGGCTTTGGGTTTGCCCGCTCTTCGTCAGCGGATCGCGCAGATGTATGGCGAATGGTATGGCGTTGATCTCAATCCAGAACGAGTGGTCATCACACCGGGATCATCGGGCGGGTTTTTGCTCGCCTTTACCGCTCTGTTCGACAGCGGTGATCGGGTGGGGATTGGTGCCCCGGGATATCCCTCTTATCGGCAAATCCTGAAAGCCTTGGGTTTGGTGCCGGTAGACTTGCCGACAGCACCGGAAAACCGGCTGCAGCCGGTGCCCGCCGATTTCACGGGGCTTGATTTGCAGGGATTGATGGTTGCCTCGCCTGCCAACCCGACTGGAACAATGCTGGATCACAAGGCGATGCAGGCGCTGATCGATGCGGCGCACGGGCAGGGTGCATCGTTCATCAGTGACGAGATTTATCACGGGCTGGAATACGAAGCCAAAGCCGTCACTGCGCTGGAGCTGACGGATGAGTGCTATGTGATCAACTCATTCTCTAAATATTTTTCGATGACCGGCTGGCGCGTTGGCTGGATGGTTGTGCCCGAAGATCAGGTACGGGTGGTTGAGCGGATTGCCCAGAACATGTTCATCTGCGCGCCTCACGCCAGTCAGGTGGCCGCATTGGCAGCTATGGATTGTGACGACGAATTGCAGGCAAATCTGGATGTATACCGCCGCAATCGTCTGTTGATGTTGGACGGGTTGCCCAAGGCCGGTTTTACCAGTATCGCACCGCCGGATGGGGCGTTTTATGTTTACGCGGATGTCTCAGACTTGACCGATGACAGCCGGGCATTTGCAGCCGAGATTCTCGACAAAGCCGGAGTTGCCGTGACGCCGGGGCTGGATTTCGATCCGGTGCGCGGGCATACGACGCTGCGATTTTCCTATGCGCGATCGACCGAAGACATTCAGGATGGGCTGGATCGGCTACAACGTTTTATGGCCAAGCGGGGTGCGATCCCGCAATCGGCCTAAAGCGTTCACAAAGGCGGCGTCATGCGATAGGCTCTGCCTCAAACGATCTCGGGATAACTTGAGGCCATGAGCAGGATTTTCTACGCAATCGCCCTGATCTGGGCGTTGAACGGTGTCGCTGTCGCGCAGGACTTCAGCGCGCTCGCACGCGTCCTTCCGGACCAGAGCAGCATCGTCGATGATGGCAATACCGGCGTAAGGGTCGAACTTGGGCTGACTCAAGGCGTGCCATACCGCGTGTTCACGCTGCGCGATCCATACCGCGTGGTTCTGGATTTCCAAGAGGTCGACTGGTCTGGCCTGAACCGCGAGACCTTCCTGCAAACCAGCCGGATCAGCGGTGTTCAATTCGGGGCATACGTGCCCGGTTGGTCGCGACTGGTGTTGGAGCTGGGCGCTCCGCTGGCGGTGGAAACAGCTGATCTGCGGGTTGATCAGGCGACGGGCACTGCTCAACTATCGCTGCACCTAAAAGGCACTGATTTTGACAGTTTTGCAGCCAGCGCAGGTGCCCCCCGTCAGCCCGGCTGGGATTTGCCGGAACCCGCAGTGACACCGGCACTGCCACGGCGCGACGGTGTGCGGGCGGTACGGGTCATGCTGGATCCCGGGCATGGCGGCATTGATCCCGGGGCAGAATTCGCTGATACAAATGAGAAAACACTGATGCTGACCTTCGCGCGAGAGCTGCGAGAGGCGCTGCTGCGTACCGGCGGTTTCGAAGTGGTGATGACGCGTGTTGACGATCAATTCGTCTCGCTCGAACGCCGTATCTCGCTGGCACATCAGGCCGGGGCCGACGTGTTTATCTCACTGCATGCGGATTCGCTTTCCGAAGGGCTGGCGCATGGGTCGGTCGTGTACACTCTTTCAGAGGAAGCTTCAGACGTTGCCAGTCAAAAGCTGGCCGAACGGCATGACCGGAGTGATTTGATCGCAGGTATTGATCTCAGCGGTGCAGACGATCAGGTCGCTGATGTGTTGCTGGATCTGGCTCGGCAAGAGACTGTGCCGCGCAGTAGCGCACTGGCGCGCTCGCTGGTGGATGGAATGACGCAGCAGGGAGGCCCGATGAATCGTCGTCCGCTACGTTCTTCGTCGTTTTCGGTGTTGAAGGCAGCCGATATCCCATCGGTTCTGGTTGAGTTGGGTTTTTTGTCCAGCCCGCGCGATTTCAAGAACATCTCTGATCCAAACTGGCGCGCATCCATGGCGCATGGGCTTGTGCAGGGGCTTGAGAACTGGCGTCGGGACGATCTGGTGAAGCGATCTCTGATCGGACAATGACGCAGCGGCGCAAAACAGCCATTGTAGCCTTTCGTGTTTTGACCCTGCGCGGGGGCGACACTATATAGGCGTCATCGCGAGTAAAAGGCAGTAACGTGATCCGGTTCATTCTTTCGTTCTTCGGGGCAATTTTCAGTCTCGTGACATTAGGTATTTTTATGGCCGCGCTGGTCGTTGGTGCGGTGTTCTGGATGTATGGCCGAGACCTGCCCAGTCATGAATCATTGGCACAATACAAACCACCGACGATCAGCCGGATTTACTCGGGTGAGGGCCAGCTGATCGACGAATTTGCGCAGGAGCGCCGCCTGTTTACGCCGTCCGAGGAAATTCCCGATCTGGTAAAACAGGCCTTTATCTCGGCGGAAGATAAGAACTTCTATACTCATCAGGGTTATGACCCGCGTGGGATCATTGCTGCCGGGGTCGAGGCAGTGCGCACTAAAGGCGAAACCGTTCGTGGTGCGTCAACCATCACGCAGCAGGTGATGAAGAACTTCCTTTTGTCCGGTGATCGCCGGGCCGAGCGCAAGATCAAGGAAATTATCCTCGCCACCCGGCTTGAGGATACGCTCGACAAAGAACAGATCCTCGAACTCTATATGAACGAGATATTTCTGGGCCAGAACTCTTATGGTGTGACCGCTGCTGCGCAGACCTATTTCAACAAAACTCTGCAGGAACTGGCCCCGCATGAGGCCGCGATGCTGGCGGCGATGCCCAAGGCACCATCGGACTACCATCCTGTGCGGCAGAAAGAACGTCTGCTGAACCGCCGCAACTATGTGCTGCGCGAGATGCAGCAGAACGGCTATATCGATCAGGCCACCTATGAGACCGAAGTCGATATGCCTTTGCGTTCGGTTCAGAACGGCGATTTTGAAAGCTTCCGCACTGCACTGCCGCCGCGTGACTATTTCACCGACGAAATCCGTCGCCAGTTGAGCGAGGATTTTGGCGAGGGTGAGTTCTTCACTGGCGGTTTCACCGTACGCGCCTCAGTGGATGAGGAAATGCAGGTCGAAGCGGCGAAAGCCCTGCGCACGGCGCTGCAGAAATACGACCGCTCTCGCGGGCGGTGGCGCGGCACAGGCGAAGTCATCGCCGAGGAGAAGCTGGCGGATGAAGCACAGTGGCGCGAGGCGCTGGCGATCATGGAAATCCCCCGCGACGTGGTGCTGCCGACGCAGTGGTATCCGGCCGTTGTTCTGAACGTGGCCGACCAATCCCTGACCGTCGGGATCGAAGATGGCCCAGCAGATGGCACCGTCCCGCGCGAAGACATCAAATGGATGCAGGGCAACTTCCAGGACAATTTCAAACGCGGCGATGTCATTCTGGTAATGGCTGGCGAAGAGGGGCAGTGGTCTGCCCGTCAGGTGCCAGAAGTGCAGGGCGGCTTTGTCGCGATGGACGTGAATTCGGGCCGTGTTCTGGCGATGCAGGGTGGGTTCTCGTATCAGGACACGGTATTCAACCGCGCCACTCAGGCGCAGCGCCAGCCCGGGTCCAGCTTCAAGCCATTCGTTTATGCCGCTGCTTTGGATAGCGGATACAGCCCCGCGACGATCGTTGTGGATGCGCCGATCGAGGTGAATACACCGCAGGGCCTGTGGCGTCCCAAAAACTCGACGAACAAGTTTTATGGTCCGACCCCGTTGCGTACCGGGATCGAACAGTCGCGGAACCTGATGACCATCCGTCTGGCGCAAGAAGTCACAATGCCCGTGGTCGCAGGCTATGCCGAGCGGTTTGGCGTTTATGACCGGATGGGTGCGTTCCTTGCGAACTCGCTAGGGTCTGAAGAGACTACGCTGTACAAAATGGTCGCTGCCTATGCGATGTTCGCCAATGGTGGCGAGCGGGTTGAACCCACACTGGTTGACCGTATTCAGGACCGGTTCGGCAAGACCATCTATCGCCATGACGATCGCCAGTGCGTCGATTGTAACTCTAGCTGGCTTGAGCCTGATGAGTCGCCCACGATCCTCACCGATCGCAGCCAGGTCATGGATGCCATCACCGCCTACCAGTTGACGTCGATGATGAAGGGCGTGGTTGATCGCGGCACTGCATCACGTGTTGTGAACCTGCCCGTGCCCACAGCGGGCAAGACCGGCACCACGAACGAATCCAAGGATGCGTGGTTCATCGGTTTCACCTCAAATATCGTGGCCGGTTGCTACATCGGTTATGACCGCCCGCGCCCTATGGGCCGAGGAGCCTACGGCGGCACCTTGTGCGGTCCTGTGTTCCAAAGCTTTATGGAAAAAGCAGTCGAGAAATACGGCGGTGGCCCGTTCGAGGTGCCTCCGGGTGGCCATTTCATCAAGATTGACCGGTTCAGCGGCGCGCGCCTGCCAGAAGACGCGAGTGGAGAATATGTGGTCGCCGAGTATTTCCGTGATGGCGTGGATGGTTTTATCGATCGCGTCTATGACGGTGGCTTCGCGATGGGATCTGACCTGCCGTTGTTTGAAGAGGCAAGTTCGGGCCGTCAGGTGACCACCTCAACCGGGGATACGATCACGGTTGGCCCCAATGCCAGCCAGGGCGATCTGCAGGGCGGCGGGCTTTACTGATCCGCCCAAGTTTCCCGGCTCAGTCGTCTTGTGGTGCCTCGCACCTCTTGCTATCACGCACACCTGATTGAGCAAGTTGGGACCTGACCATGCGCGCCGAAACCCAGAATATTGTGGCGGAAATCGAAAAGTCGCTGGAGCTGCTGGCGCAGCGCATGGACTATGAAACAGCGCCGCACCGGTTGGAGGAATTCAACGCGCGTGTTGAAGATCCGAACCTGTGGGACAATCCCGAGAACGCGCAGAAATTGATGCGCGAACGGCAGTTGCTGGTCGACGCCATCGAGACCTACGAATCCATCAAGACTGATCTCAGCGACAATATTGAGCTGATCGAACTGGGCGAGATGGAAGAGGACGAAGAGGTCGTAACCGACGCCGAAGAAGCGATCAAAAAGCTGCAGACCAAGGCCGCAAAGAAAGAGCTTGAGGCGCTGCTTGATGGCGAGGCGGACGGCAATGATACCTTCCTTGAGATCAACTCGGGCGCGGGCGGTACGGAAAGCTGCGACTGGGCCTCGATGCTGGCGCGGATGTATGTCCGCTGGGCCGAGAAAAAAGGCTATACGGTCGAACTGCAATCCGAGACAGCGGGGGAAGAGGCGGGGATCAAGTCCGCCGCCTACAAGATCACTGGCCACAACGCCTATGGCTGGTTGAAATCGGAAAGTGGCGTGCACCGTCTGGTGCGTATCTCTCCGTTCGACTCGGCGGCCAAGCGTCATACGTCATTCAGTTCGGTCTGGGTTTATCCTGTGGTGGATGACAATATCGAGATTGAGGTGAACCCGGCCGATATCCGCGTAGATACCTATCGGTCGTCCGGTGCTGGTGGTCAGCACGTGAACACCACCGACTCGGCGGTTCGGATTACGCATATTCCAACCGGAATTGTGGTGACCAGTTCCGAGAAATCGCAGCACCAGAACCGAGATATTGCCATGAAGGCGCTCAAGTCCCGGCTGTACCAGCAAGAGCTGGATCGCAGAAACGCCGAGATCAACGCCGCCCACGAAGCCAAGGGTGATGCGGGCTGGGGCAACCAGATCCGGTCTTACGTGCTGCAGCCCTATCAGATGGTCAAAGACTTGCGAACCAATCATGAAACATCCGACACCAAGGGTGTGCTGGATGGTGATCTGGATGGTTTCATGGCGGCGACACTGGCCCTGAATGTCTCGGGCAAAAGCCGGTCCGAGGCACAGGGCGAGGGCTAATTGCGGCAGTCCCTGACCTCGGCTGTGAACCTGATCAAGGGCCACTGGCAATTGATCGCAATTGTCGCGTTGGTGTTTGTTTTCTGGAACACGATGCTGATGCTTCCGTTGAAAATCCTGGTTGTGTTCCTGCATGAGCTTTCGCATGCAGGTGCCATTATACTGACCGGTGGTTCGGTTGAAAGTTTCTCGGTCTCTCCACAACAAGGTGGTCTGGTAATTGGCCGAGGAGGCAATCGGTTTGTCAGTCTGTCAGCGGGATATCTTGGGTCCTTGATGCTTGGGATGGGCCTGCTGATGATCGCCCTGCGCACCAATGCCGATCGGGCTGCGCTTGGTCTCTTTGGGGGAGTCATGCTGATTGTTGCGCTCCTGTATATCCGGGAACCGTTTGCCATGGCGTTCAGCGCGGGCTGTGGAGCGGTGATGCTGGCCACCGCGTGGTTCCTGGACCGCAACCTGTGTGATCTGATTCTACGGGTCATCGGGCTGACCAGCATGATCTACGTTCCGTTTGACATTTTCGATGACACGATCCGACGCGCGGGATCGCGATCAGATGCATATATGCTGGCTGAAGAATTCGGGGGAACCACCATGATGTGGGGCGGGTTGTGGCTGGTGCTTAGTCTGGTGATGATCGTCTTTGGTCTGAAGAATGTGCTGGGCCGCGACAGCAATGTGCGGATCGACCTCAGGATCAGATGATGCGCGCTCTTGCGCCGCTCTTCTTTGCGAAAATCTAAAAAGATACATTTAAACAGTGGCTTTAAATGGTCCGAGCACGTCGCTAGGCTGATGACGAGCAGCCAAAGGACCAACCCGCATGGATTTGACCAGAGCATCCGCGACGGACATTCTTGACGCCTTGTCCAGCCGACAGCTTTCAGCTGCAGAACTGATGCGCGCGACGCTGGATCGGATCGCCCAGGTGAACGGTGAGGTAAACGCGATTGTCGCGCTGCGGGATGAAGACGCTTTGATGGCCGAGGCGCGGGCGGCGGATGCCGTGTCACCTCGCGGCGCGCTGCACGGGTTGCCGATAGCGGTGAAAGATCTGGTAAATGTGGCAGGGATCACTTCGACACAGGGTTCGCCATTGTTCAAGGATCATGTGCCGCAAACTGACGATCTGCTGGCCGCCCGGCTAAGGGCTGCTGGGGCAATTCTGATCGGTAAGACCAACACGCCGGAATTCGGACTGGGTTCGCACACGTTCAATCCTGTCTATGGTGCAACACACAACCCCTATGATCCCACGAAAACCTGTGGAGGTTCGTCGGGCGGTGCAGCAGTGGCGTTGGCGACTGGAATGCTGGCGCTGGCAGACGGCTCGGACATGATGGGCAGCCTGCGCAACCCGGCTGCCTGGAACAACGTCTACGGGTTCAGGCCAAGTTGGGGGCGCGTTCCGTCTGAGCCAGTGGGGGACAGTTATCTGCATCAGCTTTCAACTCTGGGGCCCATGGCGCGCAGCCCTGAAGACATCGGGCTATTGCTTGACGTCATATCCGGCCCCGATCCAAGGATGCCATTAAGCACAGAGGTCGAGCGCGTGTCGCCCGTTCAAGCGGCTGATCTGACAGGGATGCGCATAGGCTGGTTGGGCGACTGGGGCGGGGCGTTTCCGTGCGAAGAGGGTATCCTCGCGCTATGCCGCGATGCGTTGCACGTATTCGAAGAACGCGGTGCGCGCGTTGAGGCGCTTGCCCCCCCGTTTGACGCGGACCTGATCTGGGACAGTTGGATTACTCTGCGCTCCTGGTCAGTGGCCGCAGGGCTGGAGCCTTTGGCCAAGAAGAAATCGTCACTCAAAGACACCGCGCAATGGGAATTGGAGCGCGGCCTGGCGCTCAGCGCGATGGATGTGCACCGGGCCAGTGTGAACCGGTCTGACTGGCACAAGCGGGCGGTGGAGCTTTTCGAAGACTATGACGCCTTGGTGTTGCCCGCAGCGCAGGTCTGGCCGTTCGAGCTCGAAACGCCGTACCCAACCGAAATCAAGGGGCAGGGGATGGATACCTACCATCGCTGGATGCAGGTCGTGACACCCGTCAGCCTTTTGGGGTTGCCCTGTCTGGGTGCGCCTGTCGGTTTTGGAGCACAAGGGCTGCCGATGGGAATGCAGCTGTTCGGTCCGCGTGGTGCAGATGCGCGGATCTTGTCGATTGGGGCGGCATATCATTCTGCAACGCTTTGGCCTCAGAAACGACCCGCCATGTAGAACAACCGCCCGGGAGGAGAAAACAAGAATGGACAAACCCTTTGGTGTGCCGACGCTGAAACCCGTTGATACCGCGATGCTGAAAGAGGCACTGCGTCGAGCGTGGCAGGATTATCGCCGCGCGCCGCTTTTTGGGCTTCTGTTTGCGGGCTTCTACGTGCTGGCCGGGTGGCTGATGGCGTGGGTCACGCTGCAGACGGGAACGTCGTTCTGGCTGGTTTTGGCCGCGATCGGCTTTCCCCTGATCGGGCCGTTTGCTGCCGTGGGATTATATGAGGTCTCGCACCGGCTGGAACAGGGTGAGCCGTTGAATCCCGGTGCGATATTCGGTGTGGTCATACAGCAAAGCCGAAGGCAACTGCCGTCGATCTGCGCCATTATCGTGGTGATCTTTCTGTTCTGGTTCTTTCTGGGCCACATGATCTTTGCGCTGTTCATGGGGCTGTCGACGATGACCAATATTTCAACATCATTTGAGGTGTTCCTGACACCCAATGGGCTGAGCATGTTGGTACTGGGCACACTGGTCGGGGCCGTATTTGCAATCATTCTGTACATGATCACCGTGCTGTCGATTCCTATGCTGCTGGATCGTGAGCTGGATTTTGTGACCGCGATGATCACCAGCTTTGCCTATGTCAAAGCGAACATTGGTGTGATGCTGGCGTGGGGGGCCTTCATCGCGATCATCACTTTTTTGGCGATGATCCCTTGGTTTCTGGGCCTGTTTATCGTCCTGCCTTTGCTGGGGCATGCCAGCTGGCATCTTTATCGCTTGATCTTGGACAACGATCCGTCCGGGGCTGCTCAGCCGACACCCTCTTAAATCTGTCCGTTTAAGTCAGGCCCTGATGAATTGTGCGCCTTTCGGGCCGATTGCAGTGCTGCGGACAAATTATGCCCAAGGTGATGCAGCGTAAGCCGTCTTACATCGGATCCACTGCCACCGGCCAACCGATACACATAACCCGACCATTCCTGAGGTGCCCATTCAGGCGGAAGGTTCAGAACCATCATTCTGCAATCCTGTGCGCCGGGCCGGGACATCAATGCGCAGACTTGTCCGCCGATGTGAGAAACGATGCCCTGAACCTCACGCATCGGCGCGGAGCATTTCGGCATATGCGACAAGGGTTCATAGCTGCGCAGCAAGGTGCAATGCCGAATGCGGCGCATAAACAGTAGCCGGTGAAGTGTTGGTTCGCGTCGGTTTGGTGAGGCCTCAGCGGCGTGATAAAATCCGGTCGCCATAGTTTTTTCTGACCCGGTGACGAGAAATCGATCGATGATTTCTGATGCGGGATGAGCGGCGACCGGTTCTATTTCATCCAAAGGTTTCAGCAGGATACGCGCGTCGATATCGAAGAATCGACACATCCGGTCCAGCACATCCGGCCTGGGAAAACTTTCACCTGACAGATAGCGATTAAACTGAGTTCGATTGATACCCAATTGGCGGCAAAGCTCTGAAACCGACCGATAACTGTTTGCGAGCTGCCTAAGGTTGGCTCCGAACATGCTGCGCAATTCTGCGGGGCTGCGATTGATGTCGGTCACTTCTGTCCCAGATTTCCGTTTGTATCTTCAGCAAAAACAGGTTTAGGGCGGCACAGCGACCGCGCAGTATTCAGAAATCGTAAAGTTGACCCCAACGGGCGCTGCAAAGCGCCTCGCTACGCGTCACAGGCTAGTCTGATGATAAGCAAAATCAATAGGCTTTCAGCCTATTTGCATGATCTTTTTCATGCTGTTGCTCATATTTGATGAACGCATTAAGCCTTTTTGAGGTTAGCAGGGCACAATGGCCAAGCAGGCCGCCGCCCCGAGAATGAATTCAGTCCCGGGGCGAAAATGGGGCTTAGTCACCGCGCAACAGGGCTGCAACTCCGGTACGGGCGATTTCAATCAAGCCAAGAGGGCGCATCAGATCGGCAAAGGCATCGATCTTGTCCGGTGCACCGGTGATCTCGAAGATGAACGAATTCAGCGTACTATCGACGACATTGGCCCGGAAAATGTCGGCCAGTCGCAGGGCTTCGACCCGTTTATCGCCTTCACCCACAACCTTTATGATCGCCAACTCGCGCTCGACCGAAGCACCTTCGACTGTCAGATCATGCACGTCACGGACCGACACGATGCGTCCAAGCTGCGCCTTGATCTGCTCGATCACTTGTGGGGTGCCGGTGGTGACGATGGTAATTCGGCTGAGATGCCCGGTATGGTCAACCTCAGCAACCGTTAGACTTTCAATATTATAGCCACGACCCGAGAACAGACCAATTACGCGGGCCAGAACCCCCGGTTCGTTTTCAACCAGCACCGCGATCGTGTGTTGTTCCTGCACGTCCGAGAATGTCGGGCGTAGGTTATATGCAGAATGGCGGGTGGAGCCTTTGACGATGTTTAGCGGAGTCATTGATAGACCTCATCTTGGACATAAGTTTCTTCGGGCTTTCGTAGCGCAGAGATCAGCGCTTGGAGGCAAACTACGCAAGCCAGTATTAGGATCGGGGCAAACACGAGGCGCAAAGACAATATCTCGGTCATCTTGAAAAGCACCATATGTGTTGCTGGTCCTATACCGATCCACATTGCGGCGGCCAGTACCAGACGCCATGGAGAAGTTGTCAGGACGCCAGCTCGAAGCAGGAACAGTGCAACGATTGCAAGCAGCCCAGATTCATAGAACCAGAAGTACGGTGTAGACATGGAAATACCTAGAAAGAGCACCGCTACCCGCAAGTCAAAACCTACTCTTGGGCTGCGCCATGCAACGAAGACTGCAATTCCAGACAACACTGTCAGAGTCCATTGCATCGCAAGCGCGAGCGTTTCTGGCACACCTATGCTGGCCAGCAAGGAATAAGGGCTAAGCATGACCGTATTCAGGTGGATTGAGCTTCGTATCTCTTCAAAGTGAACGCCCATCATGTTGCGCATTTCGGTCCAATATTCGACGCCAACGACCAGAGTGGCCAGAACGGACAAGACCACCGTCGTGACCGTTGCTGATATGATCGTCTTCCACGCACCGCTTGCCAAAAGCGCAAGCGGTATGAGCAGGCCGAGTTGGGGTTTAAGCGTCAGCAATCCAATAAAGAACCCTGCTAGTACGAAGCGGTCGTTCTTTAGCGCCGCTAGTGCGGCCAGAAGGCCTGCTGCCCAAAGGGTTGTGGTCTGCCCCATATACAAGTTTGGCAACATGGCGGGGGAGAGTGCAAAAGCAAACCAAACCGGTACGATTCCGCAGGAAAATGGCCGCACAGCAAGAAACATCGCGACAATTGAAATCGCTGTGAAAATCGCCCAAGCCGGAGAAAACGACAATGCCCCGAGTGGTTGGAGTGCGACAAGGAATGAGGGAGGATAAGACCAAGGCATCCAATCGTCTTCCTTGGACGCTTCGTGTATTTCCGACAATCTGTCGATATCAAATGCCGCAAGCGGTTCGCCTAAATGCGCGAGGTGACCTGCAGCCCAGAACACCTTGAAATCAACGGATAACGCCATTTTTCCTTGATCAACAACGGCATACCAGCCTGTGCCGACCCAGAACAATATCAACGCTAGAACGAAGAGTGGAACCATGAGCCCCACTTGCCAACCGCGACGACCGGCGAATATCGACAAATTCTCTTCCGGGCTCGAAGCTCTGGCTGAGAACTGACTGCTGAGATCACGCATGATCTAACCCTTTTTCATGTCACGTGCGGCGACCTTAGCTCCGGCATTTGACCTAGATGTGGCAAAGCGGTGCTCAAACAAGCACAGCTCCACCAGCTTGGATAACACCTTGCGTTTCGGCTTCGCCCAGCAGCATCTCATTGTGGGCCTTGCCCGATGGGATCATCGGGAAGCAATTCTCGTGCTTTTCGACCACGCAGTCGAAGATGACCGGACCGTCGTAATTGATCATCTCCATGATCGCGTCGTCCAGATCAGCTGGGTCGGAACAAAGAATACCCTTTGCGCCGAAAGCTTCTGCGAGTTTAACGAAATCGGGCAGGGCCTCGGACCACGAATGCGAATAGCGTTCGCCGTGCAGCAGCTCTTGCCATTGGCGCACCATTCCAAGCCGCTCGTTATTCAGAATGAATTGTTTCACGGGCAGGCGGTACTGCGCGGCCGTGCCCATTTCCTGCATGTTCATCAGCCACGAGGCCTCACCAGCCACGTTGATGACCAGCGCATCGGGATGTGCCATTTGCACACCGATTGAGGCGGGGAAACCATAGCCCATCGTGCCCAGACCGCCCGAGGTCATCCAGCGGTTGGGGTCCTCAAAGCCTAAGTATTGCGCCGCCCACATCTGGTGTTGCCCAACCTCGGTCGTGACATAGCGGTCATATTTCTTCGTCAGCTCTTCAAGCCGTTGCAGCGCGTATTGCGGCTTGATGGTCTTCTCGCTGTTTGTGAAGGCAAGGCAGTTGACCTTGCGCCATTCGTTGATCTGGTCCTGCCACTGTTTGACATTCGCCGCGTCGGTTTTGCGTCCGCGGGCTTTCCAGACCTTCAGAATATCCTCAAGCACATGGGCAACGTCGCCGACAATCGGGATATCCACTCGGATCACCTTGTTGATCGAAGACGGATCGATATCCACATGCGCCTTGATCGAATTCGGCGAGAACGCATCAATCCGGCCAGTGATGCGGTCGTCAAACCGGGCACCGATATTGATCATCAAATCGCAACCGTGCATGGCCATGTTGGCCTCGTACAGCCCGTGCATTCCCAGCATGCCGATCCAGTTCTGACCAGAGGCTGGATAGGCCCCAAGCCCCATCAGAGTCGACGTAACTGGAAAACCCGTTGAGTCCACCAACTCGCGCAGCAACTGGCTGGCTGCTGGGCCAGAGTTGATAACGCCACCGCCCGTGTAGAACACCGGTTTCTTCGCGGTCTCCATGGCGGCGACCAATTCCGTGATCTCTTCCAGATCGCCCTTCACCACGGGTTGATAATGTGATGTCGACGGCTTCGGGCCGCTATAGTCACCCGTGGCAAACTGAACGTCCTTGGGGATGTCGACCAGAACCGGGCCGGGGCGGCCCGAAGTCGCAACATGGAAGGCCTCGTGCAGGGTGCCCGACAGAGAGTCGGTGTCCTTGACCAGCCAATTGTGCTTGGTGCACGGCCGTGTGATCCCAACGGTGTCGGCCTCTTGAAAGGCGTCCGAACCGATCATGAAGGTGGGCACCTGTCCGGTCAGGACGATGATCGGGATGGAATCCATCAGCGCATCGGTCAGGCCGGTGACTGCGTTGGTGGCGCCGGGCCCCGAGGTCACAAGCGCAACGCCCGGCTTGCCGGTCGAGCGGGCATAGCCTTCGGCAGCATGCACCGCACCTTGCTCATGCCGTACCAGAATGTGACGGATGTCATTTTGCAGAAAGATCTCGTCATAGATCGGTAGGACGGCGCCACCTGGGTATCCGAATACCGTGTCCACGCCCTGATCCTTGAGGGCCTGAACCACCATCTTTGCGCCGGTCATCTCACGTGTCATCTGCTTTGCTCCGTTCGCGACATGTGTCTTGCGTGTTGCCAAAAAAAAGCCCCCGAGATTTTCGGAGGCGCATGGGTTCGATTATGGTTTACCGTTACCGGCCCATGCGCGTGTTTCCTACGATTACGACTAGCGCTTTCATCGCCAAAGGCTCCTTCTTTGCGTGCAGGGACATTATGGTTGAGGGGAAGGGGCGTCAACAGGCAAATACAAAAATATTGTAAGTCTGGGCTTGTGAGATTTGATATTTTGTTGCGCAAAATGACGCAGGTCGAGAAATATCCGCGAAAATTCGCCGAAATTTGGGGCGCGATCCCGCGATCAACAGTGGTCTGATTGCGTCAGGCCTATGTCTGAAACAGACCAGAGCAGCGCCCGATGCTGAGGCAGGCTGGTGAAAACAGCGCTAAATCGGGAGGTCAGACATGCTGCACGATCTTGTGGATCTGGGGCGCTATCCGATCGATCGGCCTGATTCATACGGGTACAGGCAGCTGATCGCTGACCTGAGGCGGGATCTGGAAGTTGATGGATGCGCGGTCCTCCCCGGCTTTGTGCACGAAGATGGCCTTGGGAAACTGATCGCTGAGGCCGATCACGTCGCTCCCAAAGCTCATCGATCGTTCAATCGCACGAATGCCTATTTTACGCAGGATGATCCCAGTTACGGGATCGGTCATCCAATCCGACGTTTTTATGACCGATCCAACGCCTTTGTTCCGGCTGACAACTTCCCTGTCACAAGCCCGCTGCGGCGTATTTATGAGTATGAAGGTTTCATGCCTTTCATCCGCATGGCTTTGAACGAGCCGGAGGATCGGTTCTTCCGATATGATGACCCGTTGGCGGATGTGATCATCAATGTGGTCGAGAAGGGAGGCGGCTTTCCGTGGCATTTTGACACCAATAATTACACCGTGACGCTGGCAATCCAGAATGGCGAGGAGGGCGGTGCATTCGAATACGCACCCAATCTGCGGACCAGTGAAGACGAGAATTTCAAAGGCGTCGCTGCGATTTTGGATGGCAGCAGGAGGGGCGTACACCAACTGGAACTGCAACCGGGCGACCTGCAGATATTCAAGGGGCGCTATGCCTTGCAGCGGGTAGCGCCGGTTGAAGGACAACGGAAACGCTATGTTGGTATCTTTTCGTTTGTCGAAACCGAAGGCATGTGTGGTGGGGTGGAGCGGACCCGTCAACTCTATGGCCGTGTGCTGCCGCATCATTATGAGCGTGAAGGGTTGCGGGGTGATCAACTGCTTGACTGATTTGTGCTAGTCTCGGGCCCGAGGTTGGAAGAGGGCTGTTTTGATGCAGATATTACAACTTACACCATTTGTCCTTTGTTCTTCTTTGGACGCGCAGATTGAGTTCTACACTCAGCGGCTTGGGTTTTCCTGCACATTCAGGCAGGACAATTATGCCTTTTTGCGCCGTGATCCTGTGGCGATCCGATTATTGGAATGTCCACCGCGTCAGGATGGGCGCGCATTGGGGGATGAGCAGTCGTTCTATGTTGACGTCAAAGGAATCGACAGCCTGTTCGAAAGCCTGCGCCCCGGGTTGGAGGAACTGCCTGAAGGGCGGGTGCGCCCGCCATTCGATCAGCCCTATCAGCAGCGCGAATTTCATGTCCTCGATGAAGACGGGACTTTGGTGTTCTTTGGTGAAGATATCAGTGAACGCGGCAGCGGGTAGTGCTCCCGCCCGACTTCAATGTGCCGTTGGCACATCTCCTTCGGTTGGACCGGGCAGCGCGTTTCGCGCTGCGGTCATAGCCCGGGGCTGGTGCCCTGCAGGACGCCATGCTCCAGGGCATAGCGGGTCAAGCCGGCGGTCGAGGAGATGCCAAGTTTGCGCTTGATGTTCTTGCGATGCGTCTCAACCGTGCGCACCGAAATGTCCAGCGCCAGTGCCACCTCTTTGTTGGATTTACCTTGCGCCAATTCCAGCAGGATTGTCTGTTCCCGGCCGGTCAGCGCCTCGCGCGTGTTGCCGTCCTTGGGCTCCAGCGAGCCGCTGGCCCCGGTACAAAGATACCGCTCGCCCCGCATCACGGCATCGATGGCTTGCTTGATCTCTTCGGTGGGAACGTCCTTGAGGATATAGCCTTTGGCGCCGTGGCTGAGCGCGGTTGAGATGTATTCGGGACTGTCATGCATCGACAGGATCAGAACGCGGGTTTTGGGCAGGCGCTCCAAAATGATCTCGGTGGCGTTCAACCCGCTCAGGCCGGGCATGTTGAGATCCATCAGGATCACGTCCGGCTGCAGGTGGGTTGCTCGATCGACAGCTTCTTGTCCGTTGGAAAGTGTGCCGACAACTTCGATCTCATCATAGCTTTCCAGCAGAGACTGAATGCCTTCGGCGACCATGGGGTGATCGTCGACAATAAGGACCCGGATGATTGAGTCGGACATCAGATACCGGCCTTTCGTTTTGGCGTTGGGTCTTCCTGTGGTGGCAGCATATGACTGAGCGGCAAGCTGACCTCAATCACGGTGCCGCTGCGCCCGCCGCGCGATGAGAGGATGCGTAAAGTGCCGTCAAGCTGTTCGATCCGTTCCTGCATGTTGCGTAGCCCGATCCCGGTGCTGACATGGCCTGGTTCGTTCCGCAACCCGCGACCATTGTCTGTAATCCGCATCGTGGCGCCTTTCTTATGACCCCGCAGGTCAATGGTAACACGGGTTGCTCCCGAGTGGCGCTCGATATTGGTCAGGGCTTCCTGCGCAATACGGTAGAGGGCGATCTTGCTGTCTTGATCCAATCGGTTTCGGAACACCACGGTTGAGAAATCGGTTTCAATACCCGTGCGTTCACTGAAATCGTCGGTCAAAGCCTTGAGCGCTGGCCCAAGCCCAAGATCATCCAGAACACCAGGACGCAAGTCGCGGCTGATGCGGCGAACCTCGGTGATGGCGGTGGCCAGATTGTCGATACCTGTTTGCAATGGTTCCTGCGCCGACTCGTCATCCCCGCGGATCAGACGTCGTCGGGCGTTGTCCAGTGCATAGCGTACGCCAACCAGAATCTGGCTGATGCCGTCATGCAATTCGCGGGCGACGCGCCCGCGCTCTTCTTCCTGAGCGTCCAATACCCGCTGTGTCAGTTCCTTAAGCTTGGCATCAGCCAGCCGCCGTTCGCGGAAGTTCAGCAACATGCCCGAGGCAAAGACGATCAGAACAGCGGCCAGAACAATGCCTCCGATATAAAGGAATGTGCGCTGCACGCGCGCCTCAACCTCAGCCCGGGCATTGGCGACGGTGGCGACGATGTCATCGATGAACACACCCGTGCCCACCACCCAGCGCCAGTCCTGCAGGCCAACAACATAGGCGATCATCTGAGCCTCTTCACCGGTCGATGGTTTTTGCCACATAAAGCTGTGCCAGCCCGCGCCCTGTCGGGCGAGCGTGATGAACTCATCCACAATCGGGGTGCCATCGCTGTCGGTCAGATCGGCCCAGTTGCGATTGATGAATTCAGTCTGGCGCGGGCTGACGAGGTTGTTGCCGTCATAGTCATAGACAAAGAAGAACCCGTCCTTGCCGTAAATCATCGCCGACAGAATCTGGGTCACGAGGTTTTTTGCGATTTCGTCATCCGGGGAGGCGCGACCGTAAATATAGGCAAACCCGTTCCGCGCCTGGGTCACGTAATTACGCAGCTCTTCTTTTTTGGCTTCGATCAGGCGGCGCTCGAGGGCCTGTATCTCACTCTCGGCGGTCGCGCGCGATTCATAAGCGACCACCATTGCAATGGCCGCAACCGCTGCGATCAGCGGGATTGCGGCAACCAGCGACAGTTTTTGCGCATAGGTTAGCGAGATTAGGTTCCGGATTCCCCCCATGTTCGAATCGATACGCAAGCTGCCGGCAAATTGCAAAAAATTTGGAAGAACACAGTGCTCGGCCACAGTGATTTGGGCGCGAGCGGGTAAAATCAACCGGATTTGTGCTTTTGAATGTGGAAAAACCCGACTGGCTACGTAGTAGTAGGTATTCACATTCATGTGTGTGGAACTAGGCTAACGCGCACTAGAAACGATCGACCCGGCATCACCCGGGGAATGAATATGAAGGGGAGGATCACTCATATGGATCGTCGTAAGTTTCTGAAAACATCAGCACTGGGCGGCTCGGCCGCTGCAGCCACCACGCTGGCAGCGCCCGCCTATGCGCAAGGCAAGCGCACGCTGACTATGGTCACCTCGTGGGGCCGTGGCCTCGCAGGTGTATTCGACAGCGCGCAGCGTTGCGCCGACAGCATTACCACAATGTCGGATGGCGACCTGAACGTTGAAATCAAAGCCGCTGGTGAACTGGTTGGTGCCTTTGAGGTGTTTGACGCGGTATCGTCCGGTCAGGCCGATATGTACCACGCGGCAGACTACTACTTTGTGGGTCAGCACCCGGGCTATGCGTTCTTCACCGCTGTTCCATTTGGCATGACCGCGCAGGAACTGGTGAACTGGTACTACCATGCCGGCGGCATGGAGCTGCATGATGAGCTGGGCGAAATCTTCGGCCTGAAATCCTTCCTGGCCGGTAACACTGGCGCGCAGGCAGGTGGCTGGTACTCGAAAGAGATCAACAGCCCCGAAGACTTTAACGGCCTGAAATTCCGCATGCCGGGTCTGGGCGGTAAGGCGCTGGGCAAACTGGGCGCTTCCGTTCAGAACATTCCGGGGTCGGAAGTGTATCAGGCGCTGTCGTCCGGTGCTATTGACGGAACCGAGTGGATCGGTCCCTGGGCTGACGAAAAAGCGGGCTTCCAGGAAATCACCAAAACCTACTACACCGCGGGCTTCCACGAGCCGGGTGCGGGTCTGTCGCTGGCCACCAACCGCGAGGTTTATGACAGCCTGTCCGCCGCGCAGCAGAAGATCATCGAGATCGCAGCTGCCGAGTGCCACCAGTGGAACCTGGCACAATTCCTGGCCAACAACGGTGCAGCGCTGCAGCGTCTGCAGGCCGGTGGTGTCAAGGTCATGGAATTCCCTGACAGCGTTTGGGACGCGTTTGGCGCAGCCAGCCAGGAAGTTCTGGATGAAAACATGGGTGATGAGCTGTTCAAGCGCATTCACGACAGCGCTATGGAGTCGATGGCAGCATCGTCGGCATGGAACAACCTGTCGTCGGGTGTCTACACCTCGCAGCGTGACCGCGTACGCGGCTAAGCAATCCGCTCAATGCAATCGGTTCCCCCGTCATCGGGGGAGCCTTTCCTGTTGCACATAAGCGGCCCGGACATGCCGTCATAACCAAACGTGCAACCGATGCGACCTGGGGACAACATGCAGGACGAAAACGGTATCTCGTTCTTCGGCGCCCTGTGGAATGGACTGGTCTGGTTCATTCAGAACATTGCCGAAGCCTTCTATAATTTCGGATACGCCATTACGCATCCGCAGCTCTGGCTGGACTGGTCGAACAAAGAAGCAATCATGCGCTTTGTTTATTATGGCGGGTCTGTCGAGTTCTTCTTCGTGATCTTCGCGCTGTTTCTGGTGCTGACGGCCATTGGTCTTTACTATCGGAACTTCATGTGGGGAATGGTGCGCGGGCTCGAGGGCTTCGCCAATACCACTGGCCGCTTCTTTGCGTGGGCGGGATTGCTGATGGTAATTCAGCAGATCGTTATCGTATTCATGCAGCGGGTGTTCACACGGCCGGATATGTCCTTTGGGCTGGGTATCCCTTTTCAAATGGATATCAGTTGGTTCGCCGAAGAACTTAAACTCTACAACGCCATGGTTGTGTGCCTTTGCTGCACCTACACATTCGTGCAGGGCGGCCATGTGCGCGTTGACTTGATTTATGCGGGCATCAGTCACAAGGCCAAACGCGTCGTTGATATGTGCGGGGCGGTTCTGTTCATGATGCCCATGGCCGTTCTGACCTGGATGTATGGATGGTACTTCATGTGGCGGCACTTGATCGTGCCGAAACCCTCGGCCAGTGACACGCTGGATAGGCTTGTGGCCAAGTCCCGAGCGCTGCGTTGGAACGTGGAAACCATCGGGTTTAGTCCCAACGGGTTCAACGCCTACTTCCTGTTCAAAATCCTGCTGGTGGCCTTTGCCGCCATGGTGTTCCTGCACGCGATTGCGTTCCTGTATCGCTCGTATCTGGAATACGTGGAAGGGCCGGAAAGTGAAGGAAAATACCTCGACAAGGACAGCCTTGGCGAGGGTGAAGAAGCCTACGAAGGCGCGCATTAGGGACGGAGAACCAGACAATGCTATTCGGACTTGATGGCGTCGAGATAGGCCTCATTATCGTATTTTTCTGCCTCTTCGGAGGCATTCTTTCGGGTTTCCCCGTGGCCTTTGCCATCGGTGGGGCCGGGGTGATTTCGTTCGGGATTATCGCTGCATTGGATAGTGCCGGCCTGTTGATCCACCAGGCGATCGACACCGGCTCGCAAGCCTACCGCGACGTGGTGAATTCTGGCGTCAAACCTGACGTGATATCCGTGTTCCGATACCCGGATTTGCCAAGGATCGCCGAGCCGGTCTTTGTACAAGGCTGGGAAACCGCGCTGGACCGGAATGTTTCCTTCATCGTGAACCGCATGAACGAACGTGTTCTGGCCGGGCAGTCGATCGAGACGCTGCTGGCGGTGCTGATGTTCGTTCTGATGGGCATCACGCTGGAGCGTTCAAAAATTGCAAACGACCTGCTGACTACGATGGCGCGCGTCTTTGGCCCGCTGCCCGGTGGCCTTGCGGTCTCGATTGTGGTCGTGGGCGCGTTCCTTGCTGCCTCGACCGGTATCGTCGGCGCGACCGTTGTTACCATGGGACTGTTGGCCCTGCCGACCATGCTGCGGAACAACTATTCGCCGGAATTGGCGACAGGTGTGATCGCGGCCTCGGGTACGTTGGGGCAGATCATTCCACCCTCCATCGTGATCGTTCTGCTGGGTACACTGGCTGGTGACCTCTATTCGACCGCGCAGGAAACGCGCGCGGTTGAAGCCGGGTGCACCGATGCGCTGACCTATCTGGGTGAACCAGCGGTTGTTTCGGTAGGCACATTGTTCCAGGCGGCGCTGTTGCCTGGGATCATGTTGGCGCTGCTCTACGCGCTTTATGCCTTTGGATATGCGCTGTTGAACCCGGAAAAGGCCCCGGCTGTTGAATTGTCGGGAGGCTCGGGTGAAACCATCACGCGCTCGGAAGGGCTGACCTGGCTGCTGGGTGCTCCGGTTGCTCTGATTGTTGGCGCGGTGCTTTTGGGAAGCGCGGGAGTGATTGGCAGCCAGAATATCTCAGTCTCGGCATTTACGGATATCGGGCAGGGCGCCTCGCTGCGCACGAACGTGTCCGAAGAGTGTAAGGCTTCGATGATCGAACTGCATGGGCAATCAGCCTGGGACCAGGCCGTGGCCGAGCAGGAAGCGATTGACGAAGCAGGTGGTTCGTCCGAAGCCCAGCGTCTGAGCGAAGAGGAACTGGCTGCTGCGCAAGAGGCCAAGATCGCCGCTGCAGCGCCAATTGGCAACGGTGTCGCCGTGATTGTGGTACTGCTGGGTCTGACACTGGTACTGGGTCGCGGAATCGCACCGTCGCAAGCGCCGCAGCCTCTGATCGTCGGAGCGATTGGCCTGGTGCTGATGCTGTTGGTCGACGTGTTGCTGATCGCGCCAACGACTTCGTCCGGGGCTACGTTCCTGATACTCGCCATACCTTTTGCGCTCGCAATGCATGGGTGCAAAGAAGCTGCCGCCCGTTGCGCGACCAATGATCTGATCCGTGTGGTCTTCCCACCGCTGGTGCTGATCATCGCGGTGTTGGGTTCGATCCTTGGCGGTGTCACCAACCCTACGCCGGCTGCGGCACTGGGGGCGGGTGGAGCGATCATGCTAGCGGCCTATCGGAAACTTCAGGATCAGAACCGGTCGGGCAAAGTGATCATCTGGTCAACCTTCGCAGTGATCATCGCACTGGTGATGGGGGTGAACTTCGATCTGCGCATCAATCAGGGCAATGTTTCGGTTGAAAGCTGGATCGCGTTCATCATCGCCTATTCGGCCTACCTCTATGCGCTGTTCGGCTTGATCTACGGCTGCTGGGTGCTGTTCTCAAGCGGGGTTCTGACACCGGTGGTGCGTGAGACAGCGAAGGTGACGTCGATGGTCTTCACCATCCTGATCGGATCGCAACTGCTTAACCTGGTGGTGATTTCCTTTGGTGGAGAGCACTATATACAGCAGTTCCTGCGCAGCTTTGATAATGAATTCACGGTCTTCCTGATCGTGATGCTGGTGCTGTTCATTCTTGGCTTTGTGCTGGATTTCCTTGAGATCATCTACATTGTGATCCCGATCGTGGGCCCCGTGATCTATGGCGGATCGTTTGATCCGAAATGGGTGACCATCATGGTGGCGGTGAACCTGCAGACCTCGTTCCTGACGCCTCCGTTCGGATTTGCGCTGTTCTATCTCAGGGGTGTTGCGCCGAAAGAGGTCACCACTGGCCACATCTATCGCGGCATCATACCGTTCGTGATCATTCAGGTTGTGGGCATCGCAATCCTGTGGTTCTTCCCGTCGATTGTAACCATCGTTCCTGACCTGATCCCGAACTGATCTGTCGCATAGACTGACGAATACGGAGGCCCATTAGGGCCTCCGTTTGTTTTTCAGGAATTCGGCTGTGGGTGTGTCAGCCTTTCAAACTCCGCTTCAGTGGCATGATCGATTGCAAGGTCTGTGGTCTCGACAAGTCCGGCATTGGGATTGTCGAACGTGGCCTTGTCCAGCTTGCCGACCTTTTGCCCGACGATAGTGGTGACAACAGCATCGCCGGTGACATTCACAACCGTCCGCATCATGTCGAGGATCCGGTCCACGGCAAGAATGATGCCGATGCCTTCCAGCGGCATACCCAACTGGTTCAGAACCATCGCAAGCATCACTATCCCCACGCCCGGCACACCTGCGGTGCCGATCGAAGCCAGAACCGAGATCGAGATCACGGTCAGGTATCCGCTCAGCCCCAGATCAATGCCATAGGCGTTGGCCAGGAATACCGTTGCCACACCATGCATAATTGCGGTGCCATCCATGTTGATCGTCGCCCCTAGGGGAATACCGAACGACGCCACGGAACGGTCAACGCCGACTCTCTGAGTCACGCATTGTAAGCTGGCCGGAATTGTCGCGTTCGAGCTTGAGGTCGAGAACGCAAACACCTGCGCCGAGCGCATCTTGCGCAGGAATGCCCGAGGGCTCAGCCCGGTCGTAAAATACAGCAGCGCCATCAACGTGACACACAGATGGAATACCAGCGTCAGGCTGATCGTGGTCAGATAGCCGATCACCGGTCCGAATAGGCCAAAGCCCTCCATCGCAAAGGTTTTGGCAATCAGGCTGAAGACGCCGATGGGGGCGAAGGCCATGACGATATTGACGATCTTCATCGCCAGTTCATTCATGAACTCGCATCCTTCCACAAAGGCCTTGGCGCGGCTGCCCATCATTAGCACTGCAATACCAACGACCATCACGTAGAAGATGATCTGCAGCATCTCACCATTGGCCAGAGCGTTGATCGGGTTCTTTGGGATGATGTTCGCCAGTATTTCCCAAGTGGTCTGCGGGTTGGCGACGCTTACGCTATCACCGGCCAGATGCAGGCTCGTGAATCCGGTACCCGGCCCAATGAGGCCCGCAAAAATCAAGGCAGTTGTCACGGCCAAGGCGGTGGTGGCCAGATAGGTAACGAAGGTCAGCCCTCCGACACGGCCCAGCAATTTGACATCGCCAATGCCGACAACGCCGCACAGCAGTGAGAATACAACCAGCGGCACAACAAGCATCTGAAGTGCATTAAGGAACATTTGCCCAAACATGGACAGCACACCCTGCACAAGTGTTGCGTTGAGCGCAGCGATATCGAGATAGTTCAAGACCAGACCAAAGATCGAGCCCAAGGCGAGCGCGACCAGAATTTGGGTCGTCAGCGTGGCCGAAACCAGTCGGCGTGCGGCATATGTCATTTTCCCCCTCCTTCAGAACCTCTGCGACAGGGTGGGAGGCCTGCCGTAGCGACAATAAAGCCAGCCCGGTCAGCGTCTGATTGAGCTGCGGGTTTCAGGTTTGGGCTGGACGTTTAGAAGTGCGGCTAATTTGGTGACCTTGCGTCAACTTTCAATCGCACGGGCGGGGGAAGGTCGATTAAGATTGCTTAACAATTGGGCGCAGCATGGCGGAAGGTAGTTTAAAGCGATGAAAAAAATGTATTTATTTTGTCGATACAGGTGCTGAAAATTCGATCAAATCCCAACGATTTCCGAAAGGATCCCGCCAGACGGCGACAATTCCATAGGGTTCATGGCGCGGGCGCTCTTCAAATCCTACGCCTGCTTCCAGCATCGCCGCGTGATCGCGGTAGAAATCATCTGTTTCGAGGAAAAAGCCAACGCGCCCACCGGTTTGATTGCCGACCGATGCGATCTGTTCCGCACCCGCCGCCTTGGCCAGCAACAACGAAGCACCATCCGAGCCCGGAGGCGTGATCCGCACCCAGCGTTTACCATCGCCCAGATCAATATCCTGCGTCAGAGTAAAGCACAGCACTTTGGTGTAGAACGCGATCGCTGCGTCATAATCCGGGACGACCAGCGTCACCGCATGAAGGCTCTGACGCATGATAGATTAACCTTTGGTGGGGTGGCGGTCAGGCAGTTGGATGTTGGCCACCTGCTCGGCAATCGGGGCCGACGAAAGGGGGTGGTGGGCCGTATGGTCACACTGCTCGGGATTTTTAATTCGCTGCCATTCACCCTGCATATAGACCTGCAAGCCCGCGAATTTGGCCTTGTACCCCATCTTGGGGCTGCCGGGCACCCAATAGCCCAGATAAATATAAGGCAACCCAGCCTCGCGCGCGATCTCGATATGGTCGAGAATCATGTAAGTGCCCAGCGAGCTTTGCTGGAACTCTGGATCGTAGAATGAGTAAACCATGCTCAGCCCGTCATCCAGTACATCGGTCAAACTGACGGCGATCAGCTCGCCGGTTTCGGGATCGGCATATTCTACGACTCGGCTGCGGATCGGGGTTTCCTCGATCATCGCGGCGAATTCGAAGACATCCATATCGGCCATGCCGCCATCCGCATGGCGCGCGTCCAGATACCGACGGAACAGGTCGAACTGCTCATCCGTTGCCCAGGGCGATGTTGCACGTCGGATCAAGTAGGAATTGCGCTTGTGGGCCCGTTTTTGGCTTTTGCTTGGCTGAAAGGCTGAGACATCGATACGGGCAGACAGACAGGCGGCGCAGTCGGTGCAGGACGGGCGATACAGAACGTTCTGCGAGCGGCGAAATCCTTGTTGCGAAAGGCAATTGTTCAATTGATCCGCACCTTCCCCCTGTAGGGCGGTGAACAGCTTACGCTCCATCCTGCCCTCAAGGTAAGGGCAGGGCTGGGGTGCCGTCACATAGAATTGTGGCGCAATTGGCAGCGTGTGTCGCATGAAGGTCCCGCATTTCCTCGGAACCGATGATAGCAACGGTTTTTGGCGCAGCCAAGTGTTTCACTCAGGTGTTTTTAGGCGCGTTGGTTGATCATCACGGTGCCGAGGAAGGCATCGGTCAGGCCCTGACAGCGGGCGCTGGTCATCATCATGATGACCGAAATGATCTGTAGTACCGGGATCGCCATGCTGACAAAGTAACCTGCCGTATGTGCAATGGCTTTCCCCGTATCCATTCGGGCGCCAAAGGCGTCACGCAACTCTATCCCCATGAAGCGCATCCCCAGTGTGGCCGAGCCGTTGGCGATGGTAACAACGCGATAGACAAAGCTGATGACTGCGTAGATTAGCGCCAATATGAAGAAGCCCATGCCAAAGGTCAGCAGAATCGCAACTGTACAGAGCAATGAGATAAAGGCGATGTCGAACAGCCACGCGAAAAAGCGCTTGGTCGCTACGGATTGGTAGAATTCGGGTTGGCTGTCGGGGTCAGGCAGATGAGGCATAGACTGTAATCCGGGTATTGTGCAGAAACACCCTGTCCCGATGGGCGGGACAGGGCAAGCCACGATTAGGCAGGTTGTTCGCCGTTTTCGTCATCACGATTATCGCGGGTGCGTTCATCCATGAACTCGTCGAACTCGGCCTTGTCCTTGGCTTCGCGCAGGCGGTGCAGGAACGCCTCAAAGTCTTTCTGTTCACGCTCCAATCGCGCCAGTGTGTCGGCCTTGTAGGCGTCGAACGCGCTGTTGCCCGAAGGTTTCATGGCGCTCATGTGGCTGTTCCACGACGAACGGCGGCTGCAGGATTTGCTGAACATGCGTTTGCTCCAGATCATATAGGCAAGAAAGGCCAGGCCGATGGGCCAGAAGAAGATAAAGCCAAGGACCGTTGCGGCGATCCAGGCGCCTTTGCCCTTGCTATCAAGCCAGGCTTCGCTTCGGTGCAGCCATCCCGGATTTTGGGGAACGGCGTGGTCGGACAATGCGGTCATGTGCTCTCTCCAGTTAGGATGTAAATGCTTTTCACATTACCAAGATGGGAGGGGGGATAGGTGGTTGCAAGGGGGTATGTGAAAAAGATTTACATTTTTCGGAATCCAGCGTCTGACCGGGCGAATCAATCAGCGGGGTAAGGCGGATTTGCGTCTCAGTATTTCAGGCCGAGCGACGCAGCCCATCGATTAAACGTTTCATTAAGAAGGCTTAATAATCAAACCCTTCCATAGGGTTTGCACGATGGCTGCATACATAGTTTTCCGAGGAGTAATCAAGGGAGGTCGCTGAAATGGTTGTTGTGAACACAACTCATTGGCCGTTCGGGTCAGAGGAGAGTTTCATCTTGTCGACCGAACCAGGCCTAGCTTCGCAAGGCGGCGTATCTAGTTCGATTGATCAAGTCGATTTGCCTTTTTTGAACCTCGATCCCCATGATCTCGAAGGGAAAGAAGATCTGCCGGATATCGAATTGCGCGGGTTTTGGGACGGGGTGATCGACAGCACGGTCAGCGCGTATCAAGGTGCTGGGTCTCACGAGGTTGAGTTCAATCTTTCGATGGTGAACCACGAGATCGCGACACGCGGAAGCGCCACGCTCATTTCCGAGCTGTACCATACACAGCAAGTCGCGCTTGAAACCATAAGCATGCATGGAACGGACATACCTGTTTCTTACGAGGCCCGGTCCGCCTTTGGATTTGAGGGCGTTCACATTGGTCAGGCAGCACAGTTTCAGCATCTGTCTATAGCCAGCGAACAGGGGGAGATGTTCGATGTGCATGGGTTCGATGCAAATGGCGATCTGGTTCTGGCGTCATACGGCTATTACGAGGTCGTCGAGATCGCAGGCAAGCTTCACCAAAACGGAATTTCTGATTTTGCACTTAGTTTCGAGGTGTCGTTCGAGCTCGAAATGAATGAGACCGGTCTTTATGAAGTATTTGCTGCGGTCTCGTTCGATGGCCAAATTGACTTTAACGACGGAATGTCGCGCTTTTTTGAGTTTGAAGAGGATATGTATTTCCCAGCTCGCGATCTGGGGCGTGTGGAATTTGGCCCTTTGCCAGATGGCTTGTTCCAACAACTGGCGATGTTTCAGGCTCATATGGGTGACGCCTGGGACGAGTTGGTGAGTTTGAACGATCAGCTTGAGGCGGCGTTTCTGCAGCTTCGTGAAGACGAGCACTATGATGAGTGGGATTTGGCCGGGCAGGGGATTGAAAATCCGTTCACTTTCGATTTGCCGCCAGTGGATCAGTGGCTATAACGATTTGGACATTCGGCCCTTTCTGCTGTTCAATCGGACAGGGCTAAGCCAACTCTGTCCGATCATGTGCGCTGGCCGCATCTGATTTTCGGCCGTCACAAGTCATAGGCAAATGGAAGATATTGAAAACACCAGCCCACCGTCACTCGATCAGATCCTCTCGCTGGAAAAACAGGTATGGACTGCGCTGGTTGAAGGCAATGCACAGGCCGACCGGGCGCTGCTGAGCCCCGATTTTCTGGGCGTGTATCCAACGGGTTTTGCCAATCGCGACGATCATGTTGGCCAGTTCGCCGATGCGCCTACGATGGCGCAATATGAACTCAGCGATACCAGGTTGCGCGTCTTATCGGCGGATGTGGTTTTGCTCTCATACAGGGCAGATTATCTACGCCCCGAAGCACAGGAATGGGAGGCGATGCTGATCTCATCCCTGTGGGAGCGGCGTCACGATGTCTGGATCAACAGTTTCAGCCAGGACACACCACTGGAACGGTCATGAGCCAGCCTCTTGTTATCAACCGCTTGCCGCGCGCTTTTCATACCGATCTGGGTGACGAAACACGCGCGGCGCTGCCCGATTTGACTGCCGAGCAGGGGGAGTTGATCGCGGGAACTGCGGGCTCTAGCCCCTACCTGAAAGGGTTGATTGACCAAGAAAGGAACTGGTTGCCACACGCGTTGCAGCAACCGGACCAGGCATTGTCGGAAGTGATGGACGCGGCGCGCGCGCTGCCGTCGGATCAGTTGAAACCCGGTTTGCGGCAATCGAAGAGGCGCATGGCCTTGCTGACGGCGCTGGCCGATCTGGCGGGTGCGTGGCCGTTGGAAAAGGTAACTGCCGCGCTGACCGACTTTGGCGCTTTGGCCGTAGATGTGGCAGCGAAGGCCGAAATTGCTGCGTTGATCCGGCGCGGCAAGCTGCCGGGTATGACCGAGAATGATGTCGAAGCCGCTGCTGGCATGGTCATTCTGGCGATGGGCAAAATGGGCGCACATGAGCTGAACTACAGCTCGGATATCGATCTGATCGTGCTGTTCGACGAAACCCGTTTCGATCCCGATGATTTCTACGAAGCGCGACAGGGCATGGTGCGCGCCACGCGGAATTTCTGTGCCACGCTCAGCGACAAGACGGCGGATGGCTATGTATTTCGCACCGATCTGCGACTGCGCCCGGACCCGGCAGTCACACCCGTGTGTCTGGCGATGGAAGCGGCCGAGCGGTATTACGAAAGTCTTGGGCGCACGTGGGAACGTGCGGCCTATATCAAGGCACGCCCCTGCGCCGGGGATATCGCGGCAGGTCAGAGATTTCTCGATGCATTGCGCCCGTTCGTTTGGCGGCGGCATCTGGATTTTGCCGCCATTCAAGACGCTCATGACATGCGACTTCGTATACGCGAGAACAAGGGAACGGGCGGAAGCCTCTCGATTCCCGGCCACGATATGAAGCTGGGGCAGGGCGGTATTCGAGAGATTGAGTTCTTCACCCAGACCCGCCAATTGATCGCTGGCGGACGTGATCCAGACCTTCGCGTCCGGGGCACCGTTCCCGGTCTGGCGGCGCTGGCCTCAAAAGGCTGGGTGCCCGAAGACGTCGCAGAGAAACTGACTGACCACTACCGCGCCCACCGCGAGGTCGAGCATCGCATCCAGATGGTGCACGACGCACAGACCCATAAGGTGCCAAATTCAGAGGACGGTTTCGAACGGGTCGCGTGCCTGATGGGGATCAGCAGCGCCGAATTGACCGCCGAACTGACCCGCCGCCTGACCGAAGTGCACGAACTGACCGAAGGGTTCTTCGCCCCTGGACCAGGCGCGGCACCCGTGCCGCTTCAGGAGGTTGAGTTTGACAAGGGTGTGCTGGCCCGCTGGCCGACTTATCCGGCGCTTCGATCGCAGCGTGGTGCACGGATATTCGAGCGGCTCAGGCCGGAACTTCTGGCGCGATTGGCAAAAACTGCGAAACCCGACGAAGCGCTATTGGCACTGGATGGGTTTCTGGCGGGATTACCCGCCGGAGTGCAGCTGTTTTCCCTGTTCGAGGCGAACCCGCATCTGATCGATCTGCTGGTCGATATCGTTGGGACATCGCACGCCCTTGCCACCCATCTGTCGCGCAACGCCTCGGTTTTTGATGCGGTGATTGGTGGCAGCTTTTTCAGCGACTGGCCCGGACAGTCGGCCTTGCAAGCTGATCTTACACAGGCGTTGTCGGATGAAAGCGACTATGAAACACAGCTCGATTTCGCACGTCGCTGGTGCAAGGAATGGCATTTCCGCATCGGCGTTCACCATCTGCGCGGACTGATCGATGGGGCGCAGGCCGGGCAGCAATATGCCGAACTGGCGCAGGCCGTGATTGCGGCGGTTCTGCCCTGCGTTGTCGACCAGTTCTCCAAAAAGCATGGACCGGCGCCCGGGCGTGGCGCTGCGGTTTTGGGCATGGGGTCACTTGGGGCAGGGCGCATCAACTCGCAATCCGATCTGGACATGATTGTCATCTACGATCCTCAGGATCAGGACATGTCCGATGGCCCTCGCCCGCTGGCAACGCGGACATACTACGCTCGTTTCACCCAGGCTCTGATCACGGCGCTCAGCGCGCCAATGTCGCAGGGACGGCTTTATGAGGTCGACATGCGTCTGCGCCCGTCGGGCAATCAGGGGCCGGTGGCTACAAGCTGGGTCAGCTTCACCAACTATCAGCAGAATGAGGCCTGGGTGTGGGAACACCTTGCTTTGACCCGCGCCCATGTGGTCGCAGGCGACGCCGGTCTGGCCGAGGATATCGAAAGCTTCCGCGCCGATTTCCTGTCGCAAACGCGCGACCGCCAGAAGGTGCTGAAAGAAGTCGCCGAGATGCGCGAAAGACTGGCCGCAGCCAAAGCACCAGCGGGCGTTTGGGACGCAAAGAATGGGCCGGGCCGCATGATGGATATCGAGCTGATGGCAGAGACGGGCGCATTGCTGGCCGGATTCCCCCAGCGCGATGTCCATTCGGGTCTGGACGGGGCGGTCGCTGTCGGGCTGCTGGATGTCGCACAGGCGCAAACCCTGAAGGGTTGTTACGATTTATGCTGGTCGGTGCAATGTGCGGCGCGTCTGCTGTCGGGAAAGGTGATCGAGGCCGACAAGATCGGTGAAGGCGGTACGGCCTTTCTGTGTCGGGCGACCGGGTTCGATCAGGTCGAACAGCTGCAATCCGCGTTGCAAGACAATTACAGCACTGCGGCCTCGTTGATTGGCGCAGTTGTCGGAGGTGTTGAAGATGGCACGCAGTGATGATCCGAATGACCACAAAGGCCTGATCCGCGAGGCGTATCGCATTGAAGGCATCACCTTGCCCGAGTGTCGCAGCATCTTTCTGGATTGGGCGCTGAGCCTGCCCGGAGAGCTTGACCAAAATCAGGCCCTGACCAACCTGCACGCAGTCTATTCGGAACAGGCTGCTGATCATCCGATGACGCAGGTCCTGACCGAGGGTTTGCAGGCGGCCCAAGCCCCCAAGCGTCGTGGCGGCTGGCGCAAGCGCAACCGTTAACGGGGCTTTCACCCACGCGCATTCACGATTATGAGGGCGCCATGACAACCACAGCTGACCGTCCCCGTATCCGTTTGAAACCCAAGGCCAATGCGCGAGGCCTGCGCCACGGGTTTCCCTGGGTCTACGCCAATGACATCGTCACCGACCGCCGGACTCGCAAGATCGGGCCGGGGTCCTTGGCCGTGCTGGAAGACGAGAAGCGCGCGCCAATCGCTCTGGTCGCAGTGAATCCGGTCTCGAAGATCATGTGCCGGGTATTGGATCGCGATATCGGCGCGCAGTTGGATGCGGACTGGTTTGAAACCCGTCTGCGCCGCGCGCTTGAGATGCGCGAGCGTCTGTTCGATGCGCCGTACTACCGCCTGATCCATGCCGAGGCGGATGGGTTTCCCGGGGTGATCATCGACCGGTTCGGAGGCGCCTGCGTGATCCAACCCAACGCAGCCTGGGCTGAGGCACATCTTGAATCTCTGACCGACGCGCTAGTCAAGGTAACCGGGGTCGACACAGTGCTGAAGAACGCCTCGGGGCGCACGCGTGTGCTCGAGGGGTTGGACGACACCAATCTGACCTTGCGCGGCACCGCGCCCGATAAGCCTCTGCCGGTGCCAATGAATGGCGCAACCTACATGGCCGACCTGACCGGGGGACAGAAAACTGGCCTGTTCTATGACCAACGCCCCAACCACGCCTTTGCCGCCAAGTTGGTTCACCCCGAGGCGCAGGTGCTGGATGTATTCAGCCACGTCGGAGGTTTTGGTCTGGCCATGCTGGCGGGCGGCGCAGCACAGGCATTGTCCGTTGACGGCTCGGCAGCGGCGCTCGAACTGGCGGCGAAGGGCGCAGAAGTCTCAGGATTTTCTGCCCGTTTCCAGACCCGACAAGGCGACGCCTTTGATATACTGACCAAACTCGGCGAAGAGGGCGCGTTGTTCGACGTCGTCATCTGTGATCCACCGGCCTTCGCGCCCTCGAAACAAGCATTGGACGCAGGCCTGCGCGCCTATGAGCGTACCGCACGTCTGGCGGCTCCGCTGGTCAAACCGGGCGGGTATCTTGGCCTCTGCTCCTGTTCTCATGCCGCTGATCTGGGCCGCTTCCGCGATGCCTCATCCCGTGGGATCGGACGGGCAGGACGACAGGCCCAACTGATCCGAACTGGCTTTGCCGGGCCGGACCATCCACAACTGCCGCAGCTGGCAGAAAGCGGCTACCTCAAAGCCGTGTTTTACCGTCTGTGAAGGCGGTTCTTGATACCTGCGTCATCTATCCCACGGTGATGCGAGAGATGCTGTTGGGCGCTGCGAGGCTTGGTTATTTCACGCCCGTCTGGTCTGCACGTATCCTCGAAGAATGGGCCCGTGCCGCCCGCAAACTCGGCCCCGAGGGAGAGGCACAGGCGCGCGCCGAAATCGCGCTGGTTCAGGCCCAATGGCCAAATGCCGAGCAACCCGCCAACCTCGGTGTTGAACAGCGCCTATGGTTGCCGGATGCCGCCGACATCCACGTTCTCGCAACGGCGGTCACAAGCTCGGCAGATGTCATTGTCACCGTCAATGCCAAGGACTTTCCCAAGAATATGTTGGCCGACGAAGGGCTTGAGCGGCGCGATCCGGACGGGCTGCTGCATGAACTCTGGCTGTCCGACCCCGAAGGCATGACGCAGGTTTCCAAAGCGGTCCTTGCTGAAGCCAACCGGCTATCCAGTGCTCAATGGACCTTGCGCAGCTTAATGAAAAAAGCCCGCCTGCCGCGCCTTGGCAAAGCCCTGAGTACTTAATTCGGGATCCCATTCATCTGGCCAAAAATATCTCGGGGAGCGCGAGGGGCTGGCCCCTCGCTCCTATCCTAAACTCCCACGCCCCACTTTTGTTCAAGTACTTCCAGAGCTGCGATCCGCTCATCCGTCTTTGGATGACTCATCAACCAAGCGGGCACAACGCCCGCGCGCTGCTGTGTCAGATCCTCAAGCTTGTGGAACAAAGACTTCTGTGGACCAATCCCGATCCCGGCTTTTGTCAAAAGCGCAGCCGCATATTCATCCGCCTCATATTCATCACTCCGCGACAGGCGGGAGGCCAGCAAATGAGTCAGCATATTTGCAATCCAGGCTCCAATGAACGGGATGAAGCGGTTCAATAGCATCATCAGCGCAGCACGCAGGGCGTTTTGACCCGAGAAATCAATCATCCGCCGCCGGGCGTGGCCAAGGGCGACATGGCCCAATTCATGCGCGATTACGCTTGCCATTTCTTCCGCTGATACTTCGCCGTTGCCAAATTTGCGATAAAAACCGCGAGTGATGAAAATACGCCCATCCGGCGCTGCCAGCCCGTTCACCGGATCGATCTCGTAGATGTAGACTGGGACCCGATCAATCTCCAAGGCTGCAGCCAGCCGGTCCGTCATGCGTTTTAGCGCAGGATCGGCCAGTTCGGTGGACTTCGCATCCAATTCACGATGCGTGCGCCAGACGGATATCCGGTACATCACAACGGCATAGGCTATGGCAAGCAGGATGGGTGTTAAGCGAAGCATGAGTTAGATATGGGCGGCCCACCCCGAGGAGGCAAGCGGTAACTCGCCCTTCACGTCCGATCAGTTATGCGGCTCAATCCAGCCTTACCTGCCTGGCGAGGGCAGGTGCAGGTTCGAATGAAACTCGGCAAGGGACTGCTTGGTTAAGACCTCGCCCTTCGAAGCCTCAAAAAATGCGCGTTCAGCTTCCTTTTCTGCGACCAGAGCATCAACTCTCAGGTCCCTCACATCCGCGCGCAGAGCGTCGCGCGCCTCCTCGTAGGTTTCAGCATCGCGCAGCTCATCCTCAAGCGCACTCAGCTTGTCATCATAGTCCGGGTCCGCAGGATCAAGTGCGGCGATATCATCGGCGATGTCTTCGCTGCTGCGGCCATCGTAGTCTTCGTTCAGATCACGCAGTTCGCGACGGGTCTCATAGAGGTCACCGCGCAGGTCGTAATAGGTTTCCGCCGCCGCCTGATAGGTCGCGATTTTGCCGACATTGCTGTTGGGTGAAGCATTGCGGAACGCTGGGGCCGCTGCCTTAGACGCATTCAGGTTACGCAGCTTGTCCGAGCCATAGGGATCGGTGATCGCTGCAACAAGCGGGTCGCGGTAATAGCGGTAGCGGTCCTTCTTGCGATCGGAATATGGCTTTTCGTAGCGCAGTCGATAGTCGGTTTCATCATAGATCTTCTTATCGTCCGAATAGCGGTAGCCGTCAGGATCGTAAGGCACCGGCTGGATCGTTGCCCAGTCCTTGTGCCGGTGGTTTGGCTGTGTCAGATCGAGATTGCCGTGGAACTCGCCCAGCGTCGCCTTGGTCAATGTACGCCCTCTCGAAGCGTCATAAAAGGCAGCCTCCGCATCTTGCAACGCGTCGCGGGTTTCGTATTTCAGATCCCTCAGATCCGCGCGCAGATCGTCGCGCGCCTCCTCGTAGGTTTCAGCGTCTCGCAGCTCATCCTCAAGCGCACTCAGCTTGTCATCATAGTTCGGGTCTGCAGGATCAAGCGCGGCGATATCATCGGCGATATCTTCGCTGCTGCGGCCATCGTAGTCTTCGTTCAGATCACGCAGTTCACGGCGCGCCTCATAGAGGTCACCGCGTAGATCGTAATAGGTTTCCGCCGCCGCCTGATAGGTCGCGATCTTGCCGACATTGCTGTTGGGTGAAGCATTGCGGAACGCCGGGGCCGCTGCCTTAGACGCATTCAGGTTACGCAGCTTGTCCGAGCCATCGGGATCGGTGATTGCTGCAACAAGCGGGTCGCGATAGCGACGCTTGCCGGGCTTCTTATTGTCATAGTGCTTGGATTTATAATCTGTGCGAGCAACAGGTCGCGGGGAATACTCAACAGGAGCAACCGAGGCCTTGCGGTACGATTTCTTTACCCGGTTCGCGCTTGACTTGGTTTTTACCGGCGAACGCTTGCCAAATAGTTGCTCGACATCGCGTTTAAACTCTCTTCCAAAGCCCGCCAGTGTGGTCTTTTGTACCTTGCCGTTCCGTCCCTTAGCTTTAGCAGAGGTTTTGGCTGACCGGTGGTGTTTTGCCTTTTGCTTCTTGTTGAACCCGAAAGCCTTTTCCACGCGGTGCGTTTTGGACTTGGCCTTGCCGGCATCTTTACCCGCGCTTTTGGAACCCTTAGCTTTGCCGGATTTTCCCTTTTCGCCACTTTTGTTGCCGTCGTTGCCTTTTCCGGACTTACCCTTGCCTTTGTTGCCATCGTTGCTTTTTCCAGAATTACCTTTGCCGCCGCCGCGGCCCTTTCCATTGCCATTATCATTCTTGGCATAAGCGGCGTCAGGGGAAAGTACCAATGTCGCGGTCGCACCCGATGCAATTGCGAACGCTGTAATGGTCAAAACAGATGTCAGGATATTTCGTAGTTTTGAAATGGTCATCTCAGCCCCCCAGCTTCAATCCCTTTGTCGTATATCACGAATTCGAGAGAGGCAGGGAATTTTGCCGAGATTGTTTCTTTGGTGGTGCTTTTGACGCGAATATCTCTGAAAACTAGGCCTATTGTTTCCGGTTTCTGAGTCAACCAGGACTCCGATGCTGACTAGCGCGTCAGTTCCCGCATACCTTGTTCCAAACCCGCCAGCGTCATGGGTACCATGCGATCTTCGAATATCTCACGGATCATGCCGATCGAATGGGTATATTCCCAATACTTCTCTGGCACTGGATTGATCCACAGGTTCGATGTCCACTGTTCGCGTGCACGGCCCAGCCAGACTTGGCCAGATTCCTGATTCCAATGCTCATTTGCACCGCCGGGATAAGCGATCTCGTAGGGACTCATCGAGGCATCGCCGACAAAGATGCATTTGTAGTCCGGCCCGTATGTGCGCAAAACCTCGTGCGTCGGAGTTTGCTGATCCCAGCGGCGGCGATTGTCGCGCCAGACGCCTTCATAGAGGCAATTGTGGAAGTAGTAATATTCCAGATGCTTGAATTCTGTGCGGGCCGCCGAAAACAGTTCTTCCACAACCTTGATATGCGGATCCATCGACCCGCCCACGTCCAGAAACAGAAGCACTTTGACGGCGTTGTGACGTTCGGGACGGGTTTTGACATCCAGATAGCCGTGTTCAGCTGTTGCCTTGATCGTTCCGTCCAGATCAAGCTCTTCGGCAGCGCCTTCGCGGGCCCAGCGGCGAAGGCGCTTCAGAGCGACCTTGATGTTCCGGGTGCCTAGTTCAACAGTATCGTCTAAGTTCTTGAATTCACGCTTGTCCCAGACCTTGATCGCGCGCTGATGGCGGCTTTCCTTCTGTCCGATGCGTACGCCTTCGGGGTTATAGCCATAGGCGCCGAAAGGTGAGGTGCCCGCGGTGCCGATCCACTTGTTACCGCCCTGATGGCGACCCTGTTGGTCCTTGAGGCGCTCGCGTAGCGTCTCCATCAGCTTCTCAAAGCCACCAAGCGCCTCGATCTCGGCTTTTTCTTCATCCGACAGGTGCTTTTCGGCCATCTTTGCAAGCCACTCGGCAGGAATATCGACCGCCTCGAGTACTTGATCGAAACTGATTTCACCCAACCCTTCGAAACTGGCGGCAAAGGCACGGTCGAACTTGTCGATGTTGCGCTCGTCTTTCACCATCGAAACGCGGGCGAGATAGTAAAACGCCTCGACATCGTATGTCGCCAAGCCCTTTTTCATCCCTTCCAGAAACGTCAGGTACTCGCGCAGAGATACGGGAATGCCAGCGTTTCGGAGGTTTTCGAAGAAGGGCAGGAACATCGTTCTATACCAGGCGGACAATGACCAGTGAAATCACCAGCCCGACCAACGCAAAGGCAATGCCGTAACCTGCAGCGTATTGAGCCATATCAGCACCGCTTCCGTTACGTTTGCGTGCTGTCAACGCGCCCAGAATCGCGCCCAGAATAGCCATGCCCAGAACCACTATCATGTGACGTTATCCACCCGTGCTTGTGGCGGCTGACTGCGCGATGTCTTGTGTGACCGAGCGCACCACCAAATCCGAGCCGAAGCCGTAACGTGCCCATCCGATACTGTCCAGCCGAACGCGACGTGCCTGATCTAGTTGACCGGACTGCCGCAGCGCCTCGGATTTGAGCAGCAGCAGGGTGGCCAGAAGGGCGGCGTTCTCGGCCTTGGTCATGACATTGATTGCTTTGTTCAATTCGGGCAGGGCCTCGGTGCCCTGACCCTGTGCCAAAGCAAAGGCTGCGGTTTGTGCCGTGATATGAGCGCGCTGAATTTCCGTTCCCGGGGTGGCATTCAGGTATTTCAGGGCAATTTCATATTGTTGCTGCGCCGCCTCGGGGTCGTCGAATTGCCCCATGCGCCCCAGCAGATAATGCGGATAGGCGCGGCGGTGGTCGGTCCAGCCTTGCTGTTGACCAATTCGCGCTGCCTCGTTCGCAGCGTTGACGCGTTTGGCCGTACCAGCGCCAGCCCCCAAAGCGCGTTGAACTGCGTTAATCCAGGCCCGAGGTGTCTCAGTAACCTGTTGTGGCGCAACCCGATCCCCTCTGGGGTTCAGCCGGCTGAGAACGCCGGGCAGAACCGCTGCCACCTGTTCGCGTGTCATGCCATTTTGCAACTCAGGCGCATAGGCTGCGCGCAGGATCAACATGTCGAATCCGGTCAGAACCGTGTGGAAATTGTCGTCGTTGAATACTGAATCGGTTAGGCGATAGAGGTCGTTCAGAGGTCCAAGTGCCTGAGCCAATTCTTCATGCAGGCAGTCCCGAATTTCCTGTGGGCTGGCATCGTAGGGGATGAATATCCCGATCCGTTCACGTTTTCGCAGTTCGGTCCAGTTGCTTTTGCTTTTGCGCCTGTCACGGCGGTATTCTTCCAGACTTGAAGAGTTGGGAACGACGAAGCAGGCGGCCTGCGGCAGGATGCGGCGGATCTGTTTCTGGCTTACAGCCTCGATCGTGATGTTCGCCTGACCCTCTGGAATCTGCCGGATGTCGATCTTCGCCTCACGTTGCAACCGGGTCAGTAGCCGGCTCAGGTCGGTCTGCATCGTTGGTGGCGGTGTCCCAGTCAGACGCACCGTGATGGGTCCATCAAACCGGGTGAAAACGGGCAACTCTGCGCCGCTCTCAAGTGCGAAATGCAGCGATAGGAAATCTGCGGCGATGTTCTTGTTTGAACGGGCAGGCGGGCTTGGACGAGCAGCGCCGAAGGATTTAGACGGCGGCAGCGAAGCTTCAATCACCTGGGTACGAGTCGGCGTCTCGATCCGGTCGACCGTGGTGCAGGCAGACAGCGCCGCCAGAAGGAGAGTTGCGCCCAAAAGCCTCATGGTCGCTGATACTTCAGAAACGGCGACAACTTGCCGATGCGGTCATAGAGTTTGCGTGCGGTATGGTTGTTTTCCTGCGTCAGCCAATAGACTGAGGGGGCTTTCTGCCTGTCCGCTTCTTCATAGACGGCCTCAATCAGGGCGCGCCCAACTCCGGTGCCTCGCGCTTCTGGGCGGGCATAGAGATCCTGCAGATAGCAGACACTTTCTTCCTTCCAGGCGTGGCGATGAAACAGGTAGTGGGTCAGTCCAAGCAGTTGCCCATCCAAATCCGCGACAAAACAGGAAAAGTCATTCGGATCATCACCTAAGAGCCGCGCAAAGGTGCTTTGGAAAGTCGAATCCGGCACTTCGGTTTCATAAAATGCCAGGTAGTCACGCCACATTTCGGCCCATTGATCCCGGTCTTCTGGTCGCAAGGGGCGAATTGTGAGGGCGTTAGACATTTTACTATTTCCTGCTCTGGTGGCCCGATTGGCGCGGGGTCTTTCGTTGATGTAATGCTGACACCCGACCGTACCGATGACAAGCTGTGATCACCGCTTGCTGCGCGCCATAAAGGCCAGCCGTTCAAACAGATGTACGTCCTGCTCATTTTTTAGAAGCGCACCATGTAGCTTGGGCAGTGCATTCACACCGTCGCGTTTAAGGTCCTCAGCGCTCAAGTCCTCAGCCAAGAGCAGTTTCAGCCAGTCCAGCACTTCCGAGGTCGAGGGCTTTTTCTTCAAACCCTGCGTTTCGCGGATTTCGTAGAACTGGGTCAGCGCGGTGGTCAGCAGCGCATCTTTGATGCCGGGGTGATGGACTTCGACGATACGGCGCATCGTGGCTTCGTCTGGAAAGCGGATGTAGTGAAAGAAGCAGCGGCGCAGGAATGCGTCAGGTAGTTCCTTTTCGTTGTTCGACGTGATTATGACGATCGGGCGGTTCTTAGCACGGATCGTCTCGCCGGTCTCGTAGACGTGGAACTCCATCTTATCGAGTTCTTGCAGCAGGTCGTTCGGAAACTCGATATCAGCCTTGTCGATCTCGTCGATCAGCAACACGACCTTTTCATCCGCTTCAAACGCCTGCCACAGCTTGCCCTTGCGAATGTAGTTCGAAACATCATGCACGCGCTCTTCGCCAAGCTGGCTATCGCGCAAACGGCTGACCGCATCGTATTCATACAGTCCCTGCTGCGCGCGCGTTGTGGATTTCACGTTCCACTCAATCATCGTCAACCCCAGCGCGCCTGCGACCTGTTTCGCCAGCTCGGTTTTGCCGGTACCGGGTTCGCCCTTGACAAGCAGCGGGCGTTCCAGCGTGACGGCAGCGTTCACGGCAATGTTCAGATCGTCGGTGGCAACATATTCTGCGGTGCCTTGAAAACGTGCGGTCATGGGACCCCTCATGTGGTTTCCGCGGAATGCGGGCTGGGTTTGCTCTGCTCGGGTTACAGAGAGGCAAGGTTATTTACAAGCCGGGCCGCAGCGTCGCGAGAGGATGGGATGGGCTGTAAGTCCAATCTGTTTTGGGCGATTCGTTCGGGGCGGGGTATCGCAGGGGTTGAAGCTGCCTGAAAAACGCCTTGCGAGAACCACAGAAAAACAAGGTTTTGTTGTTACAAGTCTCAATATTAGAGCAGTCGGAGTGACGCGGCGGCGAGGCATACGTTTGTGTAGTGACAATCTCTGCCCCGTCGGATAAACGCTCCGCAGAAGGGGGTGCCGAATGTCAGGTAATACAATCGCAACCGACGTTTCAGGCCATACCGAGGGAGCAAATATGAAGCAGGAAGTTTTTCTGCCGGAAGATTACCGTCCGGCTGAAGATGAACCTTTCATGAATGATCGCCAGCTTGAGTATTTTCGCCGCAAGCTGATGGATTGGAAGACAGAACTACTCGCAGGCAGCCGTGATACGATCGAAGGTCTGCAGGACAACACCCGAAACATTCCCGATGTCGCTGACCGCGCAAGCGAAGAGACCGACCGTGCGCTGGAACTGCGCACCCGGGATCGTCAGCGTAAGCTGGTGGCAAAAATCGACTCGGCCCTGCGCCGGATCGAAGAAGGGGAGTATGGATATTGCGAGAAGACCGGTGATCCGATCTCGCTCAAGCGCCTAGATGCGCGTCCTATCGCGACTATGACGCTTGAGGCGCAAGAGCGTCACGAGCGCCGCGAAAAGGTCCACCGCGACGATTGATCGCTGGGAAATTGCAACAAAACAACTGCGCCGGGGCCTGTCGCCTCGGCGTTTTTGCGTTATGGCAGGTCCATGAATATCAATGGTCTGAATTTCTGCGTCATTGGCGGCGGCATTGGGGGCATGGCGGCGGCACTCGCACTGCGAAGTCAGGGTGCTCAGGTGACGGTTCTGGAGCAGGCCCCAGAACTGACCGAAGTTGGTGCTGGATTGCAAATCAGTGCGAACGGGATGGCGGTACTGCGTGCGCTAGGCGTTGCTGGTAAGGTCCCGGAAGCTGGACAAATCTCGGGTGGGACCGTTCTGCGCGATTACCGTAATGGGCGCGTGATCAGTCGGGTCCCGGTCCCTGCCGCTGGGTCGACTTACTATTATCACCGGGCAGATCTGCTGGACCTGTTACACAAAGCCGCCTTGCGCTCTGGGGTGGATATTCGGCTGGATGCACCTGTCGCCACGGTTCATAAACACCCAAGCGAAGCCGAGATCGTTCTGGAAAGCGGCGAAAGGCTGCGTGCGGAATGCGCGATCGCTGCAGACGGTGGGCGCAGCACTATCCGTCCGATCTTGAATGGCCCCGAGGTCCCGGTGTTCACCCACCAGGTTGCCTGGCGAGCAACGATCCCCTGGACCCAGCGAGAAGAATTGCCATGCGCGTCCTTGACGATGGGGCCAGGTCGGCACGTTGTAACCTACCCGCTGCGCGATCAACGCCTCGTGAACATCGTGGCCATAGAAGAGCGTTCCGACTGGCAAGAGGAAGGCTGGCGACGTCAGGGTGATCCCGACGACCTGCGAACCCGGTTCGCCGATTTTGGCGGACCGATTGGTGACATATTGTCAAAGATTGACGAGGTTCACCTTTGGGCGCTGTTTCTGCGCCCCGTGGCGCAAATCTGGCAGAATGGGCGATTGGCCTTGCTTGGGGATGCGGCGCACCCGACGTTGCCTTTTATGGCCCAAGGAGCTTGCCTAGCACTGGAAGATGCCTGGGTCCTGATACGCGCGTTCCAGGACAACTCAGGCGTCGCCCGCGCATTGGCTACCTATGAAGCCACTCGACGACCGCGTGCCAGGCAAGTGGTTGGCGCCGCAGGCGCAAATGCGCGTAATTTCCACCTTCGTGGGCCAATGAGGCTGGCCGCGCAGGCCGCCTTAATGGCGGCTGGTCCACGCTTGGCACGGCGCTACGAGTGGATCTATAGCTACGACGCGACCGCGTAAGCGTTCACAGGTCGAGATCAACCCAGACCGGCACATGGTCCGAAGGTTTTTCGTGCCCCCTCACTTCGGCATCGATCCTGCAATCACGCATCAAATCTGCAGCTTGCGGCGTCAGAAGAAAGTGATCGATGCGAATCCCGTCGTTTCTGTTCCACGCACCGGCTTGATAATCCCAGAATGAGTAATGACCGGGGCCTTGCGTTCGAGCGCGAAATGCTTCGGTAAAGCCCAGATTCAATACCTTGCGGAATGCAGCACGACTTTCGGGTCGAAATAGCGCATCCTCGCGCCAGGCGTCGGGGCGCTTGGCATCTTCGGCCTGCGGGATAATATTGTAATCCCCGGCCATCAACGCGGGTTCCTCTGATGCCATCAAATCGCGGGCACGATCATAGAGGCGCTCCATCCACTCAAGCTTGTAGTCATATTTCGGTCCCGGCACCGGATTGCCATTTGGCAGATACAATCCGCAGATGCGCAGTGCTCTCTTTCCTATGACAGTAGCTTCGATCCAGCGCGCCTGCTCATCACTTTCATCACCGGGCAACCCACGGGAGACATCCTCAAGCGGCAATTTCGAAAGGATTGCAACGCCGTTGAAGCTCTTTTGCCCGTGGGTTTCAACGTTATATCCGCGCCCCTCGAAAATCTCGCGGGGGAAATTCTCATCGATTGATTTGATTTCCTGCAGCAACACGACATCGGGCTGTGCCTCATCCAACCAGCGAGGTAACGCCTCGGCCCGTGCCTTGATACCGTTGATGTTGAATGTGGCGATTTTCATGCGTGATCCTCCGGTGCCATTGGCAACCTATCGCGCAGAATACACGCAACGGCAAGTTGCCGAACAAGTTAGCGAGGCTCTGCCTCGCGCTCCGAGGTATTTTGGGCCAGATGAAGAAACGGATTCTTAACCATATTCGTCAAAACTGAGTATGCGGTACAGGCGGAGGCGCCGATGACCGCGCCAGGTGAAGCTCTCTGACTTTGACTGTCAGAGAGCGGATCCCTCTTCATCTGGCTAAAAATACCTTGGGGGTGTGGGGGCAAAGCCCCCACCGGAGCTACATCGAGAACGATGTGCCGCAGCCGCAGGACGAGGTGGCGTTGGGGTTCTCAATCACGAAGCGCGCGCCGATGAGTTCCTGTGTGAAATCAATTACCGCGTTCTCCAGAAACGGCAGAGAGATCGAGTCGACGATGACCTTTTGGCCTTTGCCCTCTAGCACCAAATCGTCCTCTTTCGGCACATCCAGGGCGATCTCATATTGAAATCCGGAACATCCGCCACCCTCCACAGCGACACGCAGGGCCTGGCCCTGATCTGCGGCACCGATTTCGGCCAGGCGTTCAAAGGCGCGTTCTGTGACTGTTGGGGGCAGATTCATGCCGGTCTCCAAAGGTTTATTTCCTTAGCATCGTACAATATATGGAACCTGACGACAGGCGACAAGGACAAGACCTTTGGACAGAGCGGGTTTTGCCTCGGACCCAGGCCGCGCAAGGGGGCGGCTTGTACCTGAGGAGGAAAGCAGTTTTCGGTCATGCTTTCAGCGCGACCGGGACAGGATTATTCACGCTAGCGCATTTCGGCGGCTCAAACACAAAACCCAAGTGTTTGTTGAGCATGAGGGTGACAGTTATCGAACCCGCCTGACGCATTCCATAGAAGTGGCTCAGGTGGCCCGAACGATTGCCGGGGCCTTAGGCCTGAACGGCGAATTGACCGAAGCGGTCGCGTTGGCGCATGACCTCGGGCATACACCGTTTGGTCACACGGGCGAGGACGCTCTGCATGCGTTGATGGAGCCATATGGTGGCTTCGATCACAACGCGCAGGCCATTCGGATCGTAACCAAACTTGAGCGTCACTACGCCGAGTTCGATGGGTGCAACCTGACCTGGGAATGTCTGGAAGGGATAGCCAAGCACAACGGGCCGGTCACTGGTGCATTGCCTTGGGCATTGGCCGAGTGTAATCGGGGCTTTGACCTCGAACTCCATACTCATGCGAGCGCTGAGGCGCAGGTTGCGGCGCTATCGGACGACATTGCCTACAACAACCACGATCTATTTGACGGATTGCGGGCGGGATTGTTCAGAGATGAAGACATTCAGCAGCTTCCCATAATTGATGCCTGTTTCGCCGAAGTGGATGCCAAGTATCCGGGTCTTGACCCTTATCGCCGTCGGCACGAGGCGCTCAGACGGGTATTTGGCGTCATGGTTTCGGATGTTATCGACACCTCACGCGCGTTGATAGCGGCCTCGGGGGCGCAGTCGGTCGAGGATATCCGCCATCTGGGTTATCCGGTCATTCAATTCTCGGATGATCTTTGGGCGAAGCTCAAACAGATCCGCGCCTTCCTGTTTTCGCGTATGTATCGCGCACCGAGCGTGATGGAAGTGCGCGCCAGTGTCAGCAAGGTGGTTGAGGAACTGTTTCCGATTTACCTGTCCGACCCGAAACAGATGCCCAGGCACTGGCATGTCGATATCGAGACGGCAAAGGATGAGACCGCGCTGGCCCGCATCGTCTCGGATTATATCGCGGGCATGACCGACAGGTTTGCGCTGCAAGACCATGCCCGGCTTACCGGAGATCACTCGATCGCAATATAGGCGATGGCCCAGACCTGTTGGCTGGCTTGTGTTTGAGCCAGTTCAGCATCATTCGTGGGCGGGAAAACGATCATCGTGGGGCCGTAACTACCAATGCCCATCGGCACGCCATCCGCGTGGGTGGCCACGATGGGTTGATGTGTCTCGATGCTTTCCCATGGGATTTCAGCCTGATAGCCATCCATAGCCATGGGCAGAGCAGATTTGCCCCTCGCACCTGCCATCGTCATCACGTCGGACAACAGTGGGCCGGAAAAGGTATAGTCGCGCTGGTTCTCTGGCGGGCCGTAGGGGATGGTGATTTCGATCTGTTCCAACCCGTCCAGCATGGCAGCGTCAAAGCCTGCTGCACCGTCATGTGTGACTTCGAGAAAACCCAACAGCCCACCGTCGTTCTCAGCGCGCGCGGGCAGATTGGTTTCGGTGATGGCGCCACCGAGCGTCAGCAATACGTGGCCTTGAGGTGAGGGCATCTCGGCCCATGTGGGCAGGGCGGTGGTCAGCAGCAAGGCGAAGGGCAGGGTAAGGCGCATTCAGGGGCTCCGGTCACGGTTTTCCCCGACCTTAGCCCTGATAGCGGTTAATCCAAGCGCAAAATTTAGGCGTCCATTGACCTTGGCGCTTTGCGTGGTAAACCCCGCGGCAAGCAAAAGGACATCCGAAATGAACCTGTTTTCCGAGATCCGCGGCCTGGTACTGGACGCGCTGGCGCAGATGCAGTCCGAAGGCGCGCTGCCTGAGGGGCTGAGCTTTGACAACGTGGCGGTTGAGCCTCCGCGCGATGCGGCGCATGGCGATATGGCGACCAATGCGGCGATGGTACTGGCGAAACCAGCGAAGATGAAGCCGCGGGACATTGCGGATGTGCTGGCAGGCAAGCTGTCTGCGGACGGTCGGATCACCAGCGCCGAGGTGGCAGGTCCGGGCTTTCTAAACCTGCGGCTTGCGCCTTCGGTTTGGCAGGGAGTGTTGGCTGCGGTGCTGGAAAAGGGCACCGATTATGGCCGTTCGACCATGGGACATGGTCAGAAGGTGAACGTGGAGTATGTCTCGGCCAACCCGACCGGCCCGCTGCATGTGGGCCACACGCGGGGTGCGGTGTTCGGTGATGCGCTGGCAAGCCTGCTGGCCTATTCGGGCCATGATGTGACCCGCGAATACTACATCAACGATGGCGGCGCGCAGGTGGATGTGCTGGCGCGGTCGGCCTATGAACGGTATCGCGAGGCGAATGGTCTGAGCCCAGAGATCGCCGAGGGGCTGTACCCGGGCGACTACCTGATCCCGATCGGTGAAGCGCTGAAAGAGAAATACGGCGACAGCCTGATCGACAAGCCGGAAAGCGAATGGCTGGAAGAGCTGCGCAACTTTGCCAGCGACGCGATGATGGACCTGATCCGCGCCGACCTGAAGGCGCTGGGCGTTGAGATGGATGTGTTCTTCTCAGAGAAGTCGCTCTACGGCACGGGTCGGATCGAGGCGGCGCTTCAGTCTTTGACCGACAAGGGCCTGATCTACGAAGGCGTGCTTGAGCCGCCCAAGGGTAAGAAGCCCGAGGATTGGGAGCCGCGCGAGCAAACCTTGTTCAAATCTACTGAACACGGGGATGACGTCGACCGCCCGGTCAAGAAGTCGGACGGCAGCTGGACCTATTTCGCCCCGGATATCGCTTATCATTATGACAAGGTGAGCCGTGGGTTTGACGCGCTAATCGACGTGTTCGGTGCGGACCATGGCGGCTATGTCAAACGGATGAAGGCGGCCGTTTCGGCTCTTTCCGATGGTAAGGTGCCGCTGGATATCAAGCTGACCCAATTGGTGAAGTTGTGGAAGAATGGCGAGCCATTCAAGATGTCCAAGCGGGCAGGGAACTTTGTCACGTTGCGCGATGTAGTCGATCAGGTCGGGCCTGATGTAACCCGTTTCGTGATGCTGACCCGCAAGAACGACGCACCGCTGGATTTCGATTTCGACAAGGTGTTGGAACAAAGCCGCGAAAACCCGGTGTTCTACGTCCAATACGCCCATGCCCGCGTCATGAGTGTGCTGCGCCGCGCCGCTGAGGCCGGGATTTCTGCCGATGATGCTACGCTATCAGGGGCAGATCTGGGCAAGATCGACCACGCCTCTGAGCTGACCGTTGCCAAGAAGCTGGCAGAATGGCCACGTCTGGTTGAAATCGCCGCTCGCACAAATGAACCGCACCGGGTTGCCTTCTATCTCTATGAATTGGCAGGAGATTTCCACGCGCTGTGGAACAAGGGCAATGACGAAACCCAGTTGCGTTTCATTCAGGATGGCGATGTTGCCACAAGCCAATCGAAAATCGCACTGGCCCGGGCTGTTTCTGTTGTGATTTCAGCGGGCTTGGGTATTCTTGGCGTTACCCCGGCGCAGGAGATGCGATAACAAATATCGCCCGAACCGCCGGTCTGAGGCAGACAAGAAATGACCCGCGCGCCACTATTTGCGGCGCAATCGGGCGGTGAGGCGGAAATGGCACGTTACGATTACTCGGGGCAGCATAGCCCCGAGCAGATGCATTACTCGAATCAATCGCATCCTGAAGATGCGTATGATTATCCTGATGAAAGCTATAGCTATGATGACGCCCCGCGCGCAGGCGCTGGGCTGGGCCGTATTGTCAACGTGCTTGGTGCGGTTGCGTCTTTGGCGCTGGTCGCCGGAGTCGGCGTTTGGGGCTACCAACTGATCATGCGCGACGTCAGCGGGGTACCGGTCGTGCGCGCCGCCGAAGGACCCATGCGCGTGCAGCCCGAAAATCCCGGCGGGACGCCTGCTGATCATCAGGGCCTAGCGGTGAATGCAGTTGCCGCTGTCGGGACTGCTGCACCGCCGGCAGATCGTCTGATCCTCGCACCGCGCCCCGTGTCTCTGACTGATGAAGACACGCCCATGACCGCGCTTGAGGCCACAAATGCAGTGCAAGTGATTGAGGAACCCGCCACTGATCAGGCGATCGTGAACGCTCTGGCCGAAGGGCTCGCCGCCGAACCTCTGCCTGAACAGACGCCTGAGCAGGGCGTGCAATTGGCTTCCCTGGTCACGCCCGAAGAAGAGCCCGCGATTGATCCGGCTGATTACGCCGCGCAACAGCCCGACCCTAAGATTGCTGCACTGCCTGGTGTGCGCCGGTCGCTGCGTCCGCATGTGCGTCCAGCCCGCGCTACGCCAAGTTCTATTTCGTCCAACAGCGCTACGGAAGCTGCGATCAATGCTGCAGTAAAGGCTGCTGTTGGTCTGGACGTTGATCCCGATACATTGACCAAAGGCACGCGACTTGCTCAGCTTGGGGCATACGAAAGCGCCGATGTGGCGCAGGCCGAATGGGCTCGTTTGAATGGCCGATTTGGAGAATATATGGATGGAAAACAGCGTGTTATACAGAAGACTTCAAGCGGAGGACGAACCTTCTATCGCCTGCGTGTCATGGGGTTTGATGACCTGAGCGACTCGCGCCAGTTTTGCGCGGCCCTAGTCGCGCAGGGTGCAGACTGTATCCCGGTCGCCGTCCGGTGAGATTTGGCGCGGTTATCACCGATGCCGAAGGGCTGCGCCTGACGCCGGATGAAAAAGCTTTGTTCAAAGAGATGAACCCGTTCGGGTTCATTCTGTTTGCCCGCAACATCGAATCCGCTGACCAGACCCGCGCCTTGTGCGAGGACTTCCGCGAGGCGGTTGGCCGAAATTGCCTAATCACAGTCGATCAGGAAGGTGGCCGCGTACAACGTCTGCGCGCACCTTTAGCCCGTGAATGGTTGCCCCCTTTGAATCATGTCGCGCATGCCGGAGATCAGGCCGAGCGCGCGATGTATCTGCGCTATCGTCTGATCGCGCATGAACTGCTGGGATTGGGCATCGACAGCAATTGTGCGCCGATGGTCGATCTGGCCCGCGAGGGTACTCATGCGTTCCTGAAGAACCGCTGCTATGGGTCTGATCCCGAAAAGGTTTCCGCGATTGGTCGAGCCGTTGCCAACGGACACCTTGATGGCGGAGTGTTGCCGGTAGTAAAGCACATGCCCGGCCACGGTCTGTCGACGCTCGACAGTCATCACGAGTTGCCGCATGTGGATCTTTCTCTAAGTGCACTGGAAGCAGCAGATTTTGCACCATTCCGCGCGCTGAACGACTTGCCGATGGGGATGACGGCGCATTTGGTTTATGACCAGATCGATCCACGGCCCGCAACGATTTCTGCTGGAATGATGACTTTGATTAGGGAGCGCATCGGTTTCGACGGTCTGATTATGACCGACGATATCACGATGAAAGCCCTGAACGGCGCGCCCGCCGACTTGGCCCGACAGGCACTGGACGCTGGATGCGATGTTACTTTGCACTGCAACGGGGCCTTTGAAGAGCGTGCTAAGGTGCTCGAAGCCGCTGGTGAGATGTCGGATGCGGCACAAGCCCGCGCAGATCGGGCGTTGGCTCGACGCCAGCCGCCACAGGAACTTGACATCCAAGCCGCCGAGGCGGAACTATCTGCCCTAATGGGCGGGCAGGTATATGCAGGATAACCTTTTCAGCGAAGACCCGGTCTCGGTAGCCGATCGGCTGGCCGCCGAGGCTTTGATTGTGGACGTCGACGGGTTTGAGGGTCCGCTCGATGTGCTTTTGACACTTTCGCGTACGCAAAAAGTGGACTTGCGCAAAATCTCGGTTCTGGCGTTAGCGCAACAGTATCTGACCTTTGTCGAAAAAGCGCGTCAGTTGAGGATCGAACTGGCCGCCGACTATCTGGTGATGGCCGCTTGGCTGGCCTTTCTGAAATCCCGCTTGCTGCTGCCTCCGGACCCGGATGATGAGGGTCCTTCGGGTGAAGAACTCGCCGCGCACCTCGCGTTCCAATTGGAACGCTTGCAGGCCATGCGCGATGCCGCGGCGCGCCTGATGGCGCGTGATCAATTGGGCCGCGATTTTTTCAAACGCGGGCAGGGTGAGGATGTTAGGCGTATCCGCACCGTGACCTATTCCGCCACATTGCTGGACTTGATGCAGGGCTATGCGCGTATCCGCACGCGCGACGAGTTCCGCCCCTTCGTCATGGACCGCGACGCCGTTTTCACCATGGAACAAGCGCTTGAGCGGATGCGGCCCCTGATAGGCTTTGCCGGTGCGTGGACGGATATGGAGACCTACCTGCCCGAAGGCTGGGATGCTGATCCGGTTCGGCGACGCTCTGCTACGGCTGCAACCTTCGCAGCCTCGCTTGAGCTGGTGAAAGAAGGACATATGGAGATCAAGCAAAGCGAGACATTTGCGCCGATCCATCTGCGTAAGAGGACTGAGACACGTGACTGACGCCAACGAAGAGACAGGCACACTGTTCGAAGCGCCGCCCTTGGCGGAACAGGAACGTATGGTCGAGGCCGTGCTGTTTGCCAGCGCCGAGCCGGTGACGATTGGTGATCTTGAAGCGCGGATGCCCCATGGCAGCAATGCCGCGCAAGCTGTTGAATCGCTTCAGAAACGGTACGAAGGGCGCGGGGTGCGTGTGGTGCGCGTTGGTGAGGCTTGGGCGATCCGCACAGCCCCCGATCTTGGCTTCCTGATGCAGAAGGAAACGGTTGAGACCCGCAAGCTTAGCCGGGCGGCCATCGAAACGCTGGCGATCGTGGCTTATCACCAGCCCTGCACGCGTGCGGAGATCGAGGAAATCCGGGGCGTGTCCGTTTCGCGCGGAACTATCGACCAGTTGCTCGAAATGGAATGGATCCGGCTGGGCCGCCGCCGCATGACACCGGGCCGTCCGGTGACATTCGTCGTAACGCCTGAGTTTCTGGATCATTTCGGGCTGGAAAACGCCCGTGACCTGCCGGGCCTGAAGGAGTTGCGCGCAGCCGGACTGTTGGAGAATCGCCCACCCCCTGGTGCTGTGCCGCTGGGCGAAGGAAAGGGTGATGACGAGGACGAAGATCAAACCGAGCTGTTCGAAGAAGAGTGATCGGACGGCCCTTTTATTGCCGCAGATCGCACCTATCCTAGGGTGCACATAACGGAGTTGAGCCAATGAATGCCAATCGGATCATCGATATGATCGTGCGCCGGGTGATGCGTCGCCTGGTGAACCACGGTGTGGACAAGGGTATTGATATGGCCAGCAAGGTGGGCCGCAAACCGGGTCAGTCTGATGTTGAGAATGGCCCCGAGGCGGATCGCCAGATGCGCAATGCGACCAAGCGCCAAAATCAAAGCGCAAAGCAGATGCGGCAGGTGTCGCGTCAGATGCGTCGGTTCATGAAGTTCTGAAACTCAGCCCACAGCTTTGAAATGTTTGGACAATTTCAGGCCTTGACCCTGATAGTTCGAAGCAATCCCAGCACCATATAGCTGTGTCGGCATTTCGGCCATCTTCTCATAAACCAGGCGCCCGACGACTTGTCCGTGTTCCAACACAAATGGCGCTTCGTGGCAGCGCACTTCCAGCACCCCGCGTGATCCGGCACCGCCTGCTTCGGCATGTCCAAAGCCCGGGTCAAAGAATCCGGCGTAATGTACCCGGAACTCGCCGACCATAACGAGATATGGGGCCATTTCAGCAGCATACATTGGCGGGATATGCACCGCTTCGCGGCTGACGAGAATGTAGAACGCGCCGGGGTCGAGGATGATGCGACCGTCCTTGGTATGCACCTCTTCCCAGTATTCCTGCGGGTCGTATTCGCCGATCCGATCCAGATCGATCACCCCGGTATGGGGCTTGGCGCGATAGCCGACCAGATCGGTATCGGGCAGTTGCAGATCGACCGAAAACCCCAACCCGTCCTGAATGACGGCTGGCCCATCAACCAACGGCGTTTGACCATGCAACGCGGTCAGCTCGGCGTCGCTGAGTACCGCCTGACCTTTGCGGAAACGGATCTGATTCAGACGCATTCCGGGGCGCACCAGAACCGAGAACGATCGCGGGCAGATCTCGGCATAAAGCGGACCTGTGTAGCCTGCGGGAACCCGATCAAACTCGGTTCCGCCATCAGTGATCGTGCGCGTGAGCAAGTCGAGCCGCCCGGTCGAGCTTTTGGCATTGGCCACCGCACTGATGTCATCGGGCAGGGCGAGCGATTCCATCAGCGGCACCAGATAGACACAGCCCTTTTCCAGAACAGCGCCTTCAGTGATGTCGATGCGGTGCATCTCAAACTCGGCCAGCCGGTCTGCGACAGAACGCCCTTCGCCCGCCAGAAAGGACGCGCGCACCCGGTAAGCCACTGTTCCCAAACGTAGATCAAGGCTTGCCGGCTGCACCTGTGCAGGGATGATGTCCGGGCTGGCGGTGATCTCACCGCGTGCAATCATCGCCTCAAGCTGTTGGTTTGGGCAAACACCTGTCATCTCGATCCCCTCTGCTGCCAGAGCGGGATCTGGCCTATGTGCCATAAACGTCGGTGTGATTTGGTCGGGCTAGCAGGACTCGAACCTGCGACCTTCCGTCCCCCAGACGGACGCGCTACCAGGCTGCGCCATAGCCCGACGTTGAGGTGTTCATAAAGACTTTCCCGGCGGGGGCAAGAGGAAATCATCGCCTTTTTTGCTATCCCGCCGTGTGGTGTTCGACGCGATCCAGCCACCTGCGCAGGTCCTTGGCGATGGGTGCAATCTGGTGCAACAGCTCATCGTCATACTCGTCACGATTCCATGCCAGCGAGGCAATACCACCCATCAGCGGCGCTGCATCCAGCTCAGCCGGTATCGGTTTGGGTTCGGGGGTTGCGACGGGTTTCGGAGCCTCTGGGGCAGGGGAATGGGCGGGTTCGCCCAAATCCATGTCGATCTGGTTTGCGGATGGTTCCGGCGCTGAAGCGAACGGAACCACAGTATCGTCGATGCTGGGTGCGGGCGCGTTTTCGTCCAGGCTAGGTGACAGCGATGCAACATGCGCAACGCCCTGTTCCCGAAGGATACGCTGAACACCTTTGATGGTAATCCCGTCCTCGTGTAGCAGTTTCTTGATACCGCCCAGCAGGCGCATATCATTGGGGCGATAATATCGCCGCCCACCGGCGCGTTTGACGGGTTTGACTTGGGTAAATCGGCTTTCCCAGAAACGCAGCACATGAGCCTGAACTCCGAGCCAGTCCGCAACTTCACTTATGGTGCGAAAGGCATCGGGGGACTTACTCATAACCTGGATGTCCTGAACTTACTTGCGGTTCCCTGCGGCGACGCGATCCTTCATCAGGTGCGACGGACGGAATGTCAGTACACGACGGGGCTGGATCGGAACCTCTTCACCGGTTTTAGGGTTGCGACCGATACGGGCAGTTTTGTCCCGAACGCTGAAGGTGCCGAAGGACGAAATCTTGACCTGTTCGCCACGCACCAGCGCGTCAGACATGTGGTTCAGAACGCTTTCGACCAGCTGTGCGCTTTCATTGCGTGACAGGCCAACCTCACGAAAGACGGCCTCGCTCAGATCCATTCGGGTCAGTGTTTTGTCGCCCATGCTTTTTCCCCTGTTGATGTCTGAGCATATGGCTATGCAAAATTCGCTGTCAATATCAATGAATTGCAGGAGGCTCTGTAAGCCGGATTGTGCCGGTCACCAACGCAGTGCGACCGCACCCCAGGCCAGACCGCCACCAATCGCCTCTGTAACGATCAGATCGCCGGTTTTGATCTGGCCGTTTTGCTTGCCCACCGACAGGGCCAGAGGGATTGAGGCTGCCGATGTGTTGCCATGGTCCTGAACGGTGACCACAACGTTATCCATCGGCAGGCCCATCTTCTTGGCGGTGCCCTGAATAATGCGGATATTGGCCTGATGCGGCACGATCCAGTCAACATCGTCGCTGGACAGACCTGCACGCTCCAGCGCGACTTCTGCGGTTCGGGCCAGTTTCTCGACCGCATGACGGAAGACCTGATTGCCCTGCATCCGCAAGTGGCCGGTGGATTGGGTCGAAACCCCGCCATCAACATAGAGAAGGTCTTTGTAGCGTCCGTCCGAATTCAAGTCGGTCGCAAGAATACCGCGATCATCCGAAGTGCCCTGACCCTCTTGCTCTTCCAGAACCAGTGCGCCCGCGCCATCGCCAAACAGCACGCAGGTCGACCGGTCGGTCCAGTCCATGATTCGTGAAAAGGTCTCGGCGCCGATCACCAGTACGCGCTTGGCCTGACCGGACAGGATCAGGGCGTTGGCGTTGCTGAGCGCAAAGACAAACCCTGCGCAGACCGCCTGTACATCGAAGGCAAAACCTTTGGTCATGCCCAACCGGGCCTGTACCATGGTTGCCGCCGAAGGAAAGGTCAAATCAGCTGTGGAGGTTGCCAGTACAATCGCGTCGATATCATCCGCCGTCAGTCCGGCATCAGCCAGTGCGGCTTCGGCCGCTTTGGTGGCCAGATCGGAAGTGGTTTCGTCCTCGGCCGCGAAGTGTCGCCGCTCGATCCCGGACCGGGTGCGAATCCATTCGTCCGTCGTATCCAGCGTTTTCTCGAACTCAGAGTTCGGTACAACGCGCTCTGGCAAATAATGCCCGACACCTACAACAACTGAGCGGCCTGCCATGCTGGGGTACTGCCTTTTTTGTTATTATTCCGATTGAGACACGGAATGGGCCGCATCTTGTGCAAGTGCGGCTGTTGATGCAACCCGTGCCGCCAATTTTTCGGCGAAACCGGATTCAGCCAGAGTGAAGGCCAGCTTAACCGCTGCGGAAACGCCGGTTGCGTCCGCTCCGCCGTGGGATTTCACCACGGTTCCGTTGAGTCCCAAGAACACGCCGCCATTGACGCGGCGCGGGTCTATCCGCTTTTTCAGACGATTCAACGAGGTGATTGCCAGGATCGAGGCCAGCCGGGATAGGGGCGAGTATTTGAACGCTTCACGAAGCAAATCACCGATAAGGTTCGCGGTGCCTTCGCCGGTTTTAATGGCGACATTTCCAGTGAAGCCGTCGGTCACGATCACGTCAGCTTTGTCGCCGGGGATATCGCTGCCTTCGACAAAGCCCACGAATTCGAAATTCGCCTGATCGGCAAAGTCCGAGATCATCGCGTGGGCTTCCTTCAGTTCGGCGCGGCCCTTGTGTTCTTCGGTGCCGACATTCAGCAACCCGATCCTAGGGCGGCTGAGCGCCATACCGTTGCGCGCGTATGAAGCCCCCATCAGCGCGTATTGCAAAAGGTCCTTGGCATCAGCGCGCACATCTGCGCCGACGTCCAGCATCACGTTGAACCCATGCGGATTGCGCGAGGGCCACAGGATCGCGATGGCAGGGCGGTTCACGCCGGGCAGCTTGCGCAGCCGCAACATGGACATGGCCATCAGCGCGCCCGTATTGCCGCAGGACACTGCGCCGTGCGCTTCACCTGCACGCACCGCTTCCAGAGCGGACCACATCGACGTGCTCTTGCCGCTGCGGACAACCTGGCTTGGTTTGTCTTCCATCGTGACCACGTCCGGGCAATCACGAAAAACGACGCGCCCATCAAGGACACGCCGTTTGGCAACCAGCTTGCGTAGTTCCTGTTCCTGACCGTGCAGGATGAACCCGATCTTCGGGTTCTTGTCCGCAGATTTTGCAATGCCCGCCACAACGACGGCAGGGCCCGAATCTCCGCCCATAGCGTCAACCGAGATGATGATCCGTCCGGTCTGCGTGGGCTGATCCGTCATGCCTTGGCCTGCGTCCAATCAGGCTTAGGCCGCGTCTTCGTCCAGGTCGATTTCGTCGGCCTGAGCGACGACTTCACGATCGTCATAGTGGCCGCAAGATGCGCAAACGTGGTGTGGGCGCTTCAGTTCGCCGCAGTTCGGGCATTCGTTCGGGTTTGCAGCAACCAGAGCGTCGTGTGCGCGGCGGTTGTTGCGACGCGACTTGGAAACTTTGTTCTGTTGGACGGCCATGGTCTCAACCTTTGTCTGATATGGGCTGACAGAATCGCTGTCAGCCGGGTTACGTACTTTGTTTTCTCGTGGTTTGACGCGCGTTTAAGGGGCTTGCCCCGCAATGTCCAACCCAAATTCCAATGAGCGCGCGAAAATACTGCGATTCTCGTCATGTTCAAGCGGTTTTTCTGACGGCCTGCTATGACAGGAAATCCCTCGCCTGTCACTCGTCTTTTTTCATCGCATCCCGCAGCCCCGCCAAACCAGCGAAGGGTTTTACATCCTCATCCGTGAGGGCCTGTTTGCCCGGTTCGGTATAGTCTATCTGGCCCAGCTCGACTCCATCCTTCCGTGGGTATTGGGGCAGGGCCAGCGACAGCGCTTCAACCATGATCAGCGCAGGATCGATCTCGGGGCCAAGCGGTTCGGTCTCGTCATCCTCGGGGATTTCGAACTCGGGCTCTTCCGGATCGCTCCAATCGGCCACAAAGACGCGACTCACCGGGGTGTCGATGCGTGTGGTCACAGGTTCCAGCGTCACGACACAAGGTTGGATCACCGTTGCGCCCAGCTTGCCAGAAAGCATCCAATCCCGTTTGCCCTGCGCGCGTAATTCGCCGACAAAGCTGAGCTTGCGCAGGCCAAGCAGGCCGAGCTCTTGTTTTATGGCCTCCAGCGCCTCGCCGGTCGGGCGCAACTCAAACGGGGTCGGAGCGTTTTGCGGCAGGTCTGCGACGCGTAAAGATGTCTGGTTGCTCATTCGTGAGGTTTTCCTGTGTTGAACCGGAGCCTTGGTTTCTGTAATCGGATAGGGTCCGCAAGGGGCCATGGCAAGAGGATGTGCATGTTGAAGGGTTTGAACAGGTTGAAACCAGCGTCGAAAACGCTTGTCTTTGCGGCCTGTCTGGCGGTCGCGGGCGCATGTTCACCAATCTTCAAGAATCACGGCTACGTGCCTCCGCCAGAGGATCTGGCCAAAATCAAGGTCGGCGTCGATACCCGCGATAGTGTTGAAGAAACCATCGGCGCGCCCAGCTCGGCGGGCGTGGTGCGGGATTCGGGCTATTACTATGTCGCCTCGCGCGTCCGTCATTATGGGCCCAAACGACCCGAGGTCGTTTCACGTGAACTGGTCGCGATCAGCTTTGATCAGCGCGGTGTCGTTCGCAATATCGAGCGGTTCGGCCTGGAAGACGGCTATGTCATCGTGCTGGATCGTCGCGTGACCGATTCCAACGTGGAAGACAAAGGCTTCCTGCGTCAGCTTCTGGGTAACATCGGCAACTTCAACCCGGCAAATATTCCTGGCGCAAACAACTAAAGCGACCAATTCTCTTGCAGTGGTCACAGGACAGTCACACATTCTGTAGTAAGGACCAGACAGATGTGACCGGTCAGCAACCGCAGGAGGATGCGACCATGGCGGTTTTGTTGGACAAGGGCCGATATCGCGCCCGCTTGGCGCAAACCGAGCAAGACGTGGCGGCGGCGCAGACGCTGAGGATGCTGACCTTTGCTACTGATGGTCAGGATTGTGATGCTTTTGACGAACGCTGCGCCCATGTTCTGGTCGAAGATCTGCAGGCCGGTGGGGCGTTGGTGTGCTGTTTCCGTATGCTGACAATGCAGGGCGGCTTTGAAATCGGACTCAGCTACTCGGCACAGTTCTATGACCTGTCGGCGCTATGCGATTTTACGGGACCGATGGTCGAGATGGGTCGGTTCTGTATCCACCCGGACTACAATGATCCGGATATCTTGCGTGTCGCGTGGGGCGCAATGACGGCGTATGTCGATCAGAACGGGATCGAAATGCTGTTTGGTTGTTCGTCATTCGCTGGAACCGAAACAGCCGAATATCTTGACGCTTTTGCGATGCTCAAACACCGGCATCTGGCACCAAGGCGTTGGTTGCCACGAGTCAAGGCGCCGGATGTGTTTCGCTTTGCGGCGCGTTTGCGCCGACGCCCCGATGTAAAACAGGCGATGCTGAGGATGCCGCCCTTGTTGCGCACCTATCTGATGATGGGGGGGTGGGTCAGCGATCATGCGGTGGTGGACAGGCACATGAACACCCTGCATGTGTTCACCGGCCTTGAAATCGGAGCAATTCCCCCAGCCCGTAAACGGTTGCTGCGCGCGGTGGCTGGGTGATTTGAGTATCTGGGAAAAGGTGAAGTTGGGGCGTTGACGCCTTGCTTTGGCCGGTTTAGCTGGCGGGTATGGCGAGAATTCCTTTATTGCAGATGTCCGGTATCTCTCTGACGTTCGGGGGCGATCCGGTGTTTTCCGATCTGGACCTTGTGGTTCAACCCGGTGATCGCGTCGCGCTGGTCGGGCGGAACGGGTCTGGCAAATCCACCTTGATGAAAGTTATGGCCGGGCTGGTCGAGGCCGATCAGGGTGAAATCGTCATCCCTCCGGGTAAATCAGTGGGTTACATGGAGCAGGATCCCGGAATGCAGGGATTCGCGACGCTTGGAGACTATGCCTCAAGCGGGTTGGAACCGGGCGAGCTGTATAAGGTCGAACGCGCGGGCGAAGGGCTGAAATTCGACCCTGAGCGTGCGGTCGAAACCGCTTCAGGTGGGGAAAAGCGACGCGCCGCCTTGGCCAAGCTGATGGCCGAAGCGCCGGACCTGATGTTGCTGGACGAACCGACGAACCACCTGGATATCGAGGCGATTGCGTGGTTGGAGCGTGAGTTGGGCTCGACCCGTGCAGCCTATGTTCTGATCTCGCATGATCGCGCTTTCCTGCGTGCGTTGACCCGTGCGACGCTGTGGATCGATCGCGGAGTTGTGCGGCGGCAAGAACAGGGCTTTGCGGCCTTTGAAAACTGGAGGGACAAGGTCTGGGAAGAGGAGGATCAGCAGCGCCACAAGCTGAACCGCTTGATCAAGTCCGAGGCGCGATGGGCCGTCGAGGGTATCAGCGCCCGCCGCAAGCGCAATCAGGGTCGTGTTCGGGCGCTACAAGCCTTGCGCGCCGAGCGTGCAGCGCAGATCAAACGTCAGGGATCGGCTGCCATGACGTTGGAATCCGGTCCGAAATCAGGCCGCAAGGTCATCGAGGCCAACGGCGTTTCAAAGTCATTTGACTCTCAGCAGATCGTGCGCAATTTCGATCTTCTGGTTCAGCGCGGTGACCGTGTGGCCTTTGTTGGGCCGAACGGTGTGGGCAAAACGACGTTGCTGAAAATGCTGCTAGGTCAGGTCGAACCGGACGAGGGTTCGGTGGTGCTGGGTACTAACCTTGAGATCGCCGTGTTCGATCAGGCGAGGGCACAGCTGGACCCGGAAATGAGCCTGTGGGACAGCTTGACCGGCGATCCCGAGATGCGGGTCTCGGGCAAGGCCGATCAGGTGATGGTCGGCGGGCAGCCCAAGCATGTGGTGGGCTATCTCAAAGAGTTTCTGTTTGATGATGCGCAGGCAAGAGCGGCTGTTAAGTCATTGTCCGGAGGGGAAAAAGCCCGGTTGCTGTTGGCGAAACTGATGGCAAAAACCTCTAACCTGCTGGTGCTGGACGAACCGACCAACGATCTGGATGTCGAAACGCTGGATCTGCTGCAGGAATTGCTGGACGACTATGATGGCACGGTGCTGCTCGTTAGCCACGATCGGGATTTTCTGGATCGTGTTGCGACCACAACCATCGCCATGGAGGGCAACGGGCGCGCGACCGTCTATGCTGGTGGTTGGTCCGATTACATCGCTCAGCGAGGTGATGTGATTGCGAAAAAGGAAGAAAAACCAAGGCCTTCAAAGCCGAAAGTGAAGCAAGAGGCGAAGCAGAAGGCGGGGCTTTCATTTTCGGAGAAACACCGACTTGAGAAGCTACCAGCAGAGATCGCGCGCCTTGAAGCCGAGATCGCCAAGCTCGAAGATCTGATGTCTGATCCTGAGCTGTTCACACGCGAACCGATCAAGTTCCAGAAGGCAACCGATGCCCTGGTCGAACGGCAGGTAAAACTGTCAGCGGCTGAGGAAGAGTGGCTGATGCTGGAAGAGAAGGCCGAAGCCGGTTGAGTCCGAGTTGTACAACCTCAATCGACTAGATTGTCTGAGTTGTACAAACCTATGCACCGGTTTGCGCGTGCTCAAATGGGGCGGGCGGGGTTACCGGCAACAGTTGCTCCGGCGGGGACGTCCTTCGTGACGACACTGCCCGCGCCGACGATGGCGCGGTCTCCGATAGTGACGCCGGGCATGATGATCGCGCCGCCGCCGATCCAGACGTTTTCGCCGATTGTCACCGGGTGGTCGATTTCCAGACCCTGTGCGCGCAGGGCTGGGTCTTTGGCGTGTTGGGCGCAATAGATCTGCACCGTGGGGCCGAGCATCGAGTCACTGCCGATGCGAACTGGCGCGGTGTCGAGAATGACACAGCCCGCATTCAGATACACCCGGTCGCCCAGCGTTAGGTTCATTCCATAAGCGCAGTGGAACGGAGCCTCAAAATAGCAATCTTGCCCGATCCCCGCAAAGAGCGCCGCCAATTCGGGAGCTATAGCCCCTCGGTCATCGGGCGGGCAGGTGTTGTGGGCATGGACCGCGCGGCGTGCTTTCATACGAAGCACTTCCAGTTCGGGGTCGAGGCAGCAATACCACTCGCCTGCCGCCATTTTCTGCCGCTCGGTCATGAAACCCGTCTTAGCGCATCCGCAGGGCACCGTCGATGCGGATGACCTCTCCGTTCAGGTAGCCCATCTCGACGATGAACCCGGCCAGACGACCGTATTCGCGCGGGTCGCCGAGGCGAGCAGGGTTGGGGACGTCCGCCGCAAGCTGTTGCTGCACCTCTTCAGGCAGGCCGGCCAGCATCGGGGTCATGAAGATGCCCGGTGCGATGGCCATCACACGGATACCAGTCGAGGCCAGATCGCGCGCCATGGGTAGCGTCATGCCGACCACGCCGCCTTTCGAGGCTGCATAGGCCGCCTGACCCTTTTGCCCGTCAAAGGCCGCGATCGAGGCGGTGTTGATAATCACGCCGCGCGCGCCATCCGGTTCGGGGTCATTCTTTGCCATCTCTGCGGCAGCAAGACGCGAGACGTTGAAGGAACCGACCAGATTGATGTCGATGGTACGCTGGAACGCCTCCAGAGGGTGGGGGCCGTCTTTGCCCACAGTCTTAGCTCCAATCGCAATTCCGGCGCAGTTCACTGCGGCGGTGATGCGACCCATCTTGTCCATCGCATGTGCAATCGCTGAAGCGACCGAGGCCTCAACCGTCACATCGGTTTGTGCGAAATGTCCGCCGATTTCAGCCGCGACCTGCGGGCCACGCTCGGCGTCGCGGTCAAGGATTGTGACCTGCGCGCCGTTCTCGGCAAAGTGACGGGCTGTGGCTTCACCCAGGCCGGAGGCTCCGCCGGTGATCACCGCAGCTGTGGTTGAGAGTTGCATGGCGGGTTCCTTCCTGATCTGAACACTTGTTCAGATAATCCCAACCATGGCCCTCTGTCCAGTCACAGCTTTGATCAATCAAGCCTGCTGCGCTGCTGCATCGGCGTGACGCCAAACGCAGCCCGGTACACACGCGAGAAATGGCCGGCGCTTTCGAAACCGCAGGCAAAGGCGACCTCGGTCACCGAAGATTCGGTCTGCAACAGCAGATTGCGGGCGCGGTCCAGCCGCAATTCCATGAAGTATTTCTTAGGCGAGGTGTTCAGGAATTTCCCAAACAGGCGCTCCAGTTGCCGGGTTGAGATGCCGATATCGCTGGCAATGACCGAGGGGGACAACGGGCTTTGGATATTGTCGGTCATGATGTGGATTGCCTTGGCCAGATGCGCGTTCCGCATCCCGTTGCGCGATTGCAGCGAAACGCGCTGATCGGCGGTGGCGTTGCGCACGGCGTTATAGACCATTTGATCGGCCACTGCGACTGATAGATCGTGACCGTGGTCGCGTTCGATCAGGTGCAGCATCAGATCGGCGGTTGCGGTGCCACCCGAGGCGGTCATGTGTTTTTCGTCGGCGACAAAGACGCTGCGAACAAGGTTTATCTCGGGGAAGGCCTCCATGAAAGCATCATGGTATTCCCAATGGATCGCTGCCTGCATCCCATCCAAAAATCCGGCCTCGGCCAGCAGCCATGCACCGGAACACAAGGCGCTGATATTGGTGCCCCGTGCCCGCTCTCGGCGCAGGGTTGCGAGCAGCGGACGCGAGACGTGATTGCGCATGTTTATTCCTGACAGAACAAACAGTTGGTCACATTTTGGGATAGATCCCAATCCGCCATGCACCAAAGTGACCGATCCGTTTGAACAGACCGCATGCTCTGCGTGTTCGGACAGGAAGGACCATCGATAAAGATCTTCCTCGGCCAGCAAATTTGCGATCCGCAATGGCTCGACCGCGCAGGAGAAGGCGAGATGCGAGAATTCCTCGACCAGTATGAAGGCGTAGTGCTGTGTTTGGCTCATCGATAGGACCGGAATCAGGGCGTTCTGACAGTTTTCTGCATGCTGCACGAAAACTAACTGTATACAACATGTATTTTTATACGATACCAGAGGGCAAGCTATCGATTCGCGGGATCGTGATGAAGGGGATCGGATGAGGGACGAAGGGAAATCACCAAAAGAGGCGTTGGCTGAGCATCTGAAGATGTCGGTTCTGACCCTGCGTTTGCGTCCCGGAGAGGATTTGGACGAGGCGCAGCTGTCGCAGGCCTTTGGCCTGTCGCGCACGCCATTGCGCGAAGTGTTCCGGCAGTTGGCCGGTGAGGGGTATCTGGACCTGCGCACCCATCGCGGGGCGCGGGTGTCAGAGATGTCTCATACCACGCTACGCGATTTCTTTCTGGTTGCGCCGATGGTCTATGGCGCGGTGCTGCGTCTGGCCGCGGCGAATGCGACGCACGATCAGATCGATCAGTTGAAAGAGGCGCAAGAGACGTTTCGGCAAGCCTTGCGTACAGGCTCGGCTGAGGAGCGGACGCTGGCCAATACCCGGTTTCACGAGGTGACCGGAGAGATGGCGGGGAATGTCTATTTATCCCCATCGTTCAACCGGTTGCTGATCGATCACGCGCGGATCGGGATGACATTTTATCGCCCGCAGACCGCACGAATGGCTGAGAACCTTTCAGAGGCGAGCGACCAGCATGACGCCATCATCGCCGCCATCGAGGCGGGCGATGAGGCGGCTGCTGCGCAGCTGGCCGACGACCACTGGACCCTGTCACGCGATCAGATCGAGCTGTTCGTGATGCCCGAGGGGTTGGATTTTCCGCTGGGGCAGGTCCCCGGTAAGACTTCTGCATGAGGGACACATGACTCCGATCTTCAGATTTGAGGGTATTTATACGCCGGTGGTGACACCCTACGCGGCGGATGGTGGCGTGAACTGGGACGCGTTGGCCGAGGTGATCGAGTACCTGATCGAGAATGGTGTGCACGGGCTGATCTCGGGCGGGTCCACCGGCGAAAACTATGCGCAGACCGTCGATGAGCGGCTGGAACTGGCGCGCTTTACGCATGAACAACTGAAGGGGCGTGTGCCTCTGGTTGTGGGAACGGGGGCGATGCTGACCGGGGATTCCGTCGCTTTAGCCTCAGGTGCGCGAGACCTAGGCGCAGATGCGATCTTGTTGGCCAGCCCGCCCTATTCGGTGCCGACCGACCGCGAGAATGCGCTGAATGCGCTGGCAATCGACAAGGCGGCTGACCTGCCGGTGATGCTGTACAACTATCCGCACCGGACCGGCACGATGATGGGGGAAGAATTCCTGGACCGCGTAGGCCGCAGCCGGAACTTCTGTGGCATCAAGGAAAGCTCGGGCGATATCAACCGGGTCCATCTGCTGGCGCGGGATTATCCGCATATTCAGCTGGGCTGCGGCATGGATGATCAGGCGCTGGAGTTCTTCGCCTGGGGAGCGCCGTTCTGGGTCTGTGGTGGGTCGAACTTTCTGCCCGCCGAACACGTGGCGCTGTATCAGGCTTGTGTGATCGAGGGCAACTTTGCCAAGGGCCGTCGCATCATGAGCGCGCTGATGCCGCTGATGCGGGTGCTGGAGCAGGGCGGCAAATTCATCCAGACGATCAAGTATGGGGTGACCATGAACGGGATCGATGCTGGGATGGTGAGACCTCCGCTCAAAGGGCTGAACAAGGATGACAAACGCGCGCTGGAGCAGGTGACGCGCGTTCTGAAACGCAAAATCGCAGATATCGTGGCGGAGGGTTAAGGCATGGGCTTGCTGACGAAAGACGAATACGAATCCATCGCTGCGCATCTGGATCTGCCGACGGGCGCTTTCATCGACGGCGGTTATCGCCCCTCGAGCTCGGGACAGGTGTTCGACACTATCAATCCAGCCACCGGGGCTGTGCTGACCAGCATTGCTGCCTGCGGATCGGAGGATGTGGATTTTGCGGTCGAAAAGGCGCGAGAAGCCTTTGACGACGGGCGTTGGTCAAAGATGCACCCCTCGGATCGCAAGGACATTCTGATCCGCCTGTGCAAGCTGCTTACCCGCAACGCGCGGGAACTGGCGGTGATGGAGAGCATCGATAGCGGCAAGACCATCTTTGATTGCGAAACCGTTGATGTTCCCGAGACGATCCACTGCCTGAAATGGCATGCCGAGGCGATCGACAAGATCTATGATCAGGTCAGCCCGGCCAGTGATGACCACATCGCCATGGTCGTGCGTGAGCCCATCGGCGTGGTTGGGCTGGTCCTGCCGTGGAACTTCCCCTTGCTGATGCTGGCGTGGAAGATCGGGCCGGCGCTGGCGGCGGGCTGTTCGGTGGTGGTGAAACCGGCGGCCGAGACTTCTCTGACTGCATTAAAGGTGGCGGAGCTGGCGTCTGAGGCCGGGTTGCCGCGCGGTGTGCTGAATGTGGTGCCCGGCGGTGGCGCCGAGGTGGGCGAACCCATCGGGCGGCATTTGGATATCGACATGGTGTCCTTCACGGGCTCGACCGTGACGGGAAAGAAGTTCCTGAGCTATTCCGCTGAAAGCAATGCCAAGGAGGTGGTGCTTGAGATGGGTGGTAAGAACCCGGCCATCGTCTTGGACGATGCGGAAAATCTGGACCGGGTGGCAGCGCATGTCGTCAATGGTGCGTTCTGGAACATGGGCGAGAATTGCTCGGCCTCGTCGCGGTTGATCGTGCATAAGGACGTGAAGGCAGAACTGCTGGAACGGATCGCGCATCATGCCAAGCACTGGAATGTCGGCGACCCGTTGGACCCAGAGACCCGCATGGGCGCGCTTGTCAGCGAGGGGCATTATTCCAAGGTGTGCGGCTATCTGGAACAGGCCGAAAACGTGCTGATAGGCGGCAAGGCCGACAAGGGTTTTGTTGAAGCCACGGTGGTCGAAGTGCCCGGAAACGATGCCACGCTGGCGCGCGAGGAAATCTTTGGCCCGGTTCTGTCGGTGATCGAAGTCTCTGGCTTTGACGAGGCGATCAGCATTGCCAATGACACCGAGTATGGGCTGTGCGCCTCGATCTTCACGGCCAACGCCAAACGCGCGATCCGTGGCGCGCGGGCGATCCGGGCGGGGACTGTCACGATCAACAGCTTTGGCGAAGGGGATATCACCACACCCTTTGGTGGCTACAAGCAGTCAGGGTTTGGTGGCCGGGACAACTCGGTTCACGCCCATGATCAGTATACCCAGCTGAAAACCATCTGGATTGATCTGGCCGATGACGAAGATGAGGCGGTAGATTGACGATCTACACCGCCAAACGTTTACGCCGGCAAACCGGCGTGGCAGGATGGAATGCCATCCTGCCTCTGCAGCAAGACCTGCCTCGGCTTGAGCAAGACCAGACCGCAGATGTGACCATCATCGGCGGTGGTTTTGCCGGGCTGTCCGCAGCGCTGAGGCTGCATCAGCTTGATCCGACGCTGAAGGTTGTGGTGCTTGAGGCTGGGCGCTTTGCGGAAGGCTCTGCCGGGCGCAACTCAGGGTTCATGATCGATCTGCCGCATGACTTGGCCTCGGACAATTACGCCAGCGATGGGCTGGAGGCAGATCGGGCCACAATCGCGCTGAATCGTCAGGCGATTTCCTTTGCGACCCGGGTAGCCGCTGAGTGCGACCTGTCGCCGGAGATGTTCGACCCGTGCGGCAAGATCAACGCTGCTGCGACCGCAGCGGGTGATCGGCACAACGCAGACTACGCAGTGCATCTGGCGCGATTGGGAGAGCCCCACGAGCTTTATGATGCACAGCAGATGCAGGCGCTGACAGGCAGCCCGCATTACACATCTGGTCTGTTTGCGCCCGGGACGGTGATGATCCAGCCTGCAGCCTATGTTCGGGCTCTCTCAACGCATCTGGCTGGGCGGATCGGTGTTTATGAAAACTCTGCCGTGACCGGGTTTCGCAAACAAGGCGGTGGCTGGTTGGTCGAGACCGAACAGGCGCGGGTTTCGACGGGGCGGATCGTGATGGCAACGAATGGTCACCTGGAAAGCTTTGGGTTTTACCAGCGGCGTCTGATGCACATCTGCCTCTACGCGTCGATAACGGAACCGCTGACACCAGATCAGATCGCCACGCTGGGCGGACAGCCACGCTGGTCGGTAACGCCAGCGGATCCGATGGGCACTTCGGTCCGGCGGGTTTCGGGCAGTTATGGGGATCGCATTCTGATCCGGACCTGTTCAAGCTTTCATCCTGAAATCCACAGCGGCGACAGCCATTTGAAACGGGCAGGCGCGGTGCACGATCGTAAGTTTCAGGAGCGATTTCCCAACTTGCCGAATGTACAGATGCAGCACCGTTGGGCTGGGATGCTGTGCCTCAGCCGCAATGGCTCGGCCGCGTTCGGTGAGATCGAGCAGGGTGTATATGCCGCCTGCTGTCAAAACGGATTGGGTATAGCGCGAGGAACACTGCAGGGAATGGGCGTGGCAGAGCTTGTGCTGGGGAAAGACTCCCAGATTGCAGATCATTTTCTGGCGCAACCGATGCCACCGCGTTTACCACCCGAGCCCTTCGCATCGGTTGGGGCCAATGCGTATCTGCGCTGGAAAGAGTGGCGATCAGGGGCGGAATAGCTTGCAGGCTGGTCAGGGCAGGCTGAGCTTTGCCATCCGTCCGCCATCGATCGTGTAAATTTGACCGGTGACAAAACCCGCTTCCTCGGCTGCCAAGAAAGCGACCAGTGCGGCGACTTCTTTCGGGTCGCCGGTGCGGCCAACGGGATGAATGCGGGCGATATCCCGGCGGAATGCGCCGGGGTCGTTCATGCTCTCGATGAAATCGATGTTGAGGTCTGTGTCGATCCAGCCCGGTGCCACTGCATTGCAGCGAATGCCTTCTGCTCCGTGATCCACGGCAACCGCGCGGGTCAACCCATGCAGCCCGGCCTTAGAGGCGCAGTAGGCGGCGTGGCTGGGGTTGCTGCCCAACCCCTCGACCGAGCCGATATTGACGATGCTGCCCTTGGTTTTGCGCAGATGTGGCAGTGCAGCCTGGATCAGCAGGAACGGGGCGGTCAGGTTGACCATGAGGTTGCGTTGCCAATCTTCAAGCGGCATGTCGTTGACGGAGGCCTCCTGCATCATGCCTGCATTGTTGATCAGTACGTCCAGCTGGCCCGCGCTGTCCACAACCTGCTTGATGATCTGCGCCGGGCTTTCCGGGTTGGCAAAATCCGCCGGGATAGAGGGGAACTCATCATCCTTACCGCGCTGCGCAGTGTAGACATTAGCCCCTTCTTCGCGCAGCCGGCGGGCGATGGCTTGTCCGATGCCACTGCGGCCACCGGTCACGAGCGCTGTTTTTCCTGCGAATCTTTCATTGCACCGGCTTGCCCCCATTCACTTCGACCAGAGCACCACACATGTAGCGCGCCGAATCCGAGGCGAGAAAAAGGATCACTTCGGCTATATCTTCGGGTTCGGCGATACGCCCTAAAGGCACCGACTTCCCAAGCTCGGCAATCGCCGTATCAGGATCGAACCCACGTTTGGCAAAGCCCGAACGCAGCATCGGTGTGTTCACCTCGTTCGGGCAGACGGCGTTGATGCGGATGCCCTGATGGGCGTGATCGTGCCCCATGCATTGGGTGAGGCTGGCAATGGCCGCTTTGGTCATGCAGTACACCGCATGATCCGGGCCAGGTCGAAGGCCCCAGCACGAGGCAGTGTTCACAATAGCACCGCCACCCGCCGCCGCCATGATTGGAATCGCAGCGCGGCAGATACGGAAAGGAGCCTCGACATTCACACCGACGGACAGGGCCCAATCCTCATCGGATGTTTCAGTCACCGGGCCGCGGGTGATCACGCCTGCATTGTTGATCACGATATCAAGACCATCCAGCGCCTGATGCGCGGCCAAGGCCAGCCCGTCGCAATAGTCGGGATCGCGCAGATCGCCGGGCAGATGCGCCTCGGCTGCAAGGCTGCCCACATCGCGGTCAGCAACAGCCACACGCGCGCCTTCGGCCCGCAGCTGGCTGACGATGGCGGCCCCGATCCCGCCCGACGCCCCTGTGACGAGTGCGGTTTTTTCAGCGAACCTCATTCGTGTACCTCCCCGGGATTTAGTAGGACTGGTTCAGCTCATCCGCAGCCGGTATTTCACGCTCGCGCCGGGCGATGTAATCCAGCAGCTCTTCGTTCTTGGCGATATCGAGCGTTGGTTCCTGATACTCGGCCAGCAGCTTGCGGGCGTGTTTGAGCGCGCGTTCGGTGATTTCAACACAACCCTCAGCCTGCCATTGTTCGATCGAGTTGTTGTCGAACATATCCGGCATGAAGAATGCGCTCTGGAAATTGTCCTGCGTATGCGGATGCCCAAGGTAATGCCCGCCCGGACCGATATCACCGACTGCCGAAACGGCCTGATCGAAATCGCCCCATTTCGGGCCCTCGGCCATGCGATAGGCCATGGCGCATTGTTCCGCGTCAACGATGAACTTGGCGGTCGAGCAGTGCATCCCGGCCTCGTTCCAGCCCGCCGAGTGCCAGATGTAGTTCGCACCAGCATGGATGACCGCCTGCAAGGTGGTGGCAGATTCATAGCCTGCCTGCGCGTCGAACGTCTTGGCTCCGCCCAGAGTGTTTGAGGTACGCCAAGGCACTTCGTAGTGCCGCGCCATCTGGCCGATCATAAAATTCATCAGGCTGATCTCGGGCGTGCCTGCCATCGGCGCGCCGGATTTCATCGAGACGGTCGACAGGTAGTGCCCGTAGATCGCGGGCGCGCCCTTGCGGATCACCTGCGTATAGGCCAGCGCGCTGAGCGCCTCGGCATTCAGTTGCGCCACGGTCGCCGGAACGCTGGCGGGCGTATTGGCCCCGCCCAGAACGAAGGGCGAGCACAACACCGGCTGCTTTCGGCGACAGAAGGCACGCATCGCGCCCAGCATGGTTTCATCCCAAACCAGCGGCGAATTGCCGTTGCAATTACCAGTGGTGACCGGGTGATCTTCAAGGAAATCCTCGCCGAACAGGATGGCACACATCTCCATGACATCTTCGGCATTCTTGGGGCTGGTGGTCATGCCCATGAAGGTTTTGTCAGAGTGCTTCATTGACGAATAGGTAATCCGCAGATGCCGCTGACTGATCGGGTGATCATAGGGCTCCACGATGTGATGGGCCGAGGAATGCAGCGCGGGCAACATATGGCTGAGCTTGTGGAACATCGCCAGATCGTCCAGCGTAGGGTTGCGGCGCACATCTTCCAGATCGCGCAGGAACGGCGCGCCGGTCATTGGCACGAAGATCGAGTGTTTGCCGCCCAGCCGCACGTTCTTTTTCGGATCGCGCGCGTGGTAGGCGAAATCTGACGGAATGGTCGCGATCAGCTCACGCACCAGACCGCGATCCAGATAGACGAGCTCGCCTTCTACCTTGGCACCAGCCTTCTTCCAGTCTTCCAGAGCGATGGGGTCACGGAACTGAACGCCTACGTTTTCCAGAATATCCATCGAGGCCGCATCAATGCGTTCTACCTGGGCGCCGTCCATAACCTCGCATAACGGAATGCCGCGGGTCAGGCCCGGCAGCATCTCGAAGTTTGGAGCGGTGCGCATGGCGCGCCGGGCAGAGCGCCCTCCGGTACGTGTGGCTGTGGCAGTTCTGGTCATATGGTGCCTCCTTCCGGTTCAGAGTGGAACGGAAAGGGTGAGGTCCACATGCAGGAATGCGAAAGACTGTTGCGAAATGCGACGTTGGGGTTTCGTCAAATAAACGGCAACTCGAAGGAGGTTCACTAAAGCATCTCAAACGCATCTTTGTGGGAGTTTGTGTTTAACATCACGCAATGGCAGCGAAGCAGACGATGGGGCCAAAGAATTGCGGCCAAAAGTGACTAGTCCGCCCGCAGACTGTATTCTGATTAATGTATCGGCACCATTCGAGACGGGCTTAATCCATGTGGGAGCGGGGCATTAGGAACTCTCAGCAACCAAATCTGATCGTAAGGAGCGTGGCAAAAGCTGCCCTGTCTGTGCGGGTAAAACTGCTGATGGCGTTTTTGGGTATCACCTTGTTGCTTTTGGGATTGGCGCTTTTTGCTGTGTCGGCCTTGCAGCAATCGAACAGGCGTGTCGATGCGATGATCCATGATCAGGAGAGGATTGCATATTTCAACGAAATCCATTTGGCGCTGAGCGAGTTGAACCTGATGAACTTGTCCTTGGTCATCGATCAGACGCCCGGGGACGACTCGGACGAAATTTTTGCATTTTCAACCGGCAATTTCATCGGTCAGATCGAGAACCTGCAACATCACATTGCGCAAGGGATACGTCGATTCCTGCAGGCGGGCAGCAAAGAGTTCCAAACCATTGATGAAATCCGCGCAGATTTGGGCGACATCAAAACCAAGGCCGCCGCCATGGTGCGGTTTCGAAGAGACGGAGACATGCAGAATCTCGCCGAATTGGGATTGGATCAGATTTTTCGCCAAGTTCGTTCACTGCAAAGCGATGCGTATAATCTTGTGCAGGGCGCCGAAGCAGAGATGCGTGACCGGGCAAATAGGAATGCCGAAGTTTACCAATCGACGCGCAAAATGGTCGTGGCGGCGGCAACAATTGCAATGGGGGCAGCCCTTTTTCTTGGCTACGCAATCTCTTCGTCACTGATCTGGCCAATGCGCCGAATCGGCCAAACACTTAGCGTTGTCGCCGAAGGAGATTTCGCGGCGCGAGTTGATGTCCCCAATCGCGACGAGCTTGGCAAATTGGCAAACGACGTGAATGCAACAAGTGCGCGTCTGGGTGATCTTTATGAACAGGTAGAGACCCAGCGAGCCGAATTGGAAGCCGAATACGACCGGTCGGAAAAGTTGCTTTACAATCTGCTGCCAGAAGACATTGCGGTAAGATTGAAGCTTGAGCCAGACCAGACTATCGCTGACAGTTTGCCCAAGGTTGCAATACTATTCGCTGATATCGTGGATTTCACGCCACGGGCATCGAAACTGCCGCCGGAAGATGTAGTCGGGTTTCTGAACAAGATCTTTCGTCTATTTGATGAATTGGCCGACAAACACGGATTGGAAAAGATCAAGACAATTGGTGATGCCTATATGGTCGCGGCAGGTATGCCGTCTCCGGTCGGCGACCCGGTGCATCGCGTCGCCGAGATGGCTCTGGACGTGCAACGGTCGGTTGCGGAAATGTCACCTGATTTTCCGGATGGGCTTCAAGTAAGAATCGGACTTCACGCAGGGCCTGCTGTCGCCGGTGTCATTGGAAACCAGAAGTTGTTCTATGATGTTTGGGGGGAAACGGTGAACACCGCCAGCCGGATGGAGAGCCACGGTGAACCGGGGAGGATCCAGGTAACGGGTGCCGCAAAAGAGGAGCTTGAAGCGGACTACGACTTCGAACCCCGAGGCGTGGTGGAGATAAAGGGATTGGGTTCTGTGAAAACGTGGTTCTTGATCGGTTCTAAAACCAAAAGCTGACCACTACGTCTCGACCTAATTAATCTGCCACTTCTACTTCAATGGACGGCCACCCGGCGGCGACCGCCCAATTTGGATCAGCCCAATTGAACCAGTGCGTGGCGCTTCTTGCCCGCGCTCAGCTTGATCGGCGATGACAACGCGCCTGCGTCGATCATCAGTCCCGCATCAGTCAGCGGGGCGTCGTCCATTTTGGCGCCGTTTTCGGCGATCAGGCGTTTGGCTTCTTTGCCGGATTTGGCGAGGCCGGATTTGACGATCAACTGCACGATGGACATGCCGTCACCCAGCTCTGATGCGCTGAGGGTCAGGGTCGGGAGGTCTCCGCCAACGCCGCCCTTTTCGAACACCTCGCGCGCGGTCGCCTCGGCGGTTGCAGCGGCTTCTGCACCGTGCAGCAGAGTTGTGACTTCGTTGGCGAGGCGGATTTTGGCCTCGTTGATCTCGGACCCTTGCATCGCGGCCATGCGGTCGCATTCGTCCACCGGAAGCTCGGTGAAGATTTTCAGGAACCGTCCCACATCGGCGTCGGTCGTGTTGCGCCAGAACTGCCAGAACTCATAGGCGCTCAGCATGTCGCCGTTCAACCAAACCGCACCGCCCTGTGATTTGCCCATCTTGCGGCCATCGCTGGTGGTCAGCAGGGGGGTCGTGAGGCCATAGATCTCGTGATCCAGCACCCGGCGGGTTAGGTCGATGCCGTTGACGATGTTGCCCCACTGGTCCGAGCCGCCCATCTGCAGAACGCAGTTATACCGGCGGTTCAGTTCGAGGAAGTCATAAGCCTGCAGGATCATGTAGTTGAATTCGAGAAAGCTCAGCGACTGTTCACGATCCAACCGCGATTTCACCGATTCAAAGCTGAGCATCCGGTTGACCGAGAAATGCCGCCCAATATCGCGCAGGAAATCGAGGTAGTTCAGGCTATCCAGCCATTCGGCATTGTTCAGCATCAGCGCGCCGGTCTCGCTGTCATCGTAAGACAGGTATTTCGAGAACACCTGTTTCATGCCTGCGATATTGGCGTCGATCTGTTCAGGGCCCAGCAGGGGGCGTTCGTCTGAACGGAACGAGGGGTCGCCTACCTTGGTGGTGCCGCCGCCCATCAGGGTAATTGGCTTGTGGCCGGTTTTCTGCAACCAGCGCAGCACCATAATGTTCATCAGGTGACCTACATGCAGCGACTGTGCGGTGGCGTCATAGCCGATATAAGCCGTCTGCACCCCAGAGATCAGCGCGTCGTCAAGGCCCTGATAATCGGTGCAGTCGGCGAGAAAGCCGCGCTCGATCATCGTGGCGATGAAATCCGATTTGGGGTGGTAGGTCATGACGCTCAACAGGCCTTGTGTTCTGGCCCTCTCTGCAAGGGCTGGTGTAAGTCATAGGTCAGTAATTTCAAAACCAGACCCGCTTGGTCGCACGACGGAAGGTACATTCATGCGACTGGCCTTCTAATTCCCTAAGTCTCGCGGAATGTCCAGTCATTGGCGAGCAAGTGCAGTCCGTACTGAAAGAATCTTGCGGATAAGCTTTCTGAGGGAAACGCGAAGAAATAACGCATAGCGAAACACAGAATATCGCGTCAGTCTTTGAAGCGTACCAAGTCCTGCCGGATAACCTCTGGTTCTAGCGTGCAGTGTGTCTGGACAGAAGCGGCTTTTCATTCTTGATGTGGCGTTCAATCAGTTGCTTTTGCAGCTTCCCGGATGGGATCGGGCAGGCGGGCTTGGGGGCAAATTCCAGTTCTGCTATCTCGGGGAATATGCTCAGGATTTCTGTTCGTGCTTCTGGACTGATGGCCTTGAGCACTTCCGGTCCGGTAAACAGGCTTTCCGATGGTGCGCCTTCGGCATAGACTACCTCGTGCTGTCCAAAAAGAAGGTGAAGATACTCGACGCTCTGGGCATCCTGATCGATGAAAATACCGGGCAGCGAAGTCAGATTGACGGCGGGTACCAGAACTTCGGAAGTCCTGAACATACGTTCGACAATCTTTGAAGACACCAGCATCCGGTGCTGCCGGGACACCACAAGATCACGCTGAGGCAAGCCCAGACCTAACGCTCCGGCGCTGATACGAACCGGGCGCAGTTTGGGGTTTGCAGCCAGTTCCGGGGCAGATATCGTACGGCGAAACACCCGCAGCAGGGTGGCAAATCCGGGCCCATCACCTGTGGGATCAAACACTTCGACGTCATCGCTGGCTTTCAGATCCTCGACCGCCTTATGACCACCCCTTACCCGAATATTCGTGCCACTGGTGAAACAGGGAACAAAGTCGTCAACGGGCAGATTAACGACTGGACTGGCGAAGGCACCGTCACCCAGCGCCGTGATCGTCAGTGTTGTGTTGAGCGGGGGGACATCCCCCAAAAAGCCGATGAAGAATCCTTGCTCGGCTCCGCCGCCAAACGCGCCGTTGCCGCTGGAATCATAGTCGAAAACGCCAATCGTGTAGGTATTGGTGCCATCCGTGACTATGTAATTGTAGTCCCAGGCAATTGCATTCCCCAGATAGGTTTGCGTGGGATCGTCTGGGAATTCGTTGTTTACACCGTCTCCTTCGATGGTGTTGGGGTCAACACCATCAGTAATTTCGATCGTATTGTACGCGGAGATCTGAAATGTCGTTCCAACGCCGCCGAATTGGGCCTGGTTCGTGGTCAGAGTCGTGTCCGTCCGAAATGCACCGTATATGTTTGGCATAAACCCTGTTCAGGCCAATTCACTGCCGCTTTTTACTAAGCGGTATGAACCTACTCACCCGTCCTCAATTTGTTGTCTGTGCTTTGCTGCATATTAGTATCTCATCTATAAGCATTGGTGCAACATTTGCGAATATCCGGGGTTTTGAGCCTGCGCTTTTATTGCACTCAAGATCCCAAAATACCTGCCATTATTCAGTCGCTTTGTTTCAATGCAAATCTGACGAAGCTGAGCTATATGGAATGATCGTAGGTGCTTCAGATCAAGTGGAACACTGAAACCGGCGACGGGCATTCTTGGGAGAGCTTGGCACCTGCTGTAGCGATCTGCGAACATGTGGTAATGGACTTTGTACAGCTCTTTCATGAGCACTCGGAACTGCGCTGCGTTTGGGAACGCCTTGTCGCCTTCATTCGCGGTCTCGTACCTTTCGGAACTCTGTAGCGGCGCACGGTACAGGCGGGGGAAGAGGCAAGGAAAAGGCACCTTTTCCAAGAAAAATGAAGCTCGCGCATGATGTGTCTTGCCTTGGCTTTGCATTACCGTGCAGGTTGTGCTCAGAACCCGGCGAAACGGGTGGAGAGACGCAATACGAGGTCGGCGTGGGCAGGGTCATCAGCAAATCGGGGGCGATCAGAGCGTTGGGGGCCATGTCGGGCACATCGCTGGACGGTGTGGACGCTGCGGTCGTTGAAACCGATGGGCAGCAGATATTCGGCTTTGGTCCCAGCGGGTATCGCGCTTATTCTGAAGAAGAGCGTGCCTCGCTGCGCGCGGCGCTGGGGCTTTGGCATGGACCAAACGTTGATATCTCGGCTGAATTGGTGACCCGGGCACATGCCGAGGTTCTTTCAGAGTTCGAAGAGGTCGACCTGATCGGCTTCCACGGTCAGACATTGGCGCATGAGCCGCGTGGGCGTGGCACGTTGCAGGTGGGTGACGGGCTTGGCCTGTCGCAGGCTTTGGGGCTGCCGGTGGTCTGGGATTTTCGCAGCGATGATGTGGCGCTGGGCGGAGAGGGTGCGCCTCTGGCCCCGTTCTTTCATTTCGCCTGCGCCAAATGGATCGGGGCGGAAGAGCCGCTGTGTTTCCTCAATCTGGGCGGTGTTGGGAACCTGACCTATGTTGACCCGTCTTTTGACGGGCCTGAAGCGCCAGGGGCGTTGCTGGCTTTCGACACCGGACCCGCCAACGCGCCGGTTGACGATCTGATGCAGGCGCGGTTGGGGTTGCCGATGGATCGGGACGGCGCGCTGGCCCGAGAGGGTACGGTCGAGACCGGCGCACTGGAGCTGTTTCTGGCCGAACCCTATTTCAACCGAATGCCGCCCAAATCGCTGGACCGGAATGATTTCTCGGAAATGATTGGTCTGGTGACCGAGCTGAGCGATGCGGATGCGGTGGCCACGTTGACAGGGATGAGCGCTGCGGGTGTGCTGCAGGGGATGGAGCATTGTCCCAAGCCGCCTGTGCGCATGCTGGTTACCGGTGGCGGACGTCACAACCCAGTGCTGATGGAAATGCTGCGCGTGTCGCTGGATTGCCCGGTCGAGCCGGTTGAGGCGGTTGGGCTGGACGGAGACATGCTGGAAGCGCAGGCCTTTGCCCACCTTGCCGTGCGTGTGGCGCGGGGATTGCCGACCTCTTGCCCGGGTACCACCGGGGTAAGTGCGCTGGTCGGGGGCGGTGTCGTGTCGTCTCCGGCGAGGGGTGTCGTGGTGAGCGGGTAGGGGGTTCTGCCCCCGTCGCTGCGCGACTCCCCCGAGGTATTTTTGGCCAGATGAAGAGGCGGATCTAGCGATTTAGGGCGCGGGCGTAATCCAGGGTGAATTCGGTGTAGCCGTCCGAGGTGGATTGCAGGTGTGCTTGGGTCCAGCGGTGGAAGGCTGGAAGGTGGTGGAAAGGCACGTTTGGAAAGGCGTGGTGCTCCGCGTGGTAGGGCATGTTCCAGGCCAGAAATCGGATCATTCGATTGGTAAAGGTGGTACGGGAGTTTTCGAGCATGTTTGCCACCGGCGGGCAGAGGCCGTGTTCGGCGAGCAGGTATAGGCGCAGGAAAGGCTGGCCGATAAGGGCGGGCAGAAGCCAGAGCCAGAACAACAAGGGGCTGAAGAACAGGCTGAGTGCGGCCAGGGCATATAGTGTGGACAATATTCGGGCTTCGGTTCGTATGGCGTGGTGCTGGCGGGTTGGCAGGTAAGCGGCGCCAATCCTGCCGCGCGCGTTGTCGGTCAACACACGGGCCATACCTGTCCAATATGGCCAACCGCTGAGATAGATCGCAAGGCTGCGCCAGTTTTCGGGGCGGGGTTTGCCGCCAAGTTCCGGGTCTTTGGTTGGGTGGTTTGTCCATTTGTGATGGGCAAGGTGAAAGTAGCGAAACCATGTGAACGGCAGGCAGATAGGAATTGAGACAAGGTGCCCAACCGCTTCGTTGATCCAAGGGGTTTTGAACGGCGTCTTGTGGGTGCACTCGTGGCTGAGCGTAAAGAGGAAAACCAGCAATAGGCCTTGCGGCAGGAGCAGTAGCGGCCAGAGGGGAACCTGTAGGATGATACCGGTGCTGGTTGCTGTCAAAGCGCCGAAATAGATCGCTAGATGTCTGAGACCTGCCATGTCTGACCGCTGTTGCAGCCTGTCCTTGGTCTCGGGCGGGATCGCGGCGATCAGGGCGCGGTGGTCCATGGAATTACACTCCTGGAATATCAAAGCCGGGTGGCGCGAGTTCAAACCCGTCAAATTCAAATCCCGGTGAAACAGTGCAACTGACCAGCGTGTAGTCTCCACTGCTGCGCGCCGCCTGCCAATGGCCCTTAGGTACAATAAGCTGCGGTGCGCCTTGGGTCAGATCAGGTGTGAGGGTGTGGTCTTTGGCAGGGCCTGTATCGGAGGCGCTGAGCGAGAGGATCAGCGGAGCGCCGGAATGGTAGAGCCAGATCTCGGTCGCATCTACCTTGTGCCAGTGGCTGCGCTCACCCTCTGCCAGTAGGAAGTAGATGCAAGTGCCGGTGGCACGTCCGGGATTGTCGGCGCGCCAGGTCTCTTTGAACCAGCCGCCTTCGGGGTGCTGCTGCAGGTTCAGGTGTTGGATGATGTCTTGCGCGGTCATGGAAGCCTCGGGTCTGTTTGTGGGATTATGCACGCACGCGCACGATCTGCTATGGCAATTGTGTATGCAGAGCATATGTTTGCCGCATGACTTTGACGATCCCGTTTGACAACAGCTATGTTCGCCTGCCGGACACCTTCTTTGCGCGGCAGGGGCCTGTGCCTGTGCGTGCACCAAAGCTTGTTGCCTTCAACAGTGATCTGGCGCGACTGTTGCGGATTGCGCCGGGCGACGTAGAAGAGATGGCGCAGGCTTTTGCGGGCAATACTGTGCCCGAAGGGGCCGAGCCGCTGGCGCAGTTATATTCCGGGCATCAGTTTGGCACCTATAACCCTCAACTAGGAGATGGGCGCGCGGTTTTGTTAGGTGAGACGGTCGGAACCGACGGGATTCGGCGGGATATTCAATTGAAGGGCTCAGGGCAGACACCTTTCTCGCGCCAGGGAGATGGACGTGCCTGGCTGGGGCCGGTTTTGCGCGAATATGTGGTTTCCGAGGCGATGCATGCGCTGGGCATTCCCACCACGCGCGCCTTGGCAGCGGTTGAAACCGGAGAGATCGTGCTGCGCGAGGGTCCGATGCCCGGGGCGGTACTGACACGTGTGGCGCAAAGCCATTTGCGGGTAGGCACGTTTCAGGTGTTTGCAGCGCGAGGGCAGTTAGAGAGCCTGCAACGGCTAACTGAATATGCCATTCAGCGCCACTATCCTGAGGCGGACGGGGCTATGGGTTTGTTGCGCGCGGTTCGGGATGCGCAGGCCGGGTTGATCGCCCGATGGATGAGCGTGGGTTTCATTCACGGGGTCATGAATACTGACAACAGCTCGATCGCCGGTGAGACGATCGACTATGGCCCATGTGCGTTCATGGACAGCTATCACCCGAATACAGTCTATAGCTCGATCGACCGGATGGGGCGGTATGCCTACTCGAACCAGCCTGAGATTGCGGTTTGGAATCTGGCGCAGCTGGCAACGGCCCTAATTCAGCAGTTTGAGGACAAGGACGCAGCTGTCGAAGAGGCCACCGAAATTGTCCATGCCATGCCTGCGTTGATGCAGGCACATTGGCTGGAACGTTTCAGGGCCAAGATCGGATTGGTTCGGGCAGAGGAGGGGGATCTTGAAATGATCTCGGATCTGTTGACGCGGATGGCGCAGAATCAGGCGGACTTCGCAAACACGTTCCGCGCGCTGGGCAGCGACCGCGCGCGAGACCAGTTTGCCGACCCGGCGGCTTTTGACGAATGGGCAAAGGGGTGGCAGGAACGCTTGGCGCGTGAGGATGCGCCTTTGGACGTGATGGCTGTGGCCAATCCGGCCTTCATTCCACGCAATCATCGGGTGGAGCAGATGATTCAGGCTGCGGTGCAGGGCGATTACGCACCGTTCAATCGGCTGAATGAAGTGCTGTCACGGCCGTATGAGGATCAACCAGAATCAGCTGACCTGATGCGCCCTCCGGCGAAGAACGAGGTCGTACACGCGACATTCTGCGGTACGTAACAAAGAGACGGTTTCTTATGAAGAAACCGAGCCTGAAACTTTTGAAGTTTCAGGTTTCGAGGCTATCGGGGCGTGTCTGCAAAGGGTTCGGCGATCACCTGACACGCATCTTCATAGACAACGTAGCCGATCCGGTCTGATCGCAGAGTATCGATCTGATATCCGTTTTCTTTGAGCAGTGCGACCATCTCATACGACTTGCCCAAAACCTCATTGGCTTCGGGTTTGAACCAGCTGAGGCCTTTGGTATTGCGCTGAAAGGCGCCTTTAGATTTTGTCCTGTTGAAACGATAGGGGATTTCAAGGTTTTCCCGGAACCAAGCCAGCAGCGCCTCAATTCGATCGAATGTGTATTTATCCAGCGCGGCAGTGTCGCGCAGGTGGTAGGCCGCGCAGAAGAACCCCTGACGCGCGTCCATATCTTCTATCTTGATCGGATGGACAAAACTTATGAACATGATCGTGAAGGTGGCCGAGGGGCTGCGCGGGCTCAAGGCCGTTTTGCACAAATGTTAGCGGAGCAAGCGGCGCGTTGCCATTCAGCGCTGGGTTCGGCTTGCACTTGTCCGACCAGTTGGCGATCTTGGGTTAAATCAGTTTAAGTGTGCCGATGACCTACCGCTCGACCTTGCGCCTTGCCAGTTACAACATTCAGAAATGCGTGGGACTCGATTTCCGGCGGCAGCCGCAGCGGATATTGCAGGTCATCGAAAGCATGCAGGCCGATATCGTTGTTCTGCAGGAGGCGGACAAACGATTGCCGCCCCGTCCTGCCGCTTTGCCACATTTCATGTTGGATGAGGCCGGGTGGCAGATCGTGGACCTGGGCGGTGCCGGTAGTCTTGGTTGGCATGGCAACGCGGTGATCTGGCGTGGGGATGCCATTCAGGTGCGTCAGGCAGGTCATCATGATTTGCCGGGTCTGGAGCCCCGCGGCGCCGTGCGGGTCGAGTTTGATACGCAGATCGGGCCTTTGCGGGTGATGGGGATGCATCTTGGGCTTTTGCCGGCGTCGCGACGTCAACAGATCAGTCATATCCGTCGATGTGATTCTGATCTGGAACACATGCCCACCGTCTGGGCCGGGGATTTCAACGAATGGTCACGCCAGCCTGTTCTAGATCATTTGGCCCCGGACATGCGGTTTCTTCCTCCGGTTCCAAGCTTCCCGGCCGCGCAGCCATTGGGGGCGCTGGACAGAATCGCGGTGGGGCAGGGGCTTGAGGCTGCACTGCACGGGGTGCATGATGCGCGGCCCGCGCATATCGCCTCGGATCATTTGCCGGTCTGGGCCGATCTGCGACGCATCGCCTGACCGCAAAATCGTCTGTGGCGCAGGGCGCGTAGACATATTAAGACAGAACACCGAACAGTCCCGGGGGTCACCATGTCCGACACGATTATCGCCCGTTGCGAAGCCAAGGGCCTGCGCATGACCGGCCAGCGGCGGACCATTGCACAGGTCTTGCAGCAAAGCGAAGATCACCCGGATGTAGAAGAGCTTTATGCCCGTGCTTCAGCCGAAGATGCGGGAATTTCGATCGCGACAGTCTATCGTACCGTGAAGTTGTTCGAAGAGGCCGGGATACTTGAGCGGCTGGAGTTCGGCGACGGGCGCGCGCGATACGAAGATGCAGAGCGTGATCACCACGACCACCTGATCGACATGCAGTCAGGCGAGGTGATCGAGTTTGTCGACCCTGAGATAGAAGCGCTGCAAGAAAAGATTGCGGCCAAGCTTGGCTACAGGCTGAAAGGCCATCGCCTTGAATTGTACGGCGTACCGTTAGAAAAAGACTGACACATCACGAAAATCGATCGGTCGGTGAACGCGATTTCATCGAACATGTCGTAATACTGCTTGCGACGTCGCAAAGGTTGCGGTTTTGCTGCCGGAAAGGTCCGCCTGTCAGCGGCCTGTTCCAATGGAAACGCGCATGAACAACGTAAACGGCATTTTGCTGATCATCGGCTCGATGGCGGCCTTCGCGCTTGAGGACATGTTCATCAAGCATCTCTCGGTCAGTGTGTCGACCGGGCAGATCATGATCGCATTGGGTCTGATTTGCGGGGCTGTGTTCACGCTTATGTCTATGGCAACACGCAAACGCATCTTCGACCCGGTCGCGTGGCAACCTTTGCCGCTGATCCGTGCCGGGACCGAAGCCTTTGGTGCGCTCAGCTTCGTGACCGCGCTGTCACTTGTTGATCTGTCGACTGTGGCGGCGGTTTTTCAGGCGATGCCTCTATTTGTCACGATGGGGGCAGCACTGTTTCTGGGCGAGCAGGTCGGTTGGCGTCGTTGGAGCGCCATCGGCATCGGCTTTGTCGGCGTCTTGATGATCATCCGCCCCGGGTTCGAGGGATTCCAGCCGGAATCATTGTTTGTTTTGGTCTCGGTCGTTGCAATTGCCGCGCGCGATCTGATCACGCGTAGGTTGGATGTTCGTGTGGCCTCGTCGGTCGTCGCATTGCAGGCCTATATCGGAGTGGCGCTGGCTGGTGCGGCCCTTATGGTGTTCACAGCACAGCCAGTTGTGCCGCTGCAAGCTGCGCAGATCGGGCCTTATCTGGGTGCCATCGGGTTCGGCGTATTGGGCTATTACGGTATCGTAACCGCGATGCGGATTGGCGAAGCCTCAGCGCTGACGCCGTTTCGGTATACACGGTTGGTGTTCTCGATCACGGCCGGGATGCTGATGTTTGGCGAACGCCCCGACAGCATGACGTTGGCCGGTGCCGGTCTGATTATCGGATCAGGTCTGTATACTTTCATTCGAGAACGCCAGCTGGCGCGGGCATTGGCAGTAGCCTAAGCGCCCGCGACCTGTTGGCGCAAACAGCAAACTGTTAGCCCTAAAGGCTGAAAAATATAAGTGTTAGCGATAACGGAAACGGTTTACTTTTCGCCGCGTGCTGGTATGAGGCATGCAACCGTTGGCATCATTGGGACCCGTATCATGAGCACGATCATCGACATCCACGCACGCGAAATACTGGACAGCCGGGGCAACCCGACGGTCGAAGTGGACGTGATTCTGGAAGACGGCACCATGGGCCGCGCCGCTGTGCCTTCAGGGGCGTCGACCGGCGCCTACGAGGCGGTGGAAAAGCGCGATGGTGACAAATCCCGTTACATGGGAAAGGGCGTGCTGGAAGCGGTCGCTGCCGTTAACGGCGAGATCGCCGAAGAACTAGTGGGCTTTGACGCGACCGAGCAGGTGGCCATCGATCAGGCGATGATTGAACTCGACGGGACCGAGAACAAGGGCCGTCTGGGCGCGAACGCTATCCTGGGTGTCTCACTGGCGACGGCCAAGGCGGCGGCGGATTTCACCACGCAGCCTCTGTATCGCTATGTTGGCGGTACTTCGGCGCGCGTTCTTCCGGTTCCGATGATGAACATCATCAACGGGGGTGAGCACGCCGATAATCCGATCGACATTCAGGAATTCATGATCATGCCGACCTCGGCCGCGAATATCCGCGAAGCCGTGCGCATGGGGTCCGAGGTGTTCCATACTCTCAAGCGCGAACTGTCGGCTGCCGGACTGGCCACCGGAGTGGGGGACGAAGGTGGTTTTGCCCCTAACATCGCCTCGACTCGTGAGGCACTGGATTTCATCCTGCAGGCGGTCGAAAAAGCGGGCTATAAACCCGGCGAGGAGATTCATCTGGCGCTGGATTGCGCCGCCACCGAATACTACCGCGACGGAAAATATGTTCTGTCGGGTGAAAACATCTCGCTGACCTCAGAGGAAAACGCAGAGTATCTGGCGACATTGGTCAAAGATTACCCAATTATCTCGATCGAAGACGGTATGTCCGAGGACGATTGGGATGGCTGGAAAGCGCTAACTGATGCCATCGGCAACGAAGTACAACTGGTCGGCGACGACCTGTTCGTAACCAACCCAGAGCGTCTGGCAGAGGGGATCGATCGTGGTTGTGCCAACTCGATGCTGGTCAAGGTAAACCAGATTGGATCACTGACCGAAACTCTGCGCGCCGTCGATATGGCCCACCGTGCACGGTATACCAACGTGATGTCGCATCGCTCGGGCGAGACCGAAGATGCCACCATTGCCGATTTGGCTGTGGCGACCAACTGCGGGCAGATCAAAACCGGCTCGTTGGCGCGGTCGGACCGGTTGGCCAAATACAACCAGCTGATCCGCATCGAGGAATCGCTGGGTGAGGTCGCAGAATACGCCGGCGCGTCGATCCTAAAGCGCTGAGTTTGGCGTACTTGGTAAAACCAGATCAGGCCCCGGTAGAACGCCGGGGCCATTTTTTTCTTTGCGTCATTACCGATCCGTCTAAGCTGGGCATCGAAGGCCAACATGGGAGAGGGCGATTTATGACAACATTCAAACGCATCGTTGGCGCTGGGGCGCTATTGATCCTGCCTCAGCTTGCAGGGGCTGATCGTCCGCCTCAGGCAGTGTGCCAGAAAATGGTGGAAGGCGATCCCAGCGGGCAGGTCACGATGGAGGAATGCCTGTGCACCTATAACGTCGCCAACACGGTTTTGGACGATGACATCAAAGAATTATTGTTCGAGTCCTGGTACACAGGTGAGAACATAACTGAACAGTTGAATGCGCTGCCCAAACCCAAACGCGTGCCCCGGCAGTTCAAGACCATGGAGCAGACGTTCAATAAGAACTGCCGCTGATCGTTAAGCTAAACAAACATAAATGTCGTTATGTGTGAACTTGTTCCTATTGCGGCGCTGTGACTCCCGATAGTCTGCAAGCATTGCAGAAAGGGGGACGATATGTCTGCTTCAAAGGTCTTTCTCGTAATTTCAATGCTTTGCGCGGGGATGCTGGCCGCATGTTCAGAGCCTGGGACCTATCCGATCACAGGGATGCAGGTTTCGCAGGATGATCCGGTGCAGGAAATGGCAAATCCGGCGGTAATCTTCCGGGGGGAATCGCGCTAAAGCGATTTGCTCATCAGCATGTAGCGATCGCGCGGTTTAAAACCTGACCGCAGATATAGTTTCTGCGCGGTTTCGTTGGTTCGGTCGACCTCAAGATGCAGGGCGGTCAGACCGGCCTCGGCCAGCGCCTTGGGGAGATCATGCAGCACTTCGGTGGCGATACCGCGTCCGCGAACGGCGGGGCGGATGTAAATCTCATCTACAAAGGCATCCATGCCACCAAACTCGACCGACCAGCCGAAGGTGAGGATGACATAGCCCAGCGGTGCGCGGCCCGGACCGATCAGATATATGCACCCATGGGGAATTCCATCCAGCAGAGGGGCCAGCGCGTTGCGACGTTTCTCGTCATCCTGCGCGATGCCGGATTCCGAGTGAAACGCTGCGACCAGCGCCATCAGTCGGTCCAGATCGTCGGGGCGGGCAAGGCGGAGTGCGGCGGTCATAGGCGGGCAAGTCTTTCTGTGAGCAGGTCGAAGAAACCTTGGGCATCCACGTCACCCATGAACATGGCGTTTGGTGCGCGATCAGTGACCCGCCACCAGTCGGCCACTGTCATGCCCAACGTCAATTCTGATTGGGTTTCGATCTCAACATTGATGTGGCGGCCCGAGAACAACTCGGGTCGGATCAGATAGGCGGTGACGCAGGGGTCGTGCAGCGGTGCGCCCTCCGATCCGTATTTTTCCTTGTCGAAACGTTCGAAGAAATCGGTCATTTCTGCGACCGCATGACCAACCTTGCTGTCCAATGCCCGGAATGCATCGTTGCGATGGGGCGTGACCAGCGCGTCGTGGGTGACATCCAATGGCATTACGACGACATGAATGCCGGATTTAAACACAATATCAGCGGCTTCCGGGTCGACATAAATGTTGAATTCGGCTGCTGGTGTGATGTTTCCAACCTCAAAATACGCACCACCCATCAGCACGATTTCCTGCACCCGGTCGATGATGTCGGGCGCTTTCTGGAAGGCAGTGGCGATGTTCGTCAGCGGCCCCAGAGGGCAGAGCGTCACCGTGCCGGACTCATGTGCGCGTAGGGTATCGATGATAAAATCGACCGCGTGACCCTCGGCCAGAGGCATTTCGGGATCTGGCAAAACAGGGCCGTCGAGCCCTGTTTTACCATGCACATGCTCGGCGGTGACGAGCGGGCGTTTCAGGGGGCGATCGCATCCGGCGTAGACGGGGATTTCGATGTGCCCCGCCAACTCGCACACGATGCGGACGTTTTTGGCGGTCAGCTCCAAAGGCACGTTTCCAGCGACGGCGGTGATACCCAGAACCTCGATCTCTTCGGGGCTGGCAAGCGCCAGAAGAATGGCGACGGCGTCGTCCTGTCCGGGATCGGTGTCGATTATGATCTTGCGGGGCATGGGGGTCTCCGGGGGCCGTGAAGGTCGGACACTCGCAAGTGTCGCGGGACTTGTCTAGCCGAATTACGTGCCTGCCGGAGCATCCACCGGCGGGAGTTTGCCGTTGGCGCGGTGTTCCTCGATTTTCACCTCGTCCCACAGCGCGTCCATTTCGGCCAGATCACTTTGCGAAGGCGTTTTTCCTCGTTCGGCCAGCCGGGCTTCGACCTTCTCAAAACGGCGAGTAAACTTGGCGTTTGTGCGGCGCAAGGCGGCCTCGGGTTCGATGCCTAAGTGGCGGCCGAGGTTGACAATCACGAACAGCAGATCGCCGAATTCATCCTCGAGCGCGTCGGCATCCATGCTGTCGCGCGCCTCTTCCAGCTCAGCGGCTTCCTCGGTGATCTTGGCGAGCACATGGCTGGCGTCGGGCCAGTCGAACCCTACGCGCGCGGCACGTTTCTGCAGCTTATGTGCGCGTAGCAAGGCGGGCAGGTTCGCGGCGACACCGTCTAGTGCACCTTTTTGTTCTTTTCCCGCACGTTCGGCGGCTTTGATGGTTTCCCAGTCCTTTGTCTGTTGATCCGCCGACTTGTCTCGGGACTCATCACCGAAGACATGTGGGTGACGGTTAACCATCTTGTCCGACATGGTGCGCACCACGTCCTGAAAGGTAAAATGCCCAGCCTCTTCAGCCATTTGCGCGTGGAAGACGGATTGGAACAGCAGGTCGCCCAGCTCTCCCTTCAATTCGTCATAAGCCTCGCGTTCGATGGCATCGGCGACTTCATAGGCTTCTTCGATCGTATAGGGCGCGATGGTCGAAAAATCCTGTTCGATATCCCACGGGCAGCCGGATTGAGGGTCGCGTAAGCGGCGCATGATTTCCAGCAAACGCTCGATACCTGCGTCCGCGTCGTGGATCAGAGGATTTTCGGCCATTGCGAACCCTTTCGTTCCGGTGTCAGATGCATCCATCCCGCAGTCAGGATCAGGAGTCCACCCCAGATGCCCGTCGTCAACCGAATTGCCGATTACGCCGCTGATATGGCCAAGTGGCGCCAGCACCTTCACACCATCCCCGAATTGGAGTTCGAATGCTATGAGACCGCCGCCTATGTGGCCGAGCGTCTGCGCGAGTTTGGGGTAGATGAACTGCATGAGGGAATCGCCAAAACCGGCATGGTCGCGATCATCAACGGGCAGGGCGAGGGACCGACTATTGGTCTGCGCGCTGACATGGATGCTCTGCCGATTACCGAGGAGACGGGCGTGGACTACGCCTCGAAAAACCCCGGTAAGATGCATGCCTGCGGTCATGACGGGCATACAACCATGCTGCTGGGTGCTGCGCGCTATCTGGCCGAAACGCGGAATTTCGCGGGCCGCGTTGCGCTGATCTTTCAGCCTGCCGAGGAAGAGGGCGGCGGCGCGGGCGTGATGGTTGAAGAAGGCATCATGGATCGGTTCAATATCTCTCAGGTTTACGGCATCCATAACACTCCGGGTCGGCCCGAAGGGCTGTTCGAAACCACGCCGGGGCCGCTGATGGCCGCAGTAGATACGTTTGAGATCCATATTCAGGGCGTTGGCGGCCACGGGGCAATGCCGCATGAGACGCGCGACCCAGTGATGGCAGCTTGCGGGATGGCGCAGGCGATCCAAACCATCGTCAGCCGCAACCACTATGCGCTGGACGATCTGGTGGTGTCGGTGACGCAGATTCACACCGGGACGGTGAATAACGTGATCCCTGACACCGCTTATCTGAACGGCACCGTTCGCACCTTTGATCCGGCCGTGCAAAGGATGGTCAAAGAGAGAATGGCGCAGATCGTGGCGGGGCAGGCCGCCTCGTACGGTGTTGAAGCCAAACTGGACTATCAGGAGGGTTATCCCGCCACTATCAACGACGCCGACAAGGCGGCATTCGCGGCTGAAGTGGCGCGGGATGTATCCGGCGCGGAACGCGTGAAAGATGATGCTGGGCGTGAGATGGGGGCAGAGGATTTTTCCTACATGCTGCAGGCCCGATCCGGTGCTTACCTGTTCATGGGGCAAGGAGATGGCGCGGGGCTGCACCATCCGAAATACAACTTCAATGACGACGTCGCGCCGATCGGAGCGTCCTTCTTCGCACGGATCGTCGAAAAGGCACAGCCGTTGGGCTGACAGGGAAAAGACATGGCACTGGAAGATGCAAAGAACCAGGTGGATGAGGCATTCACCAACCCCGATCTTAAGGGGCTGTCCTATGAAAACACCTTTGGCGGCGCGACTTCATTCCTGCGGCGGCTTTATACCAAAGACCTGACGGGTGCGGATATTGCTGTAACCGGCGTGCCTTTCGATCAGGCGGTGACAAACCGCCCCGGAACCCGTCTGGGGCCGCGCGCGATCCGTGAGGCGAGCGCGCTGCAATCGCCGGATGCGCCTTATGGCTGGCCTTTTGATGCTCTGAGTGAGCTGGCCATCGTGGATTATGGCGACATGGCCTATGACTACGCCAATATCCCGGCCTTTCCCGACACGCTGACTGACCACATTCGGACCATTCTGAAGGCCGATGTCGCTTCGGTCACGCTGGGCGGGGATCATTATATCAGCTTCCCGATCCTCAAAGCTTATGCCGAGAAATATGGGCCGATGTCGCTGCTGCAATTTGATGCGCATACGGACACCTGGGCCGATGACGACATGTCCCGCGTGGATCACGGGACGATGTTCTACAAGGCAGTGAAATCGGGGTTGGTTGATCCGAAACGCTCGGTTCAGGTGGGCATTCGCACTACAAACGAAGACACGTTGGGCGTCAACATCATCGACGCGCGCGAGGTTTACGAATCCGGCCCAGCCGCCGTGGCGCAGAAGATCAGGGGTATTCTGGGCGACAGCCCCGTGTACCTGAGCTTCGACATCGACGGTCTGGACCCTGCTTTTGCGCCCGGTACTGGCACGCCGGTCTGGGGTGGGCTGAGTTCGATTCAGGCGCAGATCATTCTGCGCGACATCGCCGGGATCAACATCAAGGGCGGCGATGTGGTTGAGGTATCTCCGCCATACGATACCTCTGGTGCGACGGCGATTGCGGGGGCTCATGTGGCAACACAGATCATTTGCCTTTTGGGGTGGAACAAGCTGGTGAAGCCTTAACCTTTGGTTAGGCATAATCCCGGTATCTGCTTGGTGAGGCACCGGATCGGAGACATCACATGACCCAATACAACCAACCGATTGGCGGCAATGATCTGGCACGGTTTTCGGGGCCGAACACGTTTATGCGGTTGCCACAGGCGTCGTCGCTGGACGGGCTGGATGTGGCGATCCTGGGGGTTCCGATGGATATCGGCACTTCTTGGCGGTCGGGCACACGGTTCGGACCCAAGCAGATTCGCAGTGAAAGTGCGATGATCCGGCCCTATAACATGTCCAATGGCGCGGCGCCCTTCGACCATCTGCAGATCGCAGATATCGGCGATCTGGCGATCAACACTTTCTCGCTCGCCGATAGTCTTAAGATCATCAAGGAAAGCTATGACGGCATTTTGGCGCAAGGTGTTGTCCCTGTGGCGATGGGTGGGGATCACTCGATCACTTTGCCGATCCTGCGGGCGATGGCCGCCAAGCACGGGCCTGTGGCTCTGGTGCACGTGGACGCTCATGCTGACGTGAATGATGAGATGTTCGGTGAAAAGGAAACCCACGGCACTGTCTTCCGCCGCGCCTATGAGGAAGGGCTGATTGTCCCTGACAAGACCTTTCAGATCGGCATTCGAGGCTCGGGTTACGCCGCCAGCGACTTTACCGAGGCACAGGGTTGGGGGTTCCGTCAGTACCCGGCGTGGGAGCTGTGGCAACAGAACCTGACCGAAATCGGCTCTTTGATCCGTAAAACTGTTGACGATCACCCGGTCTATATCACCTACGATATCGACAGCCTCGATCCGGCCTATGCACCCGGAACAGGCACGCCCGAGATCGCAGGTCTGACCACTCCGCAGGCGCTGCAGTTGATCCATGCGCTGGCGGGCATGAATGTGGTGGGCTGCGATCTGGTCGAAGTATCTCCACCCTATGATCCGTCGGGCAATACGGCACTGACCGCAGCCAATCTACTGTTCGAGATGCTGTGCATTCTGCCCGGAGTGACGTCACGATAGGGGTGCGACGCCATCCTCTGACCGAGTAAGCAGGGCATAGCGGGAATGAATGGGCAGATGAAAATGGTGCTGTGGCTTTTGATTGCGGTGGGCCTTGCAATGGGTGCCTATATCAGACTTGCGCCTTCAGATCCTGTGCGCTGGCATGTGGCCCATGTAGACGCGGAACGAGACCTGAAGGGTGGTGTCGTTCGGGTCGTCGAAACCGGTCCTGATGGGCTGGCGCGTCTCGACAAAATTGCGCGCGCAACACCACGCACCAGTGTGCTGGCCGGATCTCTAGAAGAGGGCATGATCACCTATATCACCCGTACCAAGGTGTTCGGGTTTCCCGACTACACCACCGTGCAGCAAGACGGCGACACGCTGCGTATCTATGCCAGATTAAGATTTGGCCGGAGAGATTTCGGCGTCAATCGGGACCGGGTCACCCAATGGCTTGCTTTGCTGCAACCCTGACGACAAACAGCCCTCTTGCACCTCGCGCCACATGGGCACGTTCAGCGACATCTGGCATTGGGCCATGAACATGCGGCCGTCGACCTGCAGGCATATCATCTCTCCCAACTCGATGCGGGTGCCGGATTTGTCGGTGCAATAGCAGTCTTGCACTTTGCCTCCGGGGCCAACAACATCGGCCATTCCGGGCGTCGCAATGAGTGTCAGGGCTAAGATCAGTCGCTTCATGGCCCAAGCCTAGCACAAGGCAGGGCCTTGACCAAAGCCTCTGGATGATAGACACCGCGCGGATGATCCCCGAAGAACGCCTTGAACAGATAACTCAGCGATTCCAATACCTCGAAGCGGCCATGGCGGATGGTGCCTCGGGCGGGGATATTGCAGCTTTGGCAAAGGAATATTCCGACCTCAAGCCGGTGGTCGATCAGATCATGGCGTGGCGTCAGCTGGTTTCTGATCTGGCCGAGGCCGAGGCAATGCTGTCCGACCCGGACATGAAAGAGCTGGCCGAAGAGGAAATTCCAGAACTGCAGGCGCGTATCCCCGAGGCGGAGCATGCCTTGCAGCTGGCGCTGTTGCCCAAAGACGCGGCTGATGCGCGCCCGGCAATGCTGGAAATACGCCCCGGCACCGGCGGGGATGAGGCCGCGCTGTTCGCCGGAGACCTGCTGCGCATGTATCAACGCTATGCCGAAGCGCGGGGCTGGCAGTTCGAGATCATCGAGGAACAAGCGTCTGATCTTGGTGGGATCAAAGAGGTGGTGGCACATATCAAGGGCGACAATGTCTTTGCGCGGATGAAGTACGAATCCGGCGTGCATCGCGTGCAACGCGTGCCCGAAACCGAAAGCGGTGGGCGCATTCATACCTCGGCGGCGACGGTGGCGGTTTTGCCTGAGGCCGAGGATGTGGACATTCAGATCGATGCCAATGACATCCGAATTGACACGATGCGCAGCTCGGGCGCGGGGGGGCAGCACGTGAACACGACGGATTCGGCCGTGCGGATTACTCACTTGCCCAGCGGTATCGTGGTGACCAGTTCCGAGAAATCCCAGCACCGAAACCGTGAGATAGCGATGCAGGTGCTGAAAACGCGCCTTTATGATCTTGAACGGCAGCGGATCGACAGCGAACGCTCGGCGGATCGCGCCAGTCAGGTCGGTTCAGGTGACCGGTCCGAACGGATCAGGACCTATAATTTCCCGCAGGGCCGCATGACCGATCACCGCATCAACCTGACGCTTTATAAGCTGGATCAGGTGATGCAGGGCGATCTGGATGAGGTGATCGACGCGCTGACCGCAGATGATCAGGCTCGGCTTCTGGCCGAAATGGCGCAATGATTTCGGCGCTGACAGCCGCTCAGGCCATGGTCGCTGCAACCGCACGTTTGCGCGCAGCCGGTGTGCCTGATCCAGCGCGGGATGCGCGGGTGCTGCTGGCGCATGCGGCGCGGATCGAGGCCAGTCGGGTGACGCTGATCGCGCCCGAGGAACTGCCGGTGGATATCGCGGAACGCTACGATCAATTGATCTCGCTAAGGGCCATCCGAGTGCCGGTATCGCATCTGCTGGGCGAGCGTGAATTCTATGGTCGGCGGTTTCGGGTCAGTCGCGATGTGCTGGACCCGCGCCCGGAGACCGAGGCATTGATCGAGGCGGCGCTGAGCGAGCCGTTTGATCATGTACTCGATTTGGGTGTGGGCTCGGGCTGTATCCTGATCACCTTGCTGGCCGAGCGGGCGAGTGCCTCGGGCGTCGGCGCCGACCTCAGCGAAGCTGCCTGCCTGCAGGCCAGCGCCAATGCAGTACAGCATCAGGTGCAGGCGCGCGCCGAGATTCGGCAATCTGACTGGTTCGAAAACATTGAAGGTCAGTTCGATCTGATTGTTTCGAATCCGCCCTATATTTCAGCGGACGAGATGCACGCGCTTTCCCCTGAAGTGCGCGAGCATGAGCCGCGCATGGCGCTGACGGATGAGGGCGACGGTCTGGATGCCTATCGCCGTATTGCGGCGTCGGCTCCGGATTATCTGATGCCCGGCGGGCGTATCTTGGTTGAAATTGGCCCGACACAGGGCGCTTATGTTTCTGCCCTTTTTGATGCCGCTGGTTTGACCGGCGTAAAGGTGATCCCCGATCTGGACAGGCGTGATCGTGTTGTGGGGGCCAGAATGCCGCCTTCTAAGCGAAACTGAGGCCGAAAAATGCCGATTGATGTAAAAAAGCTGCGACATTTTCGAGAATCCCCTTGTCTGAACGCTCAGGACATGTTTACTCAGGATTAGTCGGCGAGGTTGACGCTGTTTCAGCGCACCCCTGACGCCAAGCCCAAAAAGTCGATAGCGCGTAACGGCACAAGCCACTGAGCAGCGTTAGATACGGGTTGATCGACAGTGAATTGATAAGGCTGACGTAAAGTAAGATGAGATCTTCCAAATCCCGCTCGCGGGCCAAGAACAACCGCAATCGTCCTTCTGGCGGAAACGTCGTAAACCGGGTTTTTGACAGCTCGGGCCCCGAAGGCAAGGTGCGTGGCACACCGCAGCAGATCATTGACAAATACAACCAATTGGCGCGCGACGCTCAGCTGTCGAATGACCGCGTGGCAGCTGAGAACTTTCAGCAACACGCCGAGCACTATCTGCGCATGCTAAGCGAAGCGCAGCGCGAGATCGAAGCGCGCCGCGAAGAGCAAGAGCGTCAGAACCGCGAACGGCAGGCCGAGCGTGATCGTGAACGCGCCGAGCGTCAGGAACGCGAAGCAGCCCGTCAGGCCGATCCGGCCGAGGCTCCGCAGCCGGACGTTGTGGATTTCGGGAATGAGGCGTCTGCGCCCGATACAGGGCTGGTCGAGACGCCGGAAAGCAAGGATGCCGAGCAACCCGAAGCGACCGAGCGTAAGGAAAAGCCGCGCCGCCCGCGCACCCGGAAGCCAAAGGCTGCCACCCCTGCGGCTGAGGATGCACCCGCTGACAAGGGCGACGCACCCGAGGCAGCTGAATAAGCGCTTTTTGATCATGAATTGAATGAAAACCCCGGGCAAAGGCCTGGGGTTTTTTCGTTCAGGGTTTGCGAATTTCGCGCGCGAGCGCGCAGAAGGCTTCGAGCGGGATCTGCTCGGCCCGGTCGGTGGGTTTGATACCGGCTGCGATCAGGCGGTCCTCGATATCTGGCGCTGCCCCTTTCAGTGAGGCCCGCAGCATTTTGCGGCGCTGATTGAAGGCTGTGGCAACCACGCGCGACAGGGTTGCGGCGTCAGCGGGATAGCGGGGTTCGGGCAGGGCAGTCAGGTGAACCACGGCGCTTGAGACCTTGGGCGGTGGAGTGAAGGCTCCGGGTGGCAGGGACATTGCAATGCGCGCTTCGGCCCGCCATTGGGCAAGGATGGCGAGGCGGCCATAGGCCTTGCTGCCGGGGTGGGCGACGATCCGCTCGGCCACTTCACGTTGAAACATAAGGGTCAGGCTCTGCCAGAAGGGCGGCCATTCGGGCGGGGTGAGCCAGCGGACCAGAAGCTCGGTCCCGACATTGTAGGGCAGGTTGGCGGCCACCCGGATCGGAGGCGTCAGATGGGCCAGCGGGTCGATTTCCAGCGCGTCGCCGTTGATCACTTCCAGCTGGCCCGGATAGGCGGCGGCGATGTCGTTCAGGGCAGCGATGCAGCGGGTGTCCTTTTCCACGGCCACGACCTTGCGCGCGCCTTCGGACAGAAGCCCGCGAGTCAGACCTCCGGGGCCTGGGCCGATTTCAAGGACATCGCATTGAGTCAGATCACCCGCCTGCCGCGCGATCTTGGCTGTCAGGTTGAGGTCGAGCAGGAAGTTCTGGCCCAGCGATTTGCGGGCCGAAAGCTGGTGAGTTGCGATAACCTCGCGCAGCGGGGGGAGGGAGTCGATGGCGCTCATGACTTTACCGTCGCGCGGGTTGCGGGGAGAGCGCCAGCGATTTTTTTGCCTCCGGCGGAGGTATTTGGGGCCAGATGAAGCATTAGCGGGACTGCGCCATTCGCTGGGCGAGCTTCAGGGCCTCGATCAGGCTGTTGGGGTTCGCGCTGCTTTGGCCCGCGATGTCCAGAGCGGTGCCGTGATCCGGCGAGGTCCGGACGAAGGGCAGGCCCAAGGTTACGTTCACACCGCGGTCGAAATCCAGTGTCTTGATCGGGATCAGGGCCTGGTCGTGATACATTGCAATCGCGGCATCATATCGCGTGCGCGCCGCGGCGTGGAACAAGGTGTCTGCCGGGTGGGGTCCGGTCACGGTGCAATCGACTGGATTGAGGTCTGCGATCAGTGGCGCGATCCAGTCAAGCTCTTCCGTACCCATTTTCCCGCCTTCGCCAGCGTGGGGGTTCAGCCCCGCGATGGCGATGCGAGGATGGTGGATACCGAATTGGGTGCGCAGGCCTTGGGCGGTGATCTCGATGGTTTCTTGCAGCACTTCTGGGGTGAGTGCGCTTGGGACCTGGGAGAGCGGGATGTGGATGGTGGCCGGAACCACGCGGAGCTGTTCGCTGGCCAGCATCATTACCACGCGTGACCGGCCTGCCAAAGCAGCAAGAAATTCGGTATGGCCGGGGAAGGCAAAGCCCGCACCGTCGATCAGCGCCTTTTTGTGGATCGGCGCGGTACACAGTGCAGAGGCTGCGCCGGAACTCACCAGCTCAACACCCTTTTCAATAGAATCGATGACCGAAAGTGCGTTTGCTGGATCGGGGTGGCCGGGCGTGTTCGGGGCAGGAAAGTCGAAATGCAGCACCGGCAGAGCCGAGGCGCTGGCCGGTGTCGCCTCAGACGGGTCGGCGATCCGGGTAATGGGTGTTCCATCGGGCAAATGTGATGCGTCGCCGATGTAGAAGAACGGACAGGTATCGCGCAGGGCTGCCCAAGCTTTGGCTGCGATTTCGGGTCCGATCCCGGCGGGCTCACCAAAGCTTAGCGCGATTGGGGCGATCATTGTTCGATGATGACAGCGTCGGCCCTCAGCTGTTCCAGCAGGCTGTTTGCAAGGGCCTGCAACCGCTGCTGGGTCAGTGCGTTTGCCACGTCCACACGGGTGGTGTCTTCGCCCAGGTTGCGGGTGCGATTGCACAGCATCAGGAACATCAGCGTCTGCCCGTTGTTGCGCGTCAGCGTGGCCGATGCCTCATTTGGATCAAGCTTGGCCAGCTCAAGCGCTACGTCGCGTGGAATCGCCGAGGGGCTTTGGGTAAGGCGTTCCAGCACGTCGGGCGATTGATCTTTGGCGATGCCGTAGAGGTCATCGCAGGTGTCGATCTCTTCCTTGAGCTTTTCGGCTTTTGCAAGCGTTTCGGCGCTGCGGCCACCGGGAAGGTAGTAGATCGCGTAGTCGATCTCGGAATAGGTTGGGGCACCTGCGGCAACTTCGCGGATGCCGCGCATCTGGAACAGAGCCACGGCGTTCGGGAGCGAAAGTGGGTCGGTGATCTCACCGTTTTTCAAGCCCAGAATGACGGGTTGCAGGGCCGGAGGCAGGTTGTTGAGCGACAGCCAATCCAGTCGCCCGCCATTCTCGCGTGTGGCAGCGGCAGAGTATTGCGTAGCAGCCGAAGAAAAGCTGTCTTGATCGGGAAGTTGTGAGATTTCATCGGCCAGGGCTTCAGCCTGCGCCAGGGTCTGCGGTGTTACCGGAATGATAATTTCGGACAACAGAACCTGCAGGCCGCCGCCGCCACCCTGACCCAAAGCACGGTTGATCTCATCTTCCGAGGGGCGAGCCTGCGACAGAAAGCGGGTACTGACAAAGTCGCGCCAGGACAATTGATCGGCGACAAAATCCCGTACGGTTTCCTTTGATACGCCCGCATCGTTGAGCAGCTGCAGAAACTCTTCGCTGCTGAGGTTGCCGCGCGAGGCGAATTCATCAATCCCGGTCTGGATATCTTCGGGCGCGGCTTCGATGCCGGCATCGCGCATCGCCTGTTTGCGCAAACGATCCTCGATCAAGGCTTCGCGGACTTCGCGCTCGGAACTGCCCGGAACGCCGAGCAGTTCGAGAAACTGCTGACGTTGTTGAAGCTCATACCAGGTGACAATGTCCTGATTGACCCGGATTGCAGGCGAGAACAGGCTTTGAGCCTGGACCTGTGGTGTGGCCATTGCAACAAGCGCGGCAGCCAGCACCGGCAGCACCGATCTACGGCAGCCAGAGCGGAGAGATTTTGTGAAACCTGAGATCAACTGCATCTTCTCTTAAACTTCTGTCCATCGCCTTCGACGGAATACCCTGTCAGGGCAACGGTAAAGCCGAATTCTGTCGAAGGCTCAATACTTGATGTGGAGGTAAAGCGTCTGTTGACGTTCACATTTACCTGCACACACTCATTTTCGTAGGTCACGCCGAACCCAAGGCGGAGTGGTTCAGATTCGCTGAAATCATAGCGTGCGTTGGCTCGGGTCAACCAATTCTGATCTACGCGGTAGCGACCGCTCACCCGTAATTCCGAGATTTCATCATTATTCGCTTCAGCAGGATCAGGCTCGAGCCAGATGTAACCGCCGGAGATTGCCGTATCTCCACTAGACCAGCCTGCACGAATTTCAGCTTTGGTAAAACTGAAATCGCTGTTTAAAAGCCCACGCGCGGCCAATGTCAGCCCCTTGCCGTTATTCAATTGCCCGGCAAGCAGAATGTCGGACTTGGTACCCTGCAGCCCCGATGTGAGCGTGAAATCCGGATCCGCATCGGACCGGAAGACCTGTCCGATTGTCGCCAGCGCCCGCCAGCCGTCAGCGTTGTACCGAGACCAGTTCAGGCCCACAACGGCGGTTGCACCGTCTTCGCGGCGGTCGGGGGCCGGAAAGCGCGAAAGGGACAAAAGATTGCCCTGATCGAGTTCCTGAAAGGTACTTTCATCGTTGGGAACGTCATTGTTCGAAACATGCGTCCAACCAATTTGCGCGATTGGCTCAAGGATTTGTGTTGCACCGGACTGCTCGCGGCGCAGCATGGGGTAGCGCAGGGTAAAAGCTGCGCGCGGGGTCGAGCGGGTTACATTGTTCGGAAACTCGCTGTCATTGCGGATATTGAACGTATCCACTGACGCGCCCACCAATGCCTCTGCACGTAATCCGGTCGCAAAGGTCCAGTTGCGCAGCCATTCCGCATCGAATGTTGCCCTGGCGACGTCGCGACCAATAATATCTTCGTCACTGGTTCGCGTGTGGGTGTGACCATCGAGGCTTAGTTCAACTTCACCCCCTAAGGTGCTGGGGAAGAGTCGCTTTCGATAGTTGATGTCGAAGACACGCGATGGGATTTCATCCTGATTTTCGCTATCCCGAAGGGACTTGTAGTGGATGAAGCTGGTTCTGAACGCCGTATCACGCTTGATCCGCTCAAGTGCAATTTCGCTACGCAGGCGGTCAAAATCGGGCAAGCCGTAATCTGCCAGATACGAGTCATCCGAAGTTGTTTTGATATCGAATGTCAGCCGGTAGTCATTTCCAAGACCGAACCGGCCATCGGCGAAGAAATACCCCCGATCCTGACCGGGCTGCAGGTCGTCGCGTGTATAAGAGCCTCGCAGCCGAATGCGCCCGCGTTTGAATGCCTGCCGGTAACGAAACCCAAGTGTGCGGGTCTTGGACGACAGATAGGGCGTCAGAGTCAGGTCCTTGTGATCTCCGATCTTGAAGAAATACGGCACCTGAACTCCAGTGCCCAGTTGCGAAGTGGTGCGGATCGACGGCACGAGAAAGCCGGTCGCCCGCTCAAGTGTCGGGTCGGGTAGGCGTAGCGTGGGAAAGTAGAAGACCGGGACATCGAGTATTCGGAACTGTGCGCCTTCGAAATAGAGCTGCCGTTCAAGCTGGTCATGGGTCACTTTCCGGGCGCGAATTTGCCAGATCGGGGGTCTGCCATTCGCGCAGACATGACATGAGGTTGCAGCGACCTTGCTGAATTGCGTATAGCGACCTGCCGCACGGGTGGCCTGGACTGAGGCGATCTGCACTTGCTGGTCAAAGACCATGCGCGCGCCCATCAGAAGTCCATTCTGTATCCCGCTGTCCAACTGCGCGGAATCGGCCAGCAATGTGCTGTTCCCGCCTTGATCGATCCGGATTGGGCCGGTCAGGGTCAGCTCGCCGGTTTCGCGATCATAGGTGACGCTTTGCGCTGTCAGTTTGACGTCGCCTTGGAAGGCCTCGACATTCCCCTCTGCGACCAGTTTGCGATCCGGGGTAATGAATATCTCATCGGCCACCAGTAGGGCGGGTTGATTCTGTTCAGTCGCGTCAGCCTCGCTGGCGGCACCTTCTGGTTCGGACTGTGCGGCAACTGCTGCAGGCAGCGAGAGGATCAGTGCGCTCGACAGCAACAAAGACAGGACGGAGCGCATCAGCCATCCTCCGCATGGAGCAACAGGCCCAGAGACAGTAGAATGCCCGCAAAGGGTGGGGCCCAGGCCGAGACCAGAATAGGTAATTGCCCGTTTTCGCCAAGAATTTGGGCGAAATTCCGGATGAAGTAGATACCGAACCCCAGCAATACAGCGGTCAGCACGGCAACTCCGGTGCCGCCGAACCGGACATGGCGCATTGTGAAGGCGGCCCCGATCAGAACCATCGAAACCAGAAACAGGGGTCGCGCAAGTTGTACCTGCAGCCAGACCTCATATTGCTTGGTTGAAAATCCCGCCTCGCCCAGATCACGAATCAACTGGGGCAGATCATAGACCGAAACTGAATCCTTTTGCCCGAGAGTGTCCAGAATCCGGTCTCTGGTCAGCGTTGTGGGTAGGTTCAGGATCTCATGGCTGGTGGCAATTGCTTCGGGATTGAGATCGTCCTGAATGGGCCAGATTTTGGCCTGATGCAAGGTCCAGAATCCATCCTCCAGATCAGCTTGCTGGGCCGAGATTTGCTGGTTCGGCTTGCCGTCGGATGAGAACGTTGTGATGGTCACGTTCCGCAGGGCGAACCGGTCGCCGTTGACAGTGCCGGTTGCGTGAATCACCGACTGACCGTTGGCTGAGCTCTGGCGCAGCCACAACCCCTCGCGGCTGATGGACAGGGCTGAGCCACCCTGGTTGCGATAGCCATCGGACAAGCGTTGGAACTCTTCCGACGTCGCGGCCGCGATGGGATTCAGCAAAGTCACAGCAAGTGCGCCGATGGTCAGCGCAAGCAACACGGGCGCTAGCAGGGCTCGGATACCGGATCTCCCGATAGCGCGGGTCACCACCAGTTCGGAGCTGCGGGCGAGGCCGACAAACAGCGCGATGGTGGCCAGGATCATCAGCAGGGGCAACATCTCGCTGATCGCGGCCGGTGTGTTCAGCAACGTCAGTTGCAGCAACTGGCCAAAGGATAGGTCAACACCATCGAACCGCCGCACCTGTTCGATCAGATCGATCAGGATCATCAAGGTCAGAAAAATACCGCCGATTACAAGAAAGCTTTGAATAAAGCGGCGGGCAAAATAGCGGTCGAGGATCACGTGGGCATCCCCGTCAAACCCCGGCATCCAAGAATCACAATCGGGCATGGAATCATGCGCGACGGCCTGTAACTGCCGATTGGTGTCACGTTCTCTCCCCCGAGCCTGCCGTTATTTTCGCGCGACCATAATGCAATTGCCCGGCGGGGAAAACTGCTATCTGGTCAATGGTGGCTGCGCGGGCTAGGTCTTGGGCAACGCATTTTTCAGGAGAATGATATGAGCAGCCTTGTGCCCGTCCGATTCACCCCCTTTGACCTTGATGCGATAGCGCAAACCGAAGGGCGCGTGGCCATTCTCATTCCCGCCGATGGCAAGATGAGCCCCGCCGCGCGTCGAGCCAATCGCCTAACCAAAGGCGCGGTTGCGCGGCTGGTCGAAAGCGAGCGGTTCAGCAAGGTCAAGTCGGGTAATGTTATTTCGCTGGCCTGGCCTGCCGGAATGGTGGCCGAGGCGCTGGATATTCTGGTGTTGCCGCGTCGCCCCGACTCTGACGAGGCACGCAAGGCCGGGGCCAATCTCGCGAAAGCTGTAGCGGGCAAACCCGTGCTGGTCATGGCCGCCAATCACGCGCGTATCGAAGAGGTAGCCTTGGGCATGGTACTGCGTGCCTACGATTTCGATGTCCACAAATCCAAGGACTCAGACCCGGCGGGTGAGATCACCATCGGTCACTCCAAGCCGGAGGAGGCCGAAGCTGACTTTGCGCCGCTCTATGCCGTCGCAGACGGTGTGCGCATGACACGAGATCTGACAAATGAACCCGCGAATGTGCTGACGACAACTGAGTTCACGGACAGATTGGTCGAGATGGAATCGCTGGGCCTGAAGGTCGAGGTTCTGGAAGAGGACAAGCTGGCCGAACTGGGCATGCGTACGCTGCTGAGCGTCGGGCAGGGCTCGGTCAGCCCCTCGAAAGTTGTGGTGATGCAATGGGACGGCGGCGACAAGGATGACGCGCCGCTGGCCTTGGTCGGCAAGGGCGTCGTGTTCGATACCGGCGGTATCTCGCTGAAGCCGGCCGGAGGCATGGAAGACATGACCATGGACATGGGCGGCGCGGGTGTTGTTGCCGGAACCATGCGAGCGTTGGCCAAGCGCAACGCCAAAGCCAATGTCGTGGGGCTGGTCGGGTTGGTCGAAAACATGCCCTCGGGCAATGCGACCCGTCCGGGCGATGTGGTCACTTCGATGAAAGGCGACACTGTCGAGATCATCAACACCGATGCCGAGGGTCGTTTGGTTCTGTGTGACGTCATGTGGTACGCGCAGGATCGGTTCCAGCCGGTGGGCATGATCGATCTGGCCACTCTGACGGGCGCGGTCATCATTGGTCTTGGGCATGAGAATGCCGGTGTGTTTTCAAACAATGACACCTTCTGCGACGCCTTCCTGAAGTCGGCAAAGGCCGAGGACGAGGGCGCATGGCGGCTGCCCTTGGGGGAAGGCTACGACAAACAACTTAAATCGCGCATTGCGGATATGAAGAACGTGGGCGGGCGGCCCGCAGGTTCGATCACCGCAGCGCAGTTCCTGCAGCGTTTCGTCAAGGAAGAGACGCCGTGGATTCACTTGGATATCGCAGGTGTGGCCTCTGTCTCTTCCGAGACCTCTTATGCGCCGAAAGGGGCCACGGGCTGGGGCGTCCGCGCGCTAAGCCGGTTCGTGCAGGACAATTTCGAGTAAGCGCATGGGTGCCGTCTATTTCTACCACCTGACCCGTCAGCCGTTGGAGCACACATTGCCTGTGCTGCTCGACAAGGCACGGCAGGCCGGATGGCGGATTGCCGTGCGGGGTGTCGACCCTGCGCGGATGGACTGGCTGGATGAGAAGTTGTGGCTGGGACCTGAGGACGGGTTCCTGCCGCATGGCCGCGAAGGTGGCCCGCACGACGCGTCACAGCCCGTTCTGCTGACGACCGGCCAAGGGGCAGCAAATGGCGCGACCTGTGTAATGGCTGTCGATGGGGCAACGGTTGAGGCGGAGGAAGTTTCGACCATGGAGCGTGTCTGCATTCTGTTCGACGGGAATGATCCGGAGGCGGTTCAACATGCGCGCGGGCAGTGGAAGGCTCTGACCGGGGCGGGGTGTTCGGCACAGTATTGGTCCGAGGAATCCGGACGATGGGAGAAAAAGGCCGAGGCTTGATCGGCCACAAATATATTTTAGGAGATTTCAAATGGATATGAAGCCTTTGGGCCGCACCGGGATCATGGTGTCGGATTTATGTCTTGGGACAATGACCTTTGGTACTCAGACCTCGGAAACTGAGGCGCACCGCCAGATGGACATGGCGCTTGCGGGTGGGATCAACTTTGTCGACGCGGCTGAGATGTATCCGGTGAACCCGATCTCGGCAGAGACGGTCGGGCGGACCGAGGAAATAATTGGCAATTGGAATGCCGCCAATCGTTCGCGTCGAGGGGACTATGTGCTGGCCACGAAACACTCTGGTGAAGGGTTCGTGCATGCGCGCAATGGCGCCCCAATCTCGAAAGAGACCATACCTGAGGCGATAGAGGGTTCACTGCGTCGTCTACAGACTGATTGCATAGATCTCTATCAGTTCCACTGGCCAAATCGTGGCAGTTACATGTTCCGACAGAACTGGGACTATGCGCCCTCGGGTCACAACCGTGACGAGATTATGGACGAGATGCGCGAAAGCCTGATCGCTCTGCAGGCGCAGGTGGACAAGGGCAATATCCGCGCCTTTGGTCTGTCGAATGAAAGCGCTTGGGGTACCGCTCAGTGGTTGCGGGCGTCGGATGAGGTTAGTGGACCTCGGGTCGCGTCGATCCAGAACGAATATTCTTTGCTCTGCCGGTTATTCGATACCGACCTGGCTGAATTGTGTCTTCTGGAAGATGTCGGGCTACTATCATTCTCACCGTTGGCGGCAGGTTTCCTGACTGGGAAATATCAAGGGGGTGCTGTTCCAGAAGGATCACGCATGGCGCTGGTGCCGAATATGGGCGGGCGTAAAACAGATCGCGTTTTTGATGCCGTGGCTGCTTATCTGGATGTCGCCGCGCGGCATGGGCTGGACCCGATCCACATGTCACTGGCGTGGTGTTGCAGCCGTCCTTTCATGGCCTCAACCATCTTTGGCGCGACAAATGTAGCGCAGCTAGAACATATTCTGGCGGGTAAGGATTTGAAGCTGTCGTCCGAAGTGATGGCCGAGATCAGTGCGGCGCACCGGGCGTTTCCGATGCCATATTGAAGGGATGGGGGCTCTGCCCCCGTCGCCTTTGGCGACTCCCCCGAGGTATTTTAGGCCAGATGAAGTTGGATCGCGTCAGTGATGGGTGGGTAGCGTACGGTCTTGCCTGAGGTCGCGAGCCGTGAGGCCGTGGGCGGTTCGGAACGCGCGCGCGAAGCTGGATTGCGAGGCGAAGCCGGTGGCCAGCGCCACGTCCATCAGCGGCAGGTCGGTATCGGTAACCAGACGGCGGGCCTCGGCCAGTCTGAGTTGCAGGTAGTGATCCTGTGGAGTTGTATTCAGGCGCAGGCGGAACTGCTGCTGCAGGGTGCGCGTACTAGTGCCGAGTCTATCGGCGATGTGCGCAAGGGACAGGGGGTCGTCCAGTGAGGATTCCATCAATGAGTTGGCTTTGGCTGTGAGCGCGGTGTGACGGTGCGGCGCACCGGTGCGGCTTTGTGGTTTTGAGGGCTGAGACGCACCTTCATAGAGGAATAGCCCGGACACGCGGGCGGCAAAGCCCGCGCCATGACGTGCAGCAATAATATGGAGCATCATATCGATCGCCGGGACGGCGCCGCCGGAGGTTAGGCGTGTATCGGAGACGGTAAATCGGTCAGGGCGCACATCGACATTGGGAAAGCGCGCAGCGAAGTTCTCCAAATCCTCCCAATGGGTCGTCGCCGCGTGACCGTCGAGCAATCCAGCCTCAGCCAGTAACCAGGGGCCGCCATCTATCCCGGCGATTGTTGCACCGGTGGCCGCGATCCTGCGGAGCCCGGCGAGCAGGCTTGGCGTCGCATGACGGGCCAATTGGAATCCGGCAACTACGATCAACAGATCGCAGCCCTGCAACCGGGCCAGGGGAATGCCCTGCACATTCAGAGCGCTGGTCAGCAACGCGGGTTCTGCGGTTGCCGTGACGTAGTCCCAATCAAAAGCGGGCCGATCCGCTAGTCGGTTGGCAGCACGCATCGGATCGACGGCGGCCGCGAAGCTGAGTGTGTTGCATTCGTCCAGCACCAGCACCGCCGTTTTCAGGGCGCGATGCTCGGGCTGCAGTATGTTTTTTGCGGATTTCATCAAGTCTGATTCGCATTTTGCTAAGTGGTTCCCTCAAGGCTGCGTCAGAGTTGGCGTTGACGCAAATCGGAATCCGGGGAGAAGCCTGGGGAAAACCCACGGTAAAACCGGGTATAAGCTGGGGATAACGCCATGCCTTTGGAAATGAACCGCGAAGTCTTTATCACCTGTGCCGTCACCGGCTCGGGCGGGACACAGGATCGCAGCCCACATGTGCCGCGTTCGCCGAAGCAGATTGCCGATAGTGCAATTGCTGCAGCGAAAGCCGGTGCGGCCGTGGTGCACTGCCATGTGCGCGACCCCGAGACCGGTGCGCCTTCACGCGATCTGGCGCTGTACCGTGAAGTCACGGACCGCATTCGCGATGCCGAAGTAGACGCGGTTCTGAACCTGACGGCGGGCATGGGCGGAGACATGGTGTTCGGCGGGATCGAAAATCCGCTGCCTTTGGCAGAGGCCGGAACAGATTTGGTCGGCGCGACTGAACGTGTTGCACATGTAGCGGAGTGCTTGCCTGAAATCTGTACTCTGGATTGTGGCACGATGAACTTTGCCGAGGCCGACTATGTGATGACCAATACGCCCGGCGCCTTGCGGGCGATGGGGCAGATGATGACCGATCTGGGTGTGAAGCCCGAGATCGAGGCCTTCGACACCGGCCATCTGTGGTTCGCCAAGCAGCTGGTGAAAGAGGGTGTTCTGGAACCGAACGCTCTGGTCCAGCTATGTATGGGGGTGCCGTGGGGGGCTCCGGATGATCTCAACACCTTTATGGCGATGGTGAACAATGTGCCGGATGACTGGACGTTCAGCGCGTTTTCGCTGGGGCGCAATGAGATGGCGTATGTCGCGGCCTCGGTTCTGGCGGGCGGCAATGTGCGCGTCGGGCTGGAGGACAACCTGTGGCTGGAAAAGGGTGTTCTGGCCGAAAACTGGCAGTTGGTCGAGCGTGCAGGCAGCATCATCGAAAACATGGGCGCGCGGGTGATCGGGCCGCAGGAAGTACGTGAAAAGTTGGGGCTTACTAAGCGGGCTCCGGTTGCGAAGTAGTCGCGGATTGGGGGCCAGCCCCCAAACCCCCGAGATATTTTTGGCCAAATGAAGAGGCGGATCGTGGGCAAAGAACAGCAAGCAAAAACAGCAGCAATCATCGGAGGCGGTGTGATTGGTGGCGGGTGGGCTGCCCGGTTCCTGCTGAACGGATGGGATGTTCGGGTATACGATCCCGACCCTGAAGCCGAGAGGAAGATCGGTGAGGTGTTAGATAACGCGCGCCGTTCTTTGCCGGGGTTGAGCGATGTACCTCTGCCGCCCGAAGGGACGCTGAGCTTTCATGACGATCTCGGTGAGGCAGTTCAGGGTGCGATCTGGATTCAGGAGAGCGTACCGGAAAGGCTCGATCTGAAGCTGAAGGTTTACAAGAGCTTGCAGGGGGCTTGTGATCCAGATGCAATCATCGGGTCCTCGACCAGCGGGTTCAAGCCCTCGGAGTTACAAGAAGGCGCGATGCGACCCGAGCAGATCGTGGTGACCCACCCGTTCAACCCGGTCTACCTGTTACCACTGATCGAACTGGTTCCGACCGACAAGAATTCACCTGACTTGATCGCGCGGGCCAAAGATCTTTTGACCTCAGTGGGGTTCTTCCCGCTGCACATCAGGAAGGAAATCGACGCGCATATTGCTGACCGGTTCCTCGAGGCGGTGTGGCGCGAGGCGCTTTGGCTGGTGAAAGACGGCATCGCAACGACCGAAGAGATCGATGAATCCATCCGCATGGGTTTTGGTATCCGTTGGGCCCAGATGGGACTGTTCGAAACCTATCGCGTGGCCGGTGGAGAGGCCGGGATGCGGCATTTCATGGCTCAGTTCGGCCCAGCGCTGAAATGGCCCTGGACCAAACTGATGGATGTGCCTGAGTTCACCGATGAGTTGGTCGACATGATTGCAGATCAGTCGGATGCACAGTCTGGCAAGCACTCGATCCGCGAGTTGGAGCGTATCCGGGACAACAACCTCGTTGGTATGATGCGGGCGCTGAAGGCCCAGAACTATGGTGCAGGGGCGGTATTGAACCAGCATGATGCGGCCTTGAAGCCAGGAGCGCTGCCGACGCTGGACGAGGCGGATCTGAGCCAGCCGATCCTCACGCTGTCGCGCGCCGTTCCGCTGGATTGGACCGACTACAATGGCCACATGAATGAAGCTAAATATCTGGAGGCCTTTGCAGCGGCCACGGATCGTTTCATGGAAATCATTGGCTGCGATATGGAGTATATCGCGACAGGCGGCAGCTATTTCACTGCCGAAAATCACATCCGTTACATGCAGGAGACCCATGCGGGGTCGCGGATCGAATGCCGTACGCAGATGCTATTAGGGCAGGGCAAGAAGCTGCATGTCTTCCACAGCATGTACGAGGGTAAAACGCTGCTGGCCACCGGCGAAAGCTTTCTTCTGCATGTCAGCCTTGAGACCCGACGCCCCAGCCCACCTTCACCCGAGATCGAGGCCGCGATGGCACGGGTTGCCGAGGCGCAGGCCGCGTTGCCTTATCCCGAAGGCGCGGGCGCGGCGATCCGCAAGCCCGCATGAGCAGCCGGGTCTTGATTACCGCAGGCGCCTCTGGCGTCGGCAGGGCCACGGCTGAAGCGTTTGATGCTGCCGGGGCTCAGGTCTGGGTTGCGGATGTTGATGCGGATGCGTTGGCGGATTGCCCGGCGCATTGGAAGCAAAGCCAGCTTGATGTGTCTGATGAGGATGCTGTCGCGGCTGCGTTTGCCGACCTAGAGACCGAATGGGGCGGGCTTGATGTGCTCTGTGCGAATGCGGGGATAGCGGGTCCCACCGCAGCAGTTGAGGACGTTTCCCTGACGGATTGGAGGTCATGCCTTTCCATCAATCTAGAGGGGTCATTTTTGTGCTCTAAATACGCTGCACCTCTGATGAAACAGCAACGCAGCGGCGCGATCTTGATCACTTCATCGACTGCAGGCCAGTACGGATACCCCAACCGCGCGCCGTACGCGGCGGCCAAGTGGGGCATGGTGGGATTAGGCAAAACGCTGGCGATGGAACTTGGGCCGCACGGAATCCGCTGCAATGTGATCTGCCCGGGTTCGGTCGAAGGTCCACGAATGGAGGGCGTGTTGCAGCGCGAGGCCGATGCCAAGGGCATGACCCGGGATCAGGTTTACGACGGCTATGCCTCGGGCACGTCCATGGGCCGCTTTGTAGAGGCGCAGGACATTGCGAACATGGCTGTATTCCTGGCTTCAGATGCAGCGAGGCTGGTGTCGGGTCAGGTAATCGCGGTGGATGGCCATACGGTCAATCCTGACCCGAAACTGTGAATCAGCCCTGATTCGGCCCCCGAATCTGGCGGATGGCGCTTCGGACGGCTTGCCAGTCCTGCGCCTCCTGCTGATTTCCGGCGGCTTCGCATTCGCGCATTTTCTGCGCAGCTTCGGCTTCGGCCCGATCGCCATGGGCCGTATAAAGGGCACGTGCGTATTCAGCGGTTTTGAGTGCGTCCATTCCCGTCATCCTCCATCTCAGATCGGAATGTCTGTAGTTTCGCGCCAAGTGACTATACTACAGCTTTGAGCCCAGGTCATGTCTGAGAGATTTCTGCCCGCAATTGCTGCAGATGGTCCGGGAAATCACGCGCGGTCATATCCGCCTCTCGAACCAGCCGGTCGAAATGGAGCGTAAAGACCTCAATCCGGTCGCGGTCTCGGAAAGCCATGTAGTGGCTTCCGGCATAGAACACGCAAAGAAGTGGGCCGAATATCGTGACGGGGGCAGAGTAAAGACGTTTTGCATCAAATAGATAGATGCGCAGACGTGGATAAAGCTGCTCGCACACCGACAGCAGGTGATCGATCTGATCCAACCGGACCTGAAGCGGTAGTCCCTCGTAGTAACCGGTGGCATAGGCAAAGCTGTGAAGCTCGTACAACGGCATGGCAATCTCATAATCGGACTGGGCGCTGCGCATCCATGCCAGCCGGTCTGCCGAGGCGCCAATGGCTTGATCTGCAGTACGGCCGAGATGCGGAGCGTATTCCCATTCAAGCACGGCGCGGGTCTTGAGCATGTCGGGCAGGGTAGCCGGAACGTAGCGTATCTTGTAGCCGGCGGCCTCTTGATGCCATTCAAAAATGCGCTCATCAACCAATGCCCGGGCGGCCTCGGTTAGGGTGAGGGAACTGGCCAATAGTTCTGCCGCGCTTTCGGGTCGGTTGGAAAGCCCAAGAAGCCAATCGGCGGAAACCCCAAGCGCCGAGGCACAGCTGCCGACGACATGAGCATTCGGAAGGCGTGCCCCCGCCCCGGTCAGCAATTGCGAAACGGTCGATCGGTCAACCCCGATGCTGCGTGCCAGGGCGCTTTGGCTGACGTTGCGCTCTTGCATCGCTCGGGCCAGGCGCTGGCGAAAATGCAGGGCGCGATCCCGTTTGTCGATTTTATCAATCATGTGATGATTAATATCACCTTTGGTGAGAATTGTTAATCATATTCAGAATTCACGACCCTTGGCTCTGTCTGTAACGCTGGTGTTACAAAAATAAGAATGGGGTCTGGAATGGAAACGCGACGCAGGTCGGTCGTGAAGGCGCTGGTGTGGAATGCGATGGGGCTGGCGATGATGACGCTGGTTGGTTTGATCGCCACGGGTTCAGCAGCACTTGGAGGGATGGTTGCTTTGGTAAATACAGCCATTGGCTTGACCATGTATGTAATTTACGAGCGTATCTGGGCCGGAATCACGTGGGGCCGCAATGGCTGAGCCGGTCACACCCAAATCACCTGAATGGGCGACATTTGCCCTGATCATCGCGTGCTATTTAGCCTGGATTGGTGCGATTTTCTGGCTGGCAGGCATATCCTTGTGGCTGGCGATCCCCTTCATGGGGCTGGTAGCCGCCCTGCATTCCTCGCTGACGCATGAGGCGCTGCACGGGCACCCCTTTCGCCAGAAATGGCTGAATGAGGCACTGATGGCGCTGCCGCTCACTTTGTTCATTCCCTACAATCGGTTTCGGGACCTGCATCTGGCGCATCACTGTGATGCGAACTTGACCGATCCCTACGATGACCCTGAGACCAACTATCTTGACCCGCAGGTCTGGGCGTCTCTGTCCGGTTGGCAGAGGCGGATGTATCAGGTGAACAATACTCTGCTGGGGCGGATGGTTCTGGGGCCTGCAATTGGACAGGTTGCGTTCTTGCGCGATGAACAGCGGGGTGCACAGCGCGGGGATCGCGCGGTTCTGTTGGCATGGGCGCTGCATATGCCCGGCGTTGTCGCGACTCTTTGGATCGTCGCGCTTTCGCAAATGCCGATCTGGGCCTTCGCCCTTTCAGCATATATCGGGTTGGGTTTGGTCAAGATCCGCACATTCCTGGAACACCGCGCGCATGAGAAATCGCGCGCGCGCACAGTGATCGTAGAAGACCGTGGCATCCTTGCATTTCTGTTTTTGAACAATAACTTGCACGTCGTTCATCATATGAACCCATCAGCACCTTGGTACCGATTGCCTGCACTCTACCGCACGGGCAAGGAAAGGTACCTGGCCTGTAACGAGGCTTATGTCTACCGTTCGTACGGGCAGATATTCCGAGAGTATTTCTGGCGCGCCAAAGATCCGGTGGCGCATCCGCTCTGGCCAAAGCCTTGATTTAACGACAGAAGGGAAGCCATGAGTTTATGGATTCCCGTCACCATCGCGGCCGCATCGTTCCAGACGGTGCGGTTCATGCTTCAGAAATCCCTGAGCAGCGTGAAGCTTTCGGCTGCAGGGGCGACATTTGCACGATTCGCCTATTCCATGCCATTGGCCTTGCTGGGGCTTTTCATTGCTTTGGGCGCGACGGGGTACGAACTGCCAGCGCTGACGGCGAAGTTCTGGATATTTGCTGTCATCGGCGGGACCACACAGATATTGGCCACGATCTGCGTTGTGGCATTGTTCAAGCAGCGCAACTTTGCGGTAGGGATTACGTTTAAGAAAACTGAGGTGATTCAAACCGCTATTGTGGGGTTCCTTGTCCTCGGCGATCAGGTCTCTACCGGGGCGCTGGGGGCAATTCTGCTTGGGTTGCTGGCCGTCCTGTTGTTGTCAAAAACGCCCGGAGGCAGCGGCGCTTGGTGGCAACATCTGACAAACAAAGCCTCGCGTCTTGGACTGGGGTCAGGCGTGTTATTCGCATTCTCCTCGGTCAGCTATCGCGGCGCCTCTTTGCAATTGGGCGACATCGATGCGTGGTTCCGGGCACTTGTGACACTGGCCGTCGTGGTAACGTTTCAGTTTCTCAGCATGTGGCTGTGGCTGCTTTGGCGAGACAGGGCCGAGCTGCGCGCCGTGTGGGAGACTCGCCGGACCGGTGTTTTTGTCGGCCTGACCAGCCTCTGTGGTTCGTTTTGCTGGTTCTTCGCCTTCACGTTGCAGAACGCAGCCTATGTAAAGGCCTTGGGTCAGATCGAACTGATCCTCAGCCTGTTCGCATCGCTGCTGTTTTTCCGTGAAACCATCACCCGTCGCGAGATCGCCGGGATGACGTTGCTTGGCTTGTCGATACTGGCGCTTGTGCTGACAATCTAGCCAGCGCGACGCTCATCAAAGCTGAGAGCGATAAAGCTGGGGAGGTGATCCCCCATGCCTACAACTGCTGGCCCGCCATCGTCGCGACGCCCACGACCACGGGTTTTGGGCTCTCGCTCTTTGCGGCTCTCGCTCTTTTTGTTGTCCGACGCTTTGGCCTTCTTCTCTGGCTTTGGCGCCTCGGGCTTGGGCTCATCGGTCTTGACCGGATTGTCGATGCGCGGAATGTCCTTCTGGATCAGGCTCTCGATCGCGGCCAGCGCCTTTTCATCGCGGCCCGAGCAGATCGTGATTGCCTTGCCTTCGCGCCCGGCACGGCCCGTGCGGCCGATGCGGTGGACATAATCTTCGGCATGGCCGGGAACATCGAAGTTGAACACGTGGCTGACCGAGGGGATATCCAGACCCCGCGCAGCAACGTCCGAAGCCACCAGCAGCCGCAGTGATCCATCGCGGAATCCGTCCAGTGTTTTCATCCGCTGCGACTGATCCAGATCGCCATGGATCGCGGCGGCGTTATAGCCGTATTTCTTCAGCGACTTGGCGCAGATATCTACATCGGTCTTGCGGTTGCAGAAGATGATCGCGTTGGTGCATTTGTCGCCCTCGGCATCGATCAATGCGCGCAGGGTTTTGCGTTTCTGGCTGGCCTCGCGATCCCGGCGACCACCTTTGAACATCACCACGCCTTGTTCGATAGTTTCCGAAGCGGTGGCCTGACGCGCAACTTCGACCCGGGTGGGGGCCGACAGGAAAGTATCGGTGATCCGTTCGATCTCGGGCGCCATGGTGGCTGAGAAGAACAGCGTCTGGCGGGTGAATGGCGTCAGCGAGAAGATGCGCTCGATATCAGGAATGAAGCCCATGTCGAGCATCCGGTCAGCTTCGTCCACCACCATGATCTGAACGCCTGTCAGAAGCAGCTTCCCGCGTTCGAAATGATCCAGCAGACGGCCCGGAGTGGCAATCAGCACGTCAACACCGCGGTCAATCAGAGCATCCTGTTCCTTGAAGGAAACGCCACCGATCAACAGTGCTTTGGTCAGCTTGAGGTGCTTGGCGTAGGTATCGAAATTCTCGGCCACCTGCGCTGCCAGTTCCCGCGTCGGGCACAAGACCAGCGAGCGTGGCATACGTGCGCGGGCGCGCCCACGGGCCAGCAATGTGATCATCGGCAGGGTGAAGCTGGCGGTTTTGCCGGTGCCGGTTTGGGCGATCCCCAGAACATCGCGCCCTTCCAGCGCGGCTGGAATTGCGCCTTCCTGGATCGGGGTCGGAGTTTCGTATCCGGCTTCCTCAATCGCTTTGAGGACCTTCGGGTTCAGGTTCAGTTCGTTAAACTTTGTCATGTATGTCCGGTTCAAGCGGACACTAGACCTGGCCCGCGCGTCTGAAAATGCCGGGCCCGGATGGCCATGCGCCCCATGCGCGTTTCGGCTGTGGCGCGGGCATAACAAAAACGTGGGGCAGGGTCAAATGAAGTCGGTTTAATCCGTGGCAAATCTGCCGGTAACAAGGATTTCCGCAACAATTCAGATGGTTCCGGGAAAGTGTTTCGCGACTTTTTGGTCCAGATCAAGCGGCCGGTGACGGATCAATTCGTTATCCTCAAGCCGTTCCAGCACTTCCGGGTCAGCAGCGCTGATTTCATCGTAAAATTCCCGCAGGCCACCGAGCCCGTATTCGGTTTCCAGAAGGGTGATCAATTCGTACCTGTCTAGCGCACCGATCTTTCGCGGCCGATCCGGGCTGGCCTGGTACGAGCCGCGTTCGAGGCGGAAACGATAATGCGCCAGCCAATGCTCCCAATCCGGGGCGTGGCGATGACACAGATCGATCTGAGGAAGCTCGGTTCTGACTGGCAGAAACTCACCGTGCTGATAGAGGTTGTGGATACGGTCGCTCAGTTTTTTCAAACCGCCGCGTACGAACAGTTTGCCCTGAATGTGGCTCATGAAACCGGCCAGAACGTAAGTGCCGAAATTGGGATAGAGCGCTTCGACCAGCGCTTGTCGATTCTGACCTTCGGGAATGAACGCTTTGTAGAGGTCCTGGCCACCCGCCAGCGCCTCAATCGGGCGGACGCGCACGGCGGGGATGTCATTGGGAATGTCGCGCAGCAGGTCTGGGATCGGGGACATTGGCCACAAAAACTCATCGACATCGATATGTGCGACCCAGTCCAGATCAGTCCTGTTGTAGATCAAATTCGCGTTCGAGGATTGTCGAACCTGATGTTTGTCCGGCCTCTCACGCCTGCGACGCTTCCAGAACGCCGCATCGCAGGTACGCACCCGGATCCGGGGATGCTCGCGCAGGGCTGAGATGTCCCCCTGGACCGGCTCGTCTAGAAAGATGTGAATCCGGTCCGCGCCGATATCGAGGTGGTGGGCGGCAAAGCGTAAAATATCCTCACGCGGGGCGCGGATCGTGGACACAATCCCCCATGTGGTCACTTCTGGATTGCCCGCAGAGTCCGTCAGGTCATCATTTCCTTCGTCGCGGTCAGGCTCAGCTCGGGATAATCGCGGACGACCCGGTCGATGTCCCATTGCAGCCGCGTTAGATAGACGATATCTCCATCGTGATCATGGGCAATATGCTGCTTGTTGGCGTTGACGAATTTGTCGATCTCAACCTTGTTGCCACTGACCCAACGGGCCGAGGTGAACTGAGACGCCTCAAACCGCACAGGCAGGCCGTATTCCATCTCAATCCGGCTGGCGAGCACCTCGAATTGCAGCGCACCGACGACTCCGACGATGAAGCCCGACCCAATCGAAGGTTTGAATACCTTCGCGGCACCTTCCTCGGCAAACTGCATCAGCGCTTTTTCCAGATGTTTGGCTTTCATCGGATCGCCTGCACGCACGGTTTGCAGCAGTTCCGGCGCGAAGGACGGGATGCCGGTCACCCGGATCGCCTCACCTTCGGTCAGCGTGTCGCCGATGCGCAGCTGACCGTGGTTGGGAATGCCGATGATGTCTCCGGCCCAGGCTTCCTCGGCCAGTTCCCGGTCAGAGGCGAGGAACAGCACGGGGTTCGATATTGCCATCGGTTTCTTCGATCGCACATGCGTTAGCTTCATGCCACGTTTGAAATGGCCCGAGGCCATGCGGACAAAGGCCACCCGGTCGCGGTGTTTGGGGTCCATATTGGCCTGCACCTTGAACACGAAACCGGCGACCTTCTTTTCATCGGGCGCGATCTGACGGGGCTCAGCCGACTGAACCTGCGGCTGCGGACCATAGGCGCCGATACCCTCCATCAGTTCCTTGACGCCAAACGAGTTGATGGCCGAACCAAACCAGATCGGCGTCATGTGCCCCTCAAGCACCGCCTGAGGGTCGAGCTTGGGCAGCAATTCGCGCGCCATCTCAACCTCTTCCAGCAGCTTGTCGAGCAATTCAGCGGGCACATGCTCGGCCAGCTTAGGGTCATCCAGACCATTGATTTGGATGCTTTCGGCCACCTTGTTGCGGTCGGCGCGGTCCATCAGCTCAAGCCGGTCGCGCAGCATGTCGTAGCAGCCGATGAAATCGCGACCCACACCGATAGGCCACGCGGCTGGCGTGACGTCGATCGCCAGCATTTCCTGAATTTCGTCGATGATCTCGAACGTATCCCGGCTTTCGCGGTCCATCTTGTTACAGAAGGTCAGGATCGGCAGATCGCGCAGGCGGCAGACCTCGAACAGTTTCTGCGTCTGGCTTTCCACACCTTTCGCACCGTCAATGACCATGACGGCGGCGTCTACGGCTGTCAGGGTGCGATAGGTGTCTTCGGAGAAATCCGAGTGGCCGGGTGTGTCCACAAGATTGAACCGGAAGTTCCCATAGTCGAACGACATGGCCGAGGCTGAGACCGAGATACCGCGATCTTTCTCCATCTGCATAAAGTCCGACCGCGTCCGCCGTGCCTCACCCTTGGCGCGTACCTGTCCAGCCATCTGGATCGCGCCGCCGTACAGCAGAAACTTTTCCGTCAGCGTCGTCTTGCCCGCATCCGGGTGCGAGATGATAGCGAATGTCCGGCGACGAGCGATCTCGGGCGGCAGGGTGGGTTGGTTCGAAGTATCAAGCATAAGCGCGCGTATAGGCGGGGAATCCAACTGAGGCAAGACAAAGGGGGTGGTTCGAATCATGTGGCTGTGGCAATAAGAACATATAGTGAACAAAATATGGAGTGGACCAATGAATTTGAAAGAAATCGCAGACGAACTGGTTGCTGGATGCCGCGAGAACCGGGCCAAGGAGAACCTCGAGAAGCTTTATGCCTCGGATGCTGTTTCTGTTGAGGGACAGGATTTTGCGGGCATGGGGCGCGAGACGCACGGATTGGAAGCTATTCGTGGCAAGCACGAATGGTGGGAAGGCGCTCATGAAGTATCGGGCGCGTCCGTCAGTGGCCCGTACCCGCATGGTGACGACCGCTTTGCCGTGATCTTTGAAGTGCAGGGCAAGGTGAAAGAAACCGGTGAAAGCTTTGATATGCGTGAGGTCGGTGTTTATCACGTCGCCGATGGCAAGATCGTGCGTGAAGAGTTCTTTTATTAATCCGCAAGATCCCATTCTGGCCTTCTTTGCCGGGCCGATGTTAGATGTGTGCCGAAGATAGGGAGGGTCAGAATGGACTTGGGAATTCGCGGAAAACGCGCGCTGGTTTGTGCCAGCAGCAAAGGCTTGGGATTGGGCTGTGCCGAGGCGTTGGCCGAAGCCGGCGTCGATCTTGTGATGAACGCGCGCGGAGCCGAAACGTTGGAGGCCGAAGCCACGCGTTTGCGATCATCATATGGCATTGCCGTGCAGACATTGGCTTGTGATGTTACCACACCAGAGGGTCAGGCCGAGGTGATAAGTGCCGCGCAGGGTGCTGATATCCTTGTCACAAACGCGGGTGGCCCTCCGCCCGGCATGTGGTCAGACTGGGAGCGTGATGATTTCATCAAAGCGCTGGATGCCAATATGCTGACACCCATAGCTTTCATGAAGGCTCTGCTGCCGGGCATGATGGATAAGGGCTGGGGTCGCGTGGTGAATATCACCTCGCAGTCGGTACGCGCGCCGATTGCGGTGCTGGGCCTGTCAAATGCGGCGCGAACTGGATTAACCGGCTATGTTGCGGGCACATCGCGCCAGGTGGCACCACATGGCGTGACGATCAATAATCTGCTGCCAGGTATCCACGCCACCGACCGCGCGAACGCGCTGGATGGCGGGGTGTCAGAGCAGAAAGGTATTTCGATGGCCGAGGCACGGGCTGAACGCGCTGCAACCATCCCAGCGAGACGCTATGGCACGAGGGAAGAGTTTGGGGCGACCTGCGCGTTTCTATGCTCGCAACACGCCGGGTTCATTGTCGGGCAGAACATTTTGCTGGACGGTGGTGGCACCAATCTGACGATGTAGGTATGGCACAGAACTTTTCTCTGAAAGATCAGTTGTTCAACGCGGAAAAGGTGAGCTTTCTTGCGGGCTTGTTCGCCAATGCTGTTTCCGATTTCAAAAAAGAAGCATTCGCGGCGAAAGTGATGTCGCGTTTGCCCGAGCTTGAACTGAAAGAGCGTATGGCGTGGATTGCAGAGTGTCTGCAAGAATCGGTGCCTGGCGATTTGCCGGCAGTGGCACCGATCATTCTGCGGGCGCTGCCGCCTCCGCTGGACCCCGCCAAAAGTGATGATGACTTCGGAGACTTTATCTTTGCGCCCTTGGGCGATTGGGTTTGTGCAATCGGCCTGGATCATCCCGCTTTGGCGCTGGATGTATTCGAAGAGCTGACCCAGAGATTTTCGATGGAATGGGCGATCCGCCCGTTCCTTAATCACCACTCCGAACTGGTCATGGCGCGGATGCAGGGCTGGTGCACCCATCCCAGCTATCACGTGCGTCGTCTGGTCAGCGAGGGCACGCGGCCGCGTTTACCGTGGGGGCAGGCCGTTGGCTTGGCAATGTCAGACCCATTGCCGTTATTGGACCGGTTGCACGGGGATCGGACGCGCTATGTGACGCGCTCGGTCGCCAATCATCTGAATGATATCACCAAGAAAGACCCCGATCTGGTGCTGGAACGTCTGCGGGATTGGGGCAAGGCAGCGCGGCAGGACAAGGACGAACTGAACTGGATGACATCTCATGCATTACGAGGCCTTGTGAAATCTGGGCATCCCAAGGCGATGAAGGTGCTTGGATACGATCCCGATGCAGATATTGCGGTTGAGATTCAGGTAAACGGTCCGGCCCGGATTGGTGAAGCGCTGGAGTTTGAAACCCGCCTAAGCGGCGCAGAAGATCAGCCAGTCTTGGTCGACTATATCGTTCATTTCCAACGGCCTGGCGGAAAGATCTCACCCAAGGTTCACAAGTTGAAACAGGCCGAGCTTACAGGTGGTCAGTTGACACTTAGAAAGCGGCACAAGCTGAAGGGCAATGCAACAACATTCAAGTTGGTTCCTGGGCCGCATCGGTTGGAGATTCAAGTGAACGGCCGCGTGCACGCAGGCGTCGATTTCGACCTGCTCGCCTGAGCCCAGTCACGGTTTCGTCAGATCGGGCGCTGGTGGATTGCGTGGTGTGGATTGCTGCACTAGCTGCAAAAGACCAGTGACAAAAGGATTGCCCCGATGAAGCACGAGGCTGTGCAGAACTACTATGGTGAGGTGTTGCAAGGCAGCGCGGATTTGCAAACAAATGCCTGCTGTACTCCGGATGATATGCCGGATCACTTCAAGAAAATTCTGTCGCAAATTCATGATGATGTGCTGACACGTTACTATGGATGCGGGCTGATTGCTCCGTTGGATCTGGAGGGAATGCGTATCCTGGATCTGGGCTGTGGTGCGGGGCGCGATGTGTATGCTTTATCCGCGATGGTCGGTGAAAAGGGCCGTGTCGTCGGCGTTGACATGACGCCTGAGCAGCTCGACGTGGCGCGTGCGCATAAGGACTATCACGCGATGGCATTCGGACATTCGGCCAGCAATGTCGAGTTTCACCACGGCTATATCGAAAAGCTGGATGAGCTGGACCTCGAACCGGGATCGTTCGATATCATCGTCTCAAACTGCGTGATCAATCTGGCGACCGACAAGGCTGCTGTGCTGCGCGGTGCGCATCGGCTGCTGAAAGAGGGTGGCGAGATGTATTTCTCGGACGTCTATGCCGACCGCCGGGTGCCCAAGGCGATGGCCGAGGATGAGATCCTGTATGGCGAATGCCTGTCGGGTGCGCTCTATTGGAACGATTTTCTGTCGATGTCGCGTGCGGTCGGGTTCAGCGATCCCCGTCGGGTGACGCATCGTCCTTTGACGATCGAAAACCCAATTCTTGAAGAACGGGTCGCACCGCTGAGCTTTATCTCGGCCACCTACCGTCTGTTCAAGCTGCCGGAGTTGGAACCTGCGTGCGAGGATTACGGTCAGGCTGTGATCTACAAGGGCACAGTGCCGCATGCGCCGCATGAATTTGTTCTGGATGACCACCATACGATCGAGGCCGGCAAAGTATTCCCGGTCTGTGGCAACACGTGGATGATGCTGCAAGACACCCGTTTTGCACGACATTTCGAGTTTATCGGCGATTTCTCGACCCATTACGGGATTTTCGAAGGCTGCGGCGGGGATAGCCCGTTTGTTGTACAGGGCGAAGCTGCCTCGACCGGGTGCTGCTGATCCCTTGCGCCTGATGGGCGGGGTTGTTATCCCCGCCTAAGCCCGATGGAATTGATCGGGAAAGGCAATGGGGTCCATCGGTGACAGTGACGACAACTCCTCCTCGATTGGAAATCCGCAATCTGATTGCGCGCTTTGGCGGGCGGACGGTCGTGGATGATGTATCGTTGACCGTACACGCGGGGCAGGTGACTTGCCTGCTGGGGCCTTCGGGCTGCGGAAAGTCGACCACATTGCGGATGATCGCGGGGGTCGAAATGCAGACCTCGGGCGAGATTTATGTAGATGGCAAGCTGATCTGTGACACGGTGTTCCGAGTACCGCCCGAACGGCGCGAGATTGGGCTGATGTTTCAGGATTTTGCGCTGTTTCCGCATCTCAGCGTGGCGGATAACGTCGCGTTCGGCCTGAAAGGCAGCAAAGAGCAGAAACGCGCGCGGGTCGAGGAACTGCTGACCAAGGTCGATCTGATGCGGTTCATCGATGGATTTCCGCATCAGTTATCTGGGGGTGAGCAGCAGCGGGTTGCTCTGGCGCGTGCGTTGGCCCCACGTCCGCGGATCATGCTGATGGATGAGCCGTTCTCGGGCCTCGATAACCGTCTGCGCGACGGCATTCGGGACGAAACGCTCGCAGTCCTCAAAGAAGAGGACGCTGCTGTTCTATTGGTCACGCATGAGCCGGACGAGGCGATGCGAATGGCTGATGAAATCGCGCTGATGCGGCGCGGCAAGATTGTGCAGCAGGGGGCGCCATACAATGTCTATACCCGGCCAGCAGACAAGGCAGCAGTTTCGTTTTTTAGTGATATCAACGTGTTGAAGGCCCAAGTTAATGGGGCGTTGGCGCATACTCCGTTTGGCCGTTTTCTTGCGCCCGGTGTGCCGGACGCGACCGATGTTGAAATCGTGTTTCGACCCCAGCACGTCAAGCTGGACTTCGACCGCAATGGCAAAGGGCCTGCGCCGACGCCGACAGACGGCATTGCCGCCCGAGGCGTGGTTGAGCGTGCTCGGTTTTTGGGAAATGAAAGCCTTGTCGAGTTTCGCATGGACTATGATGGCTCGATCCTGAAGGCGACGGTCCCGAACGTCTTTGTGCCCAAAGAGGGCCGTGTCATGTGGCTGACCATTCGCCGCGACCGGTGTTTTGTATTCCCGGCCTGACGCTCAAATCCTGCATTTTCATCCAAGTGGTGCGTGAAAGCCTCAGATTGCGCATGTGCATTGCTTGTCGCAGCGCTGAGGCGGGTCTATCAAGGGCAAAACGAGGGGTGGACCGGGCATGCGAATTCTTCTGACCAATGATGACGGCATCAATGCGCCGGGACTGATTGTACTTGAAGCGATCGCGGCTGAACTGGCCGGTCCCGATGGCGAGGTCTGGGTCGTCGCGCCTGCCTTTGAACAGTCGGGCGTGGGCCATTGCATCAGCTATACCCACCCGATGATGGTCGCCAAACTGGGCGAGCGTCGCTATGCCGCCGAAGGGTCTCCGGCGGATTGCGTGTTAGCCGGTTTGCACGACGTTATGAGGGACGCCCCGCCCGATCTGGTGTTGTCAGGGGTGAACCGGGGCAACAACTCGGCTGAAAACACGCTGTATTCGGGTACAATCGGCGGCGCGATGGAGGCGGCGTTGCAAGGTGTGCCCGCGATTGCCTTGTCTCAGTATTTCGGGCCGCGCAATCTGGGGCTGGACGATCCGTTTGAGGCGGCTGCCAAATTTGGGGCCGATCTGGTGCGCCGCATTCTTGAAGCGACACCCGAGCAGCAGGGCGACTATCGACTGTTCTATAATGTGAATTTTCCTCCGGTTCCCGCAGATGAGGTGCTGGGTACGCGCGTGGCCCCGCAGGGGTACCGGCGCGATACACATTTCTCGGTCGAGCCGCACAGCTCGCCCTCGGGTCGCCGGTTCCTTTGGATCAAGGGCGGGTATCAGCATAACCCGACCGCTCCGGGCACGGATGCGGCGGTCAATCTGGAAGGGTATATCTCGGTCACTCCGATGCGCGCTGATCTGACAGCATATGACACGCTCGAGGCGCTAAAGGTCATCGAATGACTGGGCCAAGCGCAGAAACCATAATGCAGTTCCTGTTCGCCCTGCGCTCGCGCGGGGTAACGGATGCACGTGTGCTGGCGGCGATGGAGCAGGTTGACCGGGGGAAGTTTGTCAAAGGCCTGTTCGCGGACCGGGCCTATGAGGACACTCCACTGCCTATTGCCTGTGGCCAGACCATCAGCCAGCCTTCGGTTGTGGGGCTGATGACGCAGGCGCTGCAGGTGCGCCCACGTGATACGGTTCTGGAGGTCGGCACCGGCTCGGGCTATCAGGCGGCGATCCTATCCAAGCTGGCGCGCCGGGTCTACACGGTTGAGCGGCACAAGAGGCTGGTGCGCGAAACGGGAGAACTGTTCCGTGAGCTGGGGCTGACGAATGTGACCGCGATGCTGTCGGATGGATCATTTGGACTGTCCGAGCAGGCCCCGTTCGACCGTATCATTGTGACCGCTGCTGCCGAAGATCCTCCGGGGCCGCTCTTGGCGCAGTTGAAAATCGGCGGTATCATGGTGTTACCCGTGGGCCAGTCGGACGCGGTGCAGACCCTAATCCGGGTCACGCGCACAGAAACCGGTCTGGACTATGACGAATTGTTGCCGGTCCGTTTTGTGCCCTTGCTTGAGGGGCTGGGAAAAGACGGAGCGTGAAGGTATATTAGAGGCGCCAGAACCCCGGAGAACAGGGGCAGGTGTTGAGGACAGTAAAATGAGAGCAGTTTCCAAATCAGCAATGCGCCGCTATGCGACAGGTGTTGCCGCGCTGGCAATTCTGGCCGGGTGTGAAGGGCCATATGACTATGACCTGCGCGGCAATGTCGGCGGGTTCTCCACTGCAGATGCCGCCCTTGCAGCGACCGCCAACCGCCCGACGCCGGATGCGCGTGGCGTGATCACCTATCCGAACTATCAGGTCGCGGTAGCCCGCCGTGGGGATACAGTTGGCGATGTCGCCACCCGGATCGGCATGCCGGTGGCCGAATTGGCGCGGTTTAACGGATTGCAGCCAAATGACAGCCTGCGTGACGGTGAAGTTCTGGCCTTGCCGCGCTCGGTCGGTGGGACGAGCAATGTTGATATTGCGACCATTGCCGGAACCGCGATTGACGAGGCACCGGACACAGGATCTGTAGAGACATCGACATTGGAGCCCGCGCAACCTGCTGCGGCTCCGGCACCGGTTGCTACGGGGCCTGAGCCGATCCGGCACAAGGTCAAGCGGGGTGAGACAGCCTATACAATTTCGCGGCTCTATCAGGTGCCTGTGGAGTCTCTGGCAGAATGGAACGGTTTGGGACCAGACTTTATGGTGCGCGAAGACCAGTACCTGTTGATCCCGGTCAAGAATCAACCAGCACCTCGGGCAGCAGCGCCGGCCGCCACGGCAACTGCGGTAACCCAACCGGGCGAAGGCTCACCAACTCCTACGCCGCCGAGCGCGACGCAGCCATTGCCGGATGAGAAAGTTGCCGCGGCAACGCCTGCGCCGGATATCACAGCCGAGGCCCCGACCAATTCGGGAAGCTCGGCGCTGGCAAGCCCGGTGAGCGGCACCATCATTCGGACCTACAAGAAGGGTAAGAATGAGGGGATAGATATCGCCGCAGCGCCAGGCGCGTCGGTCAGTGCGGCCGAGGCAGGCACGGTCGCCGCGATCACCGCGGATGCGGATCAGGTTCCGATCATCGTTGTGAAACACAACAATGACTTGCTGACTGTTTATGCCAATGTCGACAATATCACCATCAAGAAAGGTGATCGGGTGCGACGGGGACAGAAGATCGCCTCGCTGCGCGGGGGCGACAATGCATATGTGCACTTCGAAGTGCGCAAAGGGTTCGAGTCGGTTGATCCCGAGCCTTACCTGAAGTGACCGAAATGGCCCGTTCCGGGCCATGCCTCCGGCGGAGGTATTTGGGGCCAGTTGAAGGACGGATCACGCATTGGGATCGTAGTCGCTGAGCCGTTTACCCGGTTCGTCAGTAAAGAGTTCCGGCAGAGGCGTGACGTTTTCTATCAGGTCGATGCGGAAGACCCGGAAGTCGTCGCGCAGTTCGCACCAGGCGGTCAGTGTCCAGACACGGCCCCAGTATTCCATATGTAGCGGTCGTATAGTGCGTTCGGTCAGCGCGCCGTCAATGCGACGGTAGCTGAGCTGCAATTTCTGGCGCGATTTGATCGCGGCGCGGATCGGGGCCATATGTGCCATTCCGCGTACGACATCAGCGAAGGGATAGACCGCGAATTTCCAGCTGTCGGCCTCGGCAATGACCTGCGTGGGCAAGACGGCGTCGATTTTCTCGGCCAGAGATTCCGCGGCGGATTTAAGATCGGGATCGGCGGCCTCGGCAACGATCGCCATGCCGAGGTTCAGAGCCTCAAGCTCGGCGGGTGTCAGGTTTAGCGGGGGCAGCGTGATCTGTTCACGCACCATGTAACCTACGCCGCGTTCGCCTTCTACAGGAACGCCCGAGGCCACCAACGTGTCCATATCGCGATAGATCGTACGGACCGACACCTCAAGTCGGTCCGCGATGTCCTGCGCGCGGTGCAAGTTACCATCGCGCAGGATCTGTATGATGTCGAACAGGCGGTCAGTGCGGCGCATGACACGCCGTCTGAGCCGCCCTTAGGCGGTCATGTTCCATAGCACGGTCTCGTGACGCATCTGGGCGCTGTCGGGGTTGATTGCCGCCATCAGAGCGGGTGCAAAATCCTGTTGCATGAATGCAGCAGCGGCATCCTTTGCGGATTTCATATCGGTCCAGACGACATAGTCGGTCCAGCGGCCATCTTCGCCATGGCTTAGCTGGCGGTGGGTAAAGCCGGGAGCCGCGCGGACGAAGGCTTCGGAGGCTTGGCTTAGCCTGACGAACTGTTCGGGCTTTGTGCCGTCGGCAAGGGTAAAGGTGACGATTTCTGCGACATGGGTCATGTGGTTCTCCGTAGACCAGGTTTCGATATCGTCCTTCTAGGTGATATCAACTGACATAAACCTGTCAGTTGAGAAATGCGAGTCCGCAAAAAACGCATGATCCGTTCAATTTTGCGCGCGGATTTGATCTGTCGCACTTTTGCTGATGCCCGTACGGGCGTAGACACGGGGCCAGACATATTCACGGCGCGCTGCGCCGACGTAGAAGGAGACAAGTCATGCTCAACAATATTGGCCTTCCGGGTATCCTGTTGATTGCTGTTGTGGTTCTCGTCCTGTTTGGACGCGGCAAGATCAGCTCGCTGATGGGTGAAGTGGGTAAAGGCATTACCTCGTTCAAAAAAGGCATCAAGGAAGGTTCGGAAGAGCTGGAACAAGACGCGTCCGAGCTGGCCAAAGACGTCACGCCTGAGACTGACAAAGACAAGGTCTGAGCCTAGATGTTTGATCTGGGCTGGACCGAGCTTCTGGTCATCGGCATCGTCGCGTTGATCGTGGTGGGGCCAAAGGACCTGCCTGTGCTGTTCCGCAATGTCGGACGGTTCGTCGGAAAGGCGCGCGGCATGGCGCGCGAATTCAGCACTGCAATGAACGAGGCTGCGGACGAAGCAGGCGTCAATGAGATCAAGAAGGGCCTGAACGCGGCGACCAACCCGGTTAGTACAGCGATGGACGGGATCAACGAAGCCGCGCGCGACGTGGCCAAATCCATCGACCCAACCAAGTTCGACCCTGACAGCGAGACCGGCAAGCTGGCCACCGAGCGAGCAGAGCAAGCCAAGAAGATCCAAGCCACAACGGCGCGCGCTGCCGCTGAACGCAAGGCCAAGGAAGCCGCGGATGCGCTGGCCAAGGCGGAAGAGGCCGAAGCAGCGCTGAAAACCGAAAGCAAGACATGACCAAGACCGACGAGATCGAGGACAGCTCGGCACCCCTGATCGAGCACCTGGCCGAGCTACGTACGCGGCTGATCCACTGCGTTGTGGCGTTTCTGATCGGTATGATCATCTGTTTCACCGTGGCCACGCCACTGTTCAATTTCCTCACGCAACCGCTATGTGAGGTGCTGACCGAGCGTGGACAGGATTGCGGGCTGATCTTCATCTCGCCGCAGGAAGGGTTCTTTGTAGCGATCAAGGTTTCGCTGCTGGGCGGGTTCATTCTGGCCTTTCCCTATATCGGGATGCAGATGTGGAGGTTCGTGGCGCCGGGCCTGTATAAATCGGAAAAGAACGCGTTTCTGCCGTTCATGCTGGCCTCTCCCTTCATGTTCCTTCTGGGCGCAAGCTTCGCTTTTTATGTGGTCACGCCACTGGCCTATGACTTCTTCCTCGGTTTCCAGCAGTTTGGAGCGGAAGGGGAAGCTGTAGCAGAAGGCGCAACCGCACCTTTGAGCGTGGTGTTTCAGGGTTCGGCGCAGGAATATCTCAACCTGACCATCAAGTTCATCGTTGCCTTTGGCCTGTGCTTTCAATTGCCCGTATTGCTGACACTGATGGGTAAGGCCGGACTTGTCAGTGCCGAAGGTCTGGGGGCAGTGCGTAAATATGCGGTGGTAGGCATTCTGGTGTTGGCTGCGATTGTCACACCGCCGGACGTGATCACCCAGATCATCCTCTTTGTCGTAGTTTACGGGCTCTATGAAATTTCAATATTCCTGGTCGCCCGTGTCGAGAAGAAGCGCGAAGAACAGTTGCGCGCCGATGGATACTACGACGATGAAGAGGCCGAAGCCGACGCAGACGTGATGCAGGATTACGAAGAGAACAAGTAACCTGTTCCAATAGCTTTAAAGGCGCGCCTAAGGTAGGCGCGCCTTTTTCAATTGCTACTCTTGTTGTGTTGATCGGAACATGGTTGAACTCCGCCAGAACATCCCGGAGGAGCCGATGGACGACCAAGCCCTGAATCGCATTGCGGACGCGTTGGAACGCATGGCGCCCGCGCCGCTGGCGACACCTGATTTCAACGCGGCCCCGGCTTTCGTCTGGCATGTCGAGCCTGACCGGCTGGAACCCGTCACACAGGTCAATCGGGTCGACCTTGATCTATTGGTGGGGATCAACCGCTCCCGCGATACGTTGCTGGACAACACGCGCCGCTTTGCTGCAGGTTACAAGGCTAATAACGCGCTCTTGTGGGGCGCGCGCGGAATGGGGAAATCCAGCCTCGTCAAAGCGGTGCACGGTACGTTGCAGGATGAGCATCCTGACCTGAAACTGGTCGAATTGCAGCGCGAGGATATGGGCTCGGTCGCGCGTTTGCTGAACCACCTGCGTGCCGCGCCGCACAGGTTCATCCTGTTTTGCGATGATTTGTCGTTCAGCCACGATGACCAGCATTACAAATCGCTCAAGGCCGTGCTGGATGGCGGTATCGAAGGTCGCCCGGAAAACGTTGTGTTCTACGCCACATCAAACCGCCGCCACCTGATGCCGCGCGACATGATCGAAAACGAACGCTCCAGCGCCATTAATCCGTCCGAGGCGGTCGAGGAGAAGGTCTCACTCTCTGACCGTTTCGGCCTGTGGCTGGGGTTCCACCCCTGCGATCAGGACGAATACCTAGCGATGATCGATCGTTACTGCGCCGCTCATGGCGTCAAGGTTGATCCAAAAACTCTGCGCGCGGAAGCCATCGAGTGGCAAGCCACCCGGGGGGCACGCTCGGGCCGCGTCGCCTGGCAATTCTTCGTCGACCTCGCCGGGCGAAACGGCGTCCATATCGGTTAGTCCGCCCGCTTCATCTGGCCAGAAATACCTCCGCCGGAGGCATGGCCCGTCAGGGCCATTCTCACAACAGTGCTATAATCCGCGCCGCCTCATCCGCAGTGCTGGTTAATACATCCCGATCCTCACCGGGATGGAAACGCGCACGTACGGCGGTCGGCATCGGTGCAGGCTCAACAATCGACACGCGCGGTCCTGTCCGCGCGGTCTCGGTCGCCCAGCTGCGAGCCAGCGCCATCTGCGCCGCTTTGGTGGCGCCGTAGATGCCATAGAACTTCTCGCCTGCCTTCGGGTCATCGAAGAACACGGCATGGCCAGTTTCGCCCAACAAAGGCGCGACATACGGGATCAGAACCGAGGTGGCGTTTGCATTGATGCTGGCTGCCTTGTTCCATTCCTTCGGATCAACGAAATGCACTGGCGTCAGGGCTGAGGTATGGATTGCAGTATGCAACCACAAATCGATCTTGCCCCAGCGATCGTGAATGCCCCGGCACAGGGTCGCCATCGCATTGGGATCGGTGATGTCCATGGGGGCCAGAGTGGCCGAGCCACCCTTCGCCTGGATGCGGTCATCCAGCTCTTCCAGCCCGCCCTGAGTGCGAGCGACAGCGACGATGTGATAGTCGGGGGCCAGCGCTTCGGCCAGCGCCGCGCCCAACCCGCGAGAAGCCCCGGTGATAAGGGCGATTTTAGTCTGATCGGTCATGAGGGGGGTTTGAACCTGCACGCGCAGGGCGTCAAGTCAGGATCAGCTGCCGGGGATGTCGATCCTTCGGTTCTGGCCGCTTTGTCGCAGCACAACACCATTTTCATCAATGGCGACGACCTTACCCGGGCCGACACGACTGCCGGGTTTCACTTTCTTAATGCGCCCCGACGACATGCGGACCAGGGCTTGCAGGTCCGCCTTGGGCCCAAAAATGCCCAATACCGAGACCGCGTTCTTCTTGAGCGCCCCCGCCTGTGTGGCGGCGCTTTTCACCGTTGCGTTTGCCATGATCTGTGGCCGAGCTGCGCGCCCGGACCCCGTTTTGTGAGTGGTTTTCGGCATTCGGGTAACACGGGCTTTGCCGGACCAAAAGGCCGGCAGCACTCGGTTCGGAGCGGTTCGAATGCCGCATACCGAACCCTTTGCAAATGCAGCCTGTTCAGCAATAGGTTGTCGGCGGATTCTGACCTATGGCCGCTAGCGCAAGTCTCTTGGCCGACGCCTCAGGACAAAGCGATTCGCCCGATCACCCCGAGGCAAGTTTCGCCGCGTTCCACGAACTGCCGACCACCTGCATATCCTCACGCTTTTTGCTGACCCGACTGCTGTTTTCCAGACTGCCCAGATATTCCTCGTCGACGCCGGTGACGTAGTTGCCGTCAAAGCAGGAACAGTCAAAAGCTTCGATCTCGGGGTTGCCTTCCTTGGCAGCCCAGATCAGATCGTCGAGATGTTGGTAGAACAGCGCATCCGCACCCAGTTCTTCGCGAATCTCCTCGATCTCTTTGCCATTCGCGACAAGCTCGTGTCGTGTGGGCATATCGATGCCATAGACATTGGGGTATTTCACCGGTGGCGAGGCGCTGGCGATGTAGACCTTTTTGGCGCCGGCCTCACGGCACATCTGGACGATCTTTTTGATTGTATTGCCGCGCACGATCGAATCGTCGATCAGCAGTACGTTATGACCGTCAAACTCCAAAGGCACCGCGTTCAGTTTGCGACGCACGGATTTCTGCCGTTCTTCCTGGCCCGGCATGATGAAGGTGCGGCCAACATAACGGTTCTTAACAAGCCCCTCGCGATAGGGAATGCCTGTGATCTTTGCGGCCTCAAGCGCGACAGGGCGGGCGCTATCTGGCACAGGGATGATCCGGTCGATCTCAAGTCCCGAGTCCTGAATTTGCTTGGCCAGCGTCTGCCCCATGCGCATCTGGGTTTTGTAAACCGATACCCCATCCAGCAGCGAATCTGGTCGGGCCAGATAGACATACTCGAAGATGCAGGGTGTCAGTTTACCTTCAACGGCCTGGAACTCGTGCATATTGCCGTCGAGGTCGATAAGGATCGCCTCGCCGGGACCTAGGTCGCGCAGCTTGTCAAAACCGTTGATGCCGAATGCCACATCTTCGGAAGCAAAGGCATAATCATCGCCGTCACCAGTTGCAGCACGCTTGGCAACAGACAAAGGTCGGATGCCGTAAGGATCGCGGAAGGCCAGCATCCCGACGCCCGCGACGAGGCAGATCACCGAATACGCCCCCTGAACCCGCTCCATCGTCATTTTGACACCGGCAAACAGGTTGCGGATCGGATCAGCATTACCATTGACCTTGATCGCATCAGCGACCTTGTCGGCCAGCACGTTCAGTAGAACCTCGGAATCCGAGGTGGTGCGCAGGTGGCGGCTGTATTTGGCAGTTACCTTTTCGCGTTGTTCTTCGGTATTGGTGATGTTGCCGTTGTGAACCAGATAGATGCCATAAGGCGCGTTCACAAAAAATGGTTGCGCCTCGGCCGCGCTGAGCGAGCCAGCGGTTGGATAGCGGACATGGCCCATGCCGACCTTTCCCAACAGGGTTTCGGCGTCACTGGCATTGAACACGTCTTTGACGAGACCATTTGCTTTCTTCTCACGGAAGAACTCGCCGTTGTAGGTGACGATCCCCGAGGCGTCCTGACCTCGGTGCTGAAGCATCAGCAAGCCGTCATAGATTTCCGCAAAGACATCATGTGTCCGGCTTGCGATCCCCAAAATCCCACACATACACGGGCTCCAATTTCTATGACTTGCTTAGGATGGCGTTCAGGTCGGATCGGGTGCGCACGGGTATCTGAATGGTGTGTTTTGGTCCGTTTGCACGGGACTGAGGCACAAGCACGAAAGCGGCTAGCGCATAAGAAAACAGATACAGCAAGGTCGGCAGCTCCGATTCCATGTCGGTATGGCCACCACATAATGCCAAACGATGCGTGTGTCATCAAAGGATCACATTCGCGATTTGACGCAGGTGCGAATTGTACACGCCGCGGGTTTAGGATGACAAATGTACAGACCTATGCTGTCATATCATTACGAAGGTTTTTTGCATGCAGTCCGGCAATACCTGGTGGAGCAGACGCCATGTGGCAACACAAGCAAAACACACCGAAGGACAAACCTGTCAAGCGGCGTTGCCACCGATGTCGTGGGGCAGGGCGCGCACCCTGCGAGATCTGCAAGGGAACCGGTGAAGTGATCAAGAGCCGAGACCAGTATGGCAAGCCGATCTCAAGCCGATGTGACGGATGCTTTGGCCTGAAGACCATCCGTTGCAATATTTGTGGTGGCGAAGGGTTTATCTGATTTTTCCGAACCAAACGCAAAAAAAGCCCGGCTGAAACCGGGCTTTTCTTTGGAATTTAGTTTGATTAACCCTCAGAGGCGTTGTCGGCGGTGCAGCTTGCGACCAGCTCTTCGTACTGGGCGGTAACCCAACCCAGCGCCGCCTCGGGGTTTTGTTCCTCGATCTTGCTGCTGAACTGTTCGAACACCTTGGCCGAGCGGCTTTCATCGACCATCGTGTAGGATTGACCGGTCATCACGGTGTCGTAGACGAAGAACGCAATCGCAACCAGCAATATGCCGCGTGCGATTCCAAAGAAGAAGCCAAGCGCCTGATCCAGGCCGCCAAGCGCAGAACGCTGCACCAGTGAAGAGAATAGCGGCGTGAAGATGCTGACTACGATCAGTGCAATGGCGAAGACGGCGGCAAAGCCGGTAATCACCGAAAGCTCACAACTGTCGCGCAGGAATTCACCGACCACTGGCACTTCTTTGACCAGCGGTACAGCCTGCGGCGCAAAGATGAATGCTAGAACTGCCGCGGCGACCCAACCTGCGATGGCCAAAACCTCGCGCATGAAACCGCGCGAATAGGCCAGCAAGCCCGACAGCACGATGATCAGGGCCACAACCCCGTCAATTATTGTAAAACCTTCCATGGCCCTCGCCTGTTCGTTTTCTGCCCCTCAAGGCGCGACTTTACCCTGCTCCGAAGGTTTCGCCAACAAACCCCACCAAATCAGAGGGTCGGGTGAGTGTCAGACCTGCCACAGTGCCAGTTTTGCCACCTGCCGGAGCAATTGCCGCTGTGAAACCAAGTTTTTGCGCTTCTTTCAACCTGTTTTCGGTCTGCGGGGCTGGTCTAAGTGCCCCGGATAGCGAGATTTCTCCGAAAACGACCGTATCGGCAGGCAGGGCGGTGTCTTCACGAGCGCTGAGCAGTGCAGCAGCAACGGCGAGGTCGGCAGCAGGTTCGCTGACTTTCAGCCCTCCGGCGACGTTCAGGTAGACATCGAGCCCGGCAAAGGGGATGCCGCAGCGTGCTTCGAGCACTGCAAGGATCATGGCCAGCCGCCCGCTGTCCCAGCCAACGACCGTGCGTCGGGGCTGCGAATGGGGCGAGGGCGCAACCAGTGCCTGCAGTTCGACCAACACGGGGCGGGTGCCTTCGATACCTGCGAACACGGCGGAACCAGGGCTGGGCTTACCGCGTTCCGATAGGAACAGGGCCGAGGGGTTGGTGACTTGCGCCAGCCCTTTGCCGGTCATTTCGAAGACGCCAATCTCATCCGCTGGGCCAAAGCGGTTCTTAACGGCGCGCAGGATGCGGAACTGGTGCCCGCGTTCGCCTTCGAAGTAAAGCACGGTGTCGACCATATGTTCGACTACACGGGGGCCAGCGATCTGGCCTTCTTTGGTGACGTGGCCAACCATGATGATCGATACGCCGTGGCGTTTTGCAAATGTCGTCAGCTCATGCGCTGCGGCGCGCACCTGCGACACCGAGCCCGGCGCGCTGTCGACATTGTCGGCCCACATCGTCTGGATCGAGTCGATGATGGCGAGGCCGGGTTTTTCTGCCTCTAGCGTCGTGAGGATGTCCCGAAGGTTGGTTTCAGCGGCCAATTGCACTGGCGACTCTTCCAGACCTAACCGGCGCGCGCGCATCCTAACCTGCGCGCTGGCCTCTTCGCCCGAGACGTAGATGGTTTTGACACCTTTGCGGGCAAAACGTGCGGCGGCCTGTAGCAACAGGGTGGACTTGCCAATACCGGGGTCTCCGCCCACCAGCAGGGCCGATGCAGGGACAAGGCCGCCGCCGAGGACGCGATCCAGCTCTTCAACCCCGCAGAGGGTGCGGGGCGGCGGTGTTTCTTCGGTCGATAGGTCGGTGAGCGCGATGGATTGGCCGCGCTTGCCGCCGAGTGACTTCTTGGCTGGTCCTGCCGAAAGCGGCGCTTCCTGAACGATAGTGTTCCATTCGCCGCACGCATCGCAGCGGCCCGACCATCTGGTGTGAGAGGCTCCGCAGGCCGAGCAGGAGAAGGAGTGTGTCTTTGCCATGTCGCCCTTGGTGCCCGAGGAAAGGCGGTTCTTCAAGCCCTTGCGGGCTTTCCTCACCGCCGGTGGCGCGCCACGTCCTCAGGCCCTTCGGGCCATCGTCCGCTGCGGGCGCTAGACGCGCCTATTCCGCAGCACGCGGCGGGGTCATCGCAACCACGCTGCCTGGTGTTTGATCGTCCGTGGGGGATTGCAATTGCGCCGACAGTTCCGGAAGCAGATCGAACAGCTCATCCCTGAGGCGCGCGAGTTGCGATTTGGCGATGGATTCCTCGATCTCGATGTCTCGGGTCCATTGGCGCAGCTCGTGCTGGATGATTTGGGCTTCCTCGATGCGCTGCTGGAATTGTTCGACCTCTTCCTGACGTTGCCGCAGGAAGGCACGGGCGCGTTCGACCTTTGTGTCCCCATAGGTCTCGGCCAGTTCCTGACTGATCTGGCTCATCTGAGCAGCCAGTTCCAGCACCTGCGGTTCGAGCCCCTGCAAATCGGGGTGATCGCGCAGGAAGGCCATGCGCTCTTTCACCGCGTCGAATTCGGAGGCCAGCGCAAAGGCGCCGCTGCGGTCGGCGGCATGGGCGACCTGATAGGCCCCGGCCACGTCCTGCATATTCATTGTGAACTTACGATGGGTGTTTTCAAGCGCCATCATGCGGGCGTTCGATGGCAGATAGAAGACCAGCATCAGGATCAGGGCGGTCAATCCGGCCTGAACATATACGCCTGCGTCAATCGTTGCACCGTTACTGAGACCGGCCTGCAACGAGAGCCAGGGCAGGATGCCAATCGCGGATAAAATGGTGGTCGTCACCGCGAACAATGCTGCGGCGCAGATAAGGAAAAAAGTGAGCCTTAATAAGGTATTCTGAAATTGCAATGTTATTGTGTGGAGGGCGGCCATGATCGTCGTTCTCCTTCTTCAACCGGTACAAAACCGGGCCGAAGCGGAAGGTTAAACAGACGCGAAGTGATCCGCTACGGACCCGAAAACTACAAAATTTACTGCTCGAAATATAAAGATGATACTCAGAAATCTGTTTTCAATCAATCAGGTCTGAGGTTTTCGTGATCCAAATGTCATCTCTGTAATGTGGCCTAAGGCCAGCGAGGCCAGAATGCAGCCGGTAAACAGATAGAGACCCCACGCAGTTTCGATCGTGGCGTATGAGATGCCTTTGGCCAGTGTGATGTAGAGCGCGATGAGGAAGATATCGGCCATCGCAAGCTTGCCGAGTGTGTTCAGTGCGGGTTGGACGCGCGGGTCCAGCAGGTTCCATTGGATCAGCGCGGTCCCGATGGTTTTGATGTAGGGCGCGAAGAGGGCAAAGATGGTGACGATCAGCGCGAGGAAGATGTCGGATTTCCACAAGGATTGGAGCCCGGTAATGACGCTGATTTCGCTGAGGCCAAAGATCGGGAGGAGCCCGGCGCGCATCAGCGGGGCGAACCACGCGATGGGGTAGAGGATCAGGAGGGAGAGGGTGGCGAGGCGGAGGGTCATGCTACACAGATAAAGGGGTTTATTTGATCCTAACAAGTGGGTTACCCAGACAATCCTTTTCAACGGAGTTCGTTGCACTATCGAAGTATTCAGAGTCCCAGAAATCGATTGAGAAATACGAAAGCATAGACCACCAAAGAACCGAACCAAATTGCCAATGCGATATTTGATCGAACAGGCGCTGACTCTTCTTTTCGAAACGCAATCAAATCAAAACCGCATTTCAAGTATGCGATCAGTGTCAAAACCGTGGATACACTCGAAGCCCAAATGTATTGATCGGATGAGTTTGCGATCCACAACGTCACAGCAAACAAAACTATCGGCAACATGCCGAAAAACACTAGCTTTGAGAAATCGCGTTAACGTCCGCGTTCATGGCGCAAGTCATGTATGGCCAACAAATAGAGCCCGAGAAAGACAAGCGGGGTAAAGAGCAGGAGGGTCATTGTCTGGCTAACAAACTTTACCGCACCGCCTCAATTGGCCCCTCTGCACTCCCGCTGATGAACTGCTCCACATAAGGATCACCCGAGGCGTCCATCTGTTCGACCGGGCCGGTCCACTGAATCACACCTCCGTGCAGCATGGCGACGTTGTCGGCAATCGCGCGGACCGAGCTCATGTCGTGGGTGATGGTCATTGCGGTGGCGCCCATCTCGGTCACGATCTCGCGGATCAGGTCGTTGATAACGCCGGACATGATAGGGTCGAGGCCCGTGGTGGGTTCGTCGAAAAAGATGATCTCGGGCTCGGCGGCGATGGCGCGGGCGAGACCGACGCGTTTTTGCATGCCGCCCGATAGCTCGGCGGGGAAGCGGTCGGCGACGTTGGATTTCAGGCCGACGCGGCGCAGTTTCTCGATGGCGATTTCGCGCGCCTCATCCGCCGGGCGTTTCAGTGAACCGCGCAGCAGGCGGAAGGCGACGTTTTGCCAGACGGGCAGGGAGTCAAACAGCGCAGCACCCTGAAACAGCATCCCGAAACGGGCCAGAAACGCGTCGCGGTCTCCTTTGGAGGCGTCCTTGCCGTCGACATAGATCATGCCGCTGTCAGGCTTGATCAGGCCGAGTATGCATTTCAACGCCACGGATTTACCCGTGCCAGAACCGCCGATGATGACCATCGAGGTGCCCTGGGGAATATCAAGGTTCATGCCTTGCAGGACGTGGTTGTCGTCAAAGGCCTTATGTACGTTCTCCATCCGGATCATAGCGAGAAGAACACCCCTGTAAGAACGAAATTGGCGGCGAGGATCAGCACGGCTGCAGCCTCGACCGAGCCTTTGGTGGCCCGGCCCACACCCTGCGCGCCGCGGCCCGAGGACATGCCGTAATAGCAACCCATGATGGCGGCGATCACGCCAAAGGCGGCGCCTTTCACCAGTGACGAAACGATGTCGCGCGCTTCAAGGAAATCGACGGTGTTTTTCAGATAGGCTGCCGGGTTGAAGCCAAGATTTTGTGTGGCCACGGTGTAGCCGCCTGCGATGCCGATGATATCTCCGACCGCGACAAGTGCGGGCACCGTGATCAGCGCCGCCAGCACGCGTGGGGCGGTGAGGTATTTCATCGGGTGTGTGGACAGTGTGACCAGAGCGTCGATTTGCTCGGTCACTTTCATCGTCGCGATCTCGGCGGCGATGGAGGAGGTCACACGGGCTGCGATCATCAGACCGACCAGCACCGGGCCAAGCTCTCGCACCATTCCGATGGCGACGATCTGGGGCACCACGGCCTCGGCGTTGAAACGCGCACCACCTGCGTAGATTTGCAGCGCCAGTGCGCCGCCGGTGAAGATGGCGGTCAGGCCAACGACGGGCAGGGACAACCAGCCGATGTTCAGAAGGGCAATACCGAACTCGCGCGGATAAAACGGAGGTCGGAATATATGCGAAACCGCGTCGAGCGCGAACAGCGCGACGCGGCCAAACGCAGCCAGAATGGTCAGGATAGAACGCCCCAGCTCACCCAGCAATGAAACGGGGTTCATTCCACGTAGCCCCGCGAAAAGCGACTGCCGAGCGAGGTCAGAATTTCATAGCCGATGGTGCCAGCGGCTTCGGCCAGATCATCGACGGTTTGGTGCCCGTTCAGGATACGCAGGCGATCAGGTTTATACGGCAAGTCAGTCACATCCACGGTGATCAGGTCCATCGAGATACGTCCTACCACCGGGCAGGGCTGATCACCAGCGAATGTATCGATGCCGCCCCCAATGGCGCGATGCAGCCCATCGGCATAACCGGCCGCAACGGTCGCAATCTTCGACGGGCGGCGCGCGCTCCAGCTGTTGCCGTAGCCGACGGTCTCGCCCACGGCGACGTCGCGCACTTGAATCACCGGCAGATCGACGGTGACGACCGGCTTGGCCCCGGCAAAGGGCATCCCGCCGTACAGGCCAATCCCTGGGCGGCAAAAGTCAAAGTGGAATTCCGGCCCCATCAGAGTACCACCCGTCGCCGCAAGCGAGCGCGGCGCGTCGACGCCATCGGTCATCTGTTTGAACGTGTTCAACTGTTGGCGGTTCATAGGGTGTTCAGGCTCATCCCCGCAGGCCAAATGCGACATCACGACCAGCGGGTCCAGGGCAAGAGCTTCGTGCCGCAGTTCGGCCCAGTCCGCAGGCTCAAGCCCAAGGCGATTCATACCGCTGTCGAGCTGGATACCAAAGCCATGATCGGGCAGGGCCTGACGATGACGCTTGAATTGTTCGGGCGAGTTGATCAACGGCGTCAGATCATGCTGGCGCAGCAGATCCGTGTCACCCTCCATATGTCCGGAAAACACCGCAACCAGCGGGCCGGGGCCCACAGCCTCACGCACGGCCACGCCTTCCTCGGCAACGGCGACGAAGAATTTTGCAACGCCTTCCTCAGCCAGCGCAGAGGCGACTGGACCGGCACCTAACCCGTAAGCGTCAGCTTTGACCACTGCGCCGGTTTCAACCTGGGTCTTTGCGTCAAGCGCCTGCCAGTTCTGGGCGAGCGCGTGCAGATTTATCGTCAGATGTGCGGTACTCATAAACGCCGTTCATCACATAGGATTGGCCCAGGTCAAGGGGGAGCACCTTAATTCTTGGCGGGTTTATGCGCCTCATAGGCCGCTTCCAGCTCGGAACGCAGGAAATCCGCAAATAATAAGGGGCTAAACTGAGGTTGGCCGGTCCCGGGTAGGGGTTCGATGATTGTGCTGACATGAGGATCAAAGAAGAACGGAACGCTATATCGTTCACGGCCCGAACGGTTGATGACCCGATGCGGCGTCGAAAGCAGGCGGCCGTTCGACATCCGGTGCAGCATATCCCCGACATTGACGACAAAAGCGTCGGGACGGGACGGAACGTCAACCCAATGCCTTGACGGTGTTTTGACCTGCAAGCCGCCCACCTGATCTTGAGCAAGCAGCGTAAGGCATCCGAAATCAGTGTGCGGGGCCGAGCCGAACAGATCATCGGGGCTGGTCTTTGCTTGCGGAGGATAGTGAAGCAGACGTAGCCAGAATGTAGGCTCATCAAACGCGGAAAGGATCGAGAAATCCTGCGCCTCGCAAGCGATCAGCGCGATATGCATCAATCTGCGTCCAAGGGCCGACATAGCCTTAACGTAGGTTTCCAGGGTGTCGCGAAAATCCGGTAGATCAGGCCATCGGTTTGGACCCGAGAGGTAGATATCGGGATCAACGCCAGCATCCTCGCGCATCATCATGAAGCTGGCGGATTGGTTGGGTTTTTTTACATCGGCCAGTGTTGAGTTCACATCTGTCGATGTGTTGATGGCGATGTATCCGCGATGCGTGTGGTCGACTGCGATTGCCAGCTTTTGATCCAGCGGCAGCGCGTGAAACTGTTTTGAGGCTTCGAACACATCGCGCATCAGCTGCGGGTCTATTCCGTGATCTTCGATATAGCCGAAACCAGTCGTGCCGTAGGCCGAACGAAACTCGGCCGCGATTTCCTCATCAGGGCGTGCACCCAGACGAATAACGGGGATCTCTGTGAATTCAGTCATGTCTCTCTCGCTTATATTGGGACGAATGCAGGGGCAAAAATGCCCCCGGTCTATCCCGCAAAGCGTTTGCGGCGATGCCCGAAATGACGCGCCAGAATCACGCGCCGGGGTAGGGGATTGAGACAAGCTTGCATAGCCCGATCCGTACACATCGGACCGGGCTGGTCAAGGGATCAATAGCCCTCGATCTGGCTGTCCTGTTGCCAAGGTTTGACCAGATTGCCAAATCGGGTGAACTGAGCTTCGAACGACAGCTCGACCGTGCCGATGGGGCCGTGGCGCTGCTTGCCGACGATGACCTCGGCCTTGCCATGCAGGCGCTCCATGGCCTGTTTCCACTCTTCCATCTTTTCCAACTCGTGATCGCCGGGTTTTTCGCGTTCCTTATAGTATTCCTCGCGGAACACGAACATCACAACGTCGGCATCCTGTTCGATCGAGCCCGATTCCCGCAGGTCAGACAGCTGCGGGCGTTTGTCGTCACGGCTTTCTACCTGTCGGCTGAGCTGTGACAATGCGATGACCGGGATGTTGAGTTCCTTGGCGATGGCTTTCATGCCCATCGAAATCTCGGCGATTTCGTTGACGCGGTTGTCGGCCATTCCGCGGCAGAGCTGAAGGTAGTCGATCACCAGCAAATCCAGCCCGTGCGTCCGCTTCAGCCGCCGTGCACGGGCAGCGAGTTGCGAGATTGGCAGGGCGGGGGTGTCATCAATGAACAGCGGGCAGGCTTCCAGTTCTTTCGCGGCGTCCACGAAGCGGCGGAACTCGGACTCGGTCATGTCGCCCTGGCGGATTTTGTGACTGGAGATCTCAGAAGCCTCGGCCAGAACCCGGCCCGCAAGTTGCTCGGCGCTCATTTCGAGTGAAAAGAACCCAACCACACCGCCGTCGATCGCACCTTCAGAGCCGTCCGGCTTGGTGCCGCGCTTGTAGGCCTTGGCCACGTTAAATGCGACGTTTGTTGCCAGCGATGTCTTACCCATCGACGGACGCCCGGCCAAAATGATCAGGTCGGACGGGTGCAGGCCACCCAATTGCTTGTCGAGATCGGCCAGACCGGTGGAAATCCCCGCCATGCCGCCACCGCGTTGGTACGCCTCGTTGGTGACGTTGACGGCTTCTGTGACCGCCTTGAGGAAGGATTGAAAACCCTGTTCGGTCTGGCCCTGCTCGGATAACTGATAAAGCTGTTGCTCGGCCTCGACGATTTGTTCTTTGGGCTCGCTGCTGACATCGACCCTCGCAGCCTTGTCTGAAATGTCCCGGCCCAGCCGGATCAGCTCGCGCCGAATGGCGAGGTCATAGATCATTTGGGCGTAGTCATGCACCGCAAAGGCACTGATCGATGCACCGGCAAGCTTGACCAGATAGGCCGGACCACCCAGTTCCTTCAGGCCCTCATCCTCGGCCATGAAAGACTTCAGCGTGACGGGTGAAGCCAGCGCATTTTTAGCGATACGGGTCGACGCGACTTCGTAGATGCGCGCATGAACCGGATCATAGAAATGCTCGGCCCCAATAATCGATGCGACCCGATCATACAGATCGTTATTCGTCAGAATAGCACCCAGAAGCTGCTGCTCGGCCTCGATGGAGTGCGGCATTGTTTCTGGGTTCTGAATCTGTGCGGCGGCCTGCTCGATACTGCTGATCTCGTTCATTGCTGTTCTCTTTGTCCCCTGGACAGAGGCCATAGCGCGGCCCTGTGAGTCGGCGCAAATTGTATGTTTTCTGGGGATATGCTGTGCATATCTCTCTGCCCCATCATATTGAAGGATGAGGCAGGGTTGCGTCAACATCTTGTGGATGAAGCGATCGACGCAGCGGTCAGTGTTTCCATTCTGAAAACAGTTTGCGCAACGTCAGCTTTTATGTGCGTCCTGCCAACCGCGCGGGTCGTTCAGGAAGGCCTCGACGCCATCAAGCGTCTCTTCGTCAAAGGCCTTTTGCGCTTTGGCTTCCGCCAAAACATCCCACCAGGTACAAAGCGAGTGCAATTTTACGCCGTGATCGCCCAGCGTTTTCTCGGTTTCGGGGAAAATACCATAATAGAAGATCACAGCCGTATGCCCACAGGTCGCACCGGTTTCGCGGATCGCGTCGACAAAGGACAGTTTTGAGCCTCCATCGGTGGTCAGGTCTTCAACCAGCAGTACCCGCTCACCCTCGCTCATCGCGCCTTCGATGCGGGCGTTCCGGCCGTAGCCTTTGGGTTTCTTCCGCACGTAGGTCATTGGCAGTGCCATGCGCTCGGCGACCATTGCAGCGAAGGGAATACCCGCTGTTTCGCCACCGGCGATATTGTCAAACGCTTCGAACCCCGCGTCGCGCATCACGGTTACCGTCAGGAAGTCCATCAGGGTCGAGCGGATGCGCGGGTACGAGATCAGCTTGCGGCAATCGATATAGGTCGGGCTTGGTAGACCGCTGGCCAGCGTGAAAGGTTCGCGGGAATTAAAGTGTACGGCTTTGATCTCCAGCAGCATCCGCGCGGTCAGGCGGGCGATTTCGGTGCTGTCGGGGAAGGAACTGGGGATCATGGCGCAAACCTCTGGGCTGAAAGGGTGTCGCAGGCTGATAGCCTGACCCCCGGCCCAGAGTCGAGAGGGCACGCCAAAAGAAAAGCGGACCCCCAAGAGGTCCGCTTGATGCCCTTGCGGGCAGAGCAGCCAAGGTGGGCTTGACTGCTCATTTCTCGGGCTCGCTTTCCGCAATCGGCAAGACCGTGCCTTCAATCTCGGTTTCGACGTGTATGCGAGGCGAGGTAAGAAGCGCAACCACCATTGCCGTCACAAATGTGTAGGCTGCCGCGCAGTAACTGTATTCAGCGCCCAGTATTCGAATTGATGCGCTGTAGGTTGCACGTTTTCTTAGGTCCGAGCCAGATCAGCAAGAGCGTCTCTCAAAAGGGTCAAAGCGTGGTCCCGCGCAGCGCGACGTACGTTATCCCGTCCCTGCGCTCCGAATTCCACGGTCTCGGTTCGGGTCGGTTGACCCTGTGCAGCGAGGCCAAAGCATACGCGGCCTTCGGGTTTGTGTTCGGACCCGCCGGGGCCCGCGATGCCAGTGATCGAGACCGCCAACTGCGCCCGCGAATTCTGCAGGGCGCCATTGGCCATTTCTTGGGCGACTTCTTCTGAAACTGCGCCATACGTCTCAAGCGTATCGGCGCGCACGCCCAGCATCTCTTGCTTTGCGGTGTTGGTGTAGGTGACAAAGCCGCGCTCAACCACGGCAGAGCTGCCAGGGATGTCAGTCAGTGCAGCGGCGACCATACCGCCGGTACAGCTTTCAGCAGTGGCGATCATCATGCCCTGCGCCTTGGCGCGATCCAGCAGGTCGACAACGGTCATAGACCCATGACTCCATGTGAGATACCGGCGAGGACGACCACACCGATGGCCGCAAAGACGCCAGCGATCACATCATCCAGCATGACACCCATCGGATCTCCACGCCGGTCGGCCCAGCCAATGGGACCGGGTTTGGTAATGTCGAAGAGGCGGAACAAGAGAAAACCCGCGATCCAGCCGGGCCAGAGCGCTGTGATGTCTATCCCATGCGCCCAAGACGGGTAGGAAATCGCCCATATCGCGATGAACTGGCCCGCGACTTCATCAATGACAATTTCGGACGGGTCGTGGTCATCTTGTCCAGCTGTCATAACTCGCGTGGCCCACAGGCCCCCGAAGAAAACCGCGAGTGTTGAGATGACCAGCAAGGGGAAGCCACCCAGCGTATGCAGAACCCATGCCAGCGGCAAAGCAGCCAGCGATCCCCAGGTGCCGGGGGCAGGGCGGAGGTAACCGACGCCGCAGACGGTTCCGATTAGACGAGCCGCTGTCATGACTTCACCAGACAGGCAGTTGCGAGCGAGGCAATGCCTTCGCTGCGACCGGTAAAGCCCAGCCGTTCGGATGTGGTGGCCTTGACCGAGACCTGATCGGTGCGCAAGCCCATGATCCGTGCCATTTCGGCACGCATGGTATCGGCATGAGGGCCGATCTTGGGAAATTCGCAGACCAGTGTGCAGTCGACATTCGAGATCTCATAGCCCAACTGCCCAGCCAATTCGACTGCGTGACGCAGGAAAATTTCACTCGCTGCACCTTTCCACTGCGGATCGGAGGGCGGAAAATGCTGTCCGATATCACCCCGCGCCAGGGCGCCATAGATCGCGTCGGTGACCGCGTGCATCCCCACATCTGCATCGGAGTGACCTTGGAGCCCACGATTGTGCGGCACCTTCAGACCGCAGAGGATCACGTGATCTCCGTCACCAAAGCGGTGCACGTCGTAGCCGTTGCCCAGCCTTACATCCATATGCATACCCATTGTACGTTCGGCCCGGGCGAAATCCTCGGGCCGTGTGATTTTCAGGTTATCCGCATCGCCCGGAATAATCGCGACTTCGACTCCTGCAGCGCGCGCGACTTCTACATCATCCGCCGCACCTCCGGGATGGGCTGAATGGGCGGCGGTGATTGTGCCATAATGAAATCCCTGCGGTGTCTGCGCAGCGTAAAGGCCGGATCGATCCTGCGTTCCTGTGACCACTGAACCGTCGCCTGTCCAGAGCGCATCCGTGACGGCCAAGCCTGGAGCAGCTGCCGCATGCGTGTCGAGTGCTTTCAGAACATCGCCGATTATCCGAGCGCTGACGCAGGGTCGGGCAACATCATGTATCAAAACCTTTTCAACGCTGTACGCTTCCAAAGCCTGCAACCCGTTGCGCACTGATCCGGCGCGGTCTGCACCGCCGGGTGCAAGGATCAGGTTTGTCGCGCTGAATTCTTCCCAAACGGCTGTGTCCTCTTCGGCCAGCACCAAAACGACGTGATCAACCAACCCTTCGAAGCGGTCAATCGCCCAATCGGCCACGCGCCTCCCGCTCAACGCACGCCACTGTTTGGGCACTCCGCCTCCGGCGCGCTGGCCGCGCCCGGCGGCGACGATGATGGCGGCTGTGGTCATCTGAAAGGTCTCCTGATTGGGGCATTGTTTAGGGGGCGGTGAATGCAGAGGCAATCACCCGCGTCAATTTGCTTAAAAAATAAGCATATGATGATTTTGCGGGCTTGAATGCTCCCGTTTTATTGTTCATATGCCGCAATTTCGATATCAAATGCGCAACTGCTCAAGGATTAAGCACATTGGCCCTGCGTCTTGCTGAAAAGGATCTGACTCCTCCGGTGCTGCTGGCACCAATGGCCGGAATCACCGACCGGCCTTTTAGGGACCTTGTGATGCGCTTCGGCGCGGGCATGGTTGTCAGCGAAATGGTCGCCAGCCAAGAGATGGTACAGGCCAAACCAGGCGTACGTGAACGGGCCGAGCTGTCGGCGGATGTGGAAAACACCGCGGTGCAACTGGCCGGACGCGAGGCGCATTGGATGGCCGAGGCCGCCCGGCAAGTCGCTGACCGGGGCGCGCGCGTGATCGATATCAATATGGGTTGCCCAGCAAAGAAGGTAACCAATGGCTATTCCGGTTCGGCTTTGTTGAAAACTCCGGACCATGCACTGACGCTGATCGAGGCCGTTGTGGGTGCAGTTGATGTGCCTGTTACGCTGAAAACGCGGCTAGGCTGGGATGACAATCTGTTGAACGCACCGGATGTGGCGCGGCGGGCGCAGGACGCAGGCATCCGGATGGTGACCATCCATGGGCGTACGCGCTGTCAATTCTATAAAGGCCGGGCAGATTGGCGGGCGATCCGGGCGGTGAAAGAAGCCGTCTCGATCCCTGTCATCGCAAACGGTGACATCGTCGATACCGAGGCCGCGCAAATCGCGCTGAATCAGTCCGGGGCCGATGGCGTCATGATAGGTCGTGGGGCGCAGGGCAAGCCCTGGCTGCTGGCGCAGATTTGCCATGATCTCTATGGCGCTGCTTCGCCAACCATTCCCACGGGCACTGAACTGATCGAGATGGTGCGTGGCCACTATCTGGCGATGCTGGAGTTCTACGGTACCGATCTGGGCCTGCGCGTCGCACGCAAACATCTCGGTTGGTACATGGATGAGGCCGGAACACCCGCCACCTTGCGGCGGGCTGTCCTGACATCCCGCGACACCAATGAGGTGTTACGGCTTTTGGCAGATGCGCTTAGTGGCACGGCGGAGGCAGCAGCATGACCTCTGACCAGAGCATCTGGACCTCGCTTCCGGTTCCGGCGTTCATTATCGATGCCGAAGATCGGATATCGGACGTCAACTCCTCGGGTGAGGGGTTTCTGAACGCCTCCCGCAAGGCAGTGATTGGACACCCGGTCTGGGATCAACTCGCGGTTGACGCGCCGTTGGAAGAGGCGTTTCTGCGCGCGCGTCAACAAGGTACACCGCTGTTCGTGAACGATGTGGACGTTGGGTCGGGAAATCGCGCGCCGCTACAATGTGCGCTGCAAATCGCACCGCTGATGGGGCATCCCGGTTCAATGATCATGATCATCTCGCCGCGCGAACTGGCCGGTCGGATGACCCGTGGCAACACTGTGAAATCGGCAGCGCAGTCTGCGATTGGTATGGCCGAGATGCTGGCGCATGAGATCAAGAACCCTTTGGCAGGGATCACCGGTGCGGCGCAATTGCTCAGCATGAATATTTCGCAGCAAGATCTTGAGCTCACTGACCTTATCGTTGAGGAAAGCCGCCGCATTGTGAAGTTGTTGGAGCAAGTAGAACAGTTCGGCAACCTGTCTCAACCCGATTTCAAACCGGTCAATATCCACGATGTACTGGATCGCGCGCGCCGGTCAGCGCTGTTGGGTTTTGGCGCGCATATGACGATTATCGAGGATTACGACCCCTCGCTGCCCTTGGCCTACGGGGACCCGGATCAGTTCCTGCAGGTGGTTCTGAACTTGCTCAAAAACGCTTCGGAAGCTGCTGATGGCAACGGTACAATCCGGCTGCGTACCTATTTTGAGCATTCATTCCGACTGCGGCGCAGTGACGGTTCGGGTCATTCGCTGCCTCTGCAGATCGAGATTATTGATGATGGGCCGGGCCTGCCGGAAAATATTCGCAGTGATATTTTCGACCCCTTCGTGTCGGGCAAGGAGAACGGCACCGGGCTTGGGCTGGCGCTGGTCAGCAAGATCGTTTCCGACCACGACGGCTGGATTTCGGCTGAATCTGTGCCCGGACGCACTAGTTTTCGACTGTCCCTGCGGCGTGCACCGAACGACGCGTATGAAAAGGAGAGCATCTGATGGATGGCACAGTTCTGGTTGCCGATGACGACCGCACGATCCGCACGGTTCTGACACAGGCCCTGACGCGGGCGGGGTGCAAGGTTCACGCGACATCTTCGCTGACCACGCTGATGCGCTGGGTGGCCGAAGGCAAGGGCGACGTTGTGATCTCGGATGTGGTAATGCCGGATGGAAACGGGTTGGAGATGCTGCCAAAGATCGCGCAGGACCGTCCCGGTTTGCCGGTCATCGTGATCTCGGCCCAGAACACCATCATGACAGCCATTCAGGCGGCTGAGGCGGAAGCTTACGATTATCTGCCAAAGCCTTTCGATTTGCCCGATCTGATGAAGCGCACCGCGAGGGCGCTGGATCAAAAGCAGCGGGTACAGGCTGAGCCGGTGATGGCCAGCGAAGACCGCCCTGATGAACTGCCGCTGGTTGGGCGCACCCCGGTGATGCAGGCGCTTTATCGTCTGGTCGCTCGGGTGATGAACACGGATCTGTCTGTGATGATTTCTGGTGAAAGTGGGACGGGTAAATCTCTGATAGCACGCGCTATTCACGATTTCTCTGACCGAAGGACACTGCCCTTTGTCACTGTGACTGCTGCCGATCTGAGCGATTTGGAAGGCCCGGCACGGGTGATGGCACGCGTACGTGGTGGTACGCTGCTGATCGATGAAATTGCCGATATTGATGATGAGATTCAGGCCCGTATCGTGCGCATGATGGACACGCCGGGCGATCACGTGCCGCGTTTCATGGCCACAAGTCAATCAGATCTGACCGACGCGATGGAAAGTGGTCGCGTACGACAAGATCTCTATTACCGTCTCTGCGGTGCGACGATCCACGTGCCTGCGTTGCGCGAGCGGGTTGATGATATCACCTTGCTGACCGATCACTTTCTGGCGCGGGAGGAGCGGGAAAGCGGCGCGCAGCGTCGTCTCAGCCCCGAAGCGGTCGAGTTGGTGCGCCGGTATTCCTGGCCCGGCAATGTCCGACAGCTTGAAAATGCGATCCGGCGTCTTGGTCTAACCAGCCGTTCTGATGAAATCTCGCGCACCGAAGTTGAGATGGTGCTGGGTAGCCAGCCCGAGGCCGAACCAGTTCTGGGTGATGGCGAGCGTGAGAAGCTGTCATCTTCGGTTGGTCGTCACCTGCGCCGGTATTTTGATCTGCACGGAAACATCCTGCCGCCTCCCGGCCTCTATCAACGTATTCTACGCGAGGTCGAGGCACCGTTGATCGAAATCGCGCTGGATGCGACTGGTGGAAATCAGGCAAAATGTGCTGATCTCCTGGGGATTAACCGGAATACGCTGCGGAAAAAGATTACTGACCTCGATATTCAGGTGACACGCCGTCGCAAACTGATGTAATATCGCCACACAAACAGTGGCATTCGGGTTCGACCCCGGGAACGACCACGATATATGGCGGTAAGCCGCGCAAGCGGCACATCAGAATGAGGGCAGACGGTGGCAACCCGGGCACAGAACGGGCCGATCCTATCGATCAACCGGTGGCGCAAGTCCCGGAGGATGCGCAATTTCAGTACCTTGGGATTGGTTATGCTGGGCCCGGTTCTGGCGCTTGCAACCTATCTCGTCATTGGCCCTTTTGATCTTGGCGCGGCGGCACCGACACTGCGGCTGATTTTGTTGGCTGATCTGGTCTACGTGCTGGTCGTAGCTGCGCTGGTGTTGGGCCAATTGTTCAGTCTGATCGCCGCACGTCGCGCGAAATCTGCGGGCTCCCGTCTTCACCTGCGCCTGATCGGCGCTTTCACGCTGTTGGCTTTGGTGCCGACGGTCACCGTGGCGATTTTCGCCGGGCTGACGGTGAATATCGGCCTTGAAGGTTGGTTCTCGGACCGTGTGCGGCAGGTGGTTGGGTCGTCACTAACTGCAGCTGAAGCTTACGAACAGGAACACCGCGAGGGCCTGACGCAGGATGCAGTTGTTCTGGCGCGTTTCCTCGATAACGCGCGATCGTTGGATTATTTTGTCTCAGACGCCGAATTGCGAGAGGTTCTGGCCCAGGGGCAGGCCCAGATACAACGCGGTTTGCGCGAGGCCTATGTGATCGATGGCAGCGCCGAAATCCGATCGCGCGGTGATCGGTCCTACCTGTTCGACTACGAGGCACCAACCCCCGAAGAGATGATCGAGGCCAATGATCAGGGCGTGGCCATCATTGCCGATTGGGAGAACAGCGAATTCCGCGCGCTTGTTCCTTTGCATGCCTATCTTGACCGGTATCTTTATGTCAGTCGCGAGGTTGATGGGCAGCTTCTGACCCTGCTTGATGAAACCAAAGAGACAGCACAGTTCTACAGCCAACTGGAAAGCGAGCGGGGCAGGGTCCTGTTCGAATTCGGCCTTCTGTATCTCGGCTTTGCTGTGATCCTGATTCTGGCCGCGATGTCGCTGGGCATGTGGTTCGCCGAACGTCTTTCTCGCCCTGTTGGACGGCTGACAACGGCGGCGCAGCGCGTTGGTGCTGGTGATCTGAGTGTTCAGGTCATCGAGGAGGCCAGCGACGACGAAATCGCGATGCTGGGCCGCTACTTCAACCAGATGACTCGTCAGTTGAAGGGGCAGCGCGACACGCTGTTGGAAAACACCCGCCATATCGAACGTCGAAGGCGGCTATTTGATTCAGTTCTAAGCTCGGTGACATCCGGTGTCGTTGGCGTTGATTCAGAGGGCTGTGTGACCTTCGTGAACCGATCCGCCGAACGTCTTCTGGGCTGGTCTGGTGGAGAGCAAAACCTGGCTATCGGTATCGCTGTTCCCGAATTTTTGCCTTTGTTCGAAGCCCTTAAGGACAGCGGGCAAGAGGCGGTCCAGGGGGAGATCAAGGTAACCCGCAAAGGCCGGTTGGAGAACTTACTGGTACGCATGGCGACACGGCGTGGCGAGGATGGAAGGCTGGAAGGCTACGTTGTAGCCTTTGATGACGTGACCGATCTGGTAAGCGCGCAGCGCATGGCGGCGTGGGGTGATGTGGCCCGTCGCATTGCGCATGAGATCAAGAATCCGCTGACACCGATCCAACTGAGCGCCGAGCGGATCAAACGCAAATTCTCGCGCAAGCTGGATGAGGACGATTGCGATAGCCTGGAATCGATGACCGACGTGATCGTGCGGCAGACCAATGATCTGCGGCGGATTGTTGACGAGTTCTCGAAATTCGCACGCATGCCCGAACCGGAACGGCGCGAAGAGAATATCGTGACGCTAGTGCGTGAGGCGGTTCTGTTGCAGCAGGCGGGTCAGCCTGATGTTCAGATCGATGCGGACTTACCTGAACAGCCCATTTTGGCGGATGTGGATTCGACCATGTTGAGCCAAGCGTTGACGAACCTGATCAAGAACGCGGGCGAGGCTATTGAAACGCTGAAAGAAAAAGGCGCACCGGGCAATCTGAAACCTCAGATCAAAGTCGTTGTCTCCACTGACGATGCAGGAACGCAGATCACGATTGCGGACAATGGCATCGGCCTGCCCGAGGACAGGGCACGGCTGTTTGAACCTTATGTAACCACCCGCGACGAAGGCACCGGCCTTGGCCTGCCCATCGTCAAGAAGATCATTGAAGAACATGGCGGAGCGCTGACATTGGAAGACGCGCCCACATTCGACGGACAGGACCATTTCGGCGCGATGGCTGTCATACGTCTACCTGGGGCCTCAGGCGGCCCGACAAATGCGCCGGAAAAACAGGCGATTAAAACAAACAAACTGAAAGCAGGCCAAAGATGAGCGACATTCTGATCGTAGATGACGAACGCGATATTCGCGAATTGGTGTCCGACATTCTGGAAGACGAAGGCTATTCCACCCGGTTGGCGGCAAACTCGGATGAGTGCATGTCGTCGATCAATGCTGAACCTCCCGGACTGTTGATCTTGGATATCTGGCTGAAAGATAGCCGGATGGACGGGATCGACATCCTGAAAGCTGTAAAACGGGACAACCCGGATGTTCCGGTGGTGATCATTTCCGGACATGGCAATATCGAGATTGCAGTGGCGGCTATCAAGCAAGGGGCTTACGACTTTATCGAAAAGCCCTTTAACATTGACCAGTTGATGGTGGTGATCCGCCGTGCGATGGAAACCTCGCGCCTGCGTCGCGAGAATGCCTCGCTGAAGCGGCAGGAAGTCAGCTGTTCAGACATGATTGGCAATTCTGCGTCGTTCCGAGCGATGCAGGGGCAGTTGGACAAGGTAACAAAGTCGAATGGCCGGGTTATGCTCAGCGGGCCGGCTGGGTCGGGCAAGGAAATTGCCGCGCGCTATATCCATGCCCATTCCAACCGGGCGAATGCCCCATTTGTGACGGTCAATTGTGCGGGGATTGAACCTGAGAGGGTTGAAGAGGTTCTGTTCGGACGAGAATCGTCTGAGCGCGGAATCGAGTCAGGCCTGCTGGAAGAGGCGCATGGCGGCGTTGTCTACTTCGACGAAGTCGCTGACATGCCGCTGGGGACGCAGTCCAAGATTCTTCGCGTGTTGGTTGATCAGCAATTCCAGCGTGTTGGTGGCTCTGACAAGGTGCGGGTTGATCTGCGGGTCATTTCCTCGACCAACCGCGATCTGGAAGAAGAGATCGCCGCCGAACGGTTCCGCGAAGAACTGTATCACCGGCTGAATGTGGTGCCGATTGCGGTTCCCTCGCTGGAGGAACGGCGAGAGGACATCCCGGTTCTGGCGCAACATTTCATCGAGATGTGCAACGATACACAGGGTCTGCCGATGCGCGAGCTGTCGGATGAGGCTATTGCTTTGCTACAAACGATGACATGGCCGGGCAATGTGCGTCAGCTGAAGAACCTGATCGAGCGGGTGCTGATCCTTGGTGACAGCAATGGCCCGATCGAGGCCCGCGAGTTGCCCAACGAAGAAGAGAAATCCGACGAGACCGGGCGCGTGGTACTGTCTGGCGCACTGGCGACGCTGCCGCTGCGTGAGGCGCGCGAAGCGTTCGAGCGTGAATATTTGCTGACCCAGATCAATCGGTTTGGTGGCAACATAAGCCGCACGGCCAGTTTTGTCGGCATGGAACGCAGCGCCTTGCATCGCAAGCTCAAGTCGCTGGGCGTAGTGACCTCGAACAAATCCGGTGCGCGGGTGGCTCAAATTGACGAGCCCGAACCAGCCGAGTGATTGCCGCGCCGAATAAGAAGACCGCAGCCGTTTCCATCGGTTTTCCCGCCTTTGGTAAACGGTTGAAGCGGTTGCGGCGGTCGGTTGGACTTAAGCAATCCGCCCTCGCAGATCTGATTGAAGTCGACCAAACCACGATTTCCCGGTGGGAAAACGGGGGTCAAACGCCATCGCCGCATATTCAACAGTCCGTTTTTGCAGCGTTGGGGCCGGTTCGGGTGCAGGATTCTGCGCTGAAACGTCTGGTCGTTCATTCGGCAGAGTGCTTGCACCTTGTCGAAGAGGCCAGCCATACCTGCCTTGCTTATTCGGGCAGCCGGGCGCGGGATTGGAAGACCTCACAGCGCGCCTTGCTGGGCGTGTCGCTTTGGCAATTTGCAACGGATGAGATCCGACAAGCCGAAGCAGAACTGCAGAAAGATGGCTGGTGGGATTTGCATTCGCCTTCACCCAAAGCGTTTCTGACTTCCGAGGCTGTGCATGATCAAATCAGGATCAGCGCCGGGCAAATCGTGTGGGAGCGGTTGTATCTGGGTGATGGCACTCCGGTCCGTCTGGTCAGCGGGCGGCGCGAAGTCACCGCATAATTTATGCGTTCCGCTGGCAGGTTAGGCGCGATAGACCGGCTGCATGAGTGACTCTTTTCGTACATTCTTGCAGGTCATGCTGATCTGGTTTGCTGGCCTCGGTGCGGCAACCCAATTTGCAAAGATTGCCGTACCATTTTCTGATGTGGGGCTGTTGTACCCGGACAACGCTGCCGTGATCGGCTGGTTGCTGTCCATTATCAGTCTAATGGGGGCTGCTTTGGGCGCGATATCCGGAGCGATCACAGCGCGTATTGGGCCAAATCGTCTATTGCTATCAGGGCTTGTGCTCGGCGGCGCGTTATCTTTGCTGCAAGCAAGCTTGCCGATTTTTCAACTGATGCTGCTCAGCCGGGTGATCGAGGGGCTGTCCCATCTTGCGATTGTGGTGGCGGCACCGACGCTGATTGCTCAGATCACATCCGGTCGGGCGCGGTATAATTCCATGGTGCTGTGGAGTACATTCTTTGGCGTTGCATTCGCATTAAACGCTTGGGTTGGGCTGCCCATCGTCGATCGTTTCGGACTGCCCACATACTTTGCCATGCACGGGGGTCTGATGCTGCTGATCGCCGCGCTGATCGCGCTTAGCAATCTGAAAACCGACATGGGCCAGACGGAGAGTACCGGGTGGGGACTCTTCGCCTTCCTTGATGTGCATATCAGGACCTACCGCTCACCCTTTATTTCGGCCCCGGCAATTGGCTGGTTCTTCTACACGCTGACATTTGTTTCTCTTTTAGCGATCCTGCCGGGGCGTTTACCCGAAGGGCAGGGCGCATCGATTGCGGCACTTATGCCCCTGGCAGGGATTGTACTGTCATGGCTGCTGGTGCCCTTGCTGTTGACCGTCCTGTCCTGCGTCAGCGTCGTCAATCTGGGCTTTATGCTGGGGATCGCGACGATCATCGCATTGTTTTTGGGGGCGCCCCTTACGTTCGGATGTATCGCCTTGTTTGCCGTGCTCGGGCTTGTACAGGGCGGCAGCTTCGCCGCTGTGCCAGAGTTAAACGATACCACCGAAGCCCAAGCTCTGAGTTATGGTGCGATGGCGCAGATGGGCAATGCCGGAAACCTGCTTGGAACCCCGGTATTGCTGGCGATATTGCTGGGCGTCGATGAGGCTGGCATGTTTGTAGCCGTCGCCGCGTTCTATAGCATCGCGATCATAGCGCATCTGCTGCTGGCGCGGCGTCGCAAATCAGCCAGCTTGTCCCGGAGTGATGATCTGAAATGACCCGTCGTCAAATTTCACGAAACAGGACGCGCTGTTCAGCGGCGGGAGCGTCGTGGTGCGCGTGGGCGTGACCCGCGATTTGACACCCTGTTTGCAAGGCGGAAGGCTGACCGGGCGATAGCCCTTTTGGGCCATGCACTGCGCCTCGACCTTGTTTCTCAGCCCCTGATTCACGTCGACGGTATAGACCCGCCCGGGCTCCCACCATCCGGGGTTGCGATAGCAGCGTCCTCGGCCATCGCAATAGGTGCGCCCGGGCCAATAGACTGGCGGGCTCTGCCGGACCTGATTGGCGACAGGGGCGTCCTTGAGGGCTTGCACCTGACAGTTCGTGGTCTCGGTCTGCATCCGCGAGACGCTCTCACCTTCGCGATAATACAAAGAAAGCGGACCACAGGCGGACAGCGTCAGCAGGCAAATCAGGGCAGGCAGAATGGTTTTCATATGCTTACTTTGACGCAGCTTAGGAGGCATGACAATTCAATTGACCGCTTTGGGGGCATCTGTCATTCAAAGATTTCAGGCAGAAAGGCCAAGAGCATGAAGGTCATCATATGCGGTGCCGGTCAAGTCGGCTGGCAGATTGCGCGTCACCTTTCGGGCGAACTGAACGATGTGACGGTGGTCGACAACAATCCCGATCTGGTACGTCGCGCGACCGAGACGCTGGACGTGCAGGGGATCGCCGGTTTCGCCAGTTATCCGGATGTGCTGGATCGTGCAGGGGCGCGGGATGCCGATATGATCATCGCCGCGACCCATTCGGATGAGGTGAATATGGTCACCTGCCAGATGGCGCATTCGGTTTTTTCGATCCAGCGCAAGATCGCGCGTTTGCGATCAAAATCCTATCTTGAGGCGATCCACTCCGATCTGTATCGTCGTGATCATCTGCCCATCGATGTCGTAATTAGCCCCGAGCGCGAGGTTGCCGCCGCAGCGATGCGCCGTCTTTCGGCACCTTCTGCTTTTGACACCGAGATTTTCATGGACGGTAAGGCGCAACTGTTGGGCATTCGAGTCGAAGAAGACTGCCCCATCGTCAACACACCGCTGCGACAATTGACCGACCTGTTTTCCACGCTCAGCTCGATTGTGGTTGGTGTGCGCCGCGAAGGGACGCTGTTTGCACCGGAATCCGAGGATCAGCTGTTTGTAGGCGACGAATGCTACGTCTTCACTAGCGTAAAAGACGTTGAACGTACGATGGAGGTGTTCGGCAAGGCTCAGCGTAAGCAAGATCGTGTGGTGATCGTCGGCGGCGGTAATGTCGGGTTGGAAGTGGCCCGCACACTGGAAGAGCGCGAAAGCCGGGTGCGTGCCAAGATTATCGAGCGTGACCGCAAATGCGCCGAAATCGCTGCCGAAGCATTGGAGCGGACGATTGTTCTGAACGGCGACGGCCTAGATTCATCTTTGCTGAGCGAAGCAGGGATTGAGCGCGCCGACGCGATGTTGGCGGTCACGGATGACGATCGCACCAACATGCTGGCCGCGGTACGCGCCAAGGGAGAGGGTTGTCCACTGGCCATCGCCCTGATCAACGACCCCAGCATGGTCGCCTTGATGGGACCGCTGGGGATTGACGCATATATTAACCCGCGCGCCACCACTGTCAGTTCGATCCTGCGTCACATTCGGCACGGGCGCGTGCGTCAGGTGTATTCCATTGGTGATGCCGAGGCCGAGGTAATCGAGGCCGAAGTGCTATCAACCTCGCCCATGGCTGGACAAAAACTGCGCGACATCGATTTCCCAGAAGGCGTTCTGGTCGGCGCAGTACGCAAAGGTGACGAGGTTCTGCGCCCGACCGGCAGCCTGCGCATCGACGAGAAAGACGTGGTGGCGATCTTTGCAATGGCCAAAGACGTGCCCGAGGTTGAGCGTCTGATGCAGGTTTCAATCGATTTCTTCTGATGTTGCAAGCACGCGGACAGCAACGGATCGGAGTATTGCGGCGATTGCCGCTGCTGCTGATGATCTGGGGTATCGTGTCGCTGGCAATGTGGATACCCGCAGTTTATGCGCTGGCGCTGGATGATCACGCCACCTCACGGTCATTCTTCTATTCCGGATTGCTGGGTGTTTTTGCGGTGTCGATCATAGCTCTGGCCATGTCGAACCGACGACCACGGCGGGGAACGCTTGGTCAATTGGCGGTTCTGCTGGCCGCCTTTACCGTACTGCCGATATTTCTTGCTATTCCGTTTCATGATGCGCTGGGGACAACCAGCTTCCTGAACGCCTATTTCGATATGGTCAGCGCGCTGACCACAACCGGCGCCGATCTGTTCCCCGATCCCGCACGCCTTTCGGCGCCGTTGCACTTATGGCGCGCGTTGGTCGGTTGGATGGGCGGATTGCTGATGTGGATCTCGGCGGCCGCGATTCTGGCGCCCTTGTCGTTGGGCGGTTTCGAAGTCACAGCCCGGGGGCAACCGGGGCGTCCCGTCTCGGGCGTGGCACAGAGCGAGAAGTCCGATCCACGCGGCCATCTGATCCGCGTGTCGCGGACATTGGCACCCGTCTATGCGGGTTTGACAGCTGTGATCTGGATCCTGCTGTTGATCGCAGGTGAGCAAGGGCTTACTGCCGTGAGCCACGCGATGTCAGTGATTGCGACTTCCGGCATATCACCTGTCGGTGGATTGGAAGGATCGACCGCAGGAATCACTGGCGAGGCGATCCTGTTCCTGTTCCTGTTCTTTGCCCTGTCGCGGCTGACCTTTTCGACCGATACAGCGACCTCAGGGTATTCGCGGCTGGACAAAGACCCAGAATTTCGGATTGGCATCTTCATCGTGCTGGCGGTCGCTGTGCTGCTGTTCATCCGGTTTTTGGCTGGAACGGCCGAACTGAACATTGCCGTCGAAGTGCGGCAAGCACTTGGCGTTTTTTGGGGGTTCATGTTTACGGCGATGTCGTTTCTGACCACGGCCGGATTTGAAAGCGCCAACTGGAACGACGCGCAGCAATTGTCGGGCTTGAGCACACCGGGCCTGATTCTGATGGGGCTAGCCCTGGTCGGAGGAGGCGTGGCGACGACTGCGGGTGGGGTAAAGCTGTTGCGGGTTTTTGCGCTCTATCTGAATGGCAAGCGCGAGATTGACCGACTGATCTATCCTTCTTCGGTCAGCGGAGAGGGTGGCGGCAACCGCCGCATTCAAAGCGACGGTGCCTTCATCGCCTGGATCTTCCTGATGATGTTCGCCCTGACGTTGGCCTTGTTCGATTTGTTGCTGGCCGTCATGGGCGTAGGTTTTGAACAGGCCATGCTGCTCAGCGTTGCCGCACTCAGCACCACGGGGCCGTTGATTGAATTGGCAACGGATGTGCCCATACGTCTGATTGATCTTTCCAGCGGGGCCAAGTTGACGGTCTGCGCGGCGATGGTGATCGGGCGGTTGGAAACTCTGGCGATCGTGGCACTGATTACGCCAACGCTGTGGCGCGATTGACCCTGCGTCAGGCACCTTGTGTTACTGCCTGATTTTTCATCTGGAATATCTGTGCGCGGCACTCCATACTCTGCCGGAGGGAGCGCGTTGGTCCGCAGCGCGTAGCAAGAACAATGGCGAGATAACAAAATATGGCTTCGGACAGACAGAATCTGCAGGACGCGTTCCTGAACAATGTACGGAAAGCAAAGGTCCCGGTCACAATATTCCTGATCAACGGTGTGAAATTGCAGGGTGTAATCACCTGGTTCGATAACTTCTGCGTGCTGCTGCGCCGCGACGGACAGTCGCAGTTGGTGTACAAGCATGCGATTTCGACCATTATGCCGTCACAGCCGATCAACCTGTATGAGGGCGAAGACGCCTCTTGATGGAACATGAGAGGGCGCGCACCCGGGCTTGGGTGCTGCATCCCGAAATCAAATCAGATGAACAGCGCCGTGTCCCCGAACCAGCGCTGGAAGAGGCGGTGGCACTAGCTGCCGCTTTGCCCGATCTGGATGTGGTCGGTTCCGAAATAGTGCGCCTACCGCGCGCGCAGGCTGGTTTTCTGTTCGGCAGCGGCAAGATCGAGGAACTGGCCGAACGCGTCCACGACAATGAGATCGAGCTGGTTCTGATCGACGGGCCAGTAACTCCGGTTCAGCAGCGCAATCTGGAAAAGGCGTGGAAGGTCAAAATCCTCGACCGGACCGGTTTGATTCTGGAAATATTCAGCGACCGTGCGCGTACCCGTGAAGGTGTGCTGCAAGTTGAGATGGCCGCGCTTAGCTATCAGCGTACGCGACTGGTTCGGGCCTGGACCCACCTGGAACGTCAGCGCGGTGGCCTTGGGTTTGTGGGTGGTCCCGGTGAAACTCAGATCGAGGCCGACCGGCGTGCCATTGATGAACAACTGGTCCGCCTGCGCCGCCAATTGCAAAAAGTGGTGAAGACCCGCACCTTACACCGCGCAGCGCGCGCGAAGGTTCCATACCCGATTGTTGCACTTGTTGGCTATACAAACGCCGGGAAATCCACGCTGTTCAACAGCCTAACCGGGGCCGAGGTGATGGCAAAAGACATGCTGTTCGCCACGTTGGACCCAACCATGCGACGGGTTGAGCTGCCGGATGGCCCCGAGGTGATCCTGTCCGATACCGTGGGTTTCATCTCGAACCTGCCCACGGAACTGGTTGCGGCCTTCCGCGCCACTCTGGAAGAGGTTCTGGGGGCTGATCTGGTCGTGCATGTCCGCGATATCATCCACGAAGAAACCGAGGCACAGGCACGGGATGTTGAGGCTATCCTGAACTCTCTGGGTGTTGAGGACAGTCGCCCCCGGTTGGAGGTTTGGAACAAGATCGATCTGCTGAGCCCGGAAGACCGCGAAGCCGCGCTTGCCCGGGCCGAGCGTGATCCGGCGATCTTTGCCATATCGGCCGTAACGGGCGAAGGTGTTGATCCGCTGCTGTCTGAAATCGCCACGATCCTGCAGGGCGCGCGGCATGAGACTATCCTGAAACTGGGCTTTGCCGATGGTGACAAACGCGCGTGGCTCTATCGTCAGGATGTGGTCAGGTCTGAAGATCAGACCGAAGAGGGGTTCGAGATCACGGTGCTCTGGACTGACAAGCAGGCGTCCCGCTTCGCGGCGTTCTAGGTACCGTCTATCTGGCGCTGGTAATCCTCTGCATCGAACCACCCAAGCGATGATAGCACCTTGTTGTCCTTTGAAAGCTCCCACTCTTCCCAGCCGCGTGTAACGACACGGTTGCCGGTCTCGACGTGATGGCCTTCGAGGGTCCAGACAAAAATGGCATGCCCTCCGGCCCAACGCATCATATCGCAACGCACCTCAAGATCGGGGAATTCTGCATAGAACCCGCGGGCCATTTCAGCGATTTCGGCATGGCCGCGCAGGGGCTCACCGCGATTAATGCTGATCTGACCTTCGGGGGCGAAAAAACTGGCGACCAAGTCGGGATCGCCCGAGCTCCAGGCGATGGCATAATCGCGTGCGAGATTGTTTAAGGTGTCTCGAAAGCTGCCCATGCATTTTCCCCCTTCGTGCAATGCGACGGCCAGACGAGTTTAGGCGATAACGAAGGGGTGCGCCACGCGAGGTTCAAAAAGGGGCGGGGATTTGCCGATCAGATCAGCGCGGGTTCAGGACAGTCACACCAACCGCCGCTGCACGGGCAAGCCCGATATCCAGCGACATAGGGATGTATTCTCCGCGCCGCCATAGTTGGGCCTGATCGTCATAATAGCGGGATAGGAAATGGCCTGACTGGCCAGTTGCGGTGATGAAAACCGAACTATCGGGGTCCGCAAAATCGTAGACGCCACGATAACCAGCGCCATGCACATTCTGGAACGGGTCCGGTCCTTCGCCTGACGTGCGCCCGCGCAGCAAGGTGTTATCGCCACCGCTGGTGGATTGGCGGATGTTGACGAAAAACCGCAGCACCGGAACCTGGCCCAGCGCAGGGTGGTCCTGGGTGGCCTGATGCGCATCGCCCCAGCGTAAAGATTCGAGTGCGGGGCCATAGCGCTCGGAAATCCAAATGATCGCGTCATCCAGGGCCAGTCGTGCCATGTCGGTGCAATTTTCTACGGGCGCGCTCTGAACCACGTCGCACCAGACCGAGGCACCGTCGATATCGCGATACACCCGCTCGATAAACAGCGGCTCGACATGCTTGTATTCGGCAGCCAGCGGGCCAAGTTCGTCCGAGATCAGGCGGATTTGCAGCGCGCGCAACCATGCGGCGTAGATCAGGGGTTCCGGCAGATGCTCGTTCATCTCACCGTTCCAGTTGGCCAGCAGATCCAGCGCGATCTGACGCTGCCGTTCGGGCGTACCTTCGGGTGCCGACTCACCGGTAAACCAGAGATCAGCGCCGATCAGGGGCAGCAGTGATCGCGCTGTAAAGCTAACCGTGTCCAACTGCGCTTCGATAAAACTGTCACGCGTATGTACCTCGCGCGATTGCATCAGGCGTTCCCAGCGATTGACCCGCTGGGTGTCGCCCCACTCGTACGACACATGGCGCGGGAAGGGCCGGTCGATAATCTTGTTGTTGGTGTTACCCAGAACTCCGCCGACCGGGGCCACGAATTCAGGATTGTCTGAATAGGGCAGGCGGCCCTGCCAACGGTTCCGTTCCAGCCAGCCGGGGGTGGGAATGCGGCCTCGGCTTTGATTGTTCAGATCGCGCCGGGGCATTGCGCCGACCAGTTTCATGCCGATCGTGTCTTTATCGACAAGCGACAAGTTTTGCGAAGGGGCAATATAGTCCTCGGCCGCGTCAATGGCGTCTCGAACTGAATCGGCATTCATCAGTGCCAAAGAGGCGCTCATGGATGTATCGCGGGGGCTTAGCGCGCTCCACGACAGAGACGCGACATGGCCCGGTGGTGTGATGGTTTCCAGATCATAATGCGTGCCCGGCAGAACCGGGCCATTCTCGGTCCAGCGCAGGGTCAGGGTAATTGGGGCGGCGTCTTTGATCTCGATAATCGAAGGGCGGGTCTGAAAGCGTTTGTAGCCGTCTGGGGTAAGGTATTCTTCGGGATTGTCGGGGTTCAGTTGTTCGATGTGAACGTCCTGATCGTCCAGATAGGATGAGGTAAGGCCCCAGCCCAAGCGCTCACTCCGTCCGGCTGAGATTGCCGGTACGCCTGGAATGGTTGCACCGATAACGCCGCCTTTGGCCAGTTCCAGCCGCGCCAGATACCAGATACCCGGGGCGGTGAGGCCCAGATGCGGATCGTTTGCCAGCAACGTGCCACCGCTGGCCGATCGGGACGGCGCGGCGGTCCACGCATTTGACGCACCTGCCAGCCCGCGCTGCGGGAAAGGCGACAGCGGCGTGTCGGGCATCGGGGTGCCTTGGGCATAGCGCGGAAGGTCTGGAAACAGATCAGCATACTCGGGCAGCGCGGCAATACCGGGGCCGGGGACGTCGGGCAGAATGTCGGCCAGCCGTGCGGGATTATCCAGCATCAGCGATGTGCGTGCGCGCAACACTTCATCAGCAAGATGGCCGGAAAGCTGCAGGCTCATCAGCTTGATAATCGCTACGCTGTCGCCCGGCTGCCATGGGGGAACGGGGGCGTTGAACAGGAACATCTCGGGGGCGCCACGTCCAAGCGCCTGTTCGTTGATCTCGGTAAGCCGAGCATTGATCCCTGCGGAATAAGCGCGAAGCGCGGCCTTGGTATAGTCGTCCTGAAACTCGACTGAGCGATGGGCGAGCCCGTAAAGATCGAAACGACGTAGCAATTTGTCGATGGCTACCGTGCGCTGGCCGAACACTTCGGACAAGCGGCCCTGTGCAGTCCGACGCAGAATGGTCATCTGCCACAGCCTGTCTTGTGCATGGGCATAGCCCAGACCAAAGAACACGTCCGGGTCGGACTGGCCCAGTATATGCGGCACATTTGCAGTGTCGCGAACGATCTCGACAGGGGCAGTTACTCCTTCAACTTCAAGGGTTTGATTGTATTCAGGCAGGGATTGGCTGGCCAGAAAGTAGACCAACCCCACAGCAGCGATTGCCAGCAGGATCAGGCCTGTCGTAAGTCTCACCAGCCAGCGAAAAACCAGGCCCATCTGTCCCCCGAGAATTCTATGCGGTCATTTGCGCCAAGGTTACTGGAACCTCCGCCCGACCGAAAGGGAAATGCCACTGGAATTTGTGGAAAACCGCTAAAACTCGGAGCCCCGCCACAAGATGTAGCGGGGCTCGTCAGAGGGGGAGGGTGGTATCTTGGGTCTTATGGGATGATGCGCGTATATTTGGTGCCTTCGACCGTCGCGCCGAACTTCAGACCCGCCTGTCCAAAGACTGCGGCCAGCACGGGTTTGCGCAACTGAGTGGTGTCGGTCGACAAGGATTCTCCGGTCGCGTCGACGACGTATCCGATATCTGCACCGGCCGTCCAACCGCTGGAGCGGCGGAAATCGTTCAATGCCTCTTCGGTCATGAAGAACAGAACATGCGCATATTGCTGTGCGCCGATCTGCAGGCCCGCAGTACCGGAGATGGCGGAATAATAGTCGACCGTCGCGCCCTGAATACGCAGTGCACCCTGACCATAGGCGCCACCAAAGATAAATCCGGCATCTGTAATCAGTGGCATGACCAACATTCCGTTGGCCTTGTTGGCGATCTCAACGGTGTTGGGATACTTGCTGTACATTTCGTTCAGCGTCGCGTCGACGCGCGCGTCGAGTGTGACTGCGTTGGAGTTGCCAACGCCGTTGCCGCAAGCGGCGGTCAGCGTCAGTCCGGCCATGCCAAAAGCAAAACCGCGACGGCTAAGTCGGGGGGAGTTTGAACTGCTCATGTTTCTCTGTCTCTGTGTATGTGCCTGAAATGTCGGGTGTTCCCGATCTTATCTGCAAGAATACGCCGATTGCACCGGCCTGTCACGGGAAAGCTGTGCTGCGCACGCAGCAAATCGGCGAAAAATTGCGACAATCTGAGGTGTTAGCCCTGCAGGATGCGCGCGGCTTCGGGCGCAAAATAGGTCAGGATGCCGTCACACCCTGCGCGCTTAAAGGCCAGCAGGCTTTCCAGCATCACCTTTTCGCCGTCGATCCAACCGTTTTGTGCAGCGGCTTGGATCATCGCGTATTCGCCAGACACCTGATAGGCATAGGTCGGTGCACCGAAGCTGTCTTTGACCCGTCGGCAGATGTCCAAGTATGGCATCCCCGGCTTGATCATGACCATATCTGCACCCTCGGTCAGATCACGCTCGATCAGACGGAGGGCCTCGTTCGAGTTGGAAGGGTCCATCTGATAGGTCTTCTTGTCACCGGTCAGAGCGCCCGATGCCCCAACGGCGTCGCGGAAAGGGCCGTAGAAAGCGCTGGCATATTTGGCGGCATAACTCAGGATCATGACATTGTGGTGACCAGCCGACTCAAGTGCGCTGCGCATGGCGCCGATACGGCCATCCATCATGTCGGACGGGCCGATGATGTCAGCTCCGGCTTCGGCCTGCGCCAGCGTCATTTTCACCAGCGCCTCAACAGTCTGGTCATTCACAATCTCGCCATCGACCACATAGCCGTCATGGCCGTTAATGTTGTAGGGGTCCAGGGCCACGTCCGTCATCACCGCGATTTCGGGCGCAGCAGTCTTAATTGCACGAATGGCGCGGTTGGACAGGTTGTCGGGGTTCCAGGCCTCGGCACAATCTTCGGTTTTCAGGCTCGGATCGGTGTACGGGAAAATACATATTGCAGGAATACCAAGGGCTTGCGCTTCAACCGCGGCTTTGGCGATCAGGTCGACCGAGCGTCGCACGACCCCGGGCATCGACGGGACGGGTTCTTCGATATTTTCACCGTCGCGCACAAAAACAGGCCAGATAAAGTCATTCACGGTCAAGGTGTTCTCGCGCACCAGACCCCGGATCGCCTCAGATTGGCGGGCCCGGCGGAAACGGGTCCGGGGATATGGGGCGATAGTCGGTTTCATGGCGCACTCTCCTTGAACAATTGCGCATTGGGTGGCATGAATTCCCGGTGGTCTCAAGGGTAACAATGGACGCATCGCTGCGATGACGGTCCCTGCGGACGTTGAACAAAGGGCAGACGCTTGGACATATACTCTTCGATTTTCGAACTCATCGACATGCGGAGTTTTTCGAATCTGTGGTACTGGATCGGTCTGGCCGTTCTTTGGTCATCTGCCAGCCACTGGACGATGGGGGTGCCCTATGATCTGGTGATGCGCGCCCGTCGTGTAGGTGGTCAATCAGAACAAGACCTTCTCGATGTCGCGCGGATCAACTCGAACAGAGTGTTGTACATCGTCGAAACCTCGGGTCTGGTATTGATGGCAATTTGCTGTTTTGTTTTGACAGGCCTTGCAACGTTGGGATTCTTCTACGACGTGGAATTTGCACAGGCCGTATTCCTTCTTCTGCTCCCGATGTGTTTTGTCATGATGATCAGTATTGCGGCAGCGCGTCGATTGCAGACTCAAGAAGCGACCGTAGAAAATGTTTCCAAAACGCTGACGCGCAGTCGGACCTTTACTCAGATCATCGGTATGTTCTCGATCTTGATCACTGCGTTCTGGGGAATGTATCAGAACATTTCGATTGGTGTCCTGGGTTAGTAGTCCCTGAAAGGCAAGGTAATGACGGCTCCGAACCACGTAACAGTCGGCGGCGGCCCCGAGGGGTTTGATGCACAGCTTGTGCTGAATGAGATCGCGCGCTCGGGCGGTCCAGTCTGTCATATCGCTCGCGATGACAAACGGATGGAGGCGATGCGGGCAGCGTTGGCATTCTTTGCGCCGGACATGCCCGTATTTGTATTCCCCGGATGGGACTGCTTGCCCTATGATCGGGTGTCGCCCAACGCCGACATTTCTGCTGCCCGCGTGGCAACACTGGCTGCTTTGGTGCATCAGATGCCGCAGCGGTTCGTGCTGCTTACCACGCTCAATGCCGCGACCCAACGGGTACCCGCGCGTGCAGTGTTGCGAGAGGCCGCATTCACCGCTCGCGTAGATCAGCGCATAGACGAAGATGCCCTACGCAACTTTCTGGTGCGGATGGGCTTTACCCAAAGCCCCACGGTGATGGAGCCCGGAGACTACGCTATCCGAGGCGGTATCATCGACATCTTCCCACCCGGTGAGAGCGGTCCCGTGCGGCTGGACTTGTTCGGGGATGTTCTGGATGGTGCACGCCGGTTTGATCCTGTCTCGCAGCGAACGACTGAAAAACTTGATGTGGTCGAGCTTGCCCCGGTGTCCGAGGTCATACTGGACGAAGCCGCCATCACCCGATTCCGTCAGAACTATCGCATCGAATTCGGCGCGGCGGGTACGGATGATCCCTTATACGAAGCTGTCAGCGCAGGTCGCAAGCACCAGGGGATTGAGCATTGGCTGCCGTTTTTCCATGAAAAACTGGAAACCCTGTTCGACTATCTTCCGGGGGCCTCAATCTCGCTTGACGATCAAGTCACGCCTTCTCGGCTGGCGCGCTGGGATACGATTGCGGATCAGTATGAGACGCGAAAGCTCGCTTTGGAAAACCGCTCGCGCATGGATACGGTTTATAAACCGACGCCTCCCGGTCTGCTCTATATGGACGATGCTGCATGGGAAGATGCAGTGGGCGATCGTCGCGTTTTGCAGTTCAGCCCGCTGCCGCAGGCGAGTGGTCCGGGCGTGATCGATGCAGGCGGACGGATCGGGCGCAACTTTGCACCCGAACGTCAGCAGGAAAGCATCAGCCTGTTTGGCGCTCTGGCGGCGCATATCACCGAAAAGATGGACAAGGGGCCGGTCCTCATTGCCTCTTACTCCGAAGGCGCTCGTGAACGACTGACCGGCTTGATCGAAGATGAAGGCCTGGCCGAGGCAATCCCGGTGACCGACGGGACCCGGGTTGGAAAGCGCGGCCTGCATCTTGCGGTTTGGGCATTGGAACACGGGTTTGAAGCGCCCAATCTGACCGTGATCTCGGAACAGGACGTTCTGGGCGACCGTCTGATCCGCCAACCCAAAAAACGCCGCAAGGCCGAGAACTTCCTGACTGAAACGCAGTCGCTGTCGCCCGGTGATCTGGTGGTGCATGTTGACCACGGGATCGGGCGGTATCAGGGGATGGAGGTCGTTACGGCTGCGGGGGCCGCCCATGAATGCCTGCTGCTGGAATATGCTGAACAGTCCAAACTCTACCTGCCGGTCGAAAACATCGAACTGCTTTCGAAATATGGCCATGACGAAGGGCTGCTTGATCGTTTGGGCGGTGGCGCTTGGCAGGCCAAGAAGGCCAAGCTGAAAGAGCGCATCCGTGAAATGGCGGACAAGCTGATCCGCATCGCCGCCGAACGAGCCCTGCGGAAAGCGCCTGTCATGGACCCACCGCCGCATGCATGGGAAGAGTTCAGCGCGCGTTTCCCATATCAGGAGACCGACGATCAGTTGCGCGCCATCTCCGAAGTGATGGAGGATATGCATTCCGGCGCGCCGATGGATCGTCTGATCTGTGGCGATGTGGGTTTTGGCAAGACCGAGGTCGCCATGCGCGCAGCCTTTGTCGCCGCGATGTCGGGCGTACAGGTTGCCATTGTGGCACCGACCACGTTGCTCGCGCGGCAACACGCGGCGTCCTTCAAGGATCGCTTCCGGGGTTTCCCACTTGAAGTCCGGCAACTGTCGCGCTTTGTCTCGGCCAAAGAGGCGCAGCAAACCCGCGATGGGTTGGCGCGAGGCACGGTGGATATCGTGATCGGCACCCATGCGCTGTTGGCCAAAGGGATACGGTTCAATAATCTGGGTCTGCTGATCATCGACGAGGAACAGCATTTCGGCGTGGGCCACAAGGAACGGCTGAAACAGCTGCGCTCGGACGTGCACGTCCTGACCCTGACAGCGACACCGATCCCACGAACTCTGCAATTGTCCCTGACAGGCGTGCGTGATCTGTCGATCATTGGCACGCCCCCCATCGATCGGCTTGCGATCCGCACCTATGTTAGCGAATTCGACGCGGTAACGATCCGTGAGGCGCTGCTGCGCGAGCATTATCGTGGCGGGCAGAGCTTCTATGTGGTGCCGCGCATCTCTGACTTGCCTGAGATCGAGGAATTCCTGAAAGAGCAGTTGCCTGAATTATCCTACGTGGTCGCACACGGGCAGATGGCTGCGGGTGAGCTTGATGACCGGATGAACGCGTTCTACGACGGTAAATACGACGTTCTGCTGGCCACGACGATCGTAGAAAGCGGGCTGGATATCCCGACTGCCAACACGATGGTCGTGCATCGGGCGGATATGTTTGGCCTAGCGCAGCTCTATCAGATCCGGGGGCGGGTGGGGCGCTCAAAAACCCGCGCCTATGCCTATCTGACCACCAAACCGCGCCAGCGCCTGACGGCGACGGCCGAGAAACGGCTGCGGGTTCTGGGCTCGCTGGATACGCTCGGGGCCGGGTTCACACTGGCTTCGCAAGACCTCGACATTCGTGGTGCGGGCAACCTGCTGGGTGAGGAACAGTCCGGCCAGATGCGTGATGTGGGCTACGAACTCTACCAATCGATGCTGGAAGAGGCGATTGCCAAGATCAAAGCCGGCGAGATGGAGGGGCTATCGGATGCCGATGACCAATGGGCGCCGCAGATCAATCTGGGTGTCCCGGTTCTGATCCCCGAGGATTATGTGCCCGATCTGGACGTGCGTCTGGGCCTCTACCGCCGCCTGTCGTCACTGTCGACGAAAGTGGAACTGGAGGGCTTTGCCGCCGAACTGATCGATCGCTTCGGCAGCTTGCCGAAAGAGGTGAATACCCTGATGCTTGTCGTGCGCATCAAGGCGATGTGCAAACGCGCCGGGATCGCCAAGCTGGACGGCGGGCCAAAGGGCGCAACGATACAGTTCCACAATGATAAGTTCGCCTCACCCGAGGGGTTGGTCGAGTTCATTCAGAACCAACGCGGGCTGGCCAAGGTCAAGGACAACAAGATCGTTGTGCGGCGCGACTGGAAGAAGGACAGCGACAAGATCAAAGGTGCGTTTGCCATCGCCCGTGATCTGGCCGAAAAGGTCGTGGCTGTGAAGAAAAAGGCGAAAGCCTAGTCCCCTGTCACAAAAGTGCAGAGCTGCCAGTCACCCGCTTCGGATTTTACAAACGCAGCGCGGTAACCGACCATTGATGCCAGAAAATCGCTGAGTAAGTAGCCCGATGTCCCATCGGTCAGTCTGATTTTCTGGTATTCCCCATCAGGTTGATAGTCAGGGACGATCACGATTTCATGACTGATCAGCGCGAGGATGGGCGCGCCACGAGACGGTGCCTGACGCAGTGTGATGCTTTCACCCGAAACATAGAAGGCGGTGAAAGGGTCTACTGTAGCGGGAAGAATGATCCGCCAATAGTACGGCATCCAGAATTCACCCTGATCGTCAAAATATCCCGGTTGGGAAACCGTTTGCTGCAATTGCGACCAGTAAAAATCACGTAGCTCCGCAGCCTCGTCCTTAAATTCTTCACCAAGCGTTTCCGGAGGCACAGTCAAGTTGGTGCGAAACTCTTCCGGTCCACCTGCTGTGCCGTGACTGAGATAGATGTCGGGACAAGCGGCGGCGACAACTGCATCGGTATCGCGTGCCTCGATTTTCGCCAGCAAGTCAGCTCGGAATGCGACCAGTGATGGATTTTGACCTGCCTCGTCAATAGGTGGAAAGGTCTGGCGCTGTGCCAGCGCTGGACTGGCAAGCAGCAGGCCCGCCACCAAAAGGAATAGCTTCATTCCGCAGTCCTCATGGCGGCTTGGGCACAGAAGCACGACGCGCCGACGGTGCGGTCCGCGCGCGCCAAGGCAAGATCAAGGCGTTGCTTGATTTGGCGGATTTCTACTGTCTCGCCGCGTGCTTTCAGGCAATCATGCAAACCCTTCAAACTCCAGACATTGTCAGGGTGGATCGAGGCGCGGCTGAGCGTGCCACCCAAGCCTAGATCTTCACGATAGACTGCCTCAGCCTCGTTCACATGCCCTTGTTCGAACAACAACGCACCAAGCGCATGGCGTGTTGGTTGCATCCAACCCCATGGCTCGTCATAGGGCAGCGTGTCATCCAATTCGACCGAGCGGCGTAGATGTGCATAGGCAATCTCGTAGTTGCCTTTGCGATACTCGATTTCTCCGCGCAGCATTTCCGCTGCGATCTCCAGAAGGTCGATGACCCGATTGTTGTGCAGGCGGCGCGTCTCGGGCACGCAGGTTTTTGCGGCAAGGAACAACTGCTCTTCGGCTTCGGCCTGCGCCACTTCATCAGTGGCTGCATGGGCGATGGCGCGAGCATAATGTGTTGTTGCCGTCAGAGTGCGATAGAGATCAGGGTCGTCTGGCAACTTCAGTGCCTTGGCCTCTTCCCAGCGGCCAAAGCGGATCAGGATATGCGGGCCCATGGACATGTAGCTTTCAAAATAATCCGCCATCGGCGGGCTTTCGATTCGAAGCATATCTTCAGGCGTGGTGTCCCACAGGCCCTGATTAGCCCGCAGGGCTGGTTCCATCTGACCGAGAAACAGAGCGCCATAGATGGTGAAGTGATAGTTGTGCTGACGATAGCCGGTATAAATGTTGAACGCGCCTTCACGCTCATAATATTTCAGATCGGCCTCGGTGGCCTTTTCGTTCCAGTAGGCAACGTTGTGATAGTGGCCGCACAGCACGTCGATATGGGTCGGCATATGCACCAGGTGACCGGCATCGGGCACTAGTGTACGCAGGATGTCTCCGGCCTGCAGCGCCTTTTCTGGCGTCGGCGACATCTCCATCAGGTGCACATATAGGTGAAGTAGACCGGGATGAGACATCGACGCCGGGTCATTGACCATAGCGCTCTCCAAAGCGTCTTGCGCTTCAAGGGTCGCGGCACCCTCGGCCGGTTGACCCGTTTTCAGGTCCCACATCTGCCACGGGGTGAGGTTCATCAGCGCCTCAACATGGATCGTGCGCAGGTCCAGATCATCAGGCTGTTCGGCAAATGCGGCGCGCATCGCATCCGCATAGTCATAGTCCCACTGGTGCATGTTTTCGATGGGGTCACGCTGAGGGTATCGGGAGGGTAGGGCGCGGATCAACGCTTGCTCAACCGCTGTGCACCCGTTGAGCAGCGACAGCGCCTTCTGTGTTGCATCATAGGCGATGGCCAGTGATTTGGCCTGGCCCTGATCGTCCCGCAATTCCCACGGCAGGTTATAGTTTGGGCCTGCTGCATAGGCGACGCCCCAATGGGCCATGGCGCAATCCGGGTCAATCTCGGCAGCTTTCTGAAAGCACGTGACCGCTTCGTCGTGGTTGTAGCCATACGTCCAGACCAATCCGCGATCGAACCAAAGCTGCGCTTCGGGTGATGCTGTGGTGACGGCACAGGAATACGTGCCCAGATCATAATAGTCGCTCATGGCGCCCCCCCACGATTTGCGGGAAGGTTAGCGTGTTTCAGCGGCTCTGCACAGATCAGGCGGGTAGTCTGTTTTCGATCCGGCCCATATGTAGCATCAGGCCGAAGCCAAGGATGCACATCGTTAGCACGCCGGTCGTCAGCGGTGTGATCGACCCGTCAAATAACAGCCCAATAGGGGCCGCGATGGCAGCCGCCAGAATTGTGGCGATCGAGCCAATGACCGAGGCAGCCATTCCCGCGATATGACCCATAGGTTCCATGGCAATGGCGTTCAGGTTGCCCATGGTTACACCGGCCATAAAGAAGATCGAGGTCTGCCACGCCACAAAAACAGCAAAGGATGCGCCCGGTGAAAGTGGTGTCATGTTCAGGATGATGACGGCGCTTGTGATCAGAATCTGCGTGCCCAAGGCCCAGGTCACCATACGGCGCATCCCGACGCGTACGACCACGGCGGCGTTCAAAAGGCTGGCCGAACCCGAGATCAGCGCCACGAAGGCGAACCAGAAGGGAAAGCTGTCTGCCCGATCATGGATGACGTCAAAAACCGGCTGAACCATCGTTAGCATGGTGAACAGCAACCCCATGCAAAGGGTCTGCACCAGGATCGAGAGGCGTACGGTGGGGTGTGCGAACATCTCATGCACTGCCGCAATCATCAGGGGCAGGCGGAAGGGGCGCCGGTTTTCGGGCGCCAGAGATTCAGGCAGGCGCGTGGCCATCCAGATCACGATGATCGTGGCGAATATGATGAAGGACACAAAGATGCCGCGCCAGCCGACCAGTGCAATAACGCCTGCGCCTAGCAGCGGTGCCACGGCGGGGACCAGAGTAAAGATCATCATCGCAATCGAGATGATGCGCGCCATCTCGCGCCCTGAAAACAAGTCGCGAATGATCGCCATGGCCACAACGCGCGGCCCGGCCGCCCCGAGGCCCTGCGCGATGCGCGCAGCCAGCACCAGTTCAAGCGATGAGCTGGACCACGCAACAGCGCAGGCCAGTATATAGAGAGCGGCACCACCATAAATCACCGGCTTGCGCCCGACCGCATCGGAAATTGGCCCAGTAAAGAATGTGCCGATCCCCATGCCCAGCACAAAAGAGGTCAAGATCAACTGTGCTTTGTTCAGATCGTAGGGGCTGAGCTCTGCGCCGATCTCGGGCAGGGCTGGCAGCATTGAATCGATCGAAAAGGCTATCGTGGCGAACATCATCGCGATCAACGCAATGAATTCGCCCCGGGACATGCGGTCGGCCATGGGGAACTCCTTCCCGAATGCGCTATCACGGCGTTTCGGGTTGGACTAGATCAGAAATGCACAGGGGTATGTGCTATTCTGCAGGGGAAGCCTCAATCTGAGACATGATCTCAGCGATCACTTTTGCCCACAATTCAGGAGGTTGCGCGCCCGGAACGGCGTGCTGGTTTGCAACGATATAGGTGGGAACCGAATTTACGCCCATTTCGCGTGAATGGCTGTCGCGGTTACGGATATCTTCTCGGTCGGCGTCTGACTGCAGCAGTTTCAGTACGACCGCTGCGTCCATGCCGACGCTGTCGGCGACATCAGCCAACACCTCATGATCACCAATATCACGCGCCTCGACGAAGTAAGCATTAAAGAGTGCATCGACCACGGCATCCTGCTTGCCCTCAATCCCCGCCCAGTGGATCAGGCGGTGGGCATCCAGCGTGTTGGGCGTGCGTTTCATACCTTCGAAATCGATATTCAAACCTGCGTTTTCGGCATGTTCGACAACGGGAGCGTATGCGTGAACTGCTCCGTCCTTGCCGCCGAACTTCCGTTCAAGGTATTCGCGCCGATCCATGCCCTCGTCGGGCATATCGGGGTTCAGCTGAAAGGGGTGCCACTCGATCACAAAGGGGTGGTCTGGCACTTCGGCGAGCGCTTTGTCCAGATGGGTCTTGCCGATATAGCACCAGGGGCAAATCGGATCGGACATGATGTCGAGCTTTACAGTGTGTGTCATTCGGACGTCGCCTTGAAATAGGCCGGCAGGGCGCGGCGCAGAAGTTTGCCGTTGCCTCCGGTGGGCAAGGCGGGCAGATGGACAAAGGCACGCGGCTGTTTGTAGCGCGCCAACTTGTCAGACACATAGGCGTGCAGGTCCGCCGCGTCCAGTTCTTCGGGGCCAGTGTAGAAGGCAACGATGATCGAACTGTCCTGTTTTATCTCAACCGTAGCCGCCCCGACCTGGGTGATCTCGGGATGGGTGGATAAGGCCGCCTCGACTTCGACCGGGGAAACGCGATATCCGCCCGCATTCATCATGTCGTCATCTCGACCCAGATAGGTGATTTGCCCAACAACGGCCATCGCGCCTTGATCACCGGTCAGGAACCAATCTCCCTGCATCCGAGCAGCGGCCTCGTCGGGGGCATTCAGATAGGTTAGCATCAGGCCCGGATCTTCGCGATGTACAGCTATTGTACCTTCCTGACCTTGTGGCACAGGGCCATCCGGCCCGAGGATGGCAATCCGACGCCCGGGCTGCGGCTGCCCCAACGCTGTGCCGCGTGCTGGGTGGCTTGGGCTGGATGAGATGAAGGTCGAGCATTCGGACATGCCGTAAGCCTCATAAAGCTCGGTGCCGGTGGACTGGACCCATTGTTCATGCAGGTGTCGCGACAGCTTTTCCCCGGCGCAAAGGCCGTGGCGCAGATCGGGAAGGCCGGGCTGCGTGTCACTTTGCATCATCTTCCGAAAGACCCCCGGTGCGGCTGCAAAGATGGTGGCACGATGTTGTTTCAACAGGGCAGGCAGATCGCGTATGTCTGTCCCGGGTTCAGGGATCAGAGCCGTTGCACCAATGGCCCAGGGGTCCATCAAGCCGGTGCCCAGCGTGTAGGTCCAATTGAATGCCCCCGCATGGCACAGCCGGTCCGAGGATTTCAGGCCATACCAGCCGTCGACCATCATCTGCCGAGCCCAGATGGCGCGGTGTGCATGCGCAACCGCTCGGGGTTTGCCCGAAGTGCCCGAAGTGTAGACCACGTAGGCAAGCCGCTCGGGATCACCCATGGCAAAACTTGCAGGCGGCAGTGATCGCATCCGGGCCAGTTCAGGCAGCATGATCTGATCCGGGTGCGGCGCGCAGCCGACCTGAGGATCTCGCAAAATGGCGGCTGGTTTCAGGTCGTCGATGATCTTTGCGGTCTCTTGCTCGGTCAGTTGTGATGAGGTGGGCACGGGGACCAGCCCCACGGCGATTGCGCCCAGATAGGCGATCGGAAAATCGACGGTATTGCCCAATCGCATGAGAACAATGTCTTGGGCGCGAAGGCCGCTCTGCAGCAATCCTGAACCGGTGCCCATTATCGCCGAATGCAGATCGCCATAGGTCCAGTCTGTTGCACCATCCGATCTCAGCACCGAAAGCGCGGTCTTCTCAGCTGAACTTTTCGCATGGCGCAGCACATGCGCGGCAAGATTGAACGGGCGCGGGCAGGGCGTAGGCGGCCCCTGATCAAAGATCGACAACATGAGAACTGGCTATCCCCGTGCGAGGCGCGTTGCAAGCAGGGCATGCTCGCCCTATAGAAAGACCCATGGCCACCAATGATCATAAATCTATCGTCAGAATTGCCCGCGACAATGGTGTCAACACCGAGTTGGAGCCGGTCGATTTGGGCGCGCGCGTGCGCGAACTGCGTAAAGCCCGCAACTGGACGCTGGAACAGGCGGCGAGTCAGGCGGGTCTGGCTCGGTCGACACTCAGCAAGATCGAAAATGGTCAGATGTCTCCGACCTATGATGCTTTGAAAAAGCTGGCGACCGGATTGGAGATTTCGGTGCCTCAGCTTTTTACGCCGCCACAACGCGATCAGGTGATCGGTCGAATGGCAGTGACCAAGATGGGCGGGGGTGCGGCCCATGCGACCACCACCTACGAACATGAGTTGCTGGCAGAAACGCTGACCAAAAAGCAGATGCTGCCCTATCGCGCCCGTGTACGTGCACGCTCGATGGAAGAATTTGACGGCTGGGTGCGTCACGATGGTGAGGAATTTCTGTATGTTCTGACCGGAGTGGTGCGGTTGTTTACCGAGTTCTATGAGCCGGTCGAAATGCGCCGCGGCGACAGCGCTTATTACGACGGCAGCATGGGGCATAACGTCATTTCGGTCAGTGATGAGGATGCGACGATCCTGTGGGTGACGTCACTTGCTTAGGGCTTGGGTCGCTTCGCGGTTCAATGCTTCGGTGAACAGGAAATCCTCAAGCTCTTCGCGCGCCTCGTTTACGGTCAGGTGGTGACGCTCGGCCAGGTAAGCTTCGAACTGTTTGCGATCTTCGCCAACGCGCGCCATATCCCTATCCCGCAGGTTCGGAAACCTACGTTTTGCACGCGCATATGACGCGTCCCAGTCTTGCGTCAGATCAGCCCAGTTTAGCATCTGCGAGCCTTCCTTAGTTGGTGTTTCAGGATTGCTCTCCCCCAAGACAGCCTACGGAGCGCCGTGCGTTGCTGCAGACATGACAAAATGTCGCAGCCGGAGTCGGGAGATAAGATGCAAAAAACCCGCTGCGGAGATACCGCAACGGGCCCACGGACCTGCTGTAAAGTGAGTGGCGGCCGGTCCGTTATTCTGCTTGTTCGAATAACCAGTTCAGTATTTTGTGTCCGATAAATACAGCAATTAACTGCATAATTATGAACATCGGAATGTGCGCAGGGTATATCCCCGCAAAGGTATCCGTAAAGCCCCTTGCGATGGTAACGGCCGGATTAGCAAAACTTGTGGAAGACGTATACCAGTAGGCGCCGGTAATATAGAGGCCCACAAGGGCTGGTACCGTGTCCGGCTTGTGCCGAATTCCGCCGAAAATCACAAAGAGCAAACCCAAAGTGGCGACAATCTCCGAAAACCACTGATGTGCCCCGGTACGATGCATCGTTTCCGAAGTTTGCAGAATCGGCAGGTCAAACATGTAATGGCTGGCCCAGACCCCCGCGATACCTCCGGCAATCTGAACAAGCATGTAAGGGGTGACCGCACGCCAGGGATGTTCACCGCGCAGCGCAAAGGCCAATGTCACTGCAGGGTTGAAGTGAGCGCCCGAGACAGGGCCGAGCGTAGTGATGATAGCGTAAAGGATGCAGCCGGTCGCAATTGCATTGGCCAGCAACGCCAGCGCGATGTTCCCGTCGGACAAGGTTTGCGCCATGATGCCTGATCCGACAACGCCGATCAGCAGGAAGGCGGTTCCGAGGAATTCGGCAAAGTATTGGCGGGCGCTCACAGCAGGGCTCCTATACGTTTGAGATGGGCCGAGAGTTCAACGCTGTCCATGGTTTCAATGGGCAGCTCCAGAAGTGCTTCGGCGCGGCGCCCAAGAATGTCATATGCGGTCCTAAAGGCGGTTTCCCAGTCTGACTGAGACGCGGCAGCCGGGTCCTCGACACCCCAATGCGCGCGTACAGGGGCGCCGGGCCAGACGGGGCATGTCTCTTCGGCGGCTGAGCCGCAAACCGTGATCACTATGTCCATTTCCGGAGCATTTTCTGCTGCAAACTCATCCCAGCTTTTAGAGCGGGAATCGCGGACGTCATGGCCTTCGGCACCAAGCAGCGTCAAGGATTGCGGATGCACCTTGCCGGTCGGGTTGGAGCCTGCTGAATAGGCGCGTACACGCCCTTCGCCGGTGTGATTGAAGAGCGACTCCAGCAGAATCGATCGAGCCGAGTTGCCGGTGCATAGAACCAGTATGTTCATGGGGGTATCCTTGGATTGATCGAGGACTACTCGGCCATTCGACCGATGTCATCCACCTTGTGTTGTAGTGAGATGCGGTCGAGCGTTTCGAACGGGAGGCTGGCAAAGGCGGTGATACGGTTGCGCAGCAATCCGTAGGCCTGCTGGAATGCCAGCTGCTTTTGCGCGTCGGTTCCTTCAACTTTGACCGGATCGGGCAGACCCCAATGCGCGCTTATCGGTTGTCCCGGCCAAGCGGGGCAGGCCTCGTTGGCCGCGTGGTCGCAGACGGTAAAGACAAAATCCATCTTTGGGGCATCAGCAGCGGCAAATTCTTCCAGTGATTTTGAGCGGAGCGAGGTCGTGTCGTAGTCTTTTTGCTTCAAGAGTTCCAAAACGATTGAATTTGGTCCGTCCGATGGTGCCGTTCCTGCCGAATAAGCGCGAAACAAGCCGTTACCTTCATTGTTCAGGATGGCTTCCGCCATGATCGAACGGGCCGAGTTTCCGGTGCAGAGGAAAAGCGCATTCATTACGCGGTCGGGGGACGCCATAACGGGGTCATCCGAGGGTTGCATGCACAAATCAGGACGATTTTGACAGCAACCGCCCAGCAACTCATCAAACAGCCCGCGCACCGCTGGTAAGTTGGCGGCATATTGCAATGATGTCCCGCTGCGCGACTGCTGGATCAGCCCGGCGGATTTCAATGCATTCAGGTAGGTTGACGCAGTATTGGGTTTCAGCGCTAAAGCCTCGGCAATCTGACCCGCAGCAACGGAATCTGGATAGCGACGCATCAACAGCCGGAACAGATCCAGCCGCTTGGGATGTGCGAGTGCGTTCAGCCTGTCATGAATCTCTATTTCCATAATTCATGAAATACGGAAATAGAAAGGACTCGTCAATCCTGAAACCACCAGACCTGTGGCATATATTCTGGCCCATCGCCATAAATTGGCAGAGTGTCGGGTTGTTTCAGCTCTTTGACATGGGCGATACGGCCGACATCAAAGCTCCAGATAGGAATAACATAGCGACCCGCTGTCAGAACACGATCCAGCGCGCGCGTTGCCGCAACAAAATCCTCGTGGCTTTCCGAGGCCAGCATCGCGTCGATCAGCCCGTCCACGGCGGGCGAGGTCAGACCCATGGCATTCCGCGTCCCGGGAGCGTTGGCGTTTTCGCTGCCCCAATACAGGCGTTGTTCGTTGCCTGGCGAGAGCGACAGCGCACGACGGAACGGGGTCATGTCAAAATCTTGCGCATCGATGCGTGAAGTATATTGCGCGTCATCTACTTTCTCGACTGTCAACTGGATACCCAGGCGTTCGAGGGCGCGGGCGTAGATTTCCGCGATCACGCCGACATCCTGGACCACGTTCAGGCTGCCCTGGCTGATGACCAGATCAATCACAAACGGCTCACCGCTGGCGTTGCGAAGCTGGCCGTCCTGAATGGTCCATCCGGCCTCTTCCAGCAGTTTAAGCGCTTTGCGGATATTTCGGCGGTTGCGTTCGGTTCCATCGCTTTGAGGCAATTCATATCCATCCAGTGTGCCCGGTGCCAACTCGGCGGCGTAAGGTTGAAGCAATTCCTCGACACGACCAGTGGCCGGTCCGGGTTGCATCCCCAATTCCGAACCCGAGAAATATGAGATGATCCTGGGCTGCGCCCCGCCTGTAATGGTGTCGTTGATGAACTCGAAGTTGAAGGCCAGCGTTAGTGCCTCGCGTACGCGCCAGTCATCGAATGGGGCCTTGCGTGTGTTCATGACAAAGCCGGTCATGCCTGACGGCTTTTGATGGGGAATTTCCGTCTTCACAACATCACCGCGCTGAACCGCTGGGAAGTTGTACTGCGTGTTCCATTTATCCGCGTTGAATTCACGAACGGCCGAAAGCTCGCCAGCTTTGAACGCTTCAAACGCGACTGTGCCGTCTCCGTAGAACTCAATCCGCATGTCATCCAGATTCATCGTGCCCTTGCGGTAGGGGATGTCGGCACCCCAATAGTCAGGATTGCGACGCAGGTTCACATAGCGGCCAGCCTCATAGTCATCGATTACGTATGGTCCGGAACCGATGGGTATATCGTGTAGTTGAGCGTCAGCGAACGACTTTCCCTCCCACTGCGCTCTTTGCAGGATCGGGCGCATTCCGGCGATCAGGGCCAGTTCGCGATCCGGTTCGTTAAAGGTGATCCGAACGCTGCGCGGTCCAGTCTGTTCAATGCTATCAATCTTGCCCCACAGCCCGCGATATCGCAGGTGGCCTTCGGTGCCCAGTGTCTCATATGACCAGATCACGTCATCGACAGTGACCGGCGATCCATCCGAGAATTCAGCATTTTCGCGCAGCGTGAATTCGACCCAAGTTCGGTCCGAATCTGTCTCAACTGATTCGGCTAACAACCCGTAAAGAGTGAAAGGTTCGTCCCAGGAGCGGCCCATCAGGCTTTCATGAGTCCAAAATCGCAACTGCCACGGCGCGGTGCCTTTTTGCACAAACGGGTTCAGACTGTTATAGCCGCCGGTATTGCCAAATACGACCTTGCCGCCCTTGGGCGCGTCAGGATTTGCGTAGGGTAGCGACACAAAATCCGGTGGTAGGGCCGGGTCACCATACATAGCTATGCCATGGGCCGATTCTGCTGACGCCATTGAGGCGGCGAAAATACAGGTGATTCCCACAATCGCGGGACGAAGGGGGCGGAGATAATCGGGGCTCATTTTGGAAACAATCCTGCTCTGGCCTTATTTTGTTTGGGATTCACCGTAGCCATGATTTTTCTTATTATCAAACTTTTAGCTTGGACGAGGGCGTGGAATTGCTTATAAAGGTTCTACTGCTCGATAGGTTTCTTGCCTGTATGAAACCTGCCTCAATAACTTAACGCCCGCTTCGTGCGGGCGTTTTTTTTGGCAAAACTCGTGCGGGTGCGCGGATCAGATCATTCCCCGTTTTCTTTGCAGGTGCAGCATGGCACTGTGTTTGAGAAACAAAAAACTCATAAGGAGAGTGCCATGAGTCTGTCGGGCAAAACAGCCGTCGTCACGGGGTCGAATTCGGGGATTGGGCTGGGCATCGCGCGTGAGCTGGCGAAGGCCGGGGCGGATGTGGTGCTGAATTCGTTCACCGACCGTGATGAAGATCATGCGCTGGCCACCGAGATTGGCAAAGAGACGGGAACCAACGCGCGCTACATCAAGGCAGATATGTCCAAGGGCGATGAATGCCGTGCACTGATCGAACAGGCAGGTGCTTGTGACATTCTGGTGAACAACGCCGGCATTCAGCATGTGGCCCCGATCGATCAGTTTCCGTCGGACAAATGGGATGCGATCATCGCGATCAACATGAATTCGGTCTTTCATACGATGGCGGCAGCGCTTCCGATGATGCGCGCGGCGGGCTGGGGGCGGATCGTGAATATTGCCTCGGCTCACGGTCTGACGGCCTCGCCCTACAAGGCGGCTTACATCGCGGCAAAGCATGGTGTCGTCGGGATGAGCAAGACCGTGGCGCTGGAGACTGCGCAGGAGCCGATCACCTGCAATGCTATTTGTCCGGGATACGTACTGACTCCATTGGTTGAGGCGCAAATTCCCAACACGATGAAAGAGTACAATATGAGCCGCGAGGATGTGGTGAAGAACATCCTGCTGGAGCGGCAGCCATCGAAGGAGTTTGCCACGGTCGAGCAGCTGGGCGGAACTACGATCTTCTTGTGCTCGGATGCAGCGGCACAGATCACAGGAACGACGATATCCGTGGATGGGGGATGGACGGCATTGTGAGGGACCATGGGGGCTCTGCCCCCATACCCCCGAGGTATTTCTGGCCAGATGAAGAGGCGGAACCATGAAACGGATCAATCTGGCATTGCAGGGCGGTGGGGCGCATGGCGCGTTTACCTGGGGTGTACTGGATCGATTGCTGGATGAAGAGGATATCGAGGTTGCCGCGATCACTGGGACTTCGGCCGGCGCTTTGAACGGGGCAGCGTTCAAATCAGGGATGGTGCATGCAGGGCGCGAAGGGGCGCGGGCGTGTCTGGATGGGCTTTGGAAACGCATGGGTGCCGTCGGCGATATGCGAATTGCCCATTGGATGCGGGGCATTGAGCCTGCTCATGTTGCACAAGCGTTGGAGTACTCCGTTCCGTTCTCGATGGCCGAAGCATGGTCGCGGCTGGTATCGCCTTACGCCTATGGGCCGTTTTATCGCAATCCGCTCACCCCGGTTGTGGATCGGTTCAACTTTGATGAGATTTGTGCAGACGAAGGGCCCGCGCTGTTTGTCTGCGCCACCTGTGTGCGCAGCGGCAAGATTCGCGTGTTCACAGGCGAGGAGATTTCGACCGATGCGATTCTGGCCTCGGCCTGCTTGCCGAACCTGTTTCAGGCGGTTGAAATCTATGACCCGAAATCCGAGCGGACCGAAGCGTATTGGGATGGCGGCTATACCGGAAACCCGGCGCTTTATCCGTTGTTCGGTGGGGATTTGCCAGATGATGTGGTGATTGTGAACATCAACCCGCTGGAACGCGATGAGGTGCCTAAAACGCCGCAGCAGATTCAGAACCGGATCAATGAGATCAGCTTTAACTCATCGTTGTTTCGCGAGCTGCGTGCGATCAATTTCGTTCAACGGCTTCTGGCCGAAGGCAAGCTGAAGGCTGGTGAGATGAGCCGGGTGCTGGTGCATATGATCGCTGATGACGCCTTGATGAACGACCTTTCAGCGGCCACCAAGATCGTGCCAAACCCGGTTGTGCTGAACCGGCTGAAACAGTCCGGGCGCGATGCGGCGGATCAGTTTCTGAGCGTGCATAAGGACGATCTGGGTCAGCGGAGCACGGTCGATTTGCCCGCAATGTTTGGTTGATTATTCAGGCGGCTGGGTTGGGTCTTTGTCATTCGGGTAAACCAGACCCGCTGAGATCACCAGCTTGGCTGCATCCTCGATGGACATATCCAGCAGGATCACATCCTCTGCGGGGAAAAACAACAGGAACCCCGATGTGGGGTTTGGGGTTGTCGGGACAAACACGCTTAGCAACTCGCCCCCGGTTTCGGCGCGATCGCTCACTTCACCGCGCGCTGTTGTCGAGACGAAGCCGATTGCCCAGATGCCCCGGCGCGGATACTGGATCAGGCAGGCTTTTTCGAAAGACCGCTCGGTCTGGGCGAACACAGTTTCCGAGATTTGCTTGATCCCGGAATAAACCGAACGGACCACGGGCATGCGGTCGACGACACTCTCGGCGAAATGGATCAGAGAACGGCCCAGAATGCCCTTTGCGATCCAGCCGACGATAATCGTGAACAGCAGGAATATGACCACGCCAACGCCGCGCAGGTTGATGCCGACATATTCCGAGGGTTGGAACCGTTGCGGGATCAGTGGCAGGACGGCGCTGTCGATCCAGCCAACCACAGACCAGATCAACCAGATGGTCAGCCACACCGGAGCAATGACGACGATACCAGTCAGAAAGGACGCGCGTAGCCGGGAGAACAGGCCGGGGCGTCGGTGGGGTTCTTCGTCAAACGGAGTGTTCATTGCGGTCCTGAGTGGTTTGCGGAATTAGGTAAGCAGTCCGGGCGCTTGGTGCAATAGCTGGGGTCAGTGGGCTGATTCTATCAGCGCACGCGCGATGGCCGCTGCCAGTCGGGCGTTGTTGCGTACCAATGCGATGTTGGCGGTAAGCGAACGGCCTTCGGTCTGTTCATAGATACGCTGTAGCAGATAAGGTGTGACGCCTTTGCCAGTGATCCGGTGAGTTTCTGCATCGGCCTGTGCGGACGCGATGATCGGGGCCAGTTCCTCGGACGGAATCTGGTCGGCCTGCGGGATCGGGTTAGCGACCAACTGACCACCCGGCAGCCCCAACGCACGCCGTGTTGCGTGAGCTTTTGCTATGTCAGCGGCATCATCCATGCGCAGCGGGGCTGCCAAGGGTGATTTTGCGGACCAGAAGGCCGGGAACTCGTCCTGTCCGTGGGCGATGACGGGGACGCCGAGCGTTTCCAAAACTTCAAGCGTTTTGGCGAGGTCGAGGATGGCTTTGGCCCCGGCCGCGACCACAGTCACCGGGGTCTGCGCGAGCTCGTGCAGGTCAGCGGAGATGTCGAAGGAGGTTTCGGCCCCCTGATGCACCCCACCGATGCCTCCGGTGGCGAAGACCTCAATGCCTGCATAATGTGCGGCGATCATTGTTGCGGCGACGGTGGTGGCCCCGGTGCCGCCTGTGGCGAGGCAGGCGGCCATGTCAGCGCGTGACAGTTTGGCGACGCCTTGCGCTAGACCCAGTGCGCTCAGCTGGTCGGCTTCGAGGCCGACGTGCAAAACTCCGTCAATAACGGCAATCGTTGCTGGAACGGCGCCCGCATCGCGGATGTCTTGTTCAACCTGTGCCGCGACCTCGATGTTCTGGGGGTAGGGCATGCCATGGGTGATGATGGTGCTTTCCAATGCCACGATCGGTTGGCCCGCATCCTTGGCGGCGCGGACCTCTGCAGAATAATGAATGGTGATCACAGTGGGGTTTCTCCGGAAACATAAGTTGCAGCGGCGCGCAGCGCGCGGCTGAGTGCCGCGTCGCTGTCGGCACCATTCACCTCGGCGGCGATATGGGCGGCCATGAAAGTGTCACCCGCGCCGGTCACGCGGGTGACCAGAACGTAAGGGGGTGTTTGGGTCAAGACGGCGTCAGCATCCCCGACGGTGGCCGAGTTGCCGCCATCGGTCACAAGAACCCGCAACGCGCCACGGTCCAGCAGGCCTTTGGCGGCGCTCTCGGAATCGGTGAACTCGCGTTGGCAAAGCAGTCCGGCCTCTTCGAGATTCACATAGAGCGTTGCACGGGCGTGTTTGAGGAAGGGCAGCAGCCGTTCTGCCTTGCCGGGCGAGGCCGGGGCGACGCGCAGGTCGGCTTTGGCGAAGGCGGGGCTTTGGGCGATCTCTTCAAGCAAGGTCAGCGTGAGGTTACCGTCCAGCGCGATGGGCCCTTCGAATGGTGTATTTTCATAGCCCAGCGGACCATGCATCAAGGGACGCAGGATTTTGGCTCCGGCAGCTTCAAGCGAATGGGCGTCGGCAATGGCGGCAATCAACCCGTTGGCCCCTTCGACCGCCATGTAACGGTCGGTGGGCAGGTCTTGCGAGCGATAGATGTGGTCGGTGACCATCCCTAAACGCGCGCAGGACCGGACCAGTTCATCCCCTTCAGCGTCGCGGCCAATTGCGGTCAGCAAAGTCGGGGTCATTCCGAACCGCACCAGCGTCATGGCGATGTTCATGGCGACGCCACCCGGCAGGCGAGTAATTCGGCCGGGTACATCCGAGCCCTGTCGCATGGCGCTGGCCGAGCGTCCGATCACGTCCCAAAGGACCGAGCCGATGCACAAAATTTCGCTGTTCTTGTTCATGCCTTGTGTCATGCCGCAGCCCCGACGCGGGTGCAAGGGTTAACGCTCGCATCCCTCAGCGCATTGCGGCAATCAGAGAGTTCAGCGCCTCCAACGGGTTATCTTGCGACCAGATTTCCTCTCCGATGCCGAAGAAATCGGTGCAGGGGGTGAGGTCTCGGATCAGATCGGACGTCAGGCCGCCCTCGGCCACGACGGGAACCTCGATCATTTCGGACCACCATTGGAACAGGTCCTTTTCGGCCTGAGTACCATCGCCCAGCGTGGCTGAACCAACCGGGCCAAAGGCCACGTAATCCGCGCCACTTTCACCAGCAGTCATCCCGTCATGGATGGAAGACCCGCAAAAACTGCCGACAATCGCATCCGCGCCCAGCTCCTTGCGGGCTGCCCTGACAGACCGCGCGCCGTCATCCAGATGCACCCCGTCCAGACCCAACCGCTGCGCCAGCAATACATGGTTGGAAATCACGATGGCTACATCGCGCGCATGCGCAACTTCGCGGCAAGCATCGGCGGCGCGCGCGATGGTATCTTCGTCGCTTCCAGCCAAGGCGAGGCGGATACATGCAATTTCAGCCCCGTCCAATACGTGACCCAATTGATCAGGGAATGTACTCAGCGCGATGGTCGGAGGCGTGATCAGGTAAATCTGCGGCTGCTCGGGGGTGTCCATGGCGCGTCCTTCGGGTTTGTCATCTTTCGCGCGGTTTAGCGGATTGCGCGGGGGAAGCAAACTTTTATGCCGGCTACGTACCCTTTTGCGAACAGAAGACGCCGGGCCGACTTGCCCTCGACCCAAGCGGCCATTAGAGCAAGCGGAGTTTTTCGGAGTTAGCCATGCCCAGCGATACATCACAGCCGTCTTTTGTTCTGGTGCGCCCTCAGATGGGTGAGAACATCGGTGCTGCCGCGCGGGCGATGTGGAACTTTGGGCTGGATCGGATGCGGATCGTGGCACCGCGCGACGGCTGGCCCAACCCCAAGGCGGTGGCGATGTCCAGCGGGGCCGGGCGGCTTTTGGATGAGGCGCAGTTATTTGACGATCTGGCGGGCGCGCTGGAGGACACCACCTTTGTCTTCGCCACCACAGCGCGGCAACGTGGGTTGACCAAGCCTGTCTATAGCCCGGAGCGCGCAATGCAGCTTGCATCGCAGAAAGTGGCGGCGGGCGAAAAGGTCGCTGTTCTGTTTGGCCCGGAACGGGCAGGGCTTGAAAACGAAGATATTGCCAAGGCCAATGCGATTATCTCGGTGCCAGTGAATCCGGAATATGCGTCGTTGAACCTCGGGCAGTGCGTTCTGCTGACCGCCTATGAATGGATGCGCCAGACCGGGGATGTCGTGCATGAGGCAACTGATCTGGGCAAGGGCGATTGGGCGACCGGGATCGAGGTTGAAAAGTTGGTCGAGCATTATGAGGACCGTCTGGAACAGGCCGGGTTCTTTTATCCGCCGGAAAAAGCCGAAGGAATGAAGGTGAACCTGCGCAATCTGTGGTCGCGGATGCGGATGACACGGGCCGATGTACAGATGCTTCACGGGATCATGCGGCAGATGGTCCGCTGGAAAGACAAAAGCTGAGGCTGGACCTATCTTCCGCCAAACCATAGCTTGCGACGAAATCAGGACATGAGGACAGCATGAGCGGTAAGCGCAGCATCTTCGAAGAGGTCTCGGACAGCGAAAAACAACAGGCCGTCCAACCCGGTATGATCGACCGGGGGCGTGGCGGTGCGCGGGCCGCGATCCGGGTTTGGCTGATGATCCTGTTCGCGCTGGTCGTGATCATGATTGCCGTGGGCGGGCTCACGCGGCTGACCGACAGTGGACTATCGATCACCGAATGGCGACCTATTACGGGTGCGATCCCACCGATGAACGCCGCCGACTGGCAAGCCGAATTCGACAAATACAAGCAGATTGACCAGTGGCGCATTCAGAACCAATGGATGGAGCTGGATGATTTCAAAACCATCTATTGGTGGGAATGGGGCCATCGCCAGTTGGGCCGCGTGATTGGATTGGTTTGGGCCGTTGGTTTTATCGGTTTCCTTGTGGCTTGCAAAATTCCGACAGGATGGGCTGGTAAGCTGCTGATCCCCGGCCTGCTTGGCGGTGTTCAGGGTGCTGTAGGCTGGTGGATGGTCGCCTCGGGCGTCACACAGGGTGAAGGAATGACCGCCGTTGCCAGCTATCGTCTGGCAACGCATCTTGGCTTGGCCTTCGTGATCCTCGGCTTTCTTGCCTGGTACATCTTTGAACTTGGCCGTGACGAACGCGACCTGATGCAGGCCCGCCGCGCGAAAGAGGCTAAGCTTTTCTCGATATCGACCGGACTGCTGCACTTCACCTTCCTGCAAATCCTCATCGGTGCGCTGGTGGCCGGGATCGACGCGGGGAGGTCCTACACTGACTGGCCCCTGATTGGCGGTCAGTTGCTGCCGCCCGATGCGACCATGCTGGAACCGATGTGGCGTAACTTCTTTGAAAGTCCCGGTCTGGTGCAGTTTATCCACCGTTGCGTCGGCTATCTGCTGTTTATTTTCGCCATCATAGTCTGGCGGCGCGGTGGCAGCAGCGCGCACCCACAGACCCGCTTTGCCTTCAACGCCATGTTCGCAGCTTTGTCACTGCAAGTGGTCGTGGGCATCATCACAGTCGTCTATGCGGCACCTTGGCAGATCGCCATTTTCCACCAGTTCATGGCCGTGGTCGTCTGGACCCTGATCCTGCGCGCCCGCTTCCTGACAGCTTACCCTATCGCAACATCTGTGCGCGGAGCATGATCCCATGACAGCATACAATGACCTGATGGCCTTTCAGCGCGAAACCTCGGCCCTGGGCCAGATTGCCGGTAGGCTCGGCTGGGACCAGGAAACGGTGATGCCGCGCGGTGCCGCGCCGCAACGGGCCGAGGAAATGGCAGCGATCGAGGCTGTATTGCATGCTCGCCGCTCTGACCCTCGCGTTGCCGAATGGTTGGAGCAGGCCGCACCGCAAGATGAGGTCGGCAAGGCACAACTGCGTGAGATACGCCGCGCCTATGACCGCGCGGTGAAGGTGCCCGCCGATCTGGCGACGGCGATTGCACGCGTGACATCCGCCGCGCAGGGCACATGGGCCCAGGCGCGAGCGGACGAAGATGTCTCAGCCTTCCTGCCGGTGCTGGAAGAAGTTGTCTCACTGAAACGGCAAGAAGGTGAAGCGCTGGCACAGGGTGGCGACGTTTATGACGCGATGGTCGAGGATTACGAGCCCTACACAACCGGCGCTCAGATCGCTGCGATCTTTGACGAAATGCGCCCACGTCTGGTGGCTCTTCGCGCCGCCGTTCTGGATCGCCCGGAACCTGTCGCGCTGACCGGCAACTTTGACGAACTGACCCAGATGCGCCTGACGCAGAAACTGGCAACGACATTCGGCTATGACCTGAACAATGGCCGCGTCGACAAGGCTGTGCATCCGTTCAGCTCGGGCAGCGGGCTGGACGTTCGGATCACCACTCGCACCAGCGAGACCGATCCGTTCAACTGCTTTTACTCGACCATTCACGAGGTTGGCCACGCCGCCTATGAGCAGGGCATCGACCGCGATTACCTGCTGACCCCGCTGGGACGTGGTGTGTCGATGGGTGTGCATGAAAGCCAAAGCCGGATTTACGAAAACCAGCTGGGCCGCTCGCGCGCCTTTACCGGATGGCTGTTTGACCAGATGAAAGAGGCGTTCGGTGATTTTGGCATCGCCGATGCAGATGCTTTCTATGCCACCGTCAACCGCGTCCACAACGGCTATATCCGGACCGAGGCGGATGAGGTGCAGTACAATCTGCACATCATGCTGCGGTTTGATTTGGAACGCGCACTGATGGCCGGTGACTTGCAGGTCGGCGACCTTGAAGCCGCCTGGAACAACCGCTTCAAAGCAGATTTTGGTTATGCGGTCGACAAGCCCTCGAATGGATGCTTGCAGGACGTACACTGGTCGGTTGGCCTGTTTGGCTATTTCCCGACCTATTCACTGGGCAATGTATATGCCGGATGCCTGTATCAAGCACTGCGCGCGGCAATTCCCGGACTTGAGGGGCAGTTGGCAGCTGGCGATACTTCCGGGGCGACCGGTTGGCTTCGAGAGCATGTGCAGCAGCATGGAGGACTGTACGCGCCCCGCGAAATCATTCAGCGCGCCAGTGGGGTGGAACCAGGGCCGGAGCCGCTGTTGGCTTATCTGGAGCAGAAGTTCGGGGCGTTGTACGGGCTTTGAGGCGTGTTCGTGGCGCTCCGGCGTTACACTGGCCCTGACGGTACCATTTCGATACGCAAGGCAACAGCGGCGAAGAAAAGGCCGCTTCCTGCCAATACAAACACGTGCCAGATGGTGTTGTGGTAGGGCAGCCAGTCCAGAAGGTAAAATACCACGCCTGCGGTATAGATGAGGCCTCCGGCGATCATTAAAGTAAGGGTAAGGGGTGAAAGTTCGGCCAACATGGATTGTCCGGCCCAAACCGCGGCCCATCCCATCAGAAGATACAGCGCCAGCCCGAACCAGCGGAAGCGGTTCGGGTCGATCATCTTCAGAACAGAGCCCAGCGTCGCAGAAGACCACAACCCCAGCAAAAGCCCCGGAGGTTGCGAAGCCGAGAGCAGCAGGAACGGCGTATAAGTTCCTGCGATCTTCACGTAGATACCCGAGTGATCAAGGCGGCGCAGAAACTCTGCCCACTCATCATGCTCGATCATGTTGTAGAGCGCCGAGAACGTCAGCATCAAAACCAGAGTTATTCCATAGATCGAGGCGCCCAAGACCGCCGCCGGGTCTGACCGATAGAAGACTGTCATGATGATCAGCATAGGCGCTGCGATCACCGCCGAAGAAACACCCAGCACATGAACAACACCGTCACTTATTCGCTCAGCACGGCTGTAGGCAGGTCGGATATGGGCGAATGACCACATATCGAAATGCTAGGCGTGCCGGGTCTGCTGGGGCAAGCCCACCCTCGTGCCGTTGGCAGGAACGTGACCCTGAGTAACAAAAACGCCCGCAATACGGGCGTTTTGTTACACTTCTGTAGTGCTTTGTTATTCCTCGGCTTCTTCGTCACCCTGGTCGGCGATCCAGGCCACACTGACGACTTCTTCGCCTTTACCGGTGTTGAATATACGCACACCACCCGCGCTGCGGGAGCGGAACGAGATGCCCTCGACCGGCACCCGGATCGATTGGCCCTTCGAGGTAGCCAGCATGATCTGATCGTCGATTTCTACGGGGAAGGAGGCAACCAGTTCGCCGCCGCGCATGGCTTTGTCCATGGCTGCAACGCCCATGCCACCGCGACCGCGGACAGGGTAGTCGTGACTGGAGCTCAGCTTGCCCGCGCCGCCCGACGTGATGGTCAAGATCAGGTTCTCGGCTGCCGACATCTCGGCATAGCGTTCCTGCGTGATACTGCCAGGCGCGGCTTCGTCCTCGTCCGTTTCGCCGTCATCCGCAATGCCCGCGACTGCGCGGCGCATCTTGAGGTAGGCGGCGCGCTCGTCCGGGTCGGCCTCGAAATGGCGAACTACGGACATCGAGACGACACGGTCGCCATTGCTCAGCCTGATGCCGCGCACACCGGTAGATTCGCGTGAGTTGAAGACACGTACATCAGTGGTCCGGAAGCGGATCGCACGGCCCGAATTGGTGACCAGCATCACGTCTTCATCTTCTGAACAGATGCGGGCGTTTACCAGTTCCACATCCTCGGGCAGTTTCATCGCGATCTTGCCATTGCGGCGGACGTTCGTGAAATCTGACAGACGATTGCGGCGCACGTCACCCGCGCTGGTGGCGAAGACGATTTGCAGGTTCTCCCACTCTTCATCCGGCACATCTACGGGCATGATCGCCGCGATCGAAACACCGGTCGGGATCGGCAGGATGTTGACGATCGCCTTGCCCTTACCGGTCCGGCTGGATTGCGGCAGACGCCAGGTCTTGAGCTTGTAGACCATGCCTTCGGTGGTGAAGAACAGCAGTTGCGTATGCGTGTTCGCCACGAAGAGATTGGTGACAACATCCTCTTCCTTGGTCTGCATACCCGACAGGCCTTTGCCGCCACGCTTTTGCGCCCGGAAATCGGCCAGCGGGGTGCGTTTGATGTAGCCGCCTGAGGTGACAGTCACGACCATATCTTCGCGTTCGATCAGGTCTTCGTCTTCCATATCACCGGACCAGTCAACGATCTCGGTGCGGCGGTCGACGGCGAACTGCTCGCGTACGCTGCGTAGCTCATCGGCGATGATGCCCATGATGCGCTCACGCGAAGACAGAATATCCAAGTATTCCTTGATCTTGTCGGCCAGTTCTTCCAGTTCGTCCGTGACTTCCTTGACACCCAGTTGGGTCAGACGCTGCAGCCGCAGTTCGAGAATGGCGCGGGCCTGTACCTCGGTCAGGTTATAGGTGCCGTCGTCATTCATCTTGGACAGCGGATCGTCGATCAGGCGTAGATAGCCTTCGATCTCGGATGCAGGCCAGCGGCGGGTCATCAGTTTCTCGCGCGCTTCAGCAGCGTCTGCCGACGAGCGGATCGTGGCAACCACTTCGTCAACATTCGAAACGGCCACGGCCAGACCACACAGGATGTGACTGCGCTCACGCGCCTTGCGCAAGTCATAGGCTGTGCGGCGGGCAACAACATCTTCGCGGAAGTCGATGAACGAGGTTAGGAAGCGGCGCAGGGTCAGCTGTTCAGGACGACCGCCGTTCAACGCCAGCATGTTGCAACCAAATGAGGTCTGCATCGGCGAGAAGCGGTAGAGCTGGTTCAGCACCACTTCGGGCGTTGCATCGCGTTTCAGTTCGACCACGACACGCACACCATTGCGGTCGGATTCGTCCTGCACGTGGCTGACGCCTTCGATGCGTTTTTCGCGCACGGCTTCGGCGATCTTTTCGATCATCGAGGCTTTGTTCACCTGATATGGGATCTCGTCGACAACGATGGCATACCGATCCTTGCGCAGCTCTTCTACGCGGGTCTTGGCGCGGATGATAACGCTGCCACGGCCTTCAAGGTAGGCTTTGCGCGCACCTGAGCGGCCCAGCATCACACCGCCAGTCGGGAAGTCGGGGCCGGGCACATACTCGATCAGTTGTTCTGACGTCAAATCCGGGTCGTCGATCAGCGCCAGCGTGGCATCGACCACTTCGCCTAAGTTATGCGGTGGGATGTTGGTTGCCATACCCACGGCGATACCACCGGCACCATTGACCAGCATGTTCGGGAAACGGGCGGGTAGGACGGTCGGCTCTTTGTCTTTGCCGTCATAGTTGTCCTGAAAATCGACAGTCTCTTTTTCGATATCGGCCAGCAGGGACGCGGCGGGTTTGTCCATCCGTACTTCGGTGTAACGCATCGCCGCCGGGTTATCGCCGTCCATTGAGCCAAAGTTGCCCTGACCATCAAGCAGCGGCAGCGACATCGAGAAATCCTGCGCCATCCGCACCAGCGCGTCATAGATCGCACTATCACCATGCGGGTGGTACTTACCCATCACGTCACCAACCGGACGGGCCGACTTGCGATAGGACTTGTCATGAGTGTTCCCGGTCTCATGCATCGCGTAGAGAATACGCCGATGCACCGGTTTCAGCCCATCGCGCAGATCGGGGATCGCACGGCTGACAATGACCGACATCGCATAGTCCAGATAGGACGTGCGCATTTCGGATTCGATGGATACCGTCGGGCCGTCATAAACGGGGCGCTCGGGCGGGGTTTCGTCCATGTTTTCAGGGATTTCTGGCGTATCGCTCACGTAGGCTGCCCGTGTCTTGTTCTTGATCTATATCTTGTGGATACACTTTATCAGACCCGGCATATAAGGTGCAAGCAAGCAACCGTTCCCCGGCCAAATTAGGTCGGTAACACCTGAGTAACATATTGTTATCTAAGTATTAGGACAGTTCCGTGTTACTCTGAGTAGACCTTGTAACAAGATTGGAGGTCTGCATGGCGCAAAGTGAAACTGAACTCATGCTTAAGGGGTACGGGCTTACCACGGCGGAATTTTTCTACCACATGCCCGACTATATTCACGTACTGAACACGTTTATTTGGCAGGATTACGACCTTGCTCCGGACCATCCGAAGCTGTTCGAATTCGTAGAATTCTGGCAGAAAGAGATTGAAGGTCCGCTGCACTCGGTCAGGTTCACGCACCGTAAAATGATCGCGCCGGGGGAATGGCGCAACATGGTGGGTGAGTTTCGGGTAAATTAGCCCTCAGGCCGAACAGCTCGCGCCGCCCAATACACAGAATTTGGCGCAATGCGGGTGGTTCAAATGCACGTCGGCCTCGGCCTCTTCAAGGGTTTCGCCCAATTCAAACTCCGGCGAATAAGGCAGCAGCGTACAGGCCAGCACCGCCGGACGCTCGGCGCCTTTGCGTTTGACGACCATACGCGAGCTGGCGCACATCACCGCATCAGGGGCTTTGTCCAAGATGCCCCAGCAAGCGGTTGTGATTTCAGGAACTTCAACTGTTTCGTCCATCTCGGGAAACAAAACTGTTTGGCCCGGATTTTGCGCATCGATGTCAAAGCCGTGCTTGGCAAAGAATGCTGCATACCCCGCGCGGCTTTCAGCGTCGCTATCCCCCCAGACTGAGCGCCCGGCAATTGCCATCCTAAAGCCGTTATCCCGCAACCACTCCATCCCCGTCAGAGTTTTGGCAAAACTGCCTTTGCCGCGTTCTTCGTCATGCAGATCGTGGCGGTAGTGGTCGACGGAGACACGCAGCGTCAGTTTTTCTGCGTAGTCGCGCTGTAATTCCAGCAAACCCTCGCGCATTTTGCGGCGCATCATCGGCCGCATTGCATTGGTCAGGATCAAAACTTCGTACCCGCGCTCTAGCGCGACGCGCGTCATCTCGATCATCTCGGGGTTCATGAAGGGCTCGCCACCTGTAAAGCCTATCTCGCGGATCGGCCATTGGCGCTGTTCGATCTGATCCAGATAGTCGCGGACTTCGTCGGCGGTGATGTAAACCAGAGCATCGTTGGTTGGGCTGCTGGCGATATAGCAGTTTACGCACTCGATGTTGCACAGCGTTCCAGTGTTGAACCAAAGGGTTTCGGGATGAGTCAGCGCGACGGACGCGCGCGTTTGCCCGTCTGCGGTCACTAAACTGTTCTGAAACTTCCCGATATTCGCAGCCTGTAGGGCGTTGTCTTTCATTCCGGCATCCGGTTCTGTGCTTGTGCCAAACCGATTTAACCGTTTGCGCCGGTTTAGTTAAGAGTATCTACCCCTCGCTGACAGAGTTTTGATGTGGGAAGAAAGTTGCTGATTGGTTGCGCTAACATTGGACATGCCCCAAGCGGCAAGGTAAGGAAAAGCCATGGTTTCTCGTGTCATACCTGTTGACCCATTTGATCTGGTCATATTCGGCGGAACCGGCGATCTGGCACAGCGCAAGATCGTTCCGGCCCTGTTTCGGCGTTACTGCGCCGGGCAGTGGCCCGAGGCCACCCGGATCATCGGCGCAGCGCGGGGCGCTCTGACCGTTGACGGCTTTCGCGAAATGGTGGCCGAATCGTTGCGCCAGCACGCACCGAAACGGGCAAAAGATCAGGAGGCTGTGAACGGTTTTCTGCAGCGCGTGGAGTATGTTCCGCTTGACGCATTGTCCGAAGATGGTTGGGCCCAGTTGGCCGAAATGCTGAATGCGGATCGTATCAGGGCCTTCTATTTCTCGGTAGGCCCCCGTTTGTTTGGCCCGCTGGCCGAACAAATCAGGGCGCACAATCTGGCCAACCCGCAAACCCGTATCGTCGTCGAAAAGCCTTTTGGGCACGATCTGGAAAGTGCACGCGCGTTGAATGCGACACTGGCGGCGCATTTTGACGAAGGGCAAATCTATCGGATCGATCATTATCTGGGTAAGGAAACCGTTCAGAATCTGATGGCCGTTCGGTTCGGCAACATGCTGTTCGAACCGCTTTGGAACAGCCAGTATGTCGATCACATTCAGATCACTGTGGCCGAGACCGTCGGCATTGACGGTCGTGAAGAATATTACGAGCGCGCCGGCGCCATGCGCGACATGATGCAGAACCATCTGATGCAGCTTTTGTGTCTGATCGCGATGGAACCACCCGCAAAATTTGACCCGGACGCGGTGCGCGATGAGAAACTCAAGGTCATACGCGCGTTGGATTCGGTTGAGCCGCACCATATCGTACGAGGTCAGTTTGCAGGCGGTGCCGATGGCCGGGGGTATCGTGAAGTTGTCGGCAATCAAAGGACGACGACGGAAAGCTACATCGCATTGCGCGCACATATCAGCAATTGGCGTTGGGCGGGCACACCGTTCTATCTGCGCACGGGCAAAGAGCTGGTGGCGCGGTCCTCGGTCATCAATGTGATGTTCAAGGATGCTCCGCATTCGATTTTTGGCGAAGAGGCCGGGCGTCATGCGAATGCCCTGTCGATCCGGTTGCAGCCCAATGAAGGCATCACTTTGAAAGTGACAATCAAAGAGCCGGGGCAGGGAGGCATGCGTCTGGTTGACGTTCCGCTGGACATGAGCTTTGCCGAAGCGCTTGGGCCTGAAAACCAGGACCCACCCGACGCTTATGAGCGGCTGGTGATGGATGTCATTCGCGGCAACCAAACCCTGTTCATGCGCGGCGATGAAGTAGAAGCCGCATGGGCCTGGACCGATCCGATCATCGCGGGCTGGGAGGCGCGCGGTGATGTTCCCAAACCCTATGAAAACGGCAGCACCGGCCCGGGCGACGCCGAGTTGCTGATGAAACGAGACCACCGCCGCTGGCAAGGAATAAATCCATGAATATCAAAGAATATGCCGATCGCGACATGCTGGCGATTGATGTCGCGAATGCATTGGCCGGAGATCTTGAGGCCGCATTGCTACATCATGATACTGTCTCGTTGGCTGTTCCGGGCGGAACCACACCGGGGCCGATCTTTGATGGATTGTGCGCTGCTGATCTGGAATGGGATCGTGTGCACATACTGCCGACCGATGAAAGATGCGTGCCGGGTGATCACGAGCGTTCGAACGAGAGGTTGATCCGGGAACGGTTGCTGACCAGTCGCGCATCCATTGCACAATACATGCCGCTCTATGTTGCGGAACATGAGCCTGAGGCGGTTTTGCCCGAGATCGAAAGCCTGATTAACCCGCATCTGCCGCTATCGGTTCTGGTGCTAGGTATGGGTGAGGACATGCACACCGCCTCGCTCTTTCCGGGGATGCAGGGCTTGTCTGCTGCTCTGAACAACAACGCCCCGACACTGGCGGTAGCGCGGACCGACGTGCAGCCCGAAGCGCGTATCACGCTGACGGGTCCGGTTCTGGACGGCGCTTTGTCCAAGCATCTCGTCATATTCGGAGAAACTAAACGGAATGCCCTGGATCGTGCCATGTCATTGCCACCCGAGGAAGCTCCGATCGCGGCCGTGCTCAGCGGCATGACCGTACATTGGGCGGAGTAATCACGATGCAGCTGGATCAATTGAACTCACTCGCAGCCACACAGACGGGCCGTCGGATACTCGATCTGTTTGACGCCGATCCAAACCGGGCGCAGGGTTTCTCGGCTTCGACCGGAGATCTGCTGTTTGACTATTCGAAGACACAAATCGACGAAGATATCCGCGCGGCACTGATCCAGCTTTGCGATCAAGTCGAATTGGCAGAGCGTCGGGCCGCGATGTTCTCCGGTGAAAAGATCAACGAAACCGAAGGCCGGGCTGTATTGCATACCGCGCTACGCAATCTCGACGGAGGCCCGGTCGAGGTCGATGGTCAGGATGTAATGCCGGACGTACTGGGCACTTTACAGCGAATGCGCGTCTTTGCCGAAGAAGTGCGTGGCGGGGCGATCAAAGGGGCAGGGGGCAGCTTTACGGATGTGGTCAACATTGGCATCGGTGGCTCGGACCTTGGGCCGGTGATGGCGACGCATGCCTTGGCACCTTATCACGACGGGCCAAGGCTGCATTATGTCTCAAACGTGGATGGTGCGCATATTGCGGATACGCTGCGCCCGCTTGATCCGACACGGACTCTGGTGATTGTCGCGTCGAAGACCTTTACGACCATCGAGACGATGACCAATGCACGCACGGCGCGGGCTTGGATGGTCGATGGTGGTGGTGATCCGGCGCGGCAATTCGCAGCGGTCTCCAGCGCTGTTGACAAGACTCAGGCCTTCGGGATTCCCGAGGCGCGGGTGTTTGGCTTCGCGGATTGGGTCGGCGGGCGGTACTCGGTCTGGGGGCCGGTCGGACTGCCGGTAATGATCGCCGTTGGCTCGAACGCGTTTGACGCGTTTCTACGGGGTGGTCAGGCGATGGATCTGCACTTTCAATCCGCCGAATGGGCAGAAAATCTGCCAGTTGTGCTGGCGCTTGTGGGGGTCTGGCATCGTCAGGTGCTTGGGCATGCCAGCCGCGCAGTTCTGCCATATGATCAGCGTCTGCTGCGCCTGCCTGCCTATTTCCAACAGCTTGAGATGGAATCGAACGGTAAATCTGTCGCGATGGATGGCAGCGCGCTGACCATGCCTTCAGGTCCGGTTGTCTGGGGCGAACCCGGCACAAATGGGCAGCATGCATTTTATCAGTTGATCCATCAGGGCACCGATGTGATCCCCTGCGAATTTATGGTGGCGGCAAACGGGCATGAGCCGGAACTGGCCCATCATCATCGCCTTCTATTGGCCAATTGCTTGGCCCAGTCCGAAGCGCTAATGCGGGGTCGGTCGCTGGATGTTGCACGCGCACGCATGGCCGAAAAGGGCCTTACAGGCGACGAGTTGGAGCGTCAGGCACGCCATCGTGTGTTTTCGGGCGACCGCCCGTCAACCACGCTGATCTATCCGCAGCTTACCCCGTTTGTGTTGGGTCAAATCATTGCGCTTTATGAACACCGTGTGTTTGTCGAAGGCGTGCTGCTTGGAATCAACTCGTTCGATCAGTGGGGTGTTGAGCTGGGCAAGGAATTGGCAACGTCACTTGGGCCGATCGTGGACGGTGAGGTTAGCGCCGAAGGCAAAGATGGCTCGACCTCGGCGCTGGTTGGATACGCCTTGCGACATCGCGGTTGACGCGGCACCCTGCCGCACTCTCTTATTGTCAGACAATTGAATTCTTGGCAGGGTTGTTGCCAAGACATAACGGCGCGGCCAAGCGCTGACGATGGGAGGAATGTCCATGCTGGGACAGATGATGACGCAGCCTTTGCTGATTTCGTCGCTGATTGAACATGCTGAACGTTATCACGGGCAGACCGAGATCATCTCGGTCGAGACCGACGGAACCGTGACCGAGACAAATTGGTCCGGGATCGCGCAGAACGCCCGACGGATGGCTTCGGCTTTGGAAAAGCTGGGGCTGCAACCGCAGGATCGCGTGGGCACGCTGGCCTGGAATAACCGCCGCCACCTTGAGATCTACTATGCAGTGTCCGGCGCGGGCTTTGTCTGCCACACGATAAACCCGCGTCTGTTTCCCGAACAACTAACCTATATAATCAACCACGCGCAGGACCGGGTCCTGTTTTTCGATGCGACCTTCCTGCCTTTGGTCGCCGCGCTGCAAGAGCATCTGACTGAGGTGCAGTACTATGTGCTGATGGGTGCGCGGGACGAGGCTGCGCTGTCTCAGGTGCCGGGGTTGGTTTTTTATGACGAGATGATTGAAACCGGTGATACAGACTACGCGTGGCCCAGCTTTGATGAAAACACTGCCTCCAGCCTCTGTTATACTTCGGGTACCACTGGGAACCCCAAAGGCGTTCTCTATTCCCACCGCTCTACAGTTCTGCATAGCTTCGCGTCGAACACGCGCGACGTAATCGGCTATTCCGCCATGGATGTGGTGATGCCGGTGGTGCCAATGTTCCACGTCAACGCTTGGGGCTCGCCCTATGCCAGCGCTATGTCTGGTTCGCGAATGGTGATGCCGGGGCCGGGATTGCATGGCGAGGCATTGGTCAATCTGATCGACACATATGGCGTCACGCTGGCGATGGGCGTACCGACCATTTGGCAAGGTCTGCTGGCCCATGCCGCGACATGCGGGACCAAGTTGAAAAGCCTCAATCGTACTGTAATCGGTGGTGCGGCATGCCCGCCCTCAATGATTGAAACGTTCCGCGAAACTTATGGCGTCGATACCGTCCACGCCTGGGGCATGAGCGAAATGAGCCCGCTGGGCACGACGAACTATCCGATGGCCAAACATCTGGACATGCCCATGGAGGCACAGCACAAGCTGCGCGAAAACCAAGGCCGCCCGCCCTTTGGGGTTGAACTAAAAATCGTCGATGATGATGGCAGAGATCTTCCCCATGACGGTGAAACGCAGGGCGATCTGATGGTGCGCGGCCATTGGGTGCTGGACAGCTACTTCCACATGCAGGATGAGGCCTTGTTGCAGGATGGCTGGTTCGCGACTGGCGACGTTGCCACACTGGACCCGGATGGGTACATGACCATCCGCGACCGATCGAAGGACATCATCAAATCGGGGGGTGAATGGATCAGCTCTGTCGAGTTGGAGAATATCGCGGTCGCACACCCTCAACTAGCGACGGCTGCCGTTGTGGGCGTGCCGCATCCGAAATGGGACGAACGCCCGCTTTTGGTAGCAGTGAAGGCCGAGGGCGAAGAACCGACCGAGCAGGATTTGTTGGCATTCTTCGACGGCAAAATCGCAAAATGGCAGGTACCCGACAAGGTCGTGTTCGTTGATGCCTTGCCCCTTAACGCGACCGGAAAGGTCCTGAAACGCACGTTGCGCTCGGATTTCAGTGATGCGCTGATGGGATAAGTGCCAGTCTGGGAAGAATGGCTCCGGCGGTAGGGATCGAACCTACGACCAATTGATTAACAGTCAACTGCTCTACCGCTGAGCTACGCCGGAACGGTCCGCGCCGTATAGCAACCTCAAATTGCGGCGTCCAGTGGGGTAGTGGAGTTTTTTCTGCGAAAAAACTTCGCCGTGGCTCACGTAGCTAATTATGAAGAATTTGGTGTGATTTGGCTCCGGCGGTAGGGATCGAACCTACGACCAATTGATTAACAGTCAACTGCTCTACCGCTGAGCTACGCCGGAACTGAGGGGCGTATAACAACCCGTATTTTCGGCGTCCAGAGGGGAAGCGCACGGGCCGTCAATTTTTTCCGATTCACGCGATGCGCTTGAAACGAGACGCAACTGACAGATCCCCCAAGGGCGCTACACGGGATCTGCCGGTCAGATCAACCAGATGGGCGAAGACATTACGCTCGGCCGCGGGAAGCAGCGCGGCGGGGGTTTCGATATAGATTCGCTGGGCAAGCTGTTGGGCCGTTTCTGGGCCATTTTCCAGGGCGTCGAGTATCTGTGATTCCCGCTGCAATCGGTGGTCTATCAGCCAATCCAGGCGCTTGGCAGGATTCGTGATAGGGGCACCATGGCCCGGATGAAAAACCGACCACTCGCGCGCACGCAGGCGGCGACAGGCTGCCATGAAATCCGTCAGGTCTCCGTCCGGGGGCGAGACCAGAGAGCTGGCCCAGCCCATGACGTGATCAGCCGTAAAGCAGACATCCCCCCAGGCCAACGCGATATGGTTGCCCAGATGGCCGGGTGTGTGGATCACTTCGAGTTGCCAGCCTTCTGCCGCGACGCGTTCACCGTCTTCAAGCTCGATATCAGGGCGGAAATCGGCATCGATTCCCTCACCACCTCCGGCAAGCCCGTTCTGGGCCAACTCGGTCATGACTTCGCTGCGTCCAGCTTGCGGACCACCAAAAGCCAGAACCGGAGCGCCGGTGCGGGATGCGAGCGGGGCGGCCAAAGGCGAGTGATCCAGATGGGTATGCGTAACAAATATGTGGCTGATCCGCTGCCCGGGTTCCAGCGCATCAACTATGGCTTGCATATGGGTATCACTCAATGGCCCAGGGTCGATGACAGCAATGTCCTCATCGCCCAGAAGGTAGGTATTCGTACCACGATAAGTCATTGGCGAGGGATTGGGCGCAAGAATGCGCCTAAGTCCCGGGGTGAGCACGGCAACCTGTCCAGGGAGAGGGTTGAAATCGTCGGGGGCTTGCATTCTGACCTCTTCCTCTTGCCCGGGCAGCCCGCTAGGTTTAGCGCATGTCGACCCAATGGCTCAAACCCTATATGCCGCGTAGCCTATATGCGCGTGCCGCACTCATTCTGGTACTGCCGGTCATTGTCGTGCTTTTGGTGGTGGCGATTGCCTTTTTGCAAAAACATCTTGAAGAAGTGACCGCCCAGATGACCCGCACGGCGGCGCGCGAGGTGACACTGGTGCTGGACGTGATGGAGGGTGCGGAAACCCAGCAGCAGGCATTGGCAGCTGCGCGGCAGGACTTGTCGGTCTTGAACATGACCGCCCGCTTTCTGCCGCCGAATGAAGAGCCGAAAAACAGTCCGCGTCGATGGTACGATTTCATTGCCCCGCAGGTGGATGCGGAAATGCGCAGCTTGTTGCCTGAAACCCAGTATGTGGCTCTGCCAAATGGACAGGAAGTGAGTCTTTTTCTGGCAACCAATCTGGGCATGCTTGAGCTAGAGTTTGATCGCCGACGCCTGTCGCCGACTGCACCGCATCAGCTGATTGTGACGATGGTGTTCTTTGCGGCTCTGATGACAACGATCTCGTTTCTCTACATGCGCAATCAGTTGCGCCCGATCACGCGCCTTGCGGACGCGGCGCAGGCCTTTGGTCGCGGGCGGGTCGTGCCTTATTCACCCGGTGGTGCAATTGAGGTACGCGCTGCGGGCAATGCCTTCGTTGACATGCGCGCCCGAATCGAGCGGCAGATTGAGCAGCGCACGCTCATGTTGTCGGGGGTCAGCCACGATCTGCGCACACCTCTGACGCGTCTGAAACTTGGATTAGCTATGTTGCCCGAGGACGAGGCCGCACCGTTGTTGCAAGACGTGGACGAGATGCAATCGCTGCTGGATGCATTCTTGGACTTCTCGCGTGGCGCTGCAGAGAGCGCACCCGAAGAGATTGAACCCGAAAACTGGCTGAGCCAAATCGTTGACGATGCACAGCGCGCGGGCCAGCACGTTGAACTAATCTCGGTCGAGGGGCGTGGAACGGCAATGCTGCGCCCATCGGCCATGCGCAGGGCAGTAGAGAATCTGATTGGAAACGCGAATCGCTATGGTTCACGCGCCGAGGTCAGCCTTTCGATGACGCCAAAGTCACTACGCATTCGGGTTGAAGATGACGGCCCCGGTATCCCGATCGAACAACGCACCGAGGCCGTCAAACCCTTCACGCGACTTGATCCGGCGCGAAACCAGAATCAGGGCACCGGCGTGGGTTTGGGACTTGCGATTGTTGCCGATATCGCCCGCGTACATGGTGGTATTCTGCGACTGGGCAGCAGCGAAAGGCTGGGCGGATTATGCGCGGATATCGTGATTGGACGGTGAATTGGTAGGCCCGGAGGGACTCGAACCCCCAACCAAAGCGTTATGAGCGCTCTGCTCTAACCAATTGAGCTACAGGCCCACCGTGCCGCCTTGGGTATCACGATGGCAGCCCGCGTCAAGCCTGACCGTTGCAACATGGCCCACAATCGAATAACCCGCGCGCAAAGCACTCATGAGGGATTGGCCATGACAGCGGGCAAGAACGGAATCACCTATGCCGACGCAGGTGTAGATATCGATGCAGGCAACGCTCTGGTCGATCGGATCAAGCCTGCGGCCAAGCGCACCAACCGTTCGGGCGTGATGAGCGGGCTAGGCGGATTTGGCGCTCTGTTCGACCTGAAAGCGGCTGGCTATCAAGACCCGGTTCTGGTGGGCGCAACCGATGGTGTGGGCACCAAGCTGCGGATCGCAATTGATACCGGCGTTGTCGATGGCGTGGGAATCGATCTGGTGGCGATGTGCGTCAACGATCTGATCTGCCAAGGTGCTGAGCCGCTGTTTTTCCTGGATTATTTTGCCACCGGTAAGCTGGACACCGATACTGCCGCGCGGATTATCGAAGGAATTGCCGAGGGGTGTGTCCAATCTGGCTGCGCCCTGATTGGTGGTGAAACCGCCGAGATGCCGGGTATGTACCCTGACGGCGATTTCGATCTGGCCGGTTTCTCGGTTGGTGCCATGGAACGCGGGGCCGCATTGCCCGAGGGCGTTGAACAGGGTGATGTCCTGCTGGGGCTGGCTTCGAACGGGGTGCATTCCAACGGCTATTCGCTGGTGCGCAAACTGGTTGAAATGTCCGGGCTGGGCTGGGAGGAAGAGTCGCCTTTCGGTGGCGGAACATTGGGTGAGGCTCTGCTGACCCCCACGCGGCTGTATGTGAAACCAGCGCTGCAGGCGATCCGGGCTGGCGGCGTTCGCGCGCTTGCCCATATAACCGGCGGCGGCCTCACCGAAAATCTGCCGCGCGTATTGCCCGAAGGGCTCGGGGCCGAGATTGATTTGAGTGCTTGGGACTTGCCGCCTGTGTTCAAATGGATGGCCGAGACCGGTGGCATCGCCGAGTCCGAGATGTTGAAGACCTTCAACTGCGGCATCGGCATGATTGTTGTCTGCGCTGCAGATCAGGCAGATGATCTTACAACACTGCTTGCAGAGGCAGGCGAATCCGTTGCGCGCATCGGAACGGTCACCGCAGCGCCGGGTGTTGCCTATTCAGGCAAACTGCTGTGAGCCACAAGCGCGTCGCGATCCTGATCTCCGGGGGCGGATCGAACATGCTGTCGCTGGTCGACAGCATGAATGGCGATCATCCAGGCCGACCATGTCTGGTATTGTCGAACGACGCAAATGCCGGAGGGCTGAAGAAAGCTGCACAGCGCGGAATTCCGACCGCAGCCGTCGACCACAAGCCCTTTGGCAAAGATCGCGCTGCGTTTGAAGCAGAACTGCTTAAGCCGCTTATGGCAGCCCAGCCGGATGTTGTCTGTCTGGCCGGTTTCATGCGTGTATTGACGGGTGAATTTGTATCGCGTTTCCAGGGCCGGATGCTGAACATCCACCCATCGCTTTTGCCTAAGTACATGGGTTTGAACACCCATGCACGCGCAATTGAAGCAGGCGACGCCGAACATGGCTGCACCGTTCACGAAGTTACTGCCGCGTTGGATGACGGACCGATTCTGGGTCAGGCGCGCGTGGGTGTACGGGTAGGGGACACGCCTGAGGAGCTCGCCGCCCGCGTGTTGACCTGGGAGCACAAACTCTACCCTGCCGTGCTTCGCCGTTATTGTATGGGCAACAAAGACCCAGTTCTTCTGCCCTAACGCGGCGGGGTGATTTACACGCAAAGGTTATTCGTCTTATGGTCGCATATCGCTCGGGACGAGGACGGCACGGGCAGTCACAATAACCAAAAGCAAGAACAGCACCGCGCATGAAAACCCTGACGACGACGCAAGAGCTGGCCGCATTCTGCTCGGCTGCTGCACAATATCCTTATGTCACTGTAGATACCGAATTTCTGCGCGAACGGACCTATTATTCGAAACTCTGTCTGGTGCAGCTTGCGGTGCCATCGGAAGATGAAGACAGCGCCGTTCTGGTTGATCCATTGGCTGACGGCATGTCGCTGGAGCCTTTGTACCAGCTGTTCAGCGACGAAAGCGTGGTCAAGGTTTTCCACGCGGCGCGGCAGGATCTTGAAATTTTTTGGGTCGACGCGGGTGTCTTTCCGACTCCGTTGTTTGATACTCAGGTCGCTGCGATGGTCTGCGGTTTTGGTGAACAGGTTGGCTATGAAACTCTGGTCCGGAAGATCTGCAAGGAAGGGGTCGATAAAACTTCTCGCTTCACCGACTGGTCACGGCGCCCTCTGACGGATGCGCAGAAAACATACGCACTGGCAGATGTAACCCATCTTCGGAAAATCTATGAGCATCTGGCTGCAGAACTTAAGAAGTCGCGCCGGGATCACTGGGTCGCAGAAGAGCTTCGCATACTGACCCGACCCGAGACATATGACATTCGCCCGGAAGAGGCGTGGCGGCGGGTCAAAACGCGGACCAACTCTGCCAAGTTTCTGGCCGTGGTTCGAGAGCTGGCGCAGTTCCGTGAAGCCTATGCGCAAGAGAACAATGTGCCACGAAGCCGTGTGTTCAAAGACGATGCGTTGATCGAGATGGCCTCGACCAAGCCCAAGACGCCCTCTGATCTGGGCGGGTCGCGCTTGTTGCTGCGCGAAGCGCGCAAGGGGGCGATCGCAGAAGGCATTCTGGAGGCGGTAAAACGGGGCGTAGGTTGCCCGCATGACCGGTTGCCGAAGATTGACAACAGCCGCGACAAGCTGAAGGTCAACCCGGCGCTTGCAGATTTGCTGCGCGTTCTTTTGAAATCAAAGACCGAAAGCGCAGGCGTTGCCGCAAAATTGATCGCCTCCAGCGCGGAATTGGATCAGATCGCTGCAGGCGAACGAGAAGTTCCCGCCATGTCCGGTTGGCGGTTCGAGGTTTTTGGCGAGGACGCGCTGAAGCTTTGCGAAGGCAAGATTGCTTTGGCAGCCAAGGGACAGGCTGTACAGGTTGTCTCGCTCTAACGGCGACGAGATTCCAACGCGTTCTGCTGGCCTTTGACCCGAACTAAACGAATACCTTCCAGTTCTTTTCGGCTTACATTGACGGCCTCTGAAACCATCCGCGACCGTTCGGTGCCCTGCGCAGTGGCGTAGTCCGGGTAATCCACGCGGAAGGTGAACTCCATAACGCCATTTTTGCTGAGTTCTTCGGATCTTACGCGCGCGAGCTGTGCGTTGAACGCACCCTGTCGAATGGCTGTGCCAGCCGCATAGATGATTGCGCCCGTCGAGGTTGGGTCGATCCGCAATTCGTTGATCACGGCGATTGGAACGCTGTTATCCTCGGCGTCCGGACGCTCGAACAGGCCTTTTTTGTCGGCATTTTCGGGAACCAATGCATTGGCGTCATCGGCTGATACTTCGGATGGGCTGGGTGTGCTGCTGCCAAACCAGTTCGATGGATTCGCGCTTGAGTTGCTCCAGTTGCTACAAGCGGACAGAGCCATTGTGAAGATCATCAGAACAGGCAGAGTTTTGTGCATGGACCCAGTACTTTGTGCAACTTTACCTGCATCGGGTTAACGCAAATTCGATCGTTTGAAAAGCCACGCTGGGGACTGGACAGTCGGTAGCGCTGAGCATAGTTCACAATTGTGAATGCGTAACGCAAGGACGGACCCGATATGGCAACGCCAGCCTTCGAAGAGATAGTCGAGGATTTCGAGTTCCTGGAGGACTGGGAAGACCGCTATCGCCATGTGATCGAGCAGGGCAAAGCGATGGAGCCTCTGGATGATGCATTCAAAGTCCCTGCGACCAAGGTGAATGGTTGCGCCAGTCAGGTCTGGCTGCATCCAACCATTGAGGGCGGTCAATTCCGCTTTGACGGTGACAGCGATGCCCTGATTGTTCGGGGCTTGATTGCGGTTCTGCGTAGCCTGTATAACGGCTTGCCGGTGGCCGAGGTGCCCAGTGTTGATGCCGGTGGAGAACTCGCGCGACTGGGGTTGCAGGATCATTTGTCTGCCCAACGTTCAAACGGGTTACGCGCTATGATAGAACGTATTCGCGAAGTGGCATTGGCCAGCGCCTGACTTTTAGGTGGATTTGCGCGCTGCCCAGTCAGCAAGCGTGGTTTCCAAATCGCCATAGCCGGTTTGCCGACGCTCGAACTCCAGCCCCATCCGATCAGCGCACTCCTGCGCGCGACGAGTCAAGTCGGGATCATCGGTTTGCGCCTGATAAACGAGCTTGGTGTAATTTCCGAAATACATCTCTCGCAATTCAGGATGACGGTCCAGACCCAGCGGTTTCCAGACAAACGCATCAAACTGCCGCGCAAGGAAATCTGTCAGATAAAAAGCGGTGGTTTCATCGTCGCCATGCGCTGCAAAGGCAAGATTGCCCTCGAAGAAGGAATAGCAATGGGGCCCTTGGATCATCTCGACCCCCAGTCGCTCGCACGCTGCTTGTAGCAACCCACCGGTTCCGCAATCAGCATAGACAACGTAGATGCGGTCGTATGAGTCTCGATGCTTGGCAACCGCATCCTCGACCGCCTGTGTGATCTTTTCCGGGTGCACATGCAAAATGGCGGGCAGGCAAGTCAGGGCCATGTGATCCCAGCCGTTCCGTTCTTTCAGGTCCAGAATCTCGCGGGCCAGTGCACCGCATGCGATCAGAAGAATCGACTCGGCGCTGTGCGCTGCGACATAGCCCTGACGGGTCAGGCTGTCATCGTCTGGGATCTGTGAGTCGGTCATCTGATCTCTCTGGCTGGTCTCTAGCTATATATGTGCCCGAGGTTCGGACAAAAAAGGCCGCCCCAAAAAGGACGGCCTGTCTCACGATATGATCTCGCGCCTTAGCCGGCCAGTTGGTTGTGCTTGCGCGACATGAAGTCCTTGGCCATTTCCACCGCCACGGCTGCGTCGCGGCAATAACCGTCAGCGCCGATCGCCTTGCCGAACTCTTCGTTCAGCGGAGCGCCGCCAACCAGAACGGTGTACTCATCACGCAGGCCTTGTTCGACCAACGTGTCGATTACGACCTTCATATAAGGCATCGTCGTCGTCAGCAGAGCGGACATGCCCAGAATGTCGGGCTGTTCGTTTTCCAGCGCTTCGAGGTAGTTCTCGACTGGGTTGTTGATGCCGATATCGACAACTTCGAACCCGGCGCCTTCCATCATCATCGCAACAAGGTTCTTGCCGATGTCATGGATGTCGCCCTTTACGGTGCCGATCACCATCTTGCCAACGCGCGGAGCACCAGTTTCAGCCAGCAGAGGCTTCAGGATCGCCATACCGCCTTTCATGGCGTTGGCCGCCAGCAGCACCTCAGGCACGAACAGGATGCCGTCGCGGAAGTCATGGCCGACAATTGTCATGCCGCCAACCAGCGCTTTGGTTAGGATGTCATAGGGTTGCCATCCGCGCTCGAGCAGGATGTTCACACCTTCTTCGATCTCTTCCTTCAGGCCGTCATAAAGGTCATCGAACATCTGTTCGACGAGTTCGTCGTCATTCAGTTCGGACAGGACGATGTCTTCTTCATCAGACATGGGTATTTCCCTGAGCTGTGCGGGCCTGCGGCCCGTGGTGGCATTTTCACCGTTTTGGCCATTTCGTCGCAGGTCTACTGTGACGATTGCGACCTAGGTCGTTCTGAGACCGACCTATAGGCCGAATATTCGCACTCAGCGACATCGAATTTTGCAAGATCATCCTGCATTGGTTTCATTAGCCACGGTAAATTCACCTGCAGTCTAATGCGTCGCCTGTTTCGAGCATCTGATGATTTTTGGGAAACGAAACATGAATCTTGCCAGTGAAACTGGTTTTAATTACATCTAGTGATAGGAACAAAAGGCGAACAAATGACTACTGCCATCAAAAGCCCTGGGCGCGGAGCAACCTCAAACGAAGCAGGTCGATTCGAGAGGTTTACAACCGAGTTGACCGAAGATGGCTGGGATTTGCCAGACGAACTGCCCCCTTTGCGGACCGAAGTTCGGGAAGAAATGGCGCGCAATCTGATTACCTATAACAAGTCGCCGGACCTACCTTTTGACAGATCCATAAACCCATATCGGGGCTGCGAGCATGGATGCGTGTATTGCTTTGCTCGGCCAACGCATGCGTATCTGGGGCTGTCTCCGGGCTTGGATTTCGAAACCCGCCTTGTTGCGCGACCCAATGCGGCTGAGCTATTGCGTCGCGAACTCTCGGCACGTTCTTACAAGGTGGCCACGATTGCACTGGGCACCAACACCGATCCTTATCAACCGATCGAAAAAAACCGCAAGATAACAAGAAGCTGTCTAAAGGTGCTGAGAGATTTTCAGCATCCGGTCGGTATTGTGACCAAGGGGGCTCTGATCGAGCGTGATCTTGATATTCTGGCACCGATGGCCCGCAATGGCCTTGTCCGGGTTGGCATCTCGCTGACCACATTGGACCGCGATCTTTCCCGACGGATGGAACCACGAGCACCTTCGCCGCAGCGCAGGCTCGGAATGATCCGCAACCTGACCGAGGCTGGCGTGCCTGTGCGCGTTATGACGTCTCCGGTGATTCCCAGTTTAACCGATCATGAATTGGAAAACCTGTTGGAGGCCGGAAAGCAGGCTGGCGCCGATGCTGCAAGCTGGATCATGCTGCGGCTACCGCGTGAAGTATCCGCGCTCTGGCGCGAGTGGTTGATCGAACATCAGCCGGGCAGGGCTGAGAAGGTGATGGCACGGCTGCGCGAAATGCATGGGGGTAGGGAATATGACCCCCGGTGGGGCCACCGCATGCGGGGCGAGGGGACCTATGCCGAGATGATTGCGCAACGGTTCAAGGCCACAGTCAAACGTCTCGGGCTGTCGACAGACATGCCGCCTCTGAACTGTGCGGCGTTTGCACCTTCACCCCAGCCCGGTGATCAACTGGCTTTGTTTTGAAGCCTTGGTTCAGAAACTAATGCCAATACCGGCCGAGAAGCCGTTGACGGTATCGCTGCCGTAGTAGCGGACCATAAACCGTGTCGTTGATACCCAAGGCACCCATGTGTCAGACAGATCGACCTCGATCCCACCACCTACGCGGGCCAGCCAGTCGGTGCCCAATACAAGTGACTGATCCCCGATCAGATAGGACAGGGACAGATCGCCCACCCAGCGGACCGGGCGACCGAACATGCGTTTTCCAGTTGGAAAGCGGTAGCGTGACCACAGAACTGCATTTGCGGCAGTTGATTCAACCAACAGGTCCTCGTTGTCTCCGATAGGCCAGTATTCGATATGGGTATAGCGCAGGCTTGCCTCGAATTCCCGGTCGTTGGACAGAGCTTTCTCGTACGAGACCGTCATCGATCCGCCTGCGCCACCAGCCCAGATGCCGCCGCTTTCGAGAAAGTCTCGATCAAGCCCCAGGCGGTTGGCGATGGCTTGCGCACCGACAGATGCGTCGGATTGCGTACGCCCGACCGAGATATGGGCCATCGGGGTCATTTTCCAATACTCGCCGATGTCGAACTGATAGCCGACACCGCCGGTCAGGGCGAGGCTGGTCCATTTCAGCGGAATACGCGTGGTGTCTCCGGTGCCGCTGAAGGTCAGAACGGGGTCATAGCGCGCGTAGCCTATATACCCCTCAAGATAGATCGGCACGCCCTCAGCAAGGCGAAACCCGCCGCCCAGCTGGGCGGATTTGAAATCGTAATCGCGATTGTCTGTATTTGATTGCAGCGAGATTGCGCTGGCAGAATCATCCGGGATGCCTGCTAGCCCTAAGATTGCCAGCGACCCGGCGGCGTTTTCCTGCTGCTGCTTCTCAAAAGCACGTTCCAGCACGCTTTGAGCGGATGCCGATTGCGCAATTAGCAACATAATGAACAATAGGATTAAACGCATGAGAACCAAACACTATTCGCCGGACGCGGCAACATTAGGCGGACTGAGGCAGTGCGGAAAGATGCATCGAAACAGTCATTTACGATTGGTTTCGAACGGTCTCATTTTGGTAACGCCAAGGAAAAAAGACCCCGGATAACCGGGGTCTTCACATCGATATTGTGTGTGAATCAGCGGTTTTCGATGTCCACGTAATCGCGGTTGGTCGCGCCCAGATAAAGCTGACGTGGGCGTCCGATCTTATTCTGTGGATCGGCAATCATTTCTTTCCACTGGCTGACCCAGCCAACGGTGCGTGACAACGCGAAGATTGGCGTGAACATCGACGTTGGGAAACCCATCGCTTCCATCACGATGCCCGAATAGAAGTCGACATTCGGGAACAGTTTCTTTTCGATGAAATACGGATCTTCCAGAGCCTGTTTTTCCAGCGCCTTCGCGACCTGTAGTTTGGGATTGTTTTCCACGCCCAGCAGGTCAAGTACTTCGTCTGCCGATTGCTTCATCACTTTCGCGCGTGGATCGAAGTTCTTGTAGACGCGGTGGCCAAAGCCCATCAGACGGAACGGGTCATCTTTGTCTTTGGCGCGCTCGATAAACTCGGGGATGCGGTCCACGCTGCCGATCTCTTCCAGCATTTCAAGGCAAGCCTGGTTCGCACCACCATGGGCCGGACCCCAGAGACAGGCGATACCGGCCGCGATACAGGCGAACGGGTTTGCACCCGAAGAAGATGCCAGACGCACCGTCGAAGTCGAGGCGTTCTGTTCGTGATCCGCCTGCAGCATGAAGATACGATCCATGGCGCGTGCCAGAATCGGGTTCACCTCGTAATCTTCGGCAGGAACGGCAAAACACATGCGCAGGAAGTTTGACGCATAGTCCAGGTCGTTGCGCGGGTACACGAAGGGCTGACCGATATGGTATTTGTAGGCCCAGGCCGCGATGGTCGGCATTTTTGCGATCAAACGGTGCGAAGCTACTTCACGCTGACGCGGGTCCGCGATGTCGGTCGAATCGTGATAGAACGCGGACATGGCACCAACCACACCCACCATGATGGCCATCGGATGCGCATCCCGGCGGAAGCCGCGATAGAAATACTGCATCTGCTCGTGCAGCATCGTGTGGCGGGTGATTGTGGTCTCGAAGTTCTCCAGATCCTTCGCCGAAGGCAGCTCGCCATACAGCAGTAGATAGCTGAGTTCGAGGAAATGCGACTTCGAGGCGATCTGTTCGATCGGATAACCGCGATGCAGCAACTCGCCCTTGTCACCGTCGATGAATGTAATGGTGCTGTCACAGCTTGCGGTCGACGTGAAACCTGGATCATAAGTAAAGACGCCAGCCTGACCATAGAGCTTGCGAATATCGATCACATCGGGCCCAGCGGTCGGAGAAAACACCGGCAGATCATAGCTTTCGCCGTGGACAGTCAGTTTGGCTGATTTTTTGCTCTCGGTCATGTTTGTCCCTTCTTCATTCGTGCGCATGCCGGATCGCTGTCCGACAAAGCAGGCAACGACTGCGTTCCGTCGCGCAGTCCGTTCTTAACGGAGCAGCGTTACCCTTATGTGAAATCAGGCCGGGTTCGCTGCATCAGAAAGCCGCGCCAGGGTTTCATCGCGCCCAAGCACAAGCATCATGTCAAATACCGAAGGTGTAACTGCCCGGCCCGCTAGTGCCGCCCGCAGCGGACCAGCCAATTTGCCGAACTTAACCCCATTCGCCTCTGCGAACGAATTCAGGGTCTCCTCCAGTTCGTTCCGGGACCAGCTAGCATTTTGCAGCTGCGGCGTCAATTCTTTCAGTATACCGTCGGATACAGATGCCAGCGCCTTTGCGGCCTTTTCATCTGGCTGGATAGGTCGCGACGTAAGCACAAAATGAGCTTTTTCAATGAGTTCCGGGAACGTGCGTGCGCGGTCCTTGAGGCAATACATCGCACGGATCAAATCACTGGATTGTGTTTCGGAAAGCGGCGGCAAACCAGCTGACTTCAGATATCCCTGAATTTCATGCTGCAGCGCGGCATCTTCCCCGACGGCAATATGTTGTCCACAAAGGTTTTCAAGCTTCTTCACATCAAATCGCGCCGGGCTTTTGCCGATGCCATCCAGATCGAACCACTCTTTAGCTTGGGCATCGGTAAAGAACTCATCATCCCCATGGCTCCAGCCCAGCCGAGCCAGATAGTTGCGCATTCCGGATGCCGGATATCCCATAGCCTGATATTCTTGCGCCCCCAACGCACCGTGACGTTTGCTGAGCTTTTTCCCATCTGGTCCATGGATCAAAGGGATATGCGCCCAGACTGGTACATCCCAACCCATCGCCTCGTAGATCATCATCTGACGGGCGGCGTTGTTGAGGTGATCGTCGCCCCGGATCACATGAGTCACGCCCATATCATGATCGTCAACCACAACGGCCAGCATATAGACCGGAGTCCCATCCGAACGCAGCAGGATCATGTCATCCAACTGATCGTTGCGAATGGTGACATCGCCCTGCACCTGATCGCGGATCACAGTGGCACCGTCATGCGGAGCCTTGATGCGGATCACGTAAGGTGCGTCGGGATGTGTGGCAGGGTCAGCCTCGCGCCACGGGCTGCGAAACAGGGTCGACTGCCCCTCGGCCCGCGCCTGTTCACGGAATGCAGCGATTTCTTCCTGCGTCGAAAAGCACTTGTATGCCTTGCCGTCGGACAGCAATTGATGCGCGACCTCTGCATGTCGAGGGGCACCCTCGAATTGGCTGACGACCTCACCGTCATGATCAAGCCCTAGCCAGTCCATGCCTTGCAGTATGGCCGCTGTTGCTTCCGGCGTGGAACGTTCCCGATCGGTATCCTCGATCCGCAACAGGAACTTGCCGCCGCGACCCCGCGCATAAAGCCAGTTGAACAGCGCAGTGCGGGCGCCACCGATATGCAGAAATCCGGTGGGAGAGGGGGCAAAACGGGTGACGACCTGATCGGACATGGTGTGGATTAACCTTTTGGTAACCTTAGCGGGCATAGTTTGGCGACTATCTACCCAGCCCGAAGGACGGGGGCAACCATGCGTGTTCTGACACGGGTCGAGACCGCATTGCTGACCCAGCGGGGACACTTGTTTCCGTGGTCCCCGATCTGCCTGGCGGCCGGGATTGGCTGGTATTTCAGCCTCAGGTTCGAACCCGAGGTTGAGCTCTATGTCGGCGTTCTGGCGCTTGCCTTGCTGGCGCTTGCCTCCACCCGTTTGATGGGGGCCGCGTGGTCACCGTTGGCCACTGGCTTAGCCCTGATCGCGATGGGGTTCGCTCTGGCCGGGGCGCGGGCACATATGGTTGCGGAGCCGGTCCTGCAATGGCGTTACTATGGCCCGGTCGAGGGGAGGGTCGTAGCGCTGGACCGCTCTGCGTCGGATGCGCTGAGGGTGACATTGGATCAGGTGCGGATCGGGGACGTTCCTGCTGATCAAAGACCCCGGCGCATCCGGCTGTCTATTCACGGGGAGTCAGTTGCGCTGTCCCCGGGTCAGCGGATTATGACCACAGCACATCTTTCGCCGCCGCAAGGGCCAGTTGAACCCGGAGGTTTTGATTTTCGCCGCCACGCCTGGTTCCAGCAACTCGGCGCTGTTGGATACACTCGGGTTCCGGTCCTGACGTCGGCTGCGGCGCAAGATGGTTTGGACGGAGTGCGTATCACGGCCTTGCGCATGGAGATCTCGGATCGGGTGCGCACGATCCTGCCGGGCGAAGTCGGGGGCTTTGCCGCCGCCGTAACTACCGGTGATCGCAGCGGGATGGGGCAGGCCTCGTTAGAGGCGTTGCGCGCGTCCAACCTGGCTCATCTTCTGGCGATTTCGGGCCTTCACATGGGTTTGTTGACCGGTTTCGTTTTTGTGGCGTGCCGCATGGGGTTCTCAATGGTACCTGTCCTCGCGCTTCGCATGCCCGTACGCAAGGTGGCCGCGCTCTGTGCGTTATTCGCGTCGACAATCTACCTGCTTCTGTCTGGTGGGAACGTCGCGACTGAGCGCGCCTTTGTGATGGTCTGCGTTATGCTGGGGGCCGTATTGCTGGACCGGCGCGCGATTTCATTGCGGGCGGTGGCCATGGCTGCGCTGATTGTTCTTACCTTGCGCCCGGAAACTCTATTGAGCCCCGGATTTCAGATGTCTTTTGCTGCTACAACCGCCTTGGTCGCAGGGTTCGGCGCATTGCGGGACTATGGCCCAATGCCAGGCCCAAAGTGGCTGCGGCCTGTGCTGGCCTTGTTGACATCCTCGGCGATCGCGGGGATCGCGACAGCTCCGATCGGGGCGGCGCATTTTAACGCTATTTCGCACTATGGGTTGTTGGCAAATCTCGTCTCCGTGCCCGTCATGGGAACGCTGGTCGTTCCAAGTGCGGTGGTCGCCGCCCTTCTTGCACCTTTTGGGCTTGAAGCGATTGCATTGCACGTAATGGGTCTTGGGCTGAGATGGATCCTTACCGTTGCCAATTGGGTCGCGGGACTGGAGGGCGCGCGCGGGTACGTAGTAAGCCCAGACTATTTCGTATTGCCTGCTCTGGCTCTGTCTCTTCTGTGGCTAATGCTGTGGCAAGGGCGCGCACGGTGGCTCGGCATCGCTCCGGCAGCATTAGCGATAGCGCTGTGGGGTCAGGGAAGCCGCCCAGACGTGCTGATCGCCGATACCGGCGGGCTGGTCGGAGTGATGACTGAACACGGGCGCGCGCTGAGCAAACCGAAAGGTAGCGGATTTGTCGCGTCGGTGTGGCTGGAAAATGACGGGGACGGGGCAGATCAACCAAAGGCCGCTTTGCGATGGCCAGAGGCATCAGCGGGAATTCAACGTTTTCTTCTGGGAGACAAAGAGCTTGTCCACTTGACTGGCAAGCGGGCTGCGAGCGCCTTTCAGGAATGCAGGAAAGATCAGATCATTGTCGCCCCGGTGTCGTTGACTTTGACCGGTGAATGCAGCGTTTACGATACGGAATTTCTGCGGAAGACAGGCAGTCTTGCGTTATCCAAGGGGCGTTTGTTCGCGAGTTCTGGTATCTCAGGCCGCCGCCTATGGTCCCCCAAGCTGCCTCAGTAGCTTCGGATCAAGCCTACCAGGCGGCCCTGAACTTTCACCTTGTCCTCTGGCAGCACGCGGGTCTCATAGGCCGGATTTGCCGCTTCCAGCGCAATGGCCTGACCTCGGCGGAAAAACCGTTTCAGCGTGGCTTCCTGATCTTCCACCAATGCCACCACGATGTCACCGTTGTCAGCGGCCGTTGTTTCGCGGATCACCACGACATCGCCATCGTTGATACCGGCGTCGATCATCGAGTCGCCACGAACCTCAAGCGCATAATGTTCACCACGGCCCGAAACCATCGAGCCCGGTACCGCAACGCGGTGCGAAACATGGCTGATCGCTTCGATCGGTACACCGGCAGCAATCCGGCCCATAACAGGCAATTCCATCGCATCAACTGTGACGGGTTCAAAGTTCGCGGGGCGTGGACCTTCAGGGCGATCGCCTTCAATCACACGCGGTTTGAAACCTGCCGTGGGCTCTCCCCCAAGGCTTTCTGGCAGCTTGACAATTTCGATGGCACGAGCCCGATGGGCAAGGCGGCGGATAAAGCCACGTTCTTCAAGCGCGGTGATCAGTCGATGAATCCCGGATTTTGACCGTAGATCCAACGCGGCCTTCATCTCATCAAAACTGGGCGGAACACCGTCCGCTTGCACGCGTTTGTGGATGAATTCCAGCAAATCCAATTGCTTCTTGGTCAGCATTGCTCATACCTCGTCGCTCATGCGTTTTCTTTTGTTCTACGCATGTTCACGTTTTGTGTCAACGGATTTGCTAGATCGGCAGGTAAAGGACCTCATCCCCGGCCTCGCGCGCGGGATCGTGGGGTTGGCGTACCAATAGTGCATTGGCTTGCGCCAAAACACTAAGCAGCGAGCTGTCTTGATCATCACAGGCGCGGATGCCGCCGTTGTCCAACACCGCCCGCATATAATGCTCACGCGGGCCATTTTTTCCGAGCGGGGCAGAAAGGCGGGCGCGTTGGAATGGCTGTAGGGCCTGTTCAATCCCCAACATGCGGCGCACCATTGGGATGAGGAACAGGTAACCGCACACCATGGCACTGACCGGGTTTCCGGGTAGACCGACCATTGCAGCACCCCCAAGCTGCCCGGCCATCAGAGGTTTACCCGGTCGCATGCGAATCTTGTAGAACGATTGCTTCAACCCAAGACCTTCCGAGACATCCGCAACCAGGTCGTACTCGCCAACCGACGCCCCTCCGATGGTCACCACGAGGTCAGCGCCCTGTGCCAAGCCAAAAGCTGTTTCTAGTGAGGCTAAAGTATCTTGTGCGATAGGAAGTACACGAACTTGTGCGCCAGCGTTTTCCAGTAACGCCTTAAGACCAAAGGTATTTGAGGCGATGATCTGATCGGGGCCGGGTGTTTCTCCGGGCATCACCAGTTCGTCACCGGTTGAGATTAATGCAACCACGGGTTTGCGGGTCACAGGGACCGAAGCGATGTTCATCGCTGCCATTAATGCGACATCTTCGGGTCTGAGCTGGCGTGGGGCCGTGATCTGCGTGCCGATGCTGAAATCGATCCCCGCAGGGCGGATATTGGCCTTTTCACCGGGGGCGTCGGTTATGGTGATCAGATCACCGCGTCGGTCGACATCTTCCTGTATGACGACGAAATCTGCACCATCCGGCACAGGCGCACCAGTGAATATCCGCACAGCTTGGCCGGGTCCGACGCTTCCAGCAAAGCGACGTCCGGCCGCTGCTTCGCCAACCACTTTGAACATTGCATGCAGTTCGACTTCGGCCGCCCTGACGGCGTACCCATCCATCGATGACGCAGCAAAAGGCGGCTGATCACGCGTTGCTGCAACGTTTTCTGCCAGGATACGACCGGCAGCCTCGGCAAGGGCAACCGTTTCTGCGGGCAGCGGTGAGACCAGATCGAACAGCAGAGCCCGCGCTTCTTCAACCGAGATCATGATGCCTCGTAACGCCCTGATTTTCCGCCGTCTTTCAGTAGAACACGAATGCCGCCGATCTCCATCGATTTGTCCACGGCCTTCGCCATATCGTAAACCGTCAGTGCGGCTGTCGAGACTGCTGTCAGCGCTTCCATCTCTACGCCGGTCTGGCCCGAAGTTTTTACAGTTGCTTCAATCTGAACGCCGGGAAGGTTCGGGTCTAAGCTCAGTTCAATGGCGACTTTGGTCACGGGTAGCGGATGACACAGAGGTATCAGGTCAGGCGTTTTCTTGGCGCCCATTATGCCCGCAAGTCTGGCAACACCAAGAACATCGCCTTTCTTAGCGCGTCCTTCTGAAATGATATCAAAGGTTTCCTTCGCCATCTTGATGTATCCAGATGCAACCGCAACCCGGTCAGTGACAGCCTTGTCGGACACATCCACCATATGGGCCTCACCTTTGGCATCAAAATGGGTCAGCGGCATCACATCACTCCGGGAATGAGCGGGTTGGCGAGCAGTGCTCGAGTTGCCGAAGCTACATCATCCTGACGCATCAGGCTTTCACCAATAAGGAAACAGCGCGCACCGTAGCGGGCGATATCGGCGAGGTCCGCCGGAGTGCTCAGGCCGCTCTCGCAGACGATCGTGCGATCCGCTGGAACCAGCTTTGACAGATGACGAGTTGTATCAAGAGTCGTCTCGAAGGTCTTGAGATTGCGGTTGTTTATCCCGATCAGCGGGCTTTTCAGCTGCGATGCCCGCTCAAGCTCGTCTGCGTCATGGACTTCGATCAGAACATCCATGCCCCAGTCAAACGCGGTTTGCTCAAGCTCGGCGGCCTGTGCATCGCTGACCGATGCCATGATGATCAGGATGCAATCCGCACCCAATGCACGCGCTTCGACCACCTGATAGGGGTCGTACATGAAGTCCTTCCGCAATGCTGGCAACGAACAGGCCGCGCGCGCTTCGGTCAGAAAGGACTTGTCACCCTGAAAGCTAGGCGTGTCCGTCAGAACCGACAGGCAAGCCGCGCCGCCCTCTTCATAAGCTTTGGCAAGCGCGGGCGGATCGAAATCAGCGCGGATCAGACCTTTGGACGGGCTGGCCTTTTTGACCTCGGCGATCAATCCGTACCCCTTGCGCATAGCCGAATGCAGGGCTTCGGCAAAACCGCGTACCTCGGGTGCGTTCCGTGCCTCAGATTCTAGTGTTTCCAGAGGCTTATGCGCCTTATCCGCAGCGATCTCTTCCAGCTTGTACGCTTTGATTTTGTCCAGAACGGTCTCGGTCATGCGGCTTCCTGTGTAATGCGCGCCAGCGCGGTGATCTTTTCACGGGCCTTGCCGCTATCAATGCTTTCTGTGGCCATCGAAACGCCCTCGCGCAGATCGCGTGCCGCATCTGCAACGACCAGCGCCGCTGCCGAGTTTAGCAACACCGCGTCGCGGTAGGCTGAAGGTGCCCCATCCAGCAGGGCGCGGAAGGCGACCGCGTTCTCTTCGGGCGTGCCGCCGATGATATCTTCGAACGGATGCACCGGAAGGCCTGCATCTTCGGGGTGAAGCTCGACCTCTTTGACAACGCCGTCCTCAACTGATGCGACCCAGCTGACCCCGGTGATCGTAAGCTCATCCGTACCGTCTGAGCCGTGGACTAGCCAGGCATGTTCAGCCCCAAGCAGACCCAGAGTTTCGGCCATCGGGCGGATCAGGTCGCGGCTGAACGCACCGGTCAGTTGGCGCTTCACTCCGGCGGGGTTGGTCAGGGGGCCCAGAATGTTGAAAATCGTGCGCGTCCCCAGTTCTTGCCGCGAAGGCATGACATGAGCGATCGCCGGGTGGTGCATTGGGGCCATCATAAAGCCGATACCGACCTCTTTCAGCGCTTTTTCAACGACTTCCGGGCCGACCATTACGTTGATACCTAGCTGCCCAAGAGCATCTGCTGCGCCGGATTTCGAGCTCAGATTCCGATTACCGTGTTTTGCAACGGTGACACCGGCGCCAGCCGTCACAAAAGCCGTGGCTGTCGAGATATTGAGTGTTCCTTTGCCGTCGCCCCCCGTGCCAACGATGTCCATCGCGCCAGCGGGAGCTTTCACTGCATTGCATTTCGCGCGCATTACGGCAGCGGCGGCGGCGTATTCCTCGACCGTCTCGCCGCGCGTGCGCATTGCCATCAGCAACCCGCCGATCTGGCTGGGCGTGGCGGCCCCATCAAAGAGGATGCCAAAGGCCTGTTCAGCCTCGGCACGGGTCAAAGGTCGATCGGCCGCAGCACCGATCAGAGGTTTCAGAGCGTCGCTCATGCGGGGACTTTCATTTCGTTCAGGAAGTTCTTAAGCAGGGCGTGACCATGCTCGGACGCGATGGATTCCGGGTGAAACTGGACGCCGTGGATCGGCAGTTCTTTGTGCTGCAGACCCATAATCGTGCCATCCTCAAGCTCGGCCGTGATCTCAAGGCAATCGGGCAGGCTTTCGCGTTCTACAACAAGCGAATGATACCGGGTGGCCTCGAAGGGCGAGGGCAGGCCAGCGAATACACCTTTGCCGGTGTGTTTCATCGTGCCCATTTTCCCGTGCACGATCTCATGACAGCGCACAACCTTGCCGCCAAATGCCTGACCGATGGTTTGATGCCCCAGACAGACACCCATCAGCGGTGTTTGCGTTTCGGCTGCCGCCTCGGTCAGCGCCAGACAGATACCCGCCTGATCGGGGTCACATGGGCCGGGGCTGAGCAGAATACCAGCCGGGTTCATCGCCATTGCTTCCTGTACGTCCAGCGCGTCGTTCCGGCGCACGACCATCTCGGCCCCGAGCTCACCCAGATAATGAACGAGGTTGTAGGTAAACGAGTCATAGTTGTCGATCAGCAGCAGCATTTGGGCACTTATCTTCCTATGGGCATTTCGGGCTGGCGATGCAGTCCCTGAGCGCGGTATAATGTCGGGACATACATGCTCAGGCTTGTGCGGCAGCGTCAAGAGGACATACCCAACTTGACACCGTGCGGGTGAGCGCCGCGGAAGATGGCGTCTGGGTGGATGAGGCACGAAACAACGCGAGAGGCGAGATTTCGATGAGCGGATTTTACGGTGGAGTGATCGCCGGGGCGGTCTCGGTATTGGCACTGGGCGCGGTTCTTTCGCTGACAACTCCTTTGTCACGTAAACCAGATGTGACGGCAACCGCGCCCGAAGTGGCTGATACTCCGCAGCCCCTGGAGCCTGCGAAAGTTGAAGAAAGCAATGCCGATGCCGATCTGGTTGAGTTGCCACCATCCGGCCCTGAAACCCCCGATCTATCATCAGATTCGCTGGATGGCCTGGCAGGTATCGAGCTTGAGCCCGGTGCCCGTCCTGAGGCGGGTGGAGCACCGACCGTAGCCGAGGCACCTGCAGCGATCTCATCTTCTGACGTGACCGTTCAAACCGAAGCGCCCGCGGCACCGCCAAATCCACTTGCCGAACCGACCTCGCCACAACAGGAAGCCGAACCGGCAGCGCTCGCGGATGCTCCAGCAGCGCCTGCGCCCGAGGAAGCCCCGGAACCGCAGGTGGCGGAAGAAACGCCCAAGGAGGCCCCTCGGGTCGCTGCCTTGCAGCCTGAGAACGCGGATGTGCCGGAGGCAGCTCCAGAGGCTCAGGAAGCGGAACCCGTGCCTGATGAAAATCCAATCGCGGTTGAGGGTGAAGAAGATACCCGCCCTGTACGTCAGCCGCGCGTATTGACCCTGCCGCAAATTGGCGGAGAGGGGGCCACAGGTTCCGGCTCGTTGATCGGCAAGCGTGTCGTGCCCCTAACCGAGAGGGATGACCCGCCCGTCGAACAAGCCGTGATTACTCCAGAAGTGGTGGCCAAGCCCATCGAAGCACATGCTGCCACCTTCGAAAACCCAGAATCCAAGCCATTGATGTCGATCATTCTGATCGATGATGAAGGGGCTTTTGGGGCCGAGGCGTTGCAGGATTTCCCATACCCGCTAAGTTTTGCCGTCAGCCCGTCGGACCCTAATGCAGCGGAAAAAATGGCCCGTCATCGCGAGGCTGGATTTGAAGTATTGGCCTTGGTTGACATGCACGAAGCCGCCAGTGCTCAGGACGCTGAGGTGTCGTTGTCGGTGTGGTTGGATCAATTGCCTCAAACCGTTGGCATTCTGGAAGGTGTCGGAAGCGGCATTCAGGGCAACCGAAAGCTGGCTGATCAGGTTGCGGCGATTGCTGGAGATACCGGGCGCGGGCTGGTGACGCAGGACAATGGTCTAAACACTGCGCAAAAGCTTGCAGCGCGCAACGGCATTCCATCCAGCGTAGTGTTCCGCGATTTCGATGGTGCCAAACAGGACCCCAAGATCATGCGGCGTTTTCTGGATCAGGCAGCCTTCCGCGCCGGACAGGAAGGTGCCGTGGTGATGCTGGGTCGTCTGCGTCCCGAGACGATCTCGGCTCTGTTGCTGTGGGGGCTTGAGGATCGCGGCAGCCGCGTGGCGATGGCCCCAATTTCTGCCGTGATGATGAAAGAAGTCCAGCAGGGCGTTGCCGGATCGCTGACGGACGGGTGACGGCAGCGACCATCCGCCACCCCACTAGCTGTTTCCGCTGCCTGTAAACCGCGCCGCATCCGCAGCCGCGCCGCGAATGGCGTTCGATTTATGGACGGTCTCCATGTATTCCGCTTCTGGGTCGCTGTCATAGACAACGCCGCCTCCAGCTTGGATATACAGTTTGTGGTCTTTCACAATGGCCGTCCGCAGCGCGATGCACATATCCATGTCGCCGCCTGCGCTGAAATACCCGACACCGCCACCGTAGATGCCGCGCTTTTCAGGCTCCAACTCGTCGATGATCTCCATCGCGCGCACTTTGGGCGCGCCTGATACCGTGCCTGCAGGCATCCCGGCAAAGAACGCGTCCAATGCGTCCTTGTCTTCGGCCAGTTCACCGACCACGTTTGATACGATGTGCATCACGTGGCTGTAGCGCTCGATGATGAACTCTTCGGTAGGACGCACGGTTCCAATCTTAGAAACACGCCCGGTGTCATTGCGGCCCAGGTCCAGCAACATGAGGTGCTCGGCGAGTTCTTTCTTGTCGGCCAGCAGGTCGATTTCGTTGGCTTTGTCTTCTTCGGGCGTCGCGCCACGCGGGCGGGTACCCGCGATAGGGCGGATTGTGACCTCATTGCCGAAGACACGCACCAGAATTTCTGGGCTTGCGCCTACGACCTGAAAGCCGCCGAAGTTGAAATAGAACATGAACGGCGACGGGTTGGTGCGCCGCAGCGAGCGGTAGAGGGCAAATGGCGGCTGCGGAAAATCCTGTGTCCAGCGTTGGGCTGGGACGACCTGAAAGATATCACCTGCACGGATATATTCCTTGGCCTTTTCAACGGCTTCCATATAGCCCGATTTGGTGAAGTTAGAGACAGGAGCCCCAACTTCTATTGCGTCACCCAGATCGCGCGTCTCGGCCGGCATGGCACGCTCAAGATCACGCACGGCATCCATCACACGCTCGGCGGCCTGCGCATAGGCGGCTTTGGCGCTTTGGCCCTCGCTGGCCCATGCGGGCGACACCACGGTAACCTCGCCTTTGACGCCGTCCAACACAGCAATGACCGAGGGGCGCAGCATGATCGCATCGGGCAGGCCCAACGGGTCAGGGTTCACATCCGGCAGGTATTCCACCAACCGGACCATGTCGTAGCCCAGATAGCCAAACAGGCCAGCGGCGGCCTGCGGCAGGTCATCGGGAAGCGCGATGCGGCTTTCAGCCAACAAGGCGCGTAAGTTGTCCATCGGGTTGCCATCCTGTGGCTCGAACGCCTCGGCATCGAAGCGGGCTGATCGGTTCAAGGCCGATGTCTCGCCCTGACAGCACCAAATCAGATCGGGCTTCATTCCGATGATCGAATAGCGCCCACGCACTTCACCCCCGGTTACCGACTCGAGCATGAAGGCGTCTTTCTGAGCGCCTGTCAGTTTCAGCATCAGTGAAACCGGCGTATCCAGATCAGCGGCGAGGCGGGTATAGACGACCTGATTTTCGCCTGCATCATAAGCGCGCGCGAAATTTTCGAAATCCGGGGTCAGGGCCATGTTCTGTCTCTTTTAGTAACTGGCCCGTACCGCGTTCAGCGCTTGCTGATCCAGCACAGGGCGTGCGCGTGTCTGGGCATTGCGCACATAGATGTCAAAGATGTTCTGCGCCAGCGCCTGGCTCAATTGCGCAGCCAGTGCATCCTGCATCTGGCGTTGCTCATCGGTTTCCGCCGGAGGCAGCTCTTCATCCAGACGCACGATCAGGGCGTTACCGTTTCCGGGAATGACACGCAGCTCACCAGGGTCCATTTCAAACACCTGAGTCATGAAGTCCACGGGAACATCCTCGAGGAATGCGGTACGTGTCAGCGCATTTTCGACGCGGAAGGGCAGGCCTGTGGCGGTAAAGTCGCCATCTGTTGCCAGTTGGGTCAGAACCGTGTTGCCCTGATTTTGCAGCGCTTTCGCAGTTTCTACCTGCAGCCATGCCTCGGCGACACGGTCACGGGCGCTTTCCAGAGGTTCCGGGCGCGGTTCCAGCACTTTATTCAAGCGCAGCGCAAAGATCGAACCATCTTCAAGGAACGCGACCTCTGGGAAATCACCTTCTTGCACAGCCTCAGCGACTGAGCGGAAGCCGTCATACGCAGCAACGCCATCGTCGCTTTGCTGGGTCCAGTCGATCTGACCCAGTTCCATCTCGGTCTCACCGGCCAGTTCTTCCAGTGTTGCGCCGCCTGCAAGCAGGTCGTTGATGTCTTCGGCCTGTGCTTCGATCTGACGGCGCGCTCGGTCGGCGGCGAGTTCTGCACGAAGTTCGGGTTCGGCGTCTTCGAAACTGACATTGTTCTCGGCCAGCGATCCATTGATCCGGAACAGGGCAGGGCCGAACACCGTGGGAAGCGGGCCGACCACATCGTCGATCTCGGCGGCAAACACGGCGTCGGCTGCATCGCCCAGATCTTCACGTGTGACATCGCCCAGATCAACATCGCTCAGCTCAAGCTGACGTTCGCGGACCAACTGTTCGAAATCGGCCCCGCCAACTTCAAGTTGTGCCAGCGCCTCGGTTGCGGATTCTTCGCTGGGATAGGGCAGACGCTCGACCAAGCGGCGCTCGGGTTGGAAAAATTCGTCAGCGCGTTGGTCGTATAGACGGCGCAGAGAATCTTCGTCCACTTCGATCGTGTCGAGCAGCATGTCGGGCGACAGAATGGCGTAGGTCAGTTGCTTGGTGCGGGGCAGGGTGAACTGATCGGTATTCTCATCGTAATATGTCTGAATCTGCGCGTCTGTGGGTTGGGTCACGGGCGTTTCGAGAAGGTCGGCTGACAGGGTCGCCACGGTAAAGCTGCGGCGGGCCAGCACATAGTTCGACAAAGCCTCGGTCAGCGTACGGGGCATTTCAACACCGCTCATGACCGCACCCTGAACGATGGTGCGTGAAGATTCTTTGCGCAGATCCGATTCGAATTCGGAATCGGTCATTCCGACCTGTTCCAGCTGAAAGCGATAGGCTTCGCGGTCGAATGTACCGTTTACACCTTGGAACGCCGGTATCTGTACAATCTCGTCCTGCAGGTTCTCGTCACCGATCGAAATGCCAAGCTGTCCGACCTCGTTATCGATTGCGGCCAGTGCGATCAGGCGCGAAAGGGCAAGTTGATCGAGGCCAAGATCATGTGCCTGCGAAATCTGCATTGCCTGTCCGGTTTGCGCTTCGACGGCCCGGATCTCGCGCTGAAGCTCACGAAAATACGCGTCGACCGAAACGCTTTCATCACCGACCTGCGCAACCGTACGAACGGTTCCGGTCAGGCTGGTGGCGCCAAAGCCCGCAAGGCCCAGCATCAAAAGACCCATGAGAATCCAGACAAAGGTTTTGGATAGGTTTTTCATGCCTGCGGCCATGGTGCCCTCTTGGTTTTGTCGGCAAATGTCTGCCCAGTCGGTTGCGGCCCTGAATACGATGCGTGCAGCCGGGGGGCAAGCTTAGAAGGACAAGCCCTGCAATCGGTCGAACAATTGCGCGATACCGGCGCGGTCGAGGTTGGCAAATGCTACACGAACCTGCCGCTTTCCCGCGGAATCGCCCTCTGGCATGAACATGGTACCCGGCAAAAGCAGTATACCTGCCTCGGGTACCAGCCGCCGGGCCAATTCGTCGGAAGCGATGCCAAAGGGATGTTCGAGGTAGGCAAAGTAAGCGCCAAGTCCCAAAAGACGCCAGCCTTTGTCTTCAAGGCGTGGCATTCCTTCCGCGATGGCCGCTCTTCGGTCGAGAATTTCATCTCGTTCACCCGCAACCCATTGGGTCAAGTTCCGCATGCCCCAAAGCGCGGCAAACTGGCCGATCTGGCCGGGGCAGATTGCGACCGTGTCCAGAAATTTCTCGATCTCCGCCAACAGGGCGGGGCTGGTTGAAATCGCGCCGACACGGTGACCGGTCAGGCGGTAGGCTTTTGAGAACGAGTAGAGATGGACAAACGTATCGTCCCAACCCGATTGCTGGAACAGGTCATGAGGCGCGCCTGATCGACTGTCGAAATCGCGATAGGTTTCGTCAACCAAAAGACGAAGCCCCGTTTCCCGCGCAAGATCATAGAAGCGGCGCACCAAGTCCGCAGGGTATTCGACACCACCGGGATTGTTCGGCGTCACCAACGAAATCGCCCGTGTCTTTTCGGTGATAAGGGCGCGGGCGCGTTCCGGATCGGGAAGCAAATCATCGTCTGTGGGCAAATCAACGGTTTTTACCCCAGCCATATCCAGCCACATCTTGTGATTGAAATACCAAGGGGTCGGAAGGATCACCTCATCCCCCTGATCGGTAATTGCCGAAATCACGGCTGAAAAGGCCTGATTGCAGCCCGAGGTGATTGCGATCTGATTCGCCGTTACCTCAGCCACATAATGTGCGCTGATCTGAGCTGCGAGTTCGGACCGCAGGTCATCGTTGCCCAGAACCGGGCCGTATAGATGCGCGCTGTCCTGCTCGACCGCGAATTCGGCCATTGCTTGCCGCAGCGCTAACGGGGGCGGATCGACCGGAGCCGCCTGACTGACATTGATCAACGGACGGTCAACTGCGAACTCGACCCCGTCCAGCCAACGGCGTGCCTCCATCACCGGAGGGGCAAAGGTGGCGGCAGTGCGGGTCATTGTCATGGTGAGTCCGTGATTACAGCGCTTAGTTGAAACGCTTGATTAATCGGTTCCCCGATAGGGTTCGACATATTGCAGGGCCATGTCCCATGGGAAGAAAATCCATGTGTCCTGACTGACCTCGGTAATGAAGGTGTCTACCATCGGACGGCCTTTAGGCTTGGCGTATACGGTCGCGAAATGCGCTTTGGGGAACATATCGCGCACCAGTTCCAGCGTTTTGCCGCTATCGACCAGATCGTCGATGATCAGAATACCGGTGCCATCACCCATCAGATCAGCATTGGGCGCTTTGAGAATTTCTGCTTCGCCCTGCGCCTGATGATGATAGGATTTCACGCTGACAGTATCGACCGTACGGATATCCAGTTCGCGGCTGACGATCATCGCGGGGGCCATGCCGCCACGTGTAATTGCCACGACCGCACGCCAAGCGCCATCATCTGGTCCTTGCCCATCCAGACGCCACGCAAGAGCGCGCGAGTCGCGATGAATTTGATCCCAGCTGATGTGGAAGCCTTTTTCGTGTGGCAGGCGGTCCTTGGCGCTCATGGTCTGTTATCCTTTTTCAACGTCCGGCGCGTCGACGGCCTTCATTCCGACGATGTGATAGCCTGAATCCACGTGCAGATTCTCACCTGTCACTCCACTGCTGAGATCAGACAGCAGATACAGGGCCGATTTACCAACATCATCGATGGTCACATTCCGGCGCAGGGGCGAGTTATACTCGTTCCACTTCATGATGTAACGGAAATCGCCGATGCCGCTGGCCGCGAGCGTTTTGATCGGGCCTGCCGAGATCGAATTCACACGAATGCCGTCTTTGCCCAAATCCTCGGCCAGATACTTTACGGATGCCTCAAGGGCGGCTTTTGCAACACCCATTACATTGTAGTGTGGCATGACCTGTTCAGCGCCGTAATAAGTGAGGGTGATCGCACTGCCGCCTTCGTTCATCATTTTCTCCGCGCGCTGCATAACGGCGGTGAAAGAGTAGACCGAAACATCCATCGTCAGGTTAAAGTTCGCGCGCGACGTGTCGACGTAACGCCCGCGCAATTCGTTCTTGTCAGAAAAGCCAATGGCGTGGACGACGAAATCCAATTTACCCCATTTCTTTTCCAGCGCGCTGAAGAGTTCATTAATTGATTCTTCGTCGCTGACGTCACAGGGCAAAACGATCTCGCTGCCCAACTGCGCCGCCAATGGATCGACGCGTTTTTTCAGGGCGTCCCCCTGATAGGAAAAGGCCAGCTCGGCCCCGGCGTCGGACAAGGCGCGGGCGATACCCCATGCGATTGATTTGTCATTGGCCAGTCCCATGATGAGGCCGCGTTTTCCGGCCATCAACTGATTTGACATCTTCGGTTCTCCGCCTGTCGTCGCATTGTGTTCGGTTGGTTTATGCCATTGATTGTCCTGCTTCAAGGCCATGCGCTCTTGCCCGCAGCGGGTTCTCGCCTTAGGGTCATGTTAATTGTTTCCTGGGGATGGAAATGAACGAGCATAATGGCATCTTCGCCGGGGCTGATCCGTTTGAAATCGCGGATCGGTGGCTGGCCGAGGCAGAAAAGACCGAACCGAATGATCCTAATGCGATTGCTTTGGCAACCGTGGACCCGGAAGGTTTGCCGAATGCCCGTATGGTTCTGCTGAAGGAAATCGAGAAGGACGCGTTTGTTTTCTATACGAACTATCACAGCGCCAAGGCTCAGGAGTTGGACAGCGCCCACAAAGCGGCTTTTGTGATGCATTGGAAATCTTTGCGGCGACAAATCCGTGTTCGTGGTACAATCACCAAGGAAGATGGGCCGCAGGCGGACGCGTACTACGCCTCGCGCTCGCTCAAAAGCCGCTTGGGTGCTTGGGCGTCACACCAGTCGCAACCGCTGGAAAGTCGTGCATCCCTGATGGCCGAAGTGGCTAAAGTGACCGCAAAGTTGGGTGCCAACCCGCCTCGCCCTGAATTTTGGGGGGGATACCGTGTAACACCTGTCGAAGTCGAGTTCTGGGCCGATGGTGCCTTCAGGTTGCATGACAGGTTTCAGTGGAAGCGACAAAATGTCGATTCCGACTGGCAAGTGCTGAGGTTAAATCCATGACGTTCGCGTTGCGTGAAATGCAACTGTTTGCAGACAATAGCTTTTTTCAGCTTGAATTTGCGAGCCAAAACATAAACAAGAAACCCTTAACGACTTGCCTATCGTAATGGGAAAACAGTGCCAGAAGATCTGAACAGCATGTACCGCGTCCGTGGACACGTAAAATGGTTCGATCCCGCCAAGGGATACGGATTTGTTGTGTCTGACGAAGGCGGCCCGGACATTCTGTTGCACGTCAACGTGCTGCGAAACTTCGGGCAAAGCTCGGTCGCGGATGGCGCCGGCATCGAGATCATGACCCACAAAACTGATCGCGGTGTTCAAGCGGTCGAAGTGATCAGTGTTGACCCGCCTGTTCGCGCGGAAACTATGATGTTGGCCGATTTTGCCGAGCTTGATCCAACCGTGATCGGCAGCGCTCCGCTTGAGGCTGCGCGCGTCAAATGGTTCGACAAGGGCAAAGGGTTTGGCTTTGCCAATGTTTTCGGCAGCAGTGAAGACGTATTCCTGCATATCGAGGTGCTACGTCGTTCTGGGTTGGCAGATCTGCAACCGGGCGAAGCGCTGGCCATGCGGGTCATTGATGGCAAGCGCGGAAGAATGGCCGCGCAGGTTCTGGCCTGGGAAGCGGCCCTGAACGACTAGGTTCTGAATGATGAGAACGGCTTTCGTACTGGCGCTCCTGAGTTTTTTGATTGGCGGGATCGCGCGGGCTGAATGCCGTCCGGATCGTGTCGAGCTTCGAAATGATCTGGCAGAGGTTCGCTTCGACGTTGAGCTGGCCATCACACCGAAAGAGCGATCGCGCGGATTGATGTTTCGCGAAAGCATGCCGAACAGATCTGGAATGTTGTTTGTTTTTGATCCGCCGCAACCTGTTGCGTTCTGGATGAAGAATACCCTGATTCCGCTTGATATGATCTTTGTTGATCGCGCGGGCACGGTGACGCGTGTGCACGAAGGTGCAATTCCGGGGGATCTGAGCCCAATCGAAGGCGGCGATTCGGTTTATGCGGTCCTGGAAATCAACGCTGGCCTAGCCGAGCGTTACGCCATTCGGCCTGGTTCGCAGATGCGCCACGAAGTTTTTTCGCAAGGTCCTGCAATTTGGCCCTGTTAGGGCTTTTCAAATCAGATCGGCACGTTTAGGAAGGCGCACGGTCCGGGGCGTGGCGCAGTCTGGTAGCGCACCTGTTTTGGGTACAGGGGGTCGTAGGTTCGAATCCTGCCGCCCCGACCATTTTTCCTCTACACTGGCGTTCCGCCATAGTCGGTGTAGAGTTTGGAAAAATCCCTGTCCAAATCTTTGCTTTCAATAGGTATTCTAAGAGTTGAACCATCTTTCTGCGGAACCAGAAAGTACAACTCTGCGTCCACGCGATACCCGGCCTGATTCTTGGTCGAGCTCAGCCGCGTTACGATTTGCGGCAAGTTCTGCGGATAGCCGTTGAAGCTGAGAATCAAATACGCCGTTGCCTCGGGCGGCAAGGTCTCGCGGCATTCAAAGATGCTTGCGGTGGTCTTGATATACTTGTCGCCCGGCCCCGCGCAGTCGGTCCTGAAGGAATTGAAAAGGTTCTGCGGATAACCGTCGAATTGCGCGCTGCGAGATGCAGGTGGTGCTTCCTGTGATGTGCAGGACACGATTAGCGCCACAATAGTTAACAATGAAATCAAACGCATGTAGAGTAGATTTCCCATCCAGAAATGTCGTGTGATTTCAAGTATGGCACGCGCTGCGATGTCGTGACGATGATTCTCTGAACATGTCCTTAACGCGGGATCGGTTGATCAATGACCTCTAACTGTGGCGGAAAACAAGAGAAATCACTCTGACACATCAAGGCGGAATGGGCTGGTCGTCCGGGACATGTCTGTGGAGGAATCGCGATGCGGCGAAATTCCGCCGGTTCAGCAAAACAGGTCAAGCTAAAAGATTCCAAAAATGACCGAAAAAGCCCGTTGACCAACTATGGGAATATACGTCAGATTGTATGGGCCGAAAGACGAGCCACTAAATCTGGTAGGCAATGACCAGAAAAGGCATCGGGCGAGGGACGGAAAGCAAACCACTATGACGTAGACCGTATTCGCGGTTCTGCGCTGTTCTAGGCAGCGTCCGGTCCCTTGCGTCTCAAATTCGTCGGTAGTGCGGGCGGCACCCCGCAGCATCAAGATTTAGTGCCGGGACTTGAAATTTGGACAGATCGAAGCTGGGGCAGCGGACATGAAGATTGAAAGAAAATTCACCAAACCGGGACTGGATGCATATGCCGATCTGGATTTTGTGTCCGCAACATCCGAGATTCGCAATCCGGATGGCACAATCGTGTTCCGTCTGGACGAGATTGAAGTGCCTGCAAAATGGAGCCAGGTGGCCAGCGATGTCATCGCACAGAAGTACTTCCGCAAGGCCGGTGTTCCTTCCAAGCTGAAGAAGGTTAAGGAAAAGGACGTTCCCGAATTCCTGTGGCGATCGGTTGCTGCGGAAGATGCTGAATTTGATGGCGAAACCTCATCGAAACAGGTTTTTGATCGTCTGGCCGGCGCGTGGGCTTATTGGGGCTGGAAGGGCGGCTATTTCTCGACTGAAGAGGACGCGAGCGCCTATTTTGACGAGATGCGCTATATGCTGGCGACCCAGCGTGCAGCTCCGAACTCGCCGCAGTGGTTCAACACCGGTCTGCACTGGGCATATGGGATCGATGGCCCGGCGCAGGGGCACCACTATGTTGACTACAAAACCGGCAAGCTAACCAAATCGAAATCCGCTTATGAGCATCCGCAACCGCATGCGTGCTTCATCCAGTCGGTCGACGATGATCTGGTCAACGAAGGCGGCATCATGGACTTGTGGGTGCGTGAGGCGCGCCTGTTTAAGTATGGCTCGGGCACCGGAACCAACTTCAGCCATCTGCGTGCAGAGGGTGAAGCGCTTTCGGGTGGCGGCAAGTCTTCGGGCCTCATGGGATTTCTCAAGATCGGCGACCGCGCCGCTGGCGCGATCAAATCAGGCGGTACAACCCGTCGAGCAGCAAAGATGGTAATCGTCGATGCAGATCACCCGGACATCGAGCAATTCATCGAATGGAAAGTGATCGAAGAGCAGAAGGTGGCCTCGATCGTTGCCGGATCGAAGATGCACGAGAAGATGCTGAACGGCATTTTCGAGGCCATCCGGTCTTGGGACGGCTCTGCCGATGATGCCTATAATCCAAACGCAAGCGACGCCCTGAAAAATGCGGTTCGCGAAGCGAAAAAGGTCGCGATCCCAGAAACTTACATCAAGCGCGTTCTGGACTACGCCAAGCAGGGCCACGACAGCATTGAATTCCCGACCTACGATACGGACTGGGATTCAGAGGCTTATAGCTCGGTCTCGGGCCAAAACTCGAACAACTCGATCCGGGTGACCAATGCGTTCCTGACCGCAGTTGAAAAAGACGCGGATTGGGAACTGATCAACCGCACCGACGGCAAGGTTGCTCGTACAGTCAAAGCTCGTGATTTGTGGGAAAAGGTCGGCCACGCCGCATGGGCCTGTGCCGATCCTGGCATCCAGTTCCATGATACTGTCAACGAATGGCACACTTGCCCCGAAGACGGTGAAATCCGCGGTTCGAACCCGTGTTCGGAATACATGTTCCTCGATGACACTGCCTGTAACCTGGCGTCGATGAACTTGCTGACCTTTTTCAAGGACGGTGAGTTCCAGGCGGCGGACTATATGCACGCCTCGCGGCTTTGGACGCTGACGCTGGAAATCTCGGTGACCATGGCGCAGTTCCCGTCTAAGGAAATTGCGAAACTCTCTTACGATTTCCGTACGCTGGGTCTGGGTTATGCCAACATTGGCGGTCTGCTGATGAACATGGGCTATAGCTATGACTCGGATGAGGGGCGTTCGATCTGTGGCGCGCTGACCGCGATCATGACCGGTGTGGCTTATGCGACCTCGGCAGAGATTGCAGGCGAGCTTGGCCCGTTCAAAGGATATGAGCGCAACGCAGACCATATGCTGCGCGTCATCCGCAACCACCGTCGTGCGTCGCAAGGAGTGACCGATGGTTATGAAAAACTGGCTGTTAAGCCGGTGCCTCTGGATCACGACAATTGCCCGGATAAGCGTTTGATCGATCTGGCCATGTCAGCTTGGGATGAAGCGCTGAGCCTCGGCGAAAAGAACGGTTATCGCAACGCGCAGGCCACAGTTATCGCACCAACCGGCACCATCGGTCTGGTGATGGATTGCGACACGACCGGGATCGAACCGGACTTTGCTCTGGTCAAGTTCAAGAAGCTGGCCGGCGGTGGTTACTTCAAGATCATCAACCGCTCGGTGCCTTCGGCGCTGGAAAAGCTGGGCTATTCCTCGGCTCAGATTGAAGAGATCGTGGGTTATGCGGTTGGTCATGGCACCATCGGCAACGCGCCGGGGATTAACCACACCTCGCTGACCGGTCATGGTTTTGGCCCGAACGAGTTGGCAAAAGTAGATGCCGCACTGGAAAGCGCGTTCGACATTCGGTTCGTCTTCAACCAGTGGACGCTGGGCGAGGACTTCTGTACCGGTGTTCTGGGCATCCCGGCGACCAAGCTGAATGACCCGACTTTCGATTTGCTGCGCCATCTGGGCTTTACCAAGGCGGATATCGACGCGGCCAACGACCATGTTTGCGGAACCATGACGCTGGAAGGTGCGCCGCATCTGAAGGAAGAGCATTACGCCATCTTCGACTGCGCCAACCCGTGCGGTAAAAAAGGCAAGCGTTTCCTTGGGGTTGATAGCCACATCACCATGATGGCGGCGGCGCAGAGCTTCATCTCAGGCGCGATCAGCAAGACGATCAACATGCCGAATGACGCGACCATCGAGGACTGCCAAAAGGCATACGAACTCAGTTGGTCGCTGGGTGTGAAGGCGAACGCGCTATACCGCGACGGCTCGAAACTGTCGCAGCCTCTGGCCGCGGCGCTGGTCGAAGATGATGACGAAGCGGCGGAAATTCTGGAAAGCGGTTCGACGCAAGAAAAAGCTGTCGTTCTGGCCGAGAAGGTGATCGAGAAGGTTGTGGTCAAGGAAATGATCCGCAGCCATCGCGAGAAACTGCCGCATCGCCGCAAGGGCTATACCCAAAAGGCGATCGTTGGCGGCCACAAGGTCTATCTGCGGACTGGCGAGTTCGAAGACGGCAAATTGGGCGAGATTTTCATCGACATGCATAAGGAAGGCGCTGGCTTCCGGGCGATGATGAACAACTTTGCCATCGCTGTGTCGGTTGGCCTGCAATACGGCGTGCCGCTGGAGGAGTTCGTCGACGCTTTCACCTTCACCAAGTTCGAACCGGCCGGGATGGTGCAGGGCAACGACTCGATCAAAAACGCGACGTCGATCCTTGATTACATCTTCCGCGAACTGGCTGTGTCCTATCTGGACCGCACCGATCTGGCGCATGTCAAACCCGAAGGCGCAACCTTCGACGATCTGGGTCGCGGCGAAGAGGATGGTCTGTCCAACGTATCGGAAATCAGTGAAAGCGCGGCAACCAAATCTCTGGAAGTGCTGAAACAAATCAGCTCGACTGGGTATCTGCGCAAGCGGCTACCGCAGGATCTGATGGTCTTCAATGGTGGTCAAGCCGACGTGTCCGGTATGGCCGAAACCGCAGCGACATTCGAAGCACCCGCTGAGACGGCGGTTGCGACCGGAATGGACGCCCGTACCAAAGCCAAGATGCAAGGGTACGAGGGCGATCCATGCGGCGAATGCGGAAACTACACGCTGGTGCGCAACGGCACCTGCATGAAATGCAACACCTGCGGCGCAACTAGCGGGTGTAGCTGAGTTTAGCGCCCCGGCAACCCGGGGTGCAGGGGTCGGATGCTGCCACAGTAACCGGCCCCGACGAATACGAAGCAAGGCGCTGAGACTTACCATCGATGCCTTGTTTCACTCGGCCGACATGCCCGTGTCGGCCGGGAACAGGGTGGGGCGGAATATTTGCTCCCTCCCACTCTCTCACGGGACGGGTGCGCTCGTCCCATGCGCAGTCCAGGCCGCAGGCAAAAAAACACCGGGCGGTCAACGAAATGAGCCTGGAAGGCGAAACTGACAGGGGGCTTCGGCCCCCTTTCTTTTTTCAACCCCGAGTCGCGGATCTGAGCAGGGCTTCGCCGGATCATCCTGTTTGGATCGGGCAAGAGTTGCCGAAACCTGTCCTGGCCATTTCGCCCGGCAAGCCTCCGCAAAAGCGACTCAGTCAAACACGCAGAGATTGGCTTGAAAGCGGCCATATCAATCTGAGCGGGTGACACGCCTTCAGGATGGCCTTTTTTTGGCGCTTGTCCGGACGCAAACACTCAAGAAAACGCAATCAGGAGGCATAACATGAAACCGCAAATTCTGGCCCTTATCTCAACCTTCGCACTTGGCCTGCCGACATTGGCCGTCGGCCAAAGCGCCGCCGATACCAACGGCGACGGAGTACTGACGATCGATGAAGTTCAGGCCGTCGTGCCTGACGTTGATGCCGAAGGCTTTGCGCAGATGGACGCAAACGGAGACGGTGCACTGGATCAGGATGAGATCACCATTGCTGAACAAGCGGGCCTGCTGCCGCCGTCCAACGGCTGATCAAGCAGGAATACTGGCGGCCCGGAAGCTCCGGGCCGCTTATTTTTCAGTGTCTTACGCGGGTAAGTAAATGTTGAATTTGCCACGAATTTCCGCGTCCAGAAGCGGGTCGAATCTGGCCGGGGAAGGCACGGCGAGGATCTCTTCCTTCCGCTTCACTGCCTTTTCGATCAGATCTGGTTTGCCAAGCTCAACCCATTCCTTCGGAGATGATCGGTCACCAAAGGTAGGATAGACGTAATCTGCCTGCATACGGCCTAGCGTCGCATCGGTGCCAAGATAATGCCCAGGACCACCCATGCAGACTTCGGCCATCTGATCCAGTGCCAGCGTCTCGTCCGTTACCTCGATTCCGCGCACACAGCGCTGTGCCTGTCCGATCAGGTCATCGCTCAGGATCAGGCTCTCGTGGCAGAACCCCAGCAACGAGGCATGCATGCCTGCGGCTTCATACACCATGTTCAGGCCTGACAGCCCAGCCATGACGTTCGAACACATTTGTTCCCAACCGGCCTGCATGTCGGGCAATTTCGCGTCCGATGCACCAGCTGCGGCACCACCGGGCAGATCGTAGAACTGGTGCATTTGCGCGCAGCCAGCGGTTAGCAGAGCTTGTTCACCCGAGCCGATGGACATTGCACCCGTGCGCAGGTCCAGACCAAAAGGCCAAGTGCCAAAAATCGCGGGAGCACCGGGCTTTACGGCGTTTACATAAACCAAACCCGCCAGACATTCGGCGGTGGCTTGTGTGATCGCTCCGGCAACGGTCGAGGGTGCGGTAGCTCCTGCCATGCCCGCAGAAAGCAACAAAACCGGCATTCCGGCCTTGATGCATTCTTCCATCACCTCGCAGCTTTCGGTGGCGAATTTCATCGGGGGCACAACGAAGCAGTTGGAGTTGGACATGAAGGGCCGCTCGCGCCACTTGTCCTCTCCGCCCGCGATCATGTGCAGCATCTCGATGGCGGGGGCCACATGGCTGGGCTCCGTGAACGACGTACCGATATGTTTGAACGTGCCTGAGGTGGTGGCGTAGACCGTGTTCAGATCCATCTCAAGGTTGTCGGCGATATCTCGGCACACCATGGGGCGTTGAACAAAGTGAATGTTTTCAAGCTGTTCACAGATGCGAGTCGCGTCATGCAGGTCCTGCAGGGTCGAGTCGCGATATTCCTGCCCATGCACGTCGACCATGCTGACCGCTGCGCCTGCGGTGCCATAATGGACACGCGTTCCCGACAGCTCCAGATCCGATTTGCCGTCCCGGCTGTGCAGAGTGATCGAGCGATTGGCCTTGGCGATTGTGTCCTCGACCAATGCGCGCGGAAAGCGGATGCGGCCATCGTCGCCCAAGGTGCATCCCGCAGCCACGAGATAGTCGATCCCACTTTGTGGCGCATCAGCAAGGCCGATGGTTTCCAGTGCGGTCAGAGCGGCCTCGTGGATGCGTTCGATCTGTGCTTGGGTCAGAACCTTCAGGGTTCCGCCCTCCATACCAGGCCGAATCGGGCGAAGATGTTCCGGAAGAGCTGACGCACGGGCGGCACGACGCGCGGCGCGGCCACCGCTGCGGGATGAGTTTCGGGTTTGTTCGTTCATGTGTGTGTCCGGTCAATAAAGTACGTTGTGGGTGAGTGTACCTAGACCAGTGCTGGCCGTCCTCGTGCCGCACGACCGCGATCCGCACCAATGGTGCGGCTGACCAGTCGAATCTTCCAAACTTCGTTATGCATCAACTTCCTCAGTCTGATGCGCCCATTGTTTCAATGCACTTCTGGACAATCTGTTCTGTTTGCGACTTTGGACTAATTTTATTGGGTCGTCAGTCAAAATGAACTGGGCGCAAATCCTCGTGACTAAATGTTTTTTTCCAATTGCGGTAAGAATCTGTTAATCTGCACGTAGTTATTTGGATTTGTACCTTAGGTTTAAGTAAATACTGGGGTTGGCTGATCAGCAGATCGCTGCCTCGGGGATGCGCCCAAACCGGCAACGGATGTTTGGAGGTCTGCATGAAGTCATTACTGGCCGCACTCGCCACAGCACTGATAACAGGTGCAGGGCAGGTTGTGGCAGAAGACTGGACAGGGGCGTATGCTGGTTTCAGCTTTGGTTATGCAGATGTTGATGGGTCCGGAGGGGCAGGCGGAAGCGGGGGCAGTTTTGGCCCGCTGATCGGATACGACTATGATTTTGGAAATTTCGTGCTTGGCGGTGAGTTGGAATATAACCGCCTGAATCTTGATCTGGGACAATCCGAAGGAAGCCTTGATAGTATGTCGCGATTGAAGTTGCGCGGCGGCTACGATTTTGGATCAGCCCTTGGCTATGTCGTCCTTGGAACCGCGCGGGCCAGTACGTCGGGTGACAGTGATACGGCAGCCGTTTACGGGATCGGTGTTGCCTATCCGCTTGGCGATCGGTTTGTAATCAGTGGCGAAGCGCTGCGGCAGAACTTCGATGATATACCGGAGTCTGGTCGAAGCCTCGACGCAAATGTGTTCAACTTGCGCACCACATTCCGCTTCTGAAACTCGGTGGTCGATTGTCATCCCTCTGCCAATTGAGCGGCAAATTCGCATAGGGTCTGTAGCGATGTGACGAATTTCTCGTCATCGATTGTCATGGCCACGCGGATGTGACCTGCGGCGGCAGAACCAAAGCTTTCACCGGGCATCACAGCGATGGCATGCGTGTCCAGCAGCGCATTTGCGAACACATCACCGCTAAGACCTGTAGCCCGGATATCCAGCATCAGATACATCGCGCCTTGAGCCGGTATTAAGGTGACGACCTGCTGCGCAGCCAGCACTTCAATCGCCAGAGCGCGGCGGCGGCGAAACGGCGCGGCGATTTTGTCTTCGAGAGGTTGTCCCACGCTCAGCGCATAGTTGGCCGCATCCTGTATAAAGCCGGGCACACCATAGGTTGTGTGTGTTGCCAAGTTGATCAGGTGGTCGATGACGCTTTCCGGAGCAACGATCCACCCACAACGCGAGCCAGTCATGGCATGAGATTTCGACATTGAACCCACGACTAGAGTGCGCTCAGCCATGCCGGGTAGGGCGCGAGGTGACATGTGTTCACCCTCCCAAACCTGCGTATCGTAGACTTCATCGGAAATCAGCCATAGATCGCGGCGCTGACAAACCTCGGCGATGGCAGAAAGTGTTTCGGCGGAATAGACCACACCAGTTGGATTGTTTGGGGAGTTTATCAGCAGCGACACCGCCCCGCCTGCCGCGCCATCGATATCGGAAGCGCGAGGTTGGAACAAATCTTCGGCGCGTGTTTCTATGCGTTTGGCTTCCGCTCCAACGCCACGGATCGTGCCGGGGTAGGTGGCATAATACGGATCCAGGTAGAGCGCGATATCGCCCGGATCGCAAAGCGCGGTGTGTGCCGCAAACAATGCGGCCTGACCGCCAGGGGTGATGATAACGTTGTTGCGTGTGGTCGCTACACCTGTTCGCATTTGGACACGGGCGGCCACAGTATCACGCAGCAGATCAGTGCCCGGAACCATCGCGTATCCTGTGTGCCCGCTGCGGGCCGAACTTTCCATGGCCGACAATATTGACTGATCGGTCCGAATGTCATGCTCGCCGATCGTCAACTCGGTAACGGCATGGCCTTCGGCAATCATCCGACGCGCGCGGATGAACACCTCCCAGCCGTCTGATCCACCCTCGGTCAGATGCGTAATGCGATGCGATAGTTTCAAGGGATTCTCCCGACCGGCTATGACGCCGAATGGGGCAAAGCACAGCAATTTTGTCAATCAGCTTCGCGGCGGCAAACTCGCCTGTATCTTCTTGGTCAGCGATGCACGGATGATATCGTATGAGGTGATCAGGCGATGTTGCATCTCGTCGGCGTCAGTTTCCCACGGCAGGCGAACCCAGCTGCGGTGAAAATACGGGGCCTTGGTGCCAATCCCTGCGTCGATCAGCATCTGCGCGGTCTCAATGTCGGGAGTCTTGACCGATACACCATCCCCGACCGAGCCGACGCAGGCGAACATCTTGCCGCCAACTTTCCATGCGTCGTGGCCGCCACCCCAAGGGTCCGAAAGTTCGGCACCGGGCAGGTCTGCGCATACGGAATTGACGTAATCACGGGTCATGGTGGGCAGACTGCCTCTGTGGAGGTTGAAACTCAAGGCTTGGCTCAGCATCAATCCCGTGCTAGGCAAAGCGCATGAACCGGAAAACTTGCATCATTATCTGCTGCATTACCTGCTGATTTCTCAAGCGGGCCGGTTTCTTTCGTTTTCATCTCTGAGACAAGTTGCTAAGCCCGCGCCAACGCGTGACGTATATGCTGTTTCAGGAGCACGACCCGATGACGACGATCAAACTGCACAACACAAGGACACGGACGAAAGAGGATTTCGCGCCGATCGATCCCGATAATGTGCGGATGTATGTCTGTGGTCCGACGGTCTATGATCGGGCGCATCTGGGGAACGCACGGCCTGTGGTTGTGTTCGACGTGCTCTATCGTTTGTTGCGGCATGTATACGGTGCTGATCACGTGACCTATGTGCGCAATTTCACCGACGTGGATGACAAGATCAACGCCACCGCATTGTCGCGCAAGAAGGCTGGGGCTGACGGGTCTTTGGAACAGTTGGTGCAGGAACGTTCGGACGAAACCATCGGCTGGTATCTGCACGACATGGGCGCGCTTGGTGCGATGGAGCCGAACGCGATGCCGCGCGCTACGGAATACATTGCACAGATGATTGCGATGATCGAAGACCTGATGGCCAAGGGGCATGCCTATGCCGCCGAGGGTCATGTGTTGTTCGCGGTGGACAGCTGGAAGGAAAACTACGGTGCGCTGTCGGGGCGGTCGGTTGATGACATGATCGCCGGGGCGCGGGTCGAGGTCGCGCCTTACAAGAAGAACCCGATGGATTTTGTGCTGTGGAAGCCGTCGACCGATGAGTTGCCCGGCTGGGACAGCCCATGGGGCCGGGGGCGTCCGGGGTGGCATATCGAATGCTCGGCCATGAGCTATGAATTGCTGGGCGAGAGCTTTGATATTCACGGTGGCGGCAACGATCTGATGTTCCCGCACCACGAGAACGAGATTGCTCAGAGCAAATGTGCCCACCCGCATGGCGAATTCGCGCGTGTCTGGATGCATAATGAGATGCTACAAGTCGAGGGCAAGAAAATGTCCAAATCGCTGGGCAATTTCTTCACTGTTCATGATCTGCTTGAGCAGGGTGTGCCGGGTGAAGTGATCCGGTTTGTGTTCTTGCAGACCCATTATCGCAAGCCGATGGACTGGACCGAGAAGAAGGCGCGCGAAGCCGAGGCAACGTTGCGCAAGTGGCGGGCGCTGACAGCGGGCATCGAGCCCGCTGCCACCGCGGCACCTGCGGTCATTGATGCGCTTGTCGATGACATGAACACGGCAGGTGCCATCGCTGAACTTCATCGTTTGGCTGCTGACGACAACGCTGCTTTATTGCTGGCGAGTGCACAGGTGGTCGGGCTGTTGACGGATGAAATGGCAGCTTGGGCGCAAACCGCCGTGGCTGATCTGTCATCCCACGCAGAAAAACTGGCCGATGCGCGCGCTCTTGCGATGCAGAACAAGGATTTCTCTGAGGTCGATCGCCTGAAGGCGGCCTATGTCGCCGCAGGGCTGGAGGTTCGGATGAGCAAGGACGGTGTGGAGTTGGTGCCAGGTGCTGGCTTTGATGCCGCGAAGTTGGAGGCGGTCGAATGACCAAAGAGCGCATTTACCTCTATGACACCACCCTGCGCGACGGGCAACAAACGCAAGGCGTACAGTTCTCGACCGCAGAGAAGGTACAGATCGCGCAGGCTCTGGATTCGTTGGGGCTTGATTACATCGAAGGAGGCTGGCCCGGGGCGAACCCGACTGACAGCGCCTTTTTTGATGCCGCGCCCAAGACTTCGGCATGTATGACCGCGTTTGGGATGACCAAACGTGCGGGCCGTTCTGCGGAGAATGATGACGTTCTGGCTGCTGTTATGAACGCGGGAACACCAGCCGTTTGTCTCGTGGGGAAATCGCACGACTACCATGTGACCCATGCGCTTGGTATTGCTCTGGAGGAGAATACCGAGAACGTGCGCGCCTCGGTCGCGCATATCGTGGCGCAGGGGCGTGAGGCCTTGTTCGATGCCGAGCATTTCTTCGATGGCTACAAAGACAATCCTGGTTACGCGGTGGAAGTCTGTCGCGCGGCTCTGGATGCGGGTGCGCGGTGGGTTGTGCTGTGCGATACCAATGGAGGTGCGCTACCGGCAGAGGTCGGGCGGATCGTATCCGAGGTGATTGCGGCCGGTCTGCCGGGGGATCGGCTGGGCATTCATACGCATAACGACACCGAGAACGCAGTGGCGTGCTCGCTGGCTGCAGTCGATGCGGGGGCGCGGCAGATTCAAGGTACGTTGAATGGGTTGGGAGAGCGCTGTGGCAATGCCAACCTGACCGCTTTGATCCCAACGCTGATGCTGAAAGAACCCTATGCCTCGCGCTATGAGATCGGAGTGATGCCCGAGGCGCTGGCCGGGCTGACGCGCATCAGTCGGATGCTGGATGATATCCTGAACCGAGTGCCCAGCAAGCAGAGCGCCTATGTGGGCGCGTCGGCTTTTGCGCATAAGGCCGGGCTGCATGCCAGCGCGATCCTCAAGGACCCGACAACCTATGAGCATATCAATCCGGCAAGTGTTGGAAATGCGCGCATCATTCCGATGTCGAACCAGGCTGGGCAATCGAACCTGCGCAAACGTCTGACCGATGCGGGATTGGCCGTAGAAGCGGGCGATCCGGCGTTGGGACGTATCCTTGAGCGGATAAAACTGCGCGAGGCCGAGGGGTATTCCTACGACACCGCGCAGGCTAGTTTTGAGCTGCTGGCGCGGGATGAATTGGGGCAGTTACCCGAGTTCTTTGAGGTCAAGCGCTATAAGGTGACCGTTGAACGCCGGAAAAACAAATACAACAAGATGGTCAGCCTGTCCGAAGCGGTTGTTGTTGTGAAAGTGGATGGCGAGAAGAAGCTGTCGGTAAGTGAGTCGCTGGATGAAAGCGGTAGCGATCGCGGTCCGGTGAACGCGCTCGCCAAAGCTCTGGCCAAGGATTTGGGGCAGTATTCGCAGATACTGTCGGATATGCGGCTGGTCGACTTCAAGGTGCGCATCACTCAGGGCGGGACCGAGGCGGTCACGCGCGTGATCATCGACAGCGAAGACGGGCAAGGGCGGCGCTGGTCTACGGTTGGGGTGAGTGCGAACATAATTGATGCCTCGTTCGAAGCGCTGCTGGATGCGATTCAGTGGAAACTGGTGAGCGATTGCGCCCCGCAGTCAGCGGCCGCCGAATAAGGTGGAGTTCGACGACGACATCAAGGCTTGTGCTGCGCTGGTTCATCGGGCCGATCCCGATCGCTTTATGGCTGCCATGGCCGCGCCAGTTGAGGCACGGGCAGTTTTGTTCCCGATTTATGCGCTGAACGTCGAGGTGGCCCGTGCCCCGTGGGTGACGCAAGAGAGCATGATCGCCGAGATGCGGCTGCAATGGTGGCGCGATGCCTTGCAAGAGATTGCCGAAGGTCCATCTGTTCGTCGGCACGAGGTTGTTACGCCATTGTCGCGCGTGATTTATCCGCATCTGGCAGCGCTGTTGGATGAATATGTGGCCGTAAGGCGTTGGGATATCTATCGTGATCCGTTCGAGGATGAGGCGCATTTTGACGCCTATATTGCCCATAGCGCTGGAACATTAATGGTGGTGTCGGCGCAGGCTTTGGGTTCGGCGGATGAAACTGTTCTGCGTGATTTCGGATATGCAGCGGGGATCGCGAATTGGCTGCGCGCAATTCCCGAGCTTGAGGCACGTGGGCGCATTCCTTTGCTGGACGGAACCCATGACGGGGTTCGGGCGCTGGCGCAGAAGGCTTTGGACCGATTGGCGCAGGCGCGGTCCGCCCGCAACGAGGTCTCGGCACAAGCACGGCCTGCGCTCTATGCGGGGTGGCAGACGGAATGGGTGTTGCGGACTGCATTGGCCAGACCGGACCGGGTGGCCGCAGATGCGTTGGCTCAGGGTGAAATCCGACGTTGGTTTACCCTGATGAAAACCGCAGCGACCGGGCGCTGGTAACGTCAGACGGTTTGTGGGTCCGAAGGCCTCAGAACCAGCCACAGCAGCGCGCCACCTGCAAGGGTCAGCAGCGGGATCATGGCGAGGTTTACGGCCGTCCAACCCTCGACCGCTGAACCGCCCGAGCAGTTCATCAATCCGCCAGAGGCAAGCGAAGCAAAGGTCACGCCGCCAAACACCAGCAAGTCATTCAGGCCCTGCATTCGCCCGCGTTCGTGCACTTCATGCGAGTCTGCCAACATGCTGGTGGCGCCAATGAAGCCAAAGTTCCATCCGATGCCAAGCAGGATCAGGGCGACGAAAAAGTTACCTAGATCAACACCTTGCAAGGCGACAATGCCTGCGCCGCCAAGGATCGCCAAACCGAGAGCTACGATCTTTTCGACCCCAAACCGCGCGATCAGGTGGCCGGTGAAGAAGCTGGGAATGTACATCGCCAGTACGTGGCTGGTGACGATATCCGCGGCATCACCTTCGGTATATCCGCACCCGACGACGGCCAAAGGTGTAGACGTCATTACAAGGTTCATCAGCGCGTAGGAAACCATTGCGCAGATGATCGCTACTGCGATGCGTGGAGTTTTCAGCAACTCCATCCGTGTGCGACCTTTGGGTTCATCTTCGGTCGGTTTCGGCGGAGTAGGGATGTCGAGAAAGAAGAACAGGGCTGAGCCGATTACGTTGATCGCGATCACCGCCAGATAAGTGCCCAAAAACGGGACCACATACGCTTGCGAAGTCAGCTTGACGATCTGAGGGCCGATGATCGCCGCCGCGAGCCCTCCGGCCATGACGTATGAGATCGCCTTGGGCCGGAACGCATCCGATGCAGTGTCAGCCGCTGCAAAGCGATAAAAGCCATGTGCGCTCATGTATATGCCGGTCAGGAAGCTGCCAATTAGGAAGATCGGGAACGAGCCGAGATAAAGGCCGTAAGCCCCGATAACGCCCCCTGCGGCACCTGCGGTTGATCCCACAAGAAACCCGGCACGGCGTCCCCAGCGTTGCATGATGGCCGAAATCGGCGTGGCCGCCAGCATTGAACCCAGAACGATCAGTGAAATCGGCAGCGTCGCAAGGCAAGCGTTGCTGGCCAGCGATTGGCCTGCCAGCCCGCCGACGATGAACATCATGGGCATCTGTGCACCCAGGATTGCCTGTGCTGCCACCAAAACGGCAACGTTGCGTTTGGCCTGACTATCGTCAGGGGTGGCAGCGATCATTGTCATGGGCGAATGGTTATCTACGATTGAGACTTGGCACAAGCGGGTTGCATATGCGGCACATCCGCCTAACGTGCGGACAAGGATCACTTATCGGAGAGCGCATGTCCGTCGGACGCATCATCGAAACACCGGACTGCGTTACCGAAGGGGCCGAGTGGTTGGCTGAGGCCTGCCCGCGGATGGCTTATGCGATGGAGCAAACCGGACCCCTGCCACTCAGGCGCAAGCCTGACGGGTTCGCCCAATTGCTCAGCGCGATTGTCAGTCAGCAGGTCAGCGTGGCCTCGGCAAACGCAATCTGGAAGAGGCTGCAGGACGCAAAACTGACCGGTCCGCGCAAGATTATGTGGGCCACTGATGATGATCTGCGCGCTGTGGGTCTCAGCCGTCAGAAAATTCGCTATGCCCGCGCCTTGGCTGAGGCGCGGATCGATTACAAAGCGTTGCGTGATGCGCCAGATGACGAAGTGGTCGCAATTCTGACCGAGGTACCGGGAATCGGTGTCTGGACTGCCGAGATTTATGCGATGTTTTCGCTGGGTCGCGCCGATGTGATTGCACCGGGCGATCTGGCCTTACAGGAAGCTGCACGCATCCTCTATGAATTGCCAGAACGACCAAAAGACAAAGAGTTACGCCAGATGGCTGAAGCCTGGTCGCCGTGGCGATCGGTTGCGGCGCGGGTGCTGTGGGCCTATTACCGGGTCGCAAAAGACAGAGAAGGGATCAGATGACACGGGTTTTGAACGCGCTCAGGAAAGAGCCGGTTTCAGGCGACACACGCTCGGTCGTGGTGTTTGTGCATGGTTATGGTGCAAACGGGGCCGATCTTTTGGGGCTGGCTGATCCGTTGGGCGAGCATCTCCCGGATACGTTGTTTGTAGCTCCGGACGCGCCTGAACAGATCATCGGTATGCCCAACGGTTTCCAGTGGTTCCCGATCCCGTGGATTGATGGCTCATCCGAGGAGGAAGCCCGACGGGGTATGGAAATGGCGGTTGAGGATTTCAACGCGTTCCTTGATGCGCTGATGGTGGATGAGGATGTCCTGCCAGAGCAGGTAGTGCTGTTCGGTTTCAGCCAGGGAACGATGATGAGCTTACATGTAGCCCCGCGCCGCGAGGACCCAGTGGCCGGGATCGTAGCGTTCTCGGGCCGTTTGCTGGAACCTGATTTGCTGCCAGACGAAACCGTAAGTCGCATGCCGATCCTGCTGGTGCATGGCGATGCTGATGACGTTGTACCGCCGCAATCGTTGCCAGAAGCAGCTGAGGCACTTCAGGCGGCCGGGTTCAAAGAGGTTTATGCCCATATAATGAAGGGCACCGGCCACGGGATTGCTCCGGATGGCTTGAGTGTTGCGCTGGCCTTCATGCGGGATAAGCTGAGCCTCTGACTTGCGGGGTGATCTAAGGAGAGCATGATGCTGATCGTGACAGGAGTGGTCGAAGTTTCAGATGCAGCGGTCGAGAAAGCCATTGCTGCCGCGCAGGAAATGGTTGCGGAAACTCTGAAAGAACCCGGATGCCTGATCTATGAATTCAGTCAAATCCTGGGTCAGGCGACCCGCTTTCGGGTCTATGAGGAATGGCAGGATCAGGCCGCGCTTGAGGCCCATTTCGCGACCCCTCATATGGCTGCTTTTCAGGCGGCACTTGGTGAGGTCGGCGTTGTCTCTAGCGAAATCTACCGTGTGATCGGGGGCGAGAAGCAGCCGCTTCGCTGATCGATCACTCCCAAAGCCTTCCTTCCGAGAATTCGACCGAGTTGCCTGCAGGGTCTCGTACATAGAGCGACCGGGCTCCGTTGGGCCAGTCGAACTCGGCATCGACAGGGATGTTCCAGTCCAACAGATGCTTGCGCATCACGGTGATTTCATCGCGGCTCAGGACAAGGCAAACATGGCTGGGACCGCGCGCCCCATGCGGTGGGACTGGCAGATCGGGGTTTCCTGGCGGTTTCTCGGTTTCGCTGGCATTGAACAGCAACAGGACGGACCCGCCGATCCGATAGAACACATGGCGATCGGTGACGCGCTGGATTTTCTCTAGCCCCAATATCTGACCATAGAAATCCTCGGCCGCATCTAGATCGTCGACATACAGCGCGGCTTCCAGGATGGCAGACGGGGCAGGGATATCCGGTGTTACCTTCATGCCCTAAGCCTATCACATCACGCAGTTTTTGTCACCGGCGCGGGCGGCGGTCCCGCTTGCGCGACGGTGCTGCGTCAACAGCTGGCATCGGCAGGCTTTCCCACTGACCGGGGTCAAGGCCGTCCAAAGTCCAATCTCCAACACGGGCTCGGATCAGGCGCAGAGTTGGGTGCCCGACTGCGGCTGTCATCCGGCGAACCTGACGGTTGCGGCCCTCTTTTATCGTCAGTTCAACCCAACTGTCGGGCACCGTTTGGCGAACCCGGATCGGCGGGGTGCGTGGCCATAGCCATTCGGGTTCGTCAATCAGCCGCACCTTGGCGAGGCGCGTCAAACCATCCTTAAGTTCAACACCTTCCCGCAACGCCTTTAGTACCGCTGTATCGGGAATGCCTTCGACCTGAACCCAGTATGTCTTAGGCATCTTGTGCTTGGGGTCTGATATCTGCGCCTGCAATCGCCCATTATCAGTCAGCAGCATCAAACCCTCGCTATCCCGGTCCAAGCGTCCCGCAGGATAGACACCGGGCAGGTCGATGAATTCCGACAGCGTGCTGCGGGGCGAGTCAGAATTGGCGCGGTCGGTGAACTGCGGCAATACATCGTAAGGTTTGTTGAAACGGATGAACCAGGACATGCCCCGCCATAGCTTGCAGACCACATCTGCGCAACCTGTGGATAAGTGTCACTTATCTGTTACGTAGGCGGCCTAACCAATACCCGAGATGTTGTGTGAACTCGGCACTTGTCAGAGATTTAACACGATATATAGTTAACTTAAGGCCGGGGCGGGTGTTCCCCGCTCTGATGTCACAAACGGGCAGTACAGAGCGAGGAGCGATTCTGTTATGGACGGAGACTTCAGGACCGAATTTGTCAGGGAAACCGGTGCGCTCAAGCATCATCCGGCATTGGTTTTGAACGCCGATTACAGACCTCTTTCCTACTACCCGTTGTCTTTATGGCCGTGGCAGGAGGCGATCAAAGCCGCCTGGCTGGACAGGGTGGATATTGTTGCGGAATATGACGAGGTTGTCCGCAGTCCCAGTACCGAGATCCGAATACCCTCGGTCGTTGTCCTGAAAGACTATGTAAAACCCAGAAAGCGCGTGGCCTTCACGCGCTTTAATTTATTCTTGCGGGATGAATTCAAATGCCAGTACTGCGGCAGCCGTGAAAACCTGACCTTTGATCATGTTGTACCGCGTGCTGCGGGCGGGGTCACAAGTTGGCAGAATGTCGTTGCAGCGTGCAGCCCGTGCAATCTGTGCAAGGGCTCAAAATCCCTGCGACAAGCCAGAATGTCTCTGAATAAACCGCCGCGTCAGCCGGATGCTGAGGCTTTGCGCAATATCGGTCGGAAGTTCCCCCCGAACCATCTGCACGAAAGCTGGATCGACTTCCTCTACTGGGATGCCGAACTGGATCAGCTATGAACCCTAGCGCGCGCGCCAGGCTGCGATCCAGATCAGGACCAGACCCGTCGAAATCAATCCATTCCAGCCCGCCATGGAAATCCCGAACATCTCCCACGGGATGTCATCGCAACGCACGAGCGGGGCGGACATGATCTGATCCATTAACTCTTCGGCACTCAGACCACCGATATCACCAGATGTGCAGGTCGATGGGCCCTCCCACCAGCCTTGCTCGACCCCAGCATGGTAAAACCCTATTCCCGCCGTTGTGGCCGCTGCCAGAGCGCCTAGTAGGGGCAGGGGGCGGACGCCCGGGAAGGCAAAGGCTAGAGCACCAAGAATCACTGCGACACCATGAGGATACCGCTGCCAGATGCACATTTTGCACGGCGCGAGCCCACCGATGTACTGAAAGCCCCAAGCCCCAAGTAGCAACGCGGCCGAGCCGGATGCGGCAACCAGAACCAGAAGTCTTTTGCGCGTCATAAGTATTTCACCACAAGAAAGCCGCCAAACAGCATGATTATGAATAGGGTAAACATCAAACCCAACCGTTTTTCGATGAAGTCACGGATGGGTTCCCCAAATTTCCACAGCAGCCCGGCCACAAGAAAGAAGCGCAAGGCGCGTGCCAGGATCGAGGTGGCTATGAACGTCCCAATCGGCATCCCGGTCCAGCCCGACATGATGGTAATGACCTTATATGGGAAAGGCGTCACGCCAGCCGCCAGCACGGCCCAGAAGCCGAAATCATTGAAGCGGGTATTGAATTCTTCCATTGCGTGGGCTTTGCCCATGGCTTCCAGAACAGGCTGCCCAAGGCTTTCGTAAAAGAATGCCCCAATTGCATAACCCAATATCCCACCCAGCACCGAGGCAACCAAGGCGACTGTCGCGATCAGCCAGGCCCTCGACGGACGTGCAAGGATCATGGGAATCATCAAAACATCGGGTGGGATCGGAAAAAACGAACTTTCAACAAAAGCCACAACAGCCAGCGCCCAGAGCGCATGAGGATGTTCGGCCAGACGAATGGTCCAGTCATAAAGGGATCGCAACATGAAGAATAAGTATCCTGGTAACCGCTGCGGCAAGCCAAACCATGCACCCGACTGACCGTCAACCTCCTTCGATGAAACATTCAGGGCAGTGGTTGTTTTTTGCCTCTGGACCTTCTCTCGGTAGGGCGCTAATCCAGTGTTCGTGGCCCAAGTGGCGGAATGGTAGACGCAGGGGATTCAAAATCCCCCGCCTTCACGGGCGTGAGAGTTCGAGTCTCTCCTTGGGCACCACAGCGACTCTGAATATATTGCTGAAGTTCGGCTTCAATACCCCGTCATCTCAAGATATCCGCGCCCTGTGTGGCTGCCTGTGATGGTGATTGGGCCTTCCCAGTATTCGAACCGGGTTCCCATCCAGGCTTTCGGGCTTATGGCATCGACTTCAACATCGATCCCGCGATCCGGCAACGACACCTGCCATTTGATCGGAACGTCACGTTGTGCCACGCGGGCGGTTTCAAGGGGTTCTAGCAGGACTGAGCCGTCAGGTAGGGGGGTCGTTTGCCCATCGGCCTCAATCCACGTAGCGGCCGTGAAATCCCCTCGATCCCCGCGCAGGCGGAAGGCCATCAGCTTGTCACCGTCGTCAAAGCTGAGCGAGAACCAGTCCCAGCCGCTTTGATCTTCGGCCAAGGGTTGCGAAGACCATTCGCGATCCAGCCAACCCTGGCCGGCGACTTCGACATCTTCGTTGGGCAGGTGGAGCGTGCCCTCGACCGAGAAGAAGGGTTGTGAATAGTAGTAGCTTGCCTGACCATCGGCGGATTTCACCGAATACCCCTCGGCCCCGTGAAACACCAATGGGCCTTGGGCCTTCAGAGTCAGATCATACCCAAAGTCTGATCCGTTTGCTGTCAGGCTGAGGGTTTCCAAATCATCGCCGCGCATGTGCCATTCATCGATCCATGCCTCAAACGGATGGGCCGTTACGCCAGCCTGTCCGACACCGCCGCGAGAGAGTCGTTCGGCGAAATAGTGTGTTTCTGGCGTTGTGAGCGCGGCATGGCCCATCCAGATCTGCGGGCTTTGCCAGCCGTCAGCCTCGGACGGTTTCAGGGCCGATCGGAACAGGGTCCATTGTATGCCATAGTCGCGACCCTCTGCGTCTTTGAGGTTTGCCGTCAGATACCACCATTCAATCCGATAATCCGGATGGGCGCCGTGATCTTGCGGAAACTGAAAGCTGTAGCCCGGTTCAGGACGCGTAAAGCCATCCGCATTGCCGCCCAACCCGGCATAACCCTGCGCCCAACCGGGAATTGGAAGGAGGATGAACAGAATGAAGGCTTTAACGTTCATTGGCAAAAACCCTCAACAGCGCAGCAGGTGGTAGGCGGAGCAATCGTAATGCGGGTAGGGCCGCTGCGAGCACGGCGGCAACCAGAGTCAGCAGGAATAAGCTCAGCCAATCAGTTGGGAACAAATACATGGGCAAGCGCCATCCGAAGGCCTGCACGTTGATCACGGCCAGCAGCACCCATGCCAATACAAGGCCCAATGGAAGGGCAAGACAAGCGGTCATCACCGCAAGCAGGACACTGCGCAGAAGCTCTAGCTTGGCCAGTTGCGCGCGCGTAAGGCCCAGCGCCCAGACCGGTGCGACCTGAGGCAGGCGCTGGGTCCACAATGTCAGCAAGCTGGTGAGGATCGCGAACCCCGCAACGCCCAGTGTCAGCACATTCAGCGCTGAGGTGACGACGAAAGTTTTCTCAAAAACAGCCATCGATTGCGCTTTCATAGCGGCCTGCTGCACAACTGCCGATGGGGGTAGGTCAAATTGGTCACGCAACGCCTGTGCCAGCTCCGAGGCTTGATCCGGTGCGATGCGAATGCCGAAGCGGCGTGTATCCGTATCCGGGGCAATCTGATCTAGCATCGGCGTAGCGACTATGGCCTGACCTGTCGGGTTCCCGTAATCGGAATAGACACCTGCAATCGGCAAGCTGTGCTCGGGTGTGATCGAGATGGTATCTCCAGGCCATAGATCCGCGCGTCGTGCGAGTTGCTCGTTGATGAGTACGGCGCCGCGATACAGGACGTTGTCCCAGACGTCGGGATCCTTGGCGATCAGTGGCCAGTTGTTGCGATAGCTATCGTGATCAACAATCCCGTACAGAAACAACGGCCCGGTCTCGTGCGGCAATTCGGTGCTGCGAATGGGTAGGACAGCTGACGCCCTTGGGGCGAGCCAATCGATAAGGGCTGCGCCTTGTGCATTGTCGGCTGCGGTCACGTAGAGTTCGGAGGTCAACCGTTGATCGAGCCAGCCAGTAAAGGTGAGGCGGAAGCTTGAAACCATTGTGCCCACGCCGATATTCGCGGCGAGCGCTAGCAGCAAGGCCATCAGCGCAAGTGACAGACCGGGCAATTGCGCCCGCATGTCCGCGAGCACCCATTGACCAACAGGCGTGCGGGCCCGGCGCAGGCACAAGGTCAATATCCCTGACAGTGCGAGCGGCAGCAACAAGGCCGCTCCGGTCAGCATCCCGGCAAGCAAGGCAAATCCTGCGATAAGTCCGCCGATTGTGAAATATGCGATAAAGCCCACTGCTAGCAGGGCTAGGCCACATGCGCCTGTAATCTGGGCCGAGGCTTTACTGCCACGCCAAGCTTGTAAGCCCGGCCCTGCGAGGATGGGCATGCGCGAAAGTCGCCAAAGAGCGTGGCCACTGGCCGCCAACGTGCCGCCTATTGCCATCGCAAGACCTGCGGCGACCCATTGGGGGCGTAATGACATCTGCCCGTCGATTGTTGCCCCGTAGAGGCCGCGCAACGTGGCGGCGACATCAGGCAACAAGGCTCCAGCCAGAAAATACCCCAGGATTAACCCGAACAGGCCACCGATCAGGGCCAAGAGAAGCAATTCACCCAGAACGATCCAGATCAGGTCCCGCATGGGAAGGCCCAACGCCCTTAATGTACGGATAGTGCCACGCCTCTGCGCGAAGGCGAGGCCGACCGTTCCGTGAACGATGAACAGGCCGACGGCGAAAGACAGCAAGCCGAAGGCTGAGAGGTTCAGGTGAAAGCTGTCGGTAAGCTGCGCGGTATCCAACTGGGCCGAGGGGCTAATGCGTTGAAGTTCAGGCGCAAGTTCTGACAGAGATGGGACCCCACGGGGCTGATTGGGCAAGATCACCAGACGGGAAATCTGACCGGGACGGTTCAGAAGACGCTCGGCCACTCCAATATCGGTGAGCACCAGATCAGCTGGCAGCGCGGTGCTGAAAAGTACCGGTGGGAAGTCGTCACTAGATTGAAACAGCGGGGCCAGGGCGGGTGACATCAGCAGCCGCCCCGGAGCTGTCAGCATATCAGCTGGGTCGGGGGCATCCGCGCCTTGCTCGATCTGGGTGATCGCGGGCAGGACAGGGTAGGCCACCAAATCCACCCCCATCAGACGTACGGAACGGCCCTTGATGCGCAGCGTGCCTTCTAAGACGGCCGCCACTTGCCAACCTGCGCGCCTGAGCTCGGCGTAGCGGGAAAGAGGGATCGTGGAACCGGAGGCGCGCAATTCGTCGAATTGTCCGATGGCAAGCTGGGTGCTGGCGCGTTCATAGCTCGCGCGCGCTTCGGCATTGATGGCTTGCACGGCCGACCACAGACAAGTTGCCAGCGCGATACCCGTCAGAAGCGTCATCAATTGCAATGGGTGCATCCGCCAATGGGACACCAGCGCCAGGACCGCAGCGCGTGTCATGCGATATGCCCGCCCGTCAGGTGGGCACGTCGGTCGAGACGGCTGGCGATGTCATTCGAGTGAGTGACCAGCAGGAGCGCAGCGCCGGTATCGGCAACCAATGAAAGCATCAGGTCCAGCACCACCGCACTTGCTGTTTCGTCCAGATTGCCCGTCGGCTCATCCGCTAGCAGCAATCGTGGTCGGATCGCCATGGCGCGTCCGATGGCAACCCGCTGCTGCTGTCCGCCCGAAAGGTTCTCGGGGTAGCGGTCTTGCAATTCGCTCAGGCCAAGGCGCTCGGTCAGGTGGACAACCCAATCCGGGTCGTCCCGACCCGCAAGTCGCGCATGGATCGAGAGGTTCTGGACAACGGACAGCGACGGGATCAGGTTGAACTGCTGAAAGACCAGAGACAGGGTGCCGCGACGCAATTCGGCGCGTTCCGCATCATTCAGGGCCGACATGGCGCGCCCGTCCAGAGTAATCTCTCCGCCATCAAACCCATCCAGCGCCGCCACCAGATGCAATAATGTGCTTTTGCCACTGCCACTTTCTCCGGTCAGCGCCAAGGTCTGTCCCTGTTCCAGCGTCAATGAAACATCAGTCAGGACAGGTCGCCCACCGGGATAGGATTTTCGAACGTGATCAATTGATAGCAACATACAAACTCTCATCTGGTCCCGTCACAATGTGCAACGCGGCGCGCCAGTGTCCAGAGCCGAGATCGGTTCTATTCGCCGCAGCCTTACGCATCGCATGGGGTTGTCGGCAACGCGCGAAACCCCCATGCTTGCACAGTTTTCAGCGATCAGAACAAAGGCCGTTTACATGACATTGTCGCAACAAATCATTTGGGGCAGCTTCTATCTGGGTATTTGTTTTCTGATCGAAATCATGCTGCTGACATGGTGCGTTCTGGTCATCCGAAAACTGGTTGCGAAATGGGAGACGCGCAGCACTATCCTTGCAACCGCAGGCCCGATCAGCGTGGCGCTGGTGTTTATCGTGCTGACCCATACGGTTCAGGTCTGGATCTGGGCGATTGTCTGGGTGTGGGGTGATGTGCTGCCGGATTGGAATTCGGCCCTCTATTTCTCATTGGTGACGTTCACAACGCTGGGTTACGGCGACATCGTCTTGGGCGAAGGGCTGCGCATCTTCGGAGCGTTTGCATCGGTCACGGGCCTACTGGCCTTTGGGCTGTCGACCGCGTTCCTGGTGGCCCTCATGACGCGGGTCTTTGAAGAACGGTTCCTGAACTAGAGGATCGGTGCAAACAACCGAGCAAGCGGCGCACCAAAACGGATGTGGAACGGTTGCTGGGGCAAATCGCGGGTCAGTTCGTAACTTGCTTCAAAATCAGTTTCCAGCATCGCAGCCACTGCGTTTGCTGCGCGACGATCAAAGAACAGGGCCATCGCCTCAAAGTTCAGACGGAAAGATCGGTTGTCCAGATTGGTGGTGCCAACGGCGGCCAAGGTATCGTCTACAACAAACGCTTTTTGATGCATGAAGCCGTCGGTATAGCGAAACACCCGGGCGCCACAGTCTCGGATTTCGTCGAAATAGGCAAAAGCGGCCAGCCAGGGCAGACGATGGTCGATGACATCCGGCACGAGTATTCGTACATCCACACCACGCAACGCCGCGTGCTGTAGCGCGGTCATGATGTCGATGTCGGGCACAAAATAGGGCGAGGCGATCCAAAGCCGTTCTTTCGCCTCAGTGATGGCCGCAAAGAACATCATTGCGCCGGTTTCTGTTTCGTCGCCCGGGCCCGTTGCCACCAGCAGCGCATTCATGTCCTGATCGGATTCATTTCCAGCCCAATCGAGTTGGTCGATCAGATCTTCGTTGCGCGCCCAGTGCCAATCCTCGGTAAAAATCAATTGCAGTTGCCGTACTACGTGGCCGGTCATCTTGATATGCGTGTCCCGCCAGCGACCGAACCGAGGGCTTTGCCCCAAGTATTCAACGCCGATGTTGTGACCACCGATAAAGCCGACATCGCCATCCACGATCACAGTTTTTCGGTGGTTGCGATAGTTCAGTTGAAACCGGAAATTGGGCCCGCGTTGTTCGCGGGGATCTGCAACATCCACACCGGCCTGGCGCAGCGTCTCAAAATAGCTGGACGGCAGGCCATAGCTACCCACCGCGTCGGTCATGAACCGAACATGTACGCCACGCTTGACCGCGGCGATTAGCCGGTCCCGCACCCTTCGCCCAAGATCATCATCCCGGACGATGTAGAACTGGATCAGAACGTAATTCTCGGCCTTATCTATGGCGTCGAGAATGGCATCAAACGTAGCTTTGCCGTCGATCAGCAGCTCGGCTCCATTACCACGTGAGACGGGCAAATGGGCCAACGCTTCAAACGCGCGAGGATTGACTCGCATCGTCTGAGGGTCGGGTTTCGAGAAATCGGCAAAGGTCTTGATCCCTTCGACGACGCGCTCACTTTCTTGCCGAGCGATCCGGTATCCTCTGAACCGATGGTGACCGAGGAATAGATACAGCGGCACGCCAAACATCGGGGCCGACAGTAGGAACACAACCCAGCCTACCGCGCCTTGAGGTGTGCGTGCAGTCTGCGCAGCGCGAACTGCAAAGACGACCGCTACGCAATAGAGTGAAAACAGAAAAAACGAGACGAGTAATGTCCACATCGGGGCGCAGCGATCCGGGTTGCTTAGTTTGCCCCAGTGTAGATGCGGGACCAGTCGTTGGCCATATCAACAATGACCCATCCCATATCCGGGCCTTTGTCCAACCCATCGACTAGCCGTCCAATCGGGCTTTCGCGGTCGTAGGCCCATTCGCGATCCGAATCAGTGTGATGGATCAAAACGCCCAGCCGTGGCCCGTCGCCTGCGGTGGTCCATTCTAGCATGGCAAAATCCCCGTCCGAGTTTCCCCCGGCAAATATGGGGCGCTTGCCAATGGTGCGCTCGATATTGATAGGTTTGCCTTCTTTATCATCGATGAAGGCGATGCCGGGGGCCTTGTTGATTACAGGCGTGCCGTCCACATTGTCATACGTGGTCTCACCATAGGTGCCCAGAATCTGTTCGGGCGGGATGCCATATGCCTGTTCGGCGAAGACACGCATGAAATGCAGGCCTCCGCCTGAAACGATATAAGTTTTGAAATCCTCATCCCGCAGATAGCGCAACAGCTCGACCATCGGCTGATAGGTCATCTGGTCGTAGGGCAGATCGGTCTCGGGATGTCGTGCAGTACTAAGCCAATCGGCCACCGACGCCTGAAATACTTCAACGCTGCTGCCGGAATGCGATGCGTTGACCACTTCGATCAGAGCGTCGTGCCCGCCTTCCAGAATGGTTTTCAGATCACCTTCAGCAGCCGCTTTCAACGCTGGGGTCGATAAGATCGATGGGTCTTGTTTAGCAAGCTCTGCCAGTTGGTACATGGCAAATATGAACTGAAAATAGACCGGTTGTTCAGCCCAGAGCGTGCCGTCATTGTCAAACACCGCAATCCGATCGGCGGGAGTGACATAGAGTTCATTCGCCGGGTCGCTGACCGCGTCAACAAAGTCGATGATCTGCTGTTTTGATGCCGAGTCGGTCCAGCTGGGCAGGGGGTCTGCGAACGCCACAAGGGGGACGGTGGCTATAAACGCCGTGAGTTTGAGAAATCTCATGTAATAGCCTCTGATACTGGAAAAAGGGGCCGCGCTTTACGGCGGCCCCTGTCTTGTTTTCTAGTTCGAAGTTGGTGTGGCCAATTTTTGCATCACCTGATCAAGGCTGAAGCTGGCCGCCTTCTGACGTGGTGGGAATTCTTGGAAAGTACTCAGGAAACTCGCCACATATTGCTGCGCCGGTACTAGGAAATACACCCGGTCGATCATCCAGTCGTAGTATGTGTTGGATGTACGGTATCCACGCTCATAAGGGTCGCGGCGCAAATTCACGATGATCGGCACGCGCAGTTCCGTGAATGGTTCCATCCATGCGCGCAGGGTGGCCCATGCTTTTTGCTCCAAAAAGATCAGCTTCCAGTCGTCAAAACGCAAAGCGGACAGGTCGCCGTCATCCGTGAAATAAAAGATTTCTCGGCGGGGGCTTTCAGTGGTCTCACCGGTCAGCAGTGGCAAGATGTTGTAGCCATCCAGATGCACTTTGTAGTCGCGACCCATGGCAGGTGAGGAATAGCCGGCTTTCAGCTTTTCCTTGATTTCGGGGTCGCCAGCGACCGCCAGATAGGTGGGCAGCCAATCCATGTGATGCACGATTTCGTTCGAGATCGAACCCGCTTCGATCTTACCGGGCCAACGCACCATGGATGGTACGCGCCAGCCGCCTTCCCAGTTGGTATTCTTTTCGCCCCAGAACGGTGTCGAAGCGGCATCCGGCCAAGTGTTGTAATGCGGGCCGTTATCGGTGGAATAATGAACGATAGTGTTGTCGGCGATGCCGAGTTCGTCCAGCAGATCAAGCAGCTGGCCGACCTGAATGTCATGTTCGATCATGCCCGCCGTGTATTCATCGGCCGGACTACCTAGGATTTCGTTGGCTGTTTCGCGCATTTCTTCCCCGACATGGGTGCGGAAATGCATGCGTGTGCCATTCCACCAGACATAGAATGGTGTGCCGTTCTGGTTGGCCTCACGAATGAACTCAACGGCAGCTTCCAGGGTTTCCTGATCCACCGTTTCCATGCGTTTGCGTGTCAGTGGACCGGTGTCTTCGATGGGGCCGCCTGCGCTGGACTTGATCACACCGCGCGGACCATAGGCCTCGCGGAACGTGCGCCCGTCGGGCAGAACCGCGTCCCCGGGATAATCTTCATGCTCGGGTTCTTCTTCGGCATTGAGGTGATAGAGATTCCCAAAAAACTCATCAAATCCGTGATTTGTCGGCAGATGCTCATCCCGGTCGCCCAGGTGGTTCTTGCCAAACTGGCCGGTCACGTACCCATGATCCTTAAGCAACCCTGCAATCGTGGGGTCTTCGATCTGCATCCCTTCTTTAGCGCCAGGCAAGCCAACCTTGGACAGTCCAGTCCGGAACACCGATTGGCCCATGATGTAAGATGAGCGGCCAGCTGTGCAGGATTGCTCGCCATAATAATCGGTGAAGATCATGCCTTCATCGGCGACCCTGTCGATATTGGGGGTCTGGTATCCCATAAGGCCCATTGTGTAGGCCGAAATGTTGGATTGGCCGATGTCATCGCCCCAAATGACCAGAATGTTAGGTTTTTGATCCTGCGCCCATGCGGGCAGTGCGACCAGAACGGCAATCGACGCTGCTGCGGTACGGCGCAGTCCGATACGCCAGTTTTCCAAGAACCGGGTTGTAGTTAACATGTTTTACTCCTGAACTTGTGGACAATTTGTCCCTGTGAACTATCTGAGACTTGTGTCCAGAATAGGATTAGTTGCAGTCGTTAAGCATTGGATATCCCGCGAAAATAGCCAGATTGCGGGATTCGTGTGTAAGTAATGTAGGCCAGTGAGCCTGATTGAAATTTATCATATGATGAAGTTTAAATATATAGATGGCATTAATTGAAACTGATCTAGACGCGCTGCAGGAAAGTTCCTGGTTCAAAACCAGATCTCCCGCCTTTCAGGATGCTCTGTTACGCAGTGCCGTGCGCCGAACTTACGGTGCTGACGAAGCTTTGTTTGTCCAGGGTGATCCCGCCAACGGGATCCACGCTGTATTGGATGGTAGTGTTAAGATCACCGTCCCCGCAGATGACGGTCAGGAATTTGTCATACACCAAGAAGGACGTGGCTTTTGGATCGGCGATCTCGCGTTGTTTGCGACTGCGCATCGGCTGATCAGCGTGGTGGCGACTCGGCCAACCGAGACGCTTTTCTTTCCGGCCCCGCGGTTAGAACGCTTGGTGCAGGATTCTCCTGACTTTGTTCGGGATTTCTACGCCTTAAGTCATGAAAACATGCAAAAAGCCCTGCGTATCGTTGCCAATCTTGCGGTGACCGGCACCGAGAAACGGCTGGTTCTGAGGTTGCTGCATCTGGATGAGGTGACATCCGATGCAGAGGGTTGGATACCGGTTTCGCAGGAAGAGCTGGCGGCTATGATTGCAGTCTCTGCGCCAACGCTTCACCGAGCATTACACAGGCTTATCGAATTAGACTTGATCGAAGGCGGGTATGGTCGGCTGAGGTTGAAAGATCGACGCGCCCTCGTCGCTAGCTGTCAAAGTTGACGGACTTTCAAGCCGAATGTTCTGTTGACGAGTGATCATCCTCACCGAGCCTTCCATCCAAAGACATCAAGATCGCGACCGGGCGCAGCGCGGGGATGTGGCTGAAGATGATCAGGATGCAGACGGTCAAAGGCACACTCAGGAACGCTCCGATCAGACCCCAGACCGTGGTCCAGAAGGTCAACGCCAAAATCACTAGGAACGTCGACATGTTCAGCGATCGGCCTAGCATGGCCGGATCTAGAAAGTTGCCGATTAGAAACTGTAGTGTGCCGCACCCCAGAACGATCACGAGAAATGGCCCGATCGTCTCAAACTGAACCAGAGCGATCATTGCGGGAAAGATGACGGCGATGATCGAACCGATTGACGGGATGAAATTCAGGGCGAAAGTCAGCACGGCCCAGGTTTCAGCATATTCCAGACCCAGCGCTTTGAATACGGCGTAGCTGATGGTGGCGGTGATCAGACTGATAAATGTTTTCACGCCGACGTATCGCTGCAGGCTGTACGAAATCGCATCCAGAACCAAGGCCAGGTCAGCCCCCAGCCGTGGGTTGCCGGCGGCAAGCTGGATTTTCTTGCGAAAGGCCAACCGCTCGGCCATCAGAAAGGCGACATAAAGGCTGATAAGGAAGAACTGGTTAAGTAGTGATGTGGCGCTGCCCAGCAATATCCGAGCGACATAGGACATATCGATGCTGACCAGATTGTCTCGGATAAAACTTGTGACATCGTTGCCGACCAACCCGGTAATTCTATGAACAGCCCCGTCAAACTGGCTTTCGTAGGTGTTGATCGAGCGTGCAAACTGCGTGGCCTGACTGCCCAGAATGTACATGATCATGAACAAACCGGCCAATACAACTGTTACTCCCGCGACATTCGCCAACCAGATTGGCACCCGCGTCACTGCAATGACCCGGTCGCTAAGGGCCAGGATCAGCACGTTGACCAGTAACGCCATGGTCAACGGCACCAGAAAGTTTGCCCCTGCATAGAGGCCAAGCACCATTAGCGTGGCCACGATCGCAACATCCCGCAATACGCTCAGTTGCGGACGCGCACGGGAAGGGCTGTTTTCTGGGTCAGAGGTCATAAGATGGCCTTGGTCTGAGTGCTGCCTGGATGTGTTTTGATTGATCCTGCACAGGCTGGCGGGTTTATGCAATCCATACAGAAGGTTATACGCATGAAATCGGTGGCCTGATCCGATTGACGGTTCTGCCAAAGGAAAAGGCAGGCTAGGCTAGCGCAATGCCAACTGTTTTGATTCCCTCGTTCGGCCAATTCCTGCGTGCGCTCTGGCTTGCTGTGCGCCGATTTAATGACAAAAACGGCTTCGTCATGAGCAGCCACGTCGCCATGTCGTTGATGATGGCCCTGTTTCCATTCGTTCTATTCACGGTCGCGTTGGCAGGGGCCTTGTCACAGGGCTATGTGACCGATGAACTGATCGAACTGATATTTGGCGCCTGGCCCAAAGATGTGGCCGATCCCATCGTTTCAGAACTGCGTGCTGTTCTGGCCGGTGCGGGCTCGGGCGTGATCACTTTGGGTGGCTTGTTGGCGATCTACTTTGCCTCAAACGGAGTCGCCGCTGTGCGAAAGGCGATGGCGCAGGCCTATCACGACACGGACAATTGGCCGTTCTGGAAGACCCGACTGCTGTGCTTTGTGCTGGTCATAATCGGCGGTGCTGCCATTCTGGCCATCGCGGCGGTCGAAGTCGTTCTGCCGGTCTATACCCGTTTGGTTTCGGAAAAGACGGCAGTGGATGTGGACAACTGGCTGTCGGTGGATCGTCTGCGATGGACCTTTACCGTGGCTGTCCCCGCTGGCACTGTTCTTTTGGCCCATCTGATCTTGCCCACCCGACGGCACAGCCTACTACAGATCTTGCCGGGCGTAATCCTGACATTGGCTTTGTGGGCTGCAGGTGGATGGGGCTTTTCAATCTACATCGCCAAGTTTGCGACCTATAGCGCGACGTATGCCGGGCTTGCAGGGGCAATGGCAGCGCTGATTTTCCTGTACTTATGCTCGGCCATGCTGATCCTCGGGGCCGAATACAACGGTGCGCTGATCGATTTGCAAAACGAAGAGGGGCAATGATGTATCTCCGCGCTATCGTGATGACCGCGATCCTTTGGGCGACCGCGCAGCAGTCGCAGGCGCAGGACTATGTTGGATCAGACGCGTGCTCGGATTGTCATAAGGAAGAAACCGAAGCCTGGGAAAGCTCATACCATGCGCTTGCCTGGACCGAGGTGGAGGACGGCCATGTTCAGGCTGATTTCGATGGAACACGATTCTCGCATGATGGAATGAGCGTGGCCTTTGCGGATCAAGATGGAGCTCTTACGGCGCAAGTCACCGAAAAAGACGGCGTTACAACGACCTATCCGGTCCATTCAGTGGTTGGTATCGCGCCGCTACAGCAATATCTTTTCGAAACCGAACCCGGCCGATTGCAGAGTTTTGATGTGGTTTGGGACGTCGAAAAGGGCCGTTGGTTCCACCTTTACCCGGATCAGGATCTGCCTCCGAATGATGGGCTGCACTGGACCGGTCCGTACAAAAATTGGAACGCCCGCTGTGCCGAGTGTCATGCGACCGGTTATGTGAAGAACTACGACTCTGAGGAAAGGCGCTATGCCTCGACACAGGTCGAAATTGGTGTCGGGTGCGAGGCTTGCCACGGGCCGGGTTCTGCGCATTTGGAGTGGACGACCGGAAAAGTGTTGCAAGACGGTTTGAGCGAGTTTGGATTCCCTACGACATGGGGCAGGGGGCAGACAGAAGCGGAAATTCAGCAATGCGCCGGCTGTCATTCCCGGCGCGAGGCGTTGGAAGATGGTAATCCGCTTCCCGGCAAGCCGTATCACGACGCCTATAACCTGGCGTTGCTGCGACCGGGTTTGTATCACCCAGATGGCCAGATTTTGGACGAGGTCTATGTTTATGGCTCATTCCTGCAGTCGCGCATGTATGCAGAAGGGGTGGGTTGTATGAATTGCCATGATCCGCACCGGGCTGAGGTAAAAGCCGAGGGTAATGGGTTGTGTACCCAATGCCACTCCCCCGCTGGCAACCCGGATTTCCCGACCCTTCGGCTCGCCGAATATGACACGCCCGCGCATCACCAACATGCTGAAAATTCTGCGGGTGCACAATGCAAGAACTGCCACATGATCGAGCGTGTCTATATGGGGGTAGATGGCAGGCGCGATCACAGCTTCCGCATTCCCCGCCCTGATCTTGGGCTCGGAACTGATGCCTGCACCGATTGCCATGCGGATGAAGATCAGTCTTGGGCGGCGCAGCAGATTGAACTCTGGTTCCCGGAATCATCCTATAGAGTGGCGCATTATGGCACGACATTTGCAGCAGCAGGCAGTGGTCAATTGGACGACCCCGAAACGCTGGTCGCGATCGCTCTGGATGAAGGGCAGGCAGGTATCGTTCGCGCAACCGCTCTGTATTTGTTGCAACCTTTTGCAACGCCTGATCTTGCCGAGCGTCTGGCACCGTTGCTGGCCGATCCGGACCCACTGATACGGGCCAATGGGCCGGTACTGCAGCGTCAGGTTCCTGCCCAGTTGCGCGCTTCGCGGTTAGAGCCGTTGTTATCCGACCCCATGCGCAATGTACGCATCTCGGCTGCGAAAGAGTTCTTATCGATCCCAGCGCAGGCCATGACGCAAGACCAACGCGCAAGCGCGCAGCAGGGCATGGCGGATTGGCAACGTAGCATTTCCAATCGTTTGGACTTTCCTGAGACCCATTTGGTGTTGGGTGGTTGGGCGCTTGCGCTCAGAAACGCGCCGGCTGCAGAACGTGCATTCCGCGAGGTTGTAACGCTCGACCCGCAGCGCGTTGAGGCTTGGCCGATGCTGGTTCAACTTGCCCACATCAATCGTGGTGTACAGGCTGCGCTGGCGACATTGGACGAGGCCTTGTTAGTGCTTCCCGATGATCCGAACTTAATGCAACTTGCGCAGGAACTCGGGAGATAACTGGCATGGAACTGGCAGAATTGCGCCATCTTCACGGCGCATTCTGCGGTTAGCCAACCGGTATAAGCACTCGGATTGCTACAGGTGATGTATGCCGGATCGCACCGCTACCCTCGAAAAGCCGCTGACGGCGGCCTGTAAAACAACGCTTGACCAGCGTATTGAAGAGCTGCGCACGCGCAAGCCTGTCGATATCAATCATGGCGAAGCACTATTGCTGCAAGGCATAGCTGCAGCGTCTCTGCGGAAACAGAGCATAGCGCCGGGAAAGATCGATTTGGATTAACGCCGCTTAACCCCGGAAGCCGGTGGCGACAACAAACTTCTCGGAACTATCAGAACGTGAGGCCGGAGGCTTCACGTTGGCAACCTTGTTGAATTTCTGCTTGAGCAGTTTCTGAAGGTCCCCCTCAGCCCCGCCAGCAAGCACCTTGGCAACGAAGGTGCCGCCCTCTTCCAGCACGTCGAACGCGAAATAAGCCGCCGTTTCGCACAGGGCCATGATCCGCAGGTGGTCAGTCTGTTTGTGGCCCGAAGACGCAGCCGCCATATCAGACATGACCACGTCCGCTTTGCCACCCAGCCAGTCCTTGACCTTCTGATCGGCGTCATCTTCCATGAAATCAAGGACATGCGCGGTGGCACCGGCGACGGGCTCAACCTCTTGAAGGTCAACCCCCAGGACGGTGCCGATGCGCTTGCCGCTTTTCTCGCCGAGTGCATTGACGCGTTTCACAGCGACTTGCAGCCAGCCACCGGGCGCACAACCCAGATCGACCACGCGCGCGCCGGGTACGAGAAACCGGAACTTGTCGTCCAACTCAAGTATCTTGAATGCCGCGCGTCCGCGATAGCCTTCGACCTGCGCGCGTTTGACATAGGGGTCGTTCAACTGCCGTTCCAGCCAGCGGGTCGAGCTGAGCTTGCGCCCGCGCGCGGTCTTGACCTTCACCTTCAGGTCGCGTTGCCCGCGACCCGAGTTGCTTTTGCCAGTTGGTGTCTTCGCCATCAGAACGGTCCGTCTTCCAATACACCGTCCGCACTCATTTGCGCATAAAGCAAACCCTCGCGCAGCCCACGGTCCGCCACAGAAAGGCGATCGGTGGGCCAGCAGCGCAACAGCGCCTGCAAGATGGCCGAGCCGGACATGATCAGGGCCTGCCGATCTTCACCGATCCGGGGATCACGGCGGCGCCCACGAGGGCCGAGTTCTAGATAGCCTCGTATCACCTTGTCAATCTGATCGCTGGTCATCCGCAATCCGTCCACCTTCGTCCGGTCATAGCGCTTGAGGCCAAGGTGTGAGGCGGCGACAGTGGTCACCGTTCCGCTGGTGCCCACAATCTGAAACCCTTCGCGGGCCTGTTCATCCTTGTAAGGTGCGAAATCGGCCAGATTTTCTTCGAAAAACCAGCTCATTAGCGCAAAACGCGCGGCATCGTCTTCGACGTCGTTGAACTGATCACGCAATGTTGCCACGCCCAGCGGGACGCTGATCCAATCGACCACTTTGGCCGCAGGGAAAGGGCTTTCAGGCGTGTGGAACCCGTTATGCAATCTCATAATCGCGGCAGGCCGATCCCGACGAGGAACAGAGGAGATGTCGATCCAGACCAATTCGGTTGAGCCGCCGCCGATATCGACGACCAACAATTGCTCGGTCTTGGTCGACACTAGCGGTGCACAGGAAATCACAGCCAGACGTGCTTCTTCCTCGGGCTGGATGATGTCGAGCGTCAGGCCGGTTTCGCGTTTAACTTGCCGAATGAAATCGCGTGAATTCTTGGCGCGACGGCAAGCCTCGGTTGCGATCAAGCGCATGCGCTTGACCTTGTTACGCTTGAGTTTTTGCTGACAAATCCGCAGCGCCTGTACGGTACGTGCCATGGACGCCCGCGACAATCGCCCGGTGCGTTCCAGACCGGCACCCAACTGCACCGATTTGGAGAAGCTGTCCACCACATGAAATCCACTGCCCTTGGGCTGGGCGATCAACATGCGGCAGCTATTTGTCCCCAAATCCAGTGCCGCATATAACGCATCTGGATCGGGTCTTGCCGGCGCGGGGCTTTCGACCGCTTTCGGGAACGCGCCCGCACCTCTGGGACGCTTGGGCGCCATCTTAAACGCCCTCCGATTTTCGAGTTACCCCGACCATAGGTCGCGCAATTGGATCACGCAAGACGCTCATTAAAGTCATTAGGATTTTGATGTTCGGTTTTGGCCACCAAGGCATTAAAAGCTGCGGTATGCAGCCGTGGGCAAAAAGGTCGCTGCAAATACGCCGTATGTCGAAAATCGACCGACTTGGACCCACATTGAAGTTTAGAACCGGTCCATCTGGTTAGGAGGAATCACGGTAATGCCTGACGTCACCATCGTATATTGGCGCGATATTCCCGCCCAAGTCATCGTCGGCAAGGGCCGTCGTGGCGCTAAGCGGCAGTTGGAAGAGCGGTTTGAACAAGCCATCGACCGGGCCGCAATGAAGGTGAACGCCAAGGATAGTGATGCCTATCTGGCCGAGTGGCGCAAAGCCGAGCCTTTCGCAGTTGAGGGCGACCCGTCCGAAATTGCCGAAGCCGAGGCCGCGCGTTTGGAAACAGAGTACGATCAGGACCGTATCAAGACCCTGATCGCCAATGACGGTTGGGCATGAGCCCCAGATCTTTATGGGAGGCCGCTATGGCTTTGCTGAACTTCAAGAAACGTGATGCGGTCGAAAACGGCCCTGTGAACCCGACCGTCGAAGCCTTTTTGCAGGGCTACTCGATCGAGGTGATGCCGCGCACTGCGGAAAAGGTCGAAGATTTCCGCGCGCTGCTGCCAGAAGGCACCCGTGTCTACATCGCCCATATCGAGGGCACGCCAATCGAAGACATGGTCAAAACCGCCAAGCGCATCGCGGCCGAAGGTTACCCTGTCATGCCGCATTTCCCGGCACGGATCATCAAGGATGCCGCGACGCTGGAAAACTGGATTTCCATGTATCAGGGTGAAGCGGGTGTCGAGCAGGCGCTTCTGCTGGCCGGTGGGGTCGCCAAACCGCATGGTGATTTCGACAGCTCGATGCAGCTGCTGGAAACCGGACTGTTCGACAAGGCGGGGTTCAAGCGACTGCACGTAGCCGGTCACCCCGAAGGCAACAAGGATATCGATCCCGACGGCTCGACCAAGAATGTCGATGACGCGCTGCGCTGGAAGCAGAAGTTTTCGGAAACCACCGACGCCGAAATGGCGCTGGCCACTCAGTTTGCGTTCGACGCCAAGCCGATCATCGCTTGGGCAGATAGCCTGAAAGAAGCGGGTATTGATCTGCCGATCCATATCGGTATCGCGGGCCCGGCGAAGCTGCAGACGCTGATCAAATTCGCGATCGCCTGCGGCGTTGGTCCATCGCTGAAAGTCCTGCAGAAGCGCGCCATGGACGTGTCCAAGCTGCTGTTGCCTTACGAGCCAACCGATGTGGTCACCGAACTGGCCAATCACAAGGCAGCCAACCCGGATTTCAATATCACCAAGGTACACTTCTTCCCGCTGGGCGGGATCAAGACCAACGCCAACTGGGCGATCAACAACGGCGGCGCTTCGGCAAAGCCGGTTAACTCCTAAGGAACGGACATGACCCGTACAGTCGTAGAATCAAAAACAAAAACTGCCGTTCTGGGCTTTGACGAACCGTTCTGCGTTATCGGTGAGCGGATCAACCCGACGGGCCGTAAGAAACTGGCTGCCGAATTGGAAGCAGGCGATTTCTCGACAGTCGAAAAGGATGCTCTGGCGCAGGTCGCTGCAGGTGCGACCGTTCTGGATATCAACGCAGGTGTCGTCTACAACTCGAACCCCAACCCGAACGAGACCGAGCCGCCGCTGATGACCAAGATCGTCGAGCTGGTGCAGGGGCTTGTTGATGTACCGCTTTGCATCGATTCTTCGGTTCCGGGCGCTTTGGAAGCCGGTCTTGAGGCGGCGGAAGGTCGTCCGCTGTTGAACTCGGTCACCGGTGAAGAAGAGCGTCTGGAACTGGTTCTGCCACTGGTCAAGAAATACAACGTACCCGTTGTGGCGATCTCGAACGATGACACCGGAATCTCGGAAGACCCCGATGTGCGTTTTGCCGTCGCCAAAACCATCGTTGAGCGTGCAGCCGATCACGGCATCCCGGCTCATGACATCGTGGTCGATCCGCTGGTCATGCCGATTGGTGCGATGGCAACTGCTGGCCAGCAGGTGTTTGCTCTGGTCCGTCGTCTGCGGGAGGAGCTGGGCGTGAACACCACATGCGGTGCGTCCAACATCTCGTTCGGCCTGCCGAACCGTCACGGTATCAACAACGCCTTCCTGCCGATGGCAATGGGTGCGGGAATGACTTCAGCGATCATGAACCCGGTGGCTCTGCCGGTGACTCAGAAGAAGATTGCTGAAAAGAAAGAGGCCGTTGCTGCCGCCGGTATCATTCTGCCCGAGGATATGGACGACGAAACCTTTGTACAGATGTTCGGTCTGGGTTCGACCCTTCCGCGTGCGGGCAAAGAGATGGAGGCCATCCGCGCCGCCAACCTGCTGACCAACAACGACGCACATGGCGGTGAGTGGATCAGGTTCAACAAACCACCCGCTGAGGCCGGAGCCGAAGGCGAGGGTGCACGCGGACGTCGTGGCGGCGGTCGCCGTCGCCGCGCTTAAGGTATATAAAACAATCGATTGGGCCGGATCTTTGATCCGGCCTATTCGATTCGTCAGGGTTTGTTGACCCTTGAACCCCGGTAAAGAGCAGTGCTAATCAATGCCCAGCGGCGGGTATGATGTAATGGTAGCCTGTCAGCTTCCCAAGCTGAACGCGCGGGTTCGATTCCCGCTACCCGCTCCAATCATTCTGCGCGTCGGGCCTGATAGAGGTTGATCATCGCCGGGATGAGGATCTCCGAACCAGACTGATACTGTCGGAACTCTTCTGCGACCGCTTGTTGAATAGCGTCAGTATCAGCCTCACTCCCTTCGAAATGAGCAACAACACGGCCCGCAGGACCAACACGTGTCACCAGCCTCGCCGTGCCTTCAACGCCGCCAAAACCCGTCAGGTTCACTGTGATCGCGTCGCCGGTTATTTCAGACAGCCCCGCTTGGGTCATCAGACCTTTGACATGGTCGATGTCGTGGAACGCCAGCGGCCCGGGCGCATAGCGGTCTACGCGGGGCGGTTGACCCATTCGCCGAACGGCGGCGACATGGGGTATCTTGAACCACGGGTTGACGTCCAATGGCCCCCAGGAAGCGAACGTCATTTGCCCACCGGGTTTCAGTGCCGAGGCGATGTTTCGGAATGCTGCGATCGAGTCGCTAAAGAACATGACACCAAACCGGGAGATTGCGGCCTCCATTTGTCCGGGTTCAAACGCGTAGGTTTGCGCATCCGCGTGCTGAAAAGTGATAGTCTGTATCCCGTCGCTTCCAGCACGTTTGGCTGCGCGGTCCAGAAAGGGCTGTGAAATGTCAGCGGCCAGAACGTGCCCGTTCGGCCCTACCGCGCGGGCGGCAGCGATTGCACTGACGCCCGTGCCACATCCGATATCCAGCACCTTCATGCCTGCCGACAAGGCGGCCCGGTTCAGAACGAGATCAAGAACAGGCGCAAAGGCGTGGTCAAGCTGATCTTCATAGGTCAGCCATTTGGTGCCTTGTTCCGAGTTTCCCCAGAATTCCGCCTGTTCCTCGTTCACTGATGTCATGTTCGCCTCCTGTGGATGGGGCGACTATGACCTCCGGCGGCGTCGACGGCCAGATTTTTCATCATCCCCGCCGCCGGTATTGAAGGACGGAGCGGGCAGGGTGACGACCTGCGCCAATTCAGGGAACGGATCGGTTTTGTGCGGGATCGCATTGGCGGCGACGAAATGGTCTTGAAACTTGGGTTCGATTGCCGTTTCGACCTTGGTGATCTCGCGCACCACGCGTTCGATCTCGGCCCGCGATCCGATGTTACACAGCGCGATCCGGGCACCGGTTCCAGCGGCATTACCCGCGCTGGAGACCTTCTCGAGCGGTGCATCAGGGATCATACCCAGCACCATCGCGTGTTTGGTCGAAATATGCGCGCCGAAGGCACCGGCAAGTACCACGCGATCCACACGGTCAACCTCCATCTCATCCATTAGGAGACGCGCTCCGGCGTAGAGCGCGGATTTAGCCAACTGGATGGCACGGATATCACCCTGAGTTACCGTGATACGCGGACCGCCCTCGGCGCTGGCGTCGTGGATCAGATAGGAGTTGGTGCGGCCTTCGGGAACGCAACGCGGTGTGCCCGTCTGCGCGGCCGAGCCGATCAGCCCGCTTTCGTCCAGAAGACCTGCAATGCGCATCTCGGCCACGGCCTCGATAATGCCTGAGCCGCAGATACCGGTGATGCCCGTGGTGGCAATGTCCTGATCAAAGCCTTCGTCATTCGACCATTTTTCGGACCCGATCACGCGGAAACGCGGTTCTTTGGTGACAGGATCGATTTCGATTCGTTCAATCGCACCGGGCGCGGCTCTCTGGCCCGAGCTAATCTGGGCACCCTCAAATGCGGGGCCGGTGGGTGACGAACAGGCCAGAACGCGGTGGGTGTTGCCCAGCAAGATTTCCGCATTGGTACCCACATCCACGATCAGTACCAGATCGTCGGACTTGCCGGGTTCCTCGGATAGGGCAACGGCAGCGCAGTCCGCACCCACATGGCCCGCAATACACGGCAGGATGTAGACCTGCGCGCGTGGATTCATCGTGGTCAGGTCCATCTCATGCGCAGGCAGGGACATGCTTTCGGACGTCGCGAGCGCAAATGGCGCCTGACCCAGTTCGACTGGGTCCAGACCCAGCAAAAGATGGTGCATGACCGGATTGCAGACGAACACCGTTTCGACGATCAAAGCGGCATCGATCCCGGCCTCATCAGCGATTGAAGTGGTCAGATCGTTGATCGCTTCGCGCACGGCCCGGGTCATTTCCTTGTCGCCACCGGGATTCATCATGGCGTAAGACACGCGGCTCATCAGGTCTTCGCCGAAACGAATTTGCGGGTTCATCAGGCCGGAAGAAGCCTTGACTTCACCTGTTTCCAGATCGGTCAGGTGCGCAGCGATGGTGGTCGAGCCGAGGTCGATAGCCAGACCGTAAAGCCCATGTTCGTGCAGGCCGGGCCAAATTTCGACGATAAGGGCCACGTTGTCCTTGTGGCCTTTGTGGACGGCGACCGTGACCTCCCATTTCCCTTTGCGAAGCACTGGCTGCAGCTTGGACATCAGCGACAGATCGGCGGTAATCGCATCGATCTTCCATTGTTCGCGCAAGGCGCGTTCTAACCGTTCCAGATCGCCTGTGGGCGAGTGCATGTCGGGTTCTTCCACCACCACGAAATACAGGCGTGTTGCAGGGTCCATGGTGATGGCGCGGGCGGCGGCGGCCTTGCGGACCACCTGACGGTGAACCTGGCTTTCAGGAGGCACGTCGATCACCACGTCACCCTGAACCGAGGCCTGACAGCCCAAACGGCGCCCGGGTTTCAAGCCTCGTTTGTCGTCATAACGCTGTTCAACCGCGTTCCATTCGCTCAGCGCGTCCTCCGAGACGGTCACGCCATGCTTGGGAAACTCGCCATAGCTGGGGGTGATCTGACATTTCGAACAAATACCGCGTCCACCGCAGACTGAATCAAGATCGACACCCAACTGGCGCGCTGCCGTCAGGATTGGCGTGCCAACGGGAAAGTGTCCGCGTTTGCCGGACGGGGTAAAAACGACAAGAGGATCGGTGGTCATGAATGGCCTGCCTTTGTATTCGCGCGTATGCCGGCGAACATATGGGTTTGAACGCAAAGGGAAAGGGCATTCAGCGGCACGTTTTGCATTGCTTGCGTCGTTTTCGGGCGTGGCAGAAGCCCGCAGGGGAAAACAACTTGGGTTCGGGGCTTTCCCTCTGGTGAAATCCATGCAATAGGGTCACCGTCAAACGGGCTTTTGCATGGGGTTATCAAATGCAGATTCGTGAGGCACTCACCTTCGACGACGTTCTTCTGGTTCCGGGCGCATCTTCTGTGCTGCCGGCAACGGCAGATACGAGCACACGCGTGACGCGTGAAATCACTATGAATATCCCGCTGCTCAGTTCGGCGATGGACACGGTGACCGAAGCGCGCATGGCCATCGCGATGGCACAAGCCGGAGGGATCGGAGTTGTGCACAAGAACCTCTCAGTCGAGGAACAGGCGCGTGAAATTCGTCGGGTAAAGCGGTTCGAATCCGGTATCGTCTATAACCCTGTGACGTTGCGCGCGGATCAGACACTGGCGGATGCGCAGGCTTTGGTCGAGCGGTATAATTTCACAGGTTTCCCTGTGGTAGACGAAAGTGGCCGGGTCGTTGGTATCGTCACGAACCGAGATATGCGCTTTGCAACCTCGGATGATACGCCGATCCACGCGATGATGACTTCGGACAATCTGGCGATGCTGCAAGAGCCTGCCGATCTGGAAGAGGCCAAAAGCCTTATGCGTGCGCGTCGGATCGAAAAGTTGCTGGTCGTCGATGGCGAGGGCAAGCTGACAGGCTTACTGACGCTGAAAGATACCGAACAGGCCGTGCTGAACCCTACGGCCTGTAAAGACCGGTTGGGCCGTCTGCGTGTGGCTGCTGCAACCTCGGTCGGAGACGCTGGGTTCGAGCGGTCTGAGCAGCTGGTGGATTCAGGCGTCGACATCATCGTTGTGGACACGGCACACGGCCATTCGCAGGGGGTGCTGGACGCGGTAAAGCGCGCCAAGACACTGTCGAATGAGGTGCAGATCATCGCCGGGAACGTCGCTACAGCTGAGGCAACGAAGGCGTTGATCGACGCGGGCGCTGACGCAATCAAGGTGGGCATCGGGCCGGGATCTATCTGCACAACACGGATGGTTGCGGGCGTTGGGGTTCCACAGTTGACGGCGATCATGGATTGCGCTGCTGCGGCCGGGGATGTTCCGGTCATCGCGGATGGCGGGATCAAATTCTCGGGCGATTTTGCCAAGGCCATAGCGGCGGGTGCGTCTTGTGCCATGGTCGGCTCAATGATCGCTGGTACGGATGAAAGCCCGGGCGAGGTCATTCTGTATCAAGGACGTTCGTTCAAATCCTATCGCGGCATGGGCAGCCTGGGTGCGATGGCACGCGGCTCGGCGGATCGCTATTTCCAGAAAGACGCCGCGAATGACAAGCTGGTGCCCGAAGGGATCGAAGGTCAGGTGCCGTACAAAGGGTCCGCAAGCGCTGTTGTGCACCAACTGGTTGGAGGTTTGCGCGCGGCGATGGGCTATACCGGTTGTGCCACCGTCGATGAGATGCGCCAGAACTGCAACTTTGTCAAAATCACTGGCGCAGGTTTGAAGGAAAGCCATGTGCATGACGTTCAGATCACACGGGAAAGCCCCAATTATCGCGTGATGTAAGTTTGTGAGACCCTTCAGGGGGTCTCTCGAAATTGATCGTGTAGACGAACGGAAAACGCGATGACACCTGCTGCTCGGGTACAGGCCTCGATCGAGATCCTCGATGACATTCTTGCCGGTGCACCGGTCGAGAAGGCGTTGACCGGCTGGGCTCGACGCAGTCGGTTCGCGGGATCTAAGGATCGCGCTGCGATCCGGGATCATGTGTTTGATGCATTGCGGTGCAAGCGATCCTTCTCGGCGCTCGGTGGATCCGAGACGGGGCGCGGCCTGATGATCGGTGCCGCCCGATCCTTGGGCTCAGACCTAACGTCAGTATTTTCGAGCGCGCGATATGCACCTGCAGAGGTAACCGAGGCTGACCAACCCAGGTCATTTCGGAGCGACGCAGAACGTCTGGATATCCCCGAGTGGTTGTGGCCCCAATTTCAGGCCGCGTTGAAGGACGAAGCTGAACTTGCCGCAGCCGCGCTACAATCGCGCGCTCCGATTCATCTGAGGGTCAACCTGCTGAAAACTGACCTGCCTACAGCCATTCAACGACTGGCTGCCGAGGAGATCACGGCGCATCCACATCCGGCCTGCGATACTGCATTGGAAGTTATCGAGGGCGCACGCAAGATATCTCAGAGCGGTCCGTATACAGATGGGCTGGTTGAGTTGCAGGATGCCGCGAGCCAAGCGGTAGTTGCCGCGCTTGATTTGCAGCCAGGCATGCGTGTCCTTGACTATTGTGCGGGTGGCGGAGGCAAGTCCCTTGCTTTAGCGGCTACGTATATGGGTGTTCAGGTCTTTGCTCATGATGCCAATCCCAACCGTATGCGCGACTTGCCAGCACGCGCGGCAAGGGCGGGCGCGGATGTCAAGATCCTGACCACAGGCCAAATCACTGGTCAGGCCCCGTTCGATGTGGTTTTGACAGATGTGCCATGTTCCGGCAGCGGATCGTGGCGTCGCGCGCCGGCAGGGAAATGGGCACTAACGCTCGAGCGTTTGGAGGAACTAGCGCAGATTCAGGCCACCATTCTACGAGATGTTTCACCTCTCGTTGCGCCCAAAGGCGTGCTTGCCTATGCGACCTGCTCGATGCTGGCGATTGAAAACGACGACATTATTGATGGATTCTTGGCCAGCAATCCCGAATGGCAGAGCGGATACCGCAAAACGTGGCTGGTTTCACACGGGACCGATGGGTTTTTTACAGCACACTTGACGCGAATATAAACTTTAAAACACAACCTTAAGAAGTTTATGTCACTGATCATTAAGCAGCAATTAACCATTGCAGGCAGATATTGATCAGAAATTGTAATAATCCGGGCTGTTTATGTCTATTCAATCTGAATTTACCCCCTCTCGATCAAGTGGATGGGGCATTGATCGTGGGCGCTATGCCTCACTGGCATTGATCGCCATTTTATTGAGCGTACTTTCCTTCTTTGACGTCTTGCCGCCACGGTTAAGTGCTGGGGCCGCAGCCGTTGGCTTGTCCTTCCTGGTAGTAGTGGTCTTTGCCTTGGCGCGCGCTTGGATATTGAATCAGATCGAAGCGCAAACATACGCTGCGATGACGGGTTTTCTAGAGCAAGAAACCGATGCCTGTGTCATTTCGGATGCGACGGGCGAGGTGCTAGTTGCAAACGCTCAGGCCAATGCGCGTCTTATTCGGAACGCGGGTACGCGACTAGATGAGTCTCTGCGTACCGTATTTGCAAACCCGTCGGCGGTGCTGTTGCGTTTGCAGTCTCATGCCCTGAAACGGGGCTTTTGGGAAGAAGATGTTGTCACGCGCGGACAAACAATACCCGTGTCTGTTTCAAAGCTGGGTGAAAATCGGTTTTGCTGGCGTTTTAGAATAGATGCACCCCAGATCTGGCGCAGCGTGCAGCGGCCGGTTCTGACGGTCGGACGAAATGACGTGGTGCTGGATGCCAATGATGCGGCAATCGAACTTTTTGGTCAGATTCCCACATGCCTCAAGCCGATGGTTCAAGCTGGCGGTGCAGTTGATGGTAGCATCATACAGATTAAAACCGGGGAAACCGAAGCACCATTCACTGTCACAACGCTAAGGCACAGCGGTATTGTGCGTGAGTTGCTTTTAACGCCGCTGCAGCACGCCGAAGGACCGCAGCACACGACATCATTTGCAGATTTGCCAGTTGCGATCATGTGCATGTCTCCCGATGGAGATGTTAGCGAAGCAAACCACCTCGCGGTTGAATTGGTCGGTGAGATCCAACCGGGGCGGACGAATATCGAAAGCATGATGCAGGGGCTCGGCTATCCGATCAGGGACTGGCTGGCGAGTGCTGCCGAACAAGGCGCAGCACCGCGGTCTGAATTCCTGCGTTTGGTGCGCAAGGACAAAGAGGTATTTGTGCAAGTTACGCTGTCACGGATTCTCAGGGATGGTCAGGTCTGTCTTATTGCGGTTCTGAACGATGCCACCGAACTGAAAACGATGGAGGCGCAGTTTGTTCAAGGCCAGAAGATGCAAGCCGTTGGGCAATTGGCTGGCGGGGTCGCACATGATTTCAATAACTTGCTGACGGCGATTTCGGGGCATTGTGATCTGTTGCTGTTGCGCCATGACCAAGATGACCCGAATTACGGCGATCTTATACAGATCAATCAGAACGCCAACCGTGCTGCAGCGTTGGTCAGCCAGCTTCTGGCCTTTTCGCGCAAACAAACGCTCCGGCCCGAGGTGCTGGATCTGCGAGATACGATTTCAGACCTTATCCATTTGCTAAACCGTCTTGTGGGCGAGAAGGTCCGCCTGACGCTCAGTCATGATCCGGTGCTCAAATCCGTCTGCGCGGACAAGCGCCAGTTAGAGCAGGTCTTGATGAACCTGGTCGTCAATGCGCGTGATGCGATGCCCGAGGGTGGGGAGATTCGGATCGAGACCGAAGTAGTGACATTGGATCAATCGATCACGCGCGATCGGGCTACGGTACAGCCGGGAGAATATGTTACGGTCAAAGTCATCGATAGCGGCATCGGGATTCCTGCAGACAAACTGCAAAAAGTGTTTGAGCCATTTTATACGACCAAACGCACAGGCGAGGGGACGGGGCTGGGGCTATCGACTGTTTACGGGATCGTAAAACAGACTGGTGGTTTCATATTTGTCGACAGTGTGCAGGACCGGGGAACGGAATTCACCGTGCTCTTGCCTGTGAGTTCCCGGGTCCAAGAATCGGAGCCTGAGGCCCCCGATACCTCAGAGGTGCAAAGTTCCCGATTGGGTGAAGGCGTGGTTTTGTTGGTCGAAGACGAAGCCCCGGTGCGCGCCTTCGCGACGCGGGCGCTTCGCTTGAAGGGCTACACTGTGCTTGAAGCTGAATCAGCCGAAGATGCGCTGCAATTGTTGGACGACCCCAATTTGCTGGTGGATGTTTTTGTTACCGATGTCGTCATGCCCGGAATGGACGGCCCGACCTGGGTGCGCGAGGCCATGAAAACACGGCCTGACGTGCGGGTGGTCTTCATGTCAGGCTATACTGAAGGGGCGTTCGGCGAATCTGGTCCTCAGATCGAAAATTCCACCTTCCTGCCCAAGCCGTTTTCGTTGACCCAGCTGACCGAAGCGGTGTTTCAGCAAATGAATTGAAAACGCTATTCGGCAGCACGATACAATGCGTATTCTGCGGCGTTCAATGATTGGAACCGGAGTTCAGTTTGTTTTGAGAAGTCCATCGGGCAAGCGGGCGAGACGTTCTCTCGTGGTAGATCGATTTTACATTCCAGCCGATTCTGAAGGAAATCCAGTATCTTTTGCTGGCTGTCATATTTGAAGATATGCGCAACACCTTTACCGTTACTGCGGGGTTGCAAAAAATCGGTTTGGCATCCCACATTTGCGTAGGCCGGGCGGGGGTTTTGCATATAGGCGTCAAGGAATGCCTCGAAGCTTAAACCTTTTGTGGAATGCGGATGACCTGCCAATTCGGCGCGCGTTCGATATCGATACCAACTTCCCAACCAATCGACAGGTTCGCGCACTATGGCCATGACGTCCATTTCTGCATCAAACATCTTGCGAAACATGGTCTGGAAGAAACGATCATAGCGGCGCATGTTCGCATGTTTCAGGTCTGTTGGTCCGGACACGACGATATCGGCCCGATCGCGTAAAGCTGATTGATACGCGGTGGAGCCGGTCTTTGGAACAGACAGAAGCGCAAGCCGCTTTTCATAGAAAACAAGCATTTATCTTTTCTCTTCAATGCCTTTCATGTCTCAGATTGTCGTAAACGACTCTTTAACACAATTGCTGAAGAGTAGTTTTCATAAGTTTTAGTTGAAATGTTCTCTTTTTGGTCCCATAAGGAACAAGAGGCGAACAAAGCAGCGATTGCCGCCCGATCAAGGGTGTGACAAAAGAGAAGGCGACAGGACAATGGCGGATCTTCTGACGATGAGCGACAAGAAAAACGCAGACAAGCAAAAGGCGCTCGACAGCGCATTGGCCCAGATCGAACGGCAGTTCGGCAAAGGCTCGATCATGAAGTTGGGCGAAGATTCCAAGCAGGATATCGATGCGAGCTCGACCGGATCGCTGGGCTTGGATATCGCTCTGGGGATCGGCGGCTTGCCGATGGGCCGGATCGTCGAGATTTATGGCCCGGAAAGCTCGGGTAAGACCACGCTGACGCTGCACTGCATCGCTGAACAGCAAAAACGCGGCGGAGTCTGCGCGTTCGTCGACGCAGAACATGCACTGGACCCTCAATATGCGCGCAAGCTGGGTGTGGATCTGGATGAATTGCTGATCTCTCAGCCCGACACCGGCGAGCAGGCCCTTGAGATCACCGACACCTTGGTGCGGTCGGGGGCCGTGAACATGGTCGTGGTCGACTCGGTTGCGGCGCTGACGCCGAAATCCGAGTTGGAAGGCGACATGGGTGACAGCAGCGTGGGTGTTCAGGCCCGGCTGATGAGCCAGGCGATGCGCAAGCTGACCGGCTCGATCAATCGCTCGAACTGCATGGTGATCTTCATCAACCAGATCAGGATGAAGATCGGTGTGATGTTTGGCAGCCCGGAAACCACTACCGGTGGTAATGCGTTGAAATTCTACAGCTCGGTCCGTTTGGATATTCGCCGTATCGGTGCGATCAAGGATCGGGACGAAGTTGTGGGCAACCAGACCCGCGTCAAGGTCGTCAAGAACAAGGTGGCACCGCCGTTCAAGCAGGTGGAATTCGACATCATGTATGGCGAAGGCATCAGCAAAATGGGTGAGCTGCTGGATCTGGGCGTCAAGGCCGGTGTGGTCGAAAAGTCGGGTTCGTGGTTTAGCTACGGTGATGAGCGGATCGGGCAGGGGCGTGAGAATGCCAAGCAATATCTACGTGACAATTCCCGTGCGGCGCTTGAGATTGAAGACAAAATACGCGCCGCGCACGGATTGGACTTTGAAATGCCGCCCGAGGCGGAAGAGGATGACATCCTCGAAGCTTAAAGCACGCGTGAGGGGGCGCCGAAGAAATCCCCGGCACCTCGGTGGTGCTGAAATTATCTGGAACAAGGTGGCCCGTCGGGGCCACCTTGTTTCGTTTCGGACGGGCCTATGCTGTGGACACTCTCGGGGGGTGCGGCTAAACCTTTGCTGACCATATAGACTGCGCGCCGAGAGAGCCTTATGCCAACGCTGAACGACATTCGATCTACCTTTCTGAACTACTTTGCCAAGCAGGGGCACGAAGTGGTTGCGTCCAGCCCGCTGGTTCCGCGCAATGATCCGACACTGATGTTCGTCAACTCGGGTATGGTTCAGTTCAAGAATCTGTTTACTGGCGTCGAAACCCGCGACTACAGCCGTGCTACCACTGCACAGAAATGCGTGCGTGCAGGCGGCAAACACAACGATCTGGACAATGTGGGCTATACCGCTCGCCACCATACGTTCTTTGAAATGCTGGGGAATTTCTCATTCGGGGATTACTTTAAGCATGAGGCGATACCGTTCGCTTGGGAACTGATCACCAAAGAATTTGATATCGATAAGAACCGTCTGTTGGCCACTGTCTATCACACCGATGATGAGGCATTTGAAATCTGGAAAAAGGTTGGTGTCCCTGAAGACCGGATCATCCGCATCGCTACCAATGACAATTTCTGGCAAATGGGCCCTACCGGCCCCTGCGGCCCGTGCACCGAGATTTTCTATGACCACGGTGATCACATCTGGGGTGGGCCTCCGGGTTCGGCTGAGGAAGATGGTGATCGGTTCATCGAAATCTGGAACATCGTTTTCATGCAGAACGAGCAGTTCGAAGACGGCTCGATGGTCGAACTCGACATGCAGTCGATCGACACCGGCATGGGATTGGAACGCATTGGTGCGTTGCTGCAAGGCAGCCACGATAATTATGACACCGATCTGTTCAAAACGCTGATCGAAGCCTCCGCGGATGCGACCGGTGTTGATCCTTATGGGGATCAAAACGTGCATCATCGCGTGATTGCGGACCACTTGCGTTCAACTTCGTTCCTGATCGCGGATGGTGTGATGCCGTCAAACGATGGGCGAGGGTATGTTCTGCGCCGTATCATGCGCCGCGCGATGCGCCATGCGCATCTTTTGGGGGCCAAAGATCCGGTGATGCACCGCCTGGTACCCACGCTGGTGCAATTGATGGGTGCGCAATATTCAGAGCTCGGTCAGGCGCAGCCACTGATCGAAGAGACACTGCTGCTTGAGGAAACTCGGTTCAAGCAAACTTTGGATCGCGGTCTGAAGCTGTTGGATGAGGAAGTCTCGGGCCTACCTGACGGCGATCCACTACCCGGAGACTCGGCGTTCAAACTGTATGATACCTATGGTTTCCCGCTCGATCTGACGCAGGATGCGCTGCGCGAGAAAGGCCGAACCGTCGACACCGATGGATTTGACGTGGCGATGGCCGAACAAAAAGCCAAGGCACGCGCGGCGTGGGCCGGGTCTGGAGAATCTGCCGATCAGGTGGTTTGGTTCGATGTGCTGGATGCGGCCGGTGCGACCGATTTCCTTGGCTACGATACTGAAAAGGCCGAAGGGCAGGTCGCTGCGTTGGTGGTCGATGGTGTATTGGTCGACAAGATCGAGAAGGGTGGTACCGGCTGGGTCGTAGTCAACCAGACACCGTTCTATGGCGAGGCCGGCGGCCAGGTCGGCGACACCGGTGAAATTCGCAGGTTGGATGAGCGCGACGATATCGCCCGCGTTGAAGACACCAGAAAGTTTGCTGATGGCAAAGTCTATGCTCACAAGGTCACGATTGATCATGGGGCGATCTCAAAAGGTGACGCAGTTGAGCTGGAAGTCGATCACGCGCGCCGCACGGCCATTCGTGCCAACCACTCCGCGACGCACCTTCTGCATGAAGCTCTGCGCGAGACATTGGGTGATCACGTGGCGCAGCGCGGGTCGCTCAACGCATCAGATCGTTTGCGGTTCGATTTCAGCCATTCCAAGGCTCTGACACTGGAAGAAGTGCAGAAAGTTGAGCGAGAGGTGAACGCATTCATCCGCCAAAACTCAACCGTGGAAACCAGGATTATGACACCTGATGACGCCCGTGAACTGGGTGCTCAAGCTCTGTTCGGTGAGAAATACGGGGATGAGGTGCGCGTGGTTTCGATGGGCAAAGCACCCACCGGCAAAGGCCAGGATGGCGAAACATGGTCGATTGAACTGTGTGGCGGTACCCATGTGCGCCAGACCGGTGATATCGGAACCTTCGTCGTGCTGGGCGACAGTGCCAGCAGCGCGGGCGTGCGGCGGATCGAGGCTTTGACCGGTGATGACGCATTTAAGTATCTGTCGAAGCAGGATCATCGCCTTTCCTCAATTGCGCTTGAGTTGAAAGCGCAGCCTGATGACGTTGTGGCGCGTGTAAAGACTCTGCTGGATGAGCGTAAGTCGCTGCAAAACGAAGTTGCGCAGTTGCGCCGTGATCTGGCGATGGCCGGAGGTGCGGGGCAGGGCAGTGGCGCTGAAGCGCGCGATGTAAACGGTGTGGCGTTCTTTGCGCAGTCGCTCTCGGGTGTTTCCGGAAAGGACCTGCCTGCATTGATTGATGAGCACAAAAGCCGTTTGGGTACGGGTGCAGTATTATTGATTGCTGATACCGGCGGCAAAGCGGCTGTCGCAGCGGGGGTCACTTCGGACCTGACAGACACGGTATCTGCGGTGGATCTGGTCCGCGCGGCGGTGACCGAACTTGGCGGCAAGGGCGGTGGTGGACGGCCTGACATGGCACAGGGTGGGGGCAAGGATGCCTCGAATGCAGAGGCTGCAATCAAGGCCGCTGAACAGGTTTTGGGAGGATAAGATGCCAGCACTTTGGATCGCACACGTTACTGTGACAGATGCCGATGCTTATGGAAAATACGCCGAGCTTGCAGGGCCGGCAATTGCGGCGCATGGGGGTGAATTCATCGCCCGCGCGGCACGTTACGTGCAGTTAGAGGGCAAAGAGCGACCACGCAATGTGGTCGCCCGCTTCCCAACCCTTGAGGCTGCGGTAGAGTGCTACAATTCTCCTGCATATCAGCAGGCATTGGATCATGCCCGTGGCGCCAGCGAGCGAGAGCTGGTGGTCGTTGAAATTACCGACTGAGAATCAGGCTAAATCTACCTTCGCATGAAATTTGCAAATTCTGCCCGGCCCAGAGCCGTGCGACCTGCCATGCATTTTAGCGTGGGCGGCTCTTCACGATCGCTCTGAATTTATACACATTATTACAACGGGTTGTGCGTACTTCCTGTTGGTTTTGAACATATTTCTCTGTCCGATTGTGGCACTTCGCGCCACTTTCTTGCGCGGAAATGGTCACGAAAAGTGACGAATTTCCGCCGTTTTTTCCGCTCAATCTCGGATTTGATTGCGTGACAACCACAGTTTGCGGATATGGTCCGGTATACAGATGGGTTCTGATCCACGCAGTTTGCAGGGATTAATAGGACTCGAGGGACAGGCATGAAATTCTTTGGTACGACCATAGACGCCCACTTAAAGAGCGCTGCCAAGCTTGGCGGGCTGTTTGGTTTGGCTATCCTGATTAACGGATCGCTGTTGCTTGGGACTGAAGCATCGGCGAAAGATGCCGCGTTTATCCCAAGTATCGCTGCCTCGCCACCACCCTCTGGTGCGCGTCAGCTTTGCGGTAAATATTCCTGGGCATGTGCGCAAAAAGGTATCGGTTCCTTATCCACCAGCCAAGAATTGAAACTTGTCAAAGAGATCAACCGCCGCGTTAATCGATCCACGCGAGAGGTCACGGATCAGTCGCAATACAAAACCAGTGAACTTTGGGCGCTTCCAACGTCGCGCGGTGGTGACTGCGAAGATTTTGCGCTTCTAAAGAAAAGAGATTTGATCCAGGCTGGTTTCGACCCTCGTAAACTACTGCTCGCGACAGTGTTGGATACGCGCAGAAACTCTCATGCTGTTTTGGTCTATCGGTCAAGCGACGGCGATCTGGTTCTGGATAATTTGACCAATCAGATCAAGCCTTGGAAGGCGACGCGCTATCTGTTCCTGAGGATGCAAGATCCTAAGCAGCCACGAAATTGGGTCGGTGTTTTCGGTAAGAGCTAAAATCTGAGATACAAAAAAATAAGGGCGCACTCTGCTAGCAGCGCCCTTACTTGGTATCAGTTGTCAAATAGATCAGTTTTTACTTTATCTTTAGGTGGGCCCTGATCCTTTGACTTTTTGTCTTTGGATTTCTTGTCTTTTGACTTTTTGTCTTTGGATTTCTTGTCTTTTGACTTTTTGTCTTTTGACTTTTTGTCTTTGGATTTCTTGTCTTTTGACTTTTTATCTTTGGATTTCTTGTCTTTTGACTTTTTATCTTTGGATTTCTTGTCCTTTGACTTTTTGTCTTTTTCCTGCTTGTTGTCAGGATCGTTGTCATTACCCTTATTCTCGCCTTCTGGCGTCGATGGATCAGGGTCGTTGTCCGGGGATGAGTCACCGCTAGGGCCGGAATTTGATCTTTCCCGTTCCGATTCATCTGATGGACCATCGCCCGATCTTTGTTCGGCAAAACCGATGCTCGCAGTCGGCAAGTCAGTCAAAACTGCTGCAAATCTCGGGCAATCAAGAATTGTACGCTCCAGGATCGACTCGAAGTCGGCGCGCCGTTGGATATACCGGAGCATGCCTGAAGTAACCACGTCGCACGCACAAAGAGTGTTCGACGAAACAGACTGTTTGGCCGTGCTCACTGTGCACGTACCAGCCGCCTGAGCGGAATTTCCGAAGGTGAAGGGTAAGATTGCGGAAGCAAAAGCAATCGATAACAGTTTGGATTTGATGCGCATCGCACGCTCCTTAAGCACTCGTTAACTAAATTGCCGTATACTCAAACGGCGTCACACTTTGAACACAAAGTCCTCTTTCTATCGCCTATTTTCAAGCAAACTTTCTGTTGGATTTCTGTGATCCAGCTCACTCAAACACGATTAATCCATAAAAAACAAAAAGAAGACCTGCTGTTGCACCAGGTCTTCTTTTTCTGTGTTGTTTCTAGCCTGACGCAAAAATGTCACGAATGTGGCAATGTTTCCAAAACGTGAACAAGTTCACAGCATTGATCAGGCTGATTTTGACATCCGTTTACGCTCATGCGGATCCAGATAACGTTTGCGAAGCCGGATCGCATTGGGCGTAACCTCGACCAGTTCATCGTCGTCGATATAGGCGATTGCCTCTTCAAGCGAGAACTGAATATGAGGGGTCAGCCTCACTGCGTCGTCCGAGCCGCTGGCACGCACGTTGGTTAGCTTTTTACCTTTCAGCGGATTCACTTCCAGATCATTGTCTCGCGAATGCTCTCCGATCACCATGCCCTGATAGACATCAGTTTGCGGGCCAACAAACATGCGGCCACGCTCTTCCAAATTCCACAGCGCATAGGCGACCGCCTGACCGTTTTCCATCGAGATCAGAACACCCGCACGTCGACCAGGAATCTGCCCTTTATGAGCCGCCCAGCCGTGGAAGACCCGGTTCAAGACACCAGTTCCACGTGTGTCGGTCAGGAACTCTCCGTGATAGCCGATCAGGCCACGAGACGGCACGTGGGCGATGATCCGGGTCTTGCCTGCCCCTGCAGGGCGCATTTCAGCCAGTTCACCTTTGCGCGCACCCGTGATTTTCTCGATCACCGCGCCAGAATATTCATCATCCACATCGATCGTGACTTCTTCGATAGGTTCAAGGCGCTGGCCGTCCTCCTCGCGGAACAAAACCTGTGGGCGCGAGATGCTGAGCTCGAATCCTTCGCGGCGCATGTTTTCGATCAGAACACCCATCTGCAATTCGCCGCGACCAGCAACCTCGAAGGCCTCACCGCCGGGCGTGTCGCTGATGCGGATGGCTACGTTCGATTCGGCTTCTTTCATCAGGCGATCACGAATGACCCGAGACTGAACCTTTTTGCCGTCACGACCGGCCAGCGGGGAATCGTTTATGCCGAAGGTCACTGTGATGGTTGGCGGATCGATAGGCTGGGCAGGCAGGGCCTCTTCGACTTGCGGGGCTACAAGGGAATCTGCCACGGTGGCTTTGCTCATACCCGCAATCGTGACAATGTCGCCTGCTTCAGCGACGTCAATGGGTTGTTGAGCTAATCCACGGAATGCAAGGATTTTCGACGCGCGGAAGCTTTCAATCTGGGTGCCATCTCGGCTGAGTGCCTTGAGGCTGTCACCTGCTTTCAGAGTTCCACTTTCCACGCGACCGGTCAGAATGCGACCGATGAATGGATCGCTGCCCAAAGTGGTGGCGAGCATCCTGAACGGTTCGTCCTTTTTCTCGATCTGCTTGGGGGCGGGGACGTGATCAACGATCAGATCGAACAGGGCGGTCAAGTCCTTGCGCGGACCGTCAAGCTCCATATCGGCCCAGCCGGACCGGCCCGAAGCATACATGGCCGGGAAGTCCAGCTGATCGTCATCGGCGCCCAAGTTGGCGAAAAGGTCGAAACATTCGTCCAGCGCGCGATCAGGCTCGGCATCGGGTTTGTCGACCTTGTTCAGCACGACAATCGGGCGCAGGCCCAAAGCCAACGCCTTTGAGGTCACGAATTTGGTTTGCGGCATCGGGCCTTCGGCGGCGTCGACCAGCAGTACAACGCCGTCGACCATGCTGAGAATACGTTCGACTTCCCCACCGAAATCAGCGTGGCCGGGGGTGTCGACGATGTTAATGCGTGTATCCTTCCACTCAACGCTGGTGGCTTTGGCCAGGATGGTAATGCCGCGTTCGCGTTCCAGGTCGTTGCTGTCCATGGCGCGTTCTGCCACGGCCTGGTTTTCCCGGAACGCGCCGGATTGTTTAAGCAGCTCATCCACCAGGGTCGTCTTGCCGTGGTCCACGTGAGCGATGATTGCGATGTTGCGCAGGTCCATGAGAGGTCAGCCTTTGAACGGGAAGTTGCCGCGCGCATAACGCGGCGCGACAAAATATACCAGCCCTAACCGGCGGTCAGTGGCCCGCTGTGGCTGAAAACAGGTGGATGATCAGAATGCCACTCAAAATCATGCCCAAACCCAAGACTGCGGGCCAATCGAGTTTTTGGCCAAAAACCAAAAATCCAATCAGTGCGATCAGGGCAATACCAAGGCCCGACCAGATTGCATAGACAATGCCCACAGGCATGACCTTTAACGTGAGGGCCATAAGATAAAAGGCCGACCCATAGCCAACCACGACAAGAGCCGACGGCCAAAATCGCGTAAACTGATGGCTAGCCTGCAACGCAGTCGTGCCGATGGTTTCCGCGATAACAGCCAACATTAGGATTAGGTAGGTCTTTGGCACGAGCGATGCCTCTCTGAATTATCGCGAAAGGTTGAGCATACTTGCGATCATTTGGGCAAGGGGATTCAGATGCAGATGATCAAAACCCTAACTTTATCAAAGGTCAGGTAAACCCGACTATTCGGGCTTTTGCATATGTGCTAAACACTCGATTGTTTTTAGTGTGTTTTTAATGAGTTTGATAAGATGACGACTTTTGCAAAATCGGTCATTATCGCTTCGGTATTGATTGTGGCGTTGGGGTGGCTTGCAGACGGGGGGTCCGTCGACATTGATGCAGCCCAGAATGTTGAGCGGTTCACAGGTTTTCCGGTTTAGGCGCCCACCGAGCGATATCCTCGAAAAGGAGCTTTCGGGCTCCTTTTCTTTTCTTCAGACGCTAAGCAATCTTTACTGCTTTTCGATCGCTTTCAGCTTGGATCGATGTTCAGACAGTCTTTTCACCACGAATTGACGCGCCTTGCGTTCCGCCAGCCTAACCCGGATTTCGGTCAAGAACGCTTCTTCCAGGGATTGCGAGGCTGCACCGAGAACGTCTCCAACCTCCACAAAGAATCGATCCTCGCCTGTCTCGTCCATAACCTTCATCGTGTCCTCGGCCAATCTGGCGGCGAGGGTAGTGATGGTATCGGACATCAGCGCGTATTCTCTGTCAGGCGGCGTTTCACGTAATCCGTCACATCTGTCATCAGCGTGTCCATGTGGCGGTCTTGGAAGAAGTGATCGGCACCTTCCACCTCATTATGGGTGATGGTGATACCCTTTTGTTCATGCAGCTTTCCGACCAGAGACGCAGTGTCTGCAGGCGGTGCCACACGGTCCGCCAATCCGTTGATGATCAAGCCAGAAGACGGGCAGGGGGCCAGGAACGAAAAGTCGTACATGTTTGCGGGCGGCGATACACTGATGAAGCCAGTGATCTCGGGGCGGCGCATCAGAAGCTGCATTCCGATCCAAGCACCGAACGAGAACCCAGCGACCCAGCAATGCTTGGAGTTGTTGTTCATCGACTGAAGGTAATCCAGCGCTGATGCTGCATCGCTCAGCTCACCTACACCCTGGTCATACTCGCCCTGGCTGCGACCAACGCCGCGAAAGTTAAAACGCAGAACCGTGAAGCCCATGTTGTAAAAGGCGTAATGCAGGTTATAGACCACCTTGTTGTTCATGGTCCCGCCAAATTGTGGATGCGGGTGAAGCACGATAGCGATCGGTGCGTCTTTTTCCTTTTGCGGGTGGTAGCGGCCTTCCAGGCGGCCTTCGGGTCCGGGAAAAATCACCTCGGGCATGTGTGCTTTGGTCCTGTTTTTTGACGCGTCGGCCCCGAGATTATCTTGACGGTAATCCTCAGGTACCTTAGAACGGTTCTAATTACATTGTGTCGCGTGAAAACGCTGTCAGTGGGAGATACGCACTGGCTCGGGCGACGTCAATGTTTTCGCGCAGTTCTTGCCTGAAGGAAACAAAATGAAGCTGTCGACCAAAGGCCGCTATGCGATGGTTGCGCTGGCGGATATCGCCCTTCAGTCCTCGGACAAACTTGTCACGTTGGGCGAGATTTCCGAACGCCAGGATATTTCACTGCCGTATTTGGAGCAGCTTTTCGTGAAACTGCGCCGAGCTGATCTGGTCAGTTCAGTACGCGGACCGGGTGGGGGCTATCGCCTGGCGCGACCAGCCTCGGAAATCCGTGTGGTCGAGATACTGGCCGCGGTTGATGAGACGGTGGATGCGATGCACAAGGGGGCAGGTGCCTCGGGCGCGTCTTCGGGCAGCCGGGCGCAGTCACTGACCAATCGGTTGTGGGAAAGCCTGAGCGCGAATGTTTACGTATTCCTGCATCAAACGCGGCTGTCGGATGTAATTCGGAATGATCTTGCACCGTGTCCCGCTGTTCCTAGCTTGTTCGCAGTCGTGGACGATTGATCTGATGACGTTTTTCTGTGTTCCGTCAAAACCCATCTTGGAAAAGATACATCTATGAAACGGGTTTATCTCGACCATAACGCAACCGCCGCTCTGAGGCCCGAGGCCCGCGATGCAATGATCGCGGCGATGGATTTTGTGGGCAATCCATCCTCGGTCCATGCCGAAGGGCGCGCCGCTAAAGCGGTGGTCGAGAAAGCGCGGGCTCAAATCGCAACAGCGTTTGGGGCCGATGGTGCCGACATCGTGTTTACTTCTGGTGCGACGGAGGCAGCGGCTTTGGCCATGGCGGGGCGCGATCTTCAAGGTGCAGCGATTGAACATGACGCGGTAAGAGCTTGGATTAATGAGCTTCTGCCTGTCTCCCAAGGCGGTTACGTTGACGTGCCGGACGCTTCCCGATCCACGCTACAACTGGCCAATTCGGAAACTGGAATTGTTCAAACTTTGCCTGCCGGTCTTGCGGTCACTGACGCGACTCAGGCTTTTGGTAAGTTGCCGATAGCCTTCAACTGGCTGGGGGCTGAGATGGCGCTGATTTCAGCCCACAAACTTGGCGGGCCAAAAGGGATCGGGGCGTTGGTGATGAAACGCGGCACCGATCTTGCTGCGCAAATCAAGGGCGGCGGGCAGGAGATGGGGCGTCGCTCGGGTACAGAAAATGTCACTGGAATTGCGGGGTTCGGAGCAGCAGCTGAAGCCGCGTCCCGTGATTTAGCAAATGGCGTTTGGGAAAACGTTGCAGAACTTAGAAATATTCTAGAAAACGCTCTTGAGGCTGGTACGAAAGCTACTATTTTTGTCGGGAAAGACCAAAGGCGACTCCCCAACACTCTGTGCTTCGCCACTCCGGGATGGAAGGGTGAGACCCAGGTCATGCAGATGGATTTGTCAGGCTTCGCGATCAGTGCGGGCTCGGCCTGTTCCAGCGGCAAGGTTCGCGCAAGCGCCGTACTGACGGCCATGGGATTTGATGAGATGACGGCCTCTAGCGCAATCCGCGTATCGCTGGGGCCAGAGACGGCAGAAGAAGATGTGCTGCGTTTCGCGGAAACGTGGCTTGAAAAAGAGAAAAAGCATCGCGCGCGGGCCGCGTGATCTGACGGAGGGTGAATTATGGCCGCTTTGGACCAGACCCAGGTGAAAGAGGGTGTCGATCAGGAAACCGTAGACGCGGTTCGCGAGGTCAGCACTTATAAATACGGCTGGGAAACTGATATCGAGATGGAGTATGCGCCAAAAGGCGTGAATCCCGATATCGTTCGTCTGATTTCGGACAAAAATGATGAACCTGAGTGGATGACCGAATGGCGTCTGGCCGCGTTCGAGCGCTGGACCCAGATGGAAGAGCCTAAATGGGCGATGGTGCACTACCCGCCGATCGACTTTCAGGACCAGTATTATTATGCCCGTCCGAAATCGATGGAAGATAAACCCAAATCTCTGGATGAGGTCGATCCCAAGCTTCTGGCGACTTACGAAAAGCTAGGTATCCCTCTGAAAGAACAGATGATCCTGGCAGGTGTCGAGGGCGCTGAGAATGCACCGGCAGAAGGCCGTAAGGTTGCTGTTGATGCAGTATTTGACTCGGTGTCGGTCGGGACGACTTTTCAGGAAGAGTTGAAGAAAGCCGGCGTTATCTTCTGCTCGATTTCCGAGGCGATCAAAGAGCATCCGGAACTGGTCAAAAAATACTTAGGGACGGTCGTACCGGTCTCGGACAATTTCTATGCCACGCTGAACTCAGCTGTATTCTCGGACGGCTCGTTTGTTTATGTCCCTCCGGGCGTGCGCTGCCCGATGGAACTGAGCACATATTTCCGCATTAATGCAGAAAATACCGGCCAGTTTGAGCGCACGCTGATCATCGCCGACAAGGGCTCTTACGTCTCGTATCTGGAAGGCTGCACCGCGCCCCAGCGCGACACCGCTCAGTTGCACGCGGCGGTTGTCGAGATCATCGTCGAAGAAGATGCCGAGGTGAAATACTCGACCGTTCAGAACTGGTTCCCCGGAGATGAGAATGGCAAGGGCGGTATCTACAACTTCGTGACCAAGCGCGCCGATTGTCGGGGTGATCGCTCCAAGGTGATGTGGACGCAGGTCGAAACCGGCTCAGCCGTAACCTGGAAATACCCGTCCTGCATCCTGCGTGGCGACGATAGCCAGGGTGAGTTTTACTCGATCGCAATCACCAACAACATGCAGCAAGCCGACACCGGCACCAAGATGGTGCATCTGGGCAAGAACACCAAGTCGCGGATCGTATCGAAAGGGATCAGCGCCGGTAAGGCGCAGAATACCTATCGTGGTCTGGTGTCGATGCATCCCAAGGCCAAGGATAGCCGAAACTACACCCAGTGCGACAGCCTGCTGATCGGCGACAAATGCGGGGCGCATACGGTTCCGTATATCGAGGTGAAGAACAACTCATCTCGGGTCGAGCACGAGGCGACGACATCAAAAGTGGATGACGATCAGCTGTTCTATTGCCGTCAGCGTGGCATGGACGAGGAAGAAGCCGTGGCCTTGGTCGTCAACGGGTTCTGCAAGGACGTTCTGCAGGCGCTGCCGATGGAATTTGCGATGGAAGCGCAACAGCTTGTGGCAATCAGCCTTGAGGGATCAGTCGGCTGATGACACCAAAACCCCAACAGCGAATCCGAAAGGACGATGTCCTGACCGTGCTTGGCTATGCGTTGCCGGTGCTCGGCGGCCTGTTGGGGGTTGCTTACGTCAATACCAAGTACATGGACTTCATAAACCCGGTTTGGGCAGTGGGCGCAGGCGCGTTGCTTGGATGGATCATCGCCCGCGTGATCCGCAAGGTGCTGGGATAAGAACTTATCGGGGCCGCAATGCGCCCCTTGCGAGATGCTAAAGGACAGAAAATGCTGGAAATCAATAACCTGCACGTCAAACTTGAGGAAGAAGACAAGCAAATTCTGAAAGGGGTCGACCTGACGGTTGAGCCTGGCAAAGTGCACGCGATCATGGGGCCGAATGGCTCGGGCAAATCAACGCTCAGCTACGTGTTGTCTGGTCGTGATGGCTATGAGGTGACCGAGGGCGGCGCGACGCTTGATGGCGAGGATCTGCTTGAGATGGAACCGGAAGAACGTGCAGCCGCAGGTGTGTTTCTGGCGTTCCAGTACCCGGTCGAGATTCCCGGTGTGGGCAACATGACCTTCCTGCGCACCGCCGTGAATGCGCAGCGCAAAGCACGTGGCGAGGAAGAGCTGTCGGCGACGGATTTTTTGAAAGAGGTTCGTGCCAAGGCCAAGGCGCTGAAAATCGACGCTGAAATGTTGAAACGTCCGGTCAATGTTGGCTTTTCGGGTGGTGAGAAAAAGCGCAACGAAATCCTGCAAATGGCGATGCTTGAGCCGAAGATGTGCATCCTGGATGAGACAGACTCGGGCCTTGACGTGGACGCGATGAAACTGGTGGCCGAGGGCGTGAACGCGTTGCGTGATGAGGGGCGCGGGTTCCTTGTTATCACGCACTATCAGCGGCTTCTCGATCACATCAAACCTGACGTGGTTCACATCATGGCGGATGGTCGCATCGTGAAATCCGGCGGCCCTGAACTGGCGCTGGAAGTTGAAAACAACGGCTATGCCGACATTCTGGCCGAGGTGAACTGATGGCATTGCCCCAAGCGAAACAAACGGCGACCGAGGAACGGCTGGCAGCGCTGACCATGCCGGATGCGGGATGCACACGCAAAGCGCGCGAAGCCGCAATTGCACGTGTACGCGCGATGGGTTTGCCCAGTCGTCGAGATGAATACTGGAAATATACCCGTCCAGACACTCTGGTCTCTGCGAAAGCTCCCAGTGCTGCTTTGTTCAAAACGGATGAACCGGCTCTGTTCCACGCGCTCGACCGACTGAAGATCGTTTTCATTGATGGCGTATTCAGCCCGGAAGAGTCTGATGATCTGTCTCTGGAGGGTGTAACGATCGATCGGCTGGAAGATATCTGTTGCAAAGATATCCATTGGGCCAAAGAGTTATACGGCGTTCTTGAAGCAAAAGGCCAAGATCCAGTGGCGCGTCCCTTGGCGGCGCTGAACACGGCCTATGCGTCAGATGGAGTTGCCATTCATGTATCCGGCAAGCCGAGCAAACCGATTAACCTGATTTATCGCCATGAATCTGAAACGTCGGATGCGATCCTGCATCACGTCGTTCGGGTTGAAAGCGGCGCCGAAGTTACGATCCTTGAAAACGGACCCGCAGCGTCGCGCTTCAACAAATGCATGGAGATCGATATCGCCGACAATGGCACGCTGCATCACATCCGTGCGCAGGGCCGGGATCATCAACGCCGTGCGGCGACGCATATGTTCTCGCGGCTTGGCAAGGAATCCGTCTATAAATCCTTCACGCTGACCGTGAACGGGGTTTTGACGCGAAACGAGCAAGTCGTCGAGCTGACAGGTGACGATGCGGTCGCGCATGTGGCGGGTGCCTGTGTTGGAGACGGTGATTTTCACCATGATGACACGGTCTTTGTCACCCATGATGCGGTGAATTGCGAGAGCCGCCAAGTGTTCAAGAAGGTGCTTCGCAATGGTGCGACCGGTGTTTTTCAGGGCAAGATCCTTGTGAAGGAAGGTGCCCAGAAAACCGATGGTTACCAGATCAGCCAGTCGTTGCTTCTGGACGATGATAGTCAGTTCCTCGCCAAACCCGAGCTTGAGATTTACGCCGATGACGTTGCGTGTTCGCACGGTTCGACCTCGGGCGCCATTGATGAAACGGCTTTGTTCTACCTGCGCTCCCGTGGCGTCCCAACGGCAGAAGCAACCGACATGTTGACACTGGCCTTCCTAGCTGAAGCCGTTGATGAGATCGAGGACGAGAATCTGGCAGCCGATATCGTATCCCGATTGCAAGATTGGCTGGCACGCCGCCGCTGATGCCTGTCACAACTGATATCGTGGCCACGTATCGCGGACCGGGGCGTGTGGTGCGTCGGCTGCTTGATATGGGGCCGCGCGAGGATCGCGCATTGGCCATCGTCATGATCGCCTGCACCATTGTGTTCATCGCAGACACCCCGCGACTGGCCCGCGAGGCTCATGCTACGGGGCAAGAACTGAACGCTTTGCTGGCAGCCGGTCTATTTGCCTGGGTGATCTGTATGCCGCTTGTGCTTTACCTACTTGCCGGGCTTACACATCTAGTGGCCCGGATTTTGGGTGGAAAAGGTGATGGTTTCGGCGCGCGGCTAGCCTTGTTCTGGGCGCTTCTCGCGTCAGCGCCTTTGGTGTTGCTGAATGGGCTGGTGTCCGGTTTCATCGGCCCCGGGTCAGCGCAAACACTTGTGGGGCTGTTATGGGTTGCGGTTTTTCTCTGGTTCTGGTTGTCGGGCCTCAAGCAATCGCAAAAGGCTGCTAAATGAATTCCACCGCACTGCTCAACCTGGTCGTTCTGACCCTGTCCAATCCAGCCGAAGCCGCAAGACGATTGCTCGCGTTGCGGCTGGGTACGGATGTACTGTGGCTCGCCTTCTCTCTCGCGGTGATCCTGAACGCTCTGGTCCAGTCTGCGTCCAGCTTCGTCCTGCCGCTTATCAGTCCGGATGTTCAGCAACTGGCTGAGCCACTATCGAGGACGCTTTTTGTTTCCGTTGCGGCAATCATGATCAGCGTCGTGACGTTCCTATTAGTGGGCCGCGTCCTGGGTGGAACGGGGACGTTCAATGACTTCATGACGCTGATTGTCTGGTTGCAAATCCTGCAAATTGCGGGGCAAGCAATCATTCTAGCGCTGGTTGCAGCGCTGCCGTTTCTATTCTTACCGGCCAGTCTGGCGATGCTGGGTCTTAGCCTTTACATCACCCTGCATTTTCTCAACGAGGCGCATCGATTTAATTCGTTGGGAAAGTCGTTTGTTGTGATCCTGATCTCTGGTCTTGTGGCCGTCCCGTTTGTTCTTTGGCTGATCCCCGCCGGGTCTGTATAGGGAAGTCCTGTCTATGTATGACGTACAAAAAATCCGCGCAGATTTTCCGATCCTGTCACGTCAGGTCAACGGAAAGCCGCTGACTTATCTAGACAATGGGGCCTCCGCGCAGAAACCCCAGGTAGTGATCGACGCGATCACGCAGGCCTATGCGCACGAATATTCGAACGTGCATCGAGGGCTTCACTATCTGTCAAATCTCGCAACCGAGAAATATGAGGCCGTCCGTGGCACGGTTGCGCGGTTTCTGGGCGTATCAAACGAGAATGAGATTGTCCTGAATTCGGGTACGACCGAGGGGATCAATTTAGTCGCCTACGGTTGGGCAATGCCACGCCTGCAGGCGGGGGACGAGATTGTCCTCAGCGTGATGGAACATCACGCCAACATCGTACCGTGGCACTTCCTGCGCGAACGGCAGGGCGTGGTGCTGAAATGGGTCGATGTCGATGCGACCGGCCATCTTGACCCTCAGGCGGTAATCGACGCCATTGGCCCCAAGACAAAGCTGGTTGCGGTGACCCAGTGCTCGAACGTGCTGGGCACTGTGGTTGATGTCAAAGCAATCACGCAAGGCGCCCACGCCAAAGGCGTTCCGGTTCTGGTGGATGGCAGCCAGGGCGCGGTTCATATGCCCGTCAATGTCGATGACATCGGATGTGACTTCTATGCCATCACGGGTCATAAACTGTACGGCCCGTCCGGTTCTGGCGCAATTTTTATCAAATCGGACCGCATGGCTGAAATGCGCCCCTTTATTGGTGGCGGTGACATGATCAAAGAGGTTTCAAAAGATCAGGTGATCTACAACGATCCGCCAATGAAGTTCGAGGCCGGAACCCCCGGCATCGTGCAGACCATCGGGTTGGGGGGGGCGCTTGACTATATGATGGACCTTGGCATGGAGAGCATCGCATCGCATGAGGCCGGCTTGCGCGACTATGCAATGCAACGGTTGAATGGATTGAACTGGCTGCAGGTTCAAGGCACCACAGCGAACAAAGCCGCGATATTCAGCTTTACTTTGGATGGGGCAGGGCATGCCCATGATGTTTCAACCATTCTGGACAAAAAGGGTGTCGCCGTGCGCGCAGGCCACCACTGCGCCGGGCCGCTGATGGATCATTTGGGGGTCACTGCTACCTGTCGTGCCAGCTTTGGGCTCTATAACACGACGGATGAGGTCGACACCCTGATCGACGCGTTGGAGCTTGCCCACGATCTGTTTGCCTGATCGTACTGCGGATTTGCAGTTGCACCCGGATTGGAACGAGGGTAGCTAACGGCCAAGGCACCTGTAGCTCAGCTGGATAGAGCGCTGCCCTCCGAAGGCAGAGGCCAGAGGTTCGAATCCTCTCAGGTGCGCCATTTCACCCTTGCTAGTCGTCATATTACGCAGAACTGACGGTGCACGAACCTGTTCTTTCCTGGCAAGGCAAAACCCCCGTCAGAACTATCTGATGGGGGTCGTGCAACAGCGAAAGATGAAATGCTCGATTAGCCGCGCCACGAGCGGATGACACCGCAATCCATGTGAACGAAATTCGAACGATAGTACTGTCCAACGCCACCGGCACGGCAGGCCATCGCTGCTTTGCCCATTTGCGAGACCGAGCGTGATGACAGTCGCAGATCAGCAGCCTGACCCTTCATATGAAGCGAATTCTTGGCAACACCCCGCGAGCGGCGGCGCAGCATTGCGTTGGTTTGCGGTGAGCGGTAACCCGACAGCAGCATGTATGGCTCGCTGACATCCAGAAGGTTATGAGTGGCCGCCATGATGTCGATGGTCCTCAGGTCCACGGACTTGACTTGATCGCTGCGCCAGTCGCGCATGAAGTGGTTGACCTCTTTCACCGCGTCTTTGATGTATTTGCCATCAACCCAATAGACCATATCGATACGTTCACCGGTACGGCCGGAATACATGCGGATACGGCGAATATCACCTCCGCCGCGAAGGAAACCAGCTGCGTTGGAATATGTGGGGGCTGCAACAACTGCGGTTGCGGCGAATGCGCCCAATAGGGCACGCCGGGTCAGGCCCGAGGTACTGCTCTTGGTCATTTTTTGTTTCGTCCCGTACTGTTCCTGCCTGCACACGATGTTACGCGCGCCGTATTAATTTTTTCCCATCCCAGATGCGGGATTTATGGCACAGTAGGATTCAACAGCCAAGAAATCTTTGGTCGCAGTCAAATCAAGGGGGAAATTTCGGCAGTTTTTTGCGCAACTGATGCAAGTATGCTTGCTTTTGGCGCAGTTCGCGCGTCGGCGATGCAAACGCGCACCAGGGGTCAAAGAAGCGGTCTGGTGATGAATTTGTGAATAGACATCAGGCGCTCAGCAAAACATTATTTTCAGACGCCGCTTATAGGGCGTGACAAGTCATTGAAGAAACAGGGCCATCCTATGTCATTTGTTACCCGTGCTCGTTCAAGTGTTTTTATCGCCGCTTTGCTTGTGGCTTCGGCCTCAGTCGCGCAGGCGGGGACGGATGGCACAGCGTTTCAAATGGCCGTTGCGGAAAGTGCGTCCAACAGCCCGGCAATTGCTGAGTTTTATCGCACAAACGGGTTTGATCCGGTTTGGGTTGGCGATACGCCCGAACATGCTGCACGACGCAAAGCTCTGATCGAAGCGCTTTCGACGACCGACCTGCATGGATTGCCTGGGGCACGTTACGACGTCCAGACTTTGGTGACAAAGATGCAGGACGCGCGCAACACCCGTGATCTGGGCATGCTCGAGGCCGAGCTGACACGGGTTTTTGTCAAATATGCCAGAGACTTGCATTCCGGTTCTGTAACGCCTTCGCAGATTGACCCCGGCCTAGTGCGGGCGGTGGAACGACGCAGCGCCGCAGCGCATCTTGAACTGCTCGTTTCCAGCCAGGGTGATACCTATTTCAGGGATATGATGCCTCAATCGCGCCAGTATCTTGCGCTGTTGAAACAGAAGAAGGCGCTGGAAGCGCTGATGTCACAAGGTGGCTGGGGCGAGACCGTTCCTGTCTCCAAGCTTGAGCTTGGGGACACAGGGAGCAATGTCATCAGGCTGCGCAATCGACTTGTCGCGATGGGTTATCTGAAGCCTACTGCCAGCCCAAACTATGATGATGCGCTGTTTGCGGCGGTGCAATCCTTTCAGGCTGCTCATGGTCTAGAGGCGGATGGCGTAGCTGGCAAAGGCACTATTTCCGAGATCAATCGCCCAGTTTCAGACCGCTTGAAAGCTGTTTACGTTGCGCTTGAACGGGAGCGCTGGTTACCCAAAGACCGTGGTGAGCGGCATATTCTGGTGAATCTGGCCGATTTTTCTGCCAAGATCGTCGATGACGGGCAGGTCACGTTTGAGACTCGTGCCGTGATCGGCAAAAACACACATGATCGCCGTAGCCCAGAGTTCTCGGATGAGATGGAGCATATGGTGATCAACCCAAGTTGGTATGTGCCACGCTCGATCATCACGAAGGAATATCTGCCGCAATTACGGGCCAATCCAAATGCTGTCGGCCATATCCAGATCACCGATCGCCGTGGCCGTCAGGTGAATCGTGGAGCGGTTGACTTTACCCAATTCACTGCGCGTAATTTCCCGTTTTCCATGCGTCAGCCCCCCAGCAAAAGCAACGCACTGGGGCTAGTGAAGTTCATGTTCCCTAATAAGTACAACATCTATCTGCATGATACGCCTCAGAAATCTCTGTTCGCACGCGAGGTTCGGGCATTCTCGCATGGATGCATCCGTTTGGCGCAACCGTTCGAGTTTGCCTATAAGCTGCTGGCCAAGCAGGAAGAGGATCCAAAGGCGTTTTTCCACCGCGTTCTGAACACGGGCAAAGAAACGAAGGTTGAACTGGATAAAAAAATTCCGGTGCATCTGATTTATCGCACGGCCTATATTGGCCCCAAAGGCGAGGTGCAGTATCGCCGCGACGTGTATGACCGGGATCGCAAAATCTGGGAAGCGCTGCAAAAGGCAGGGGTGGTCCTGCCGGACGTTCAAGGGTAATCACGAGGCAAATCCCGCCACGAGGACGCCCGACATGCAGTTTACTGTTCAACAAATCGCCGATTCCCTGGGGGTCGTCGCAGAAGGCCAGACTGGCCTGACCATCTTGCGGGCAGCCGAGCCGGGAGATGCCGGGCCAACCGATCTGGCCATGGCGATGTCGCCAAAATATGCTGAAGCCTTGGAGACCGGTGCAGCACGGGCCGCGGTTTTGTGGGATGGCGCGGACTGGAAAGCACTGGGGCTTGAGGCCGCCATTTTTGTGCAACGCCCCCGCATGGCGATGGCAGGGATCACCGCGATGCTGGATCGCGGGCAGGGGATCGCGCCGGGAATTCATCCATCGGCTGTCATTGATGAAACCGCCGAGATCGGGGTCGACGTATCGGTCGGCCCGCTTGCTGTTATCGGTGCGCGCGCGCGCGTCGGCGCGGGTTCGGTTATCGGCCCGCATTGCGTGATCGGGATGGATGCGTCGCTTGGTGAAAACGCGCTGCTGCGCGAAATGGTAAGCATCGGTGCGCGGGCTCAAATCGGTGATCGCTTTATCGCGCAGCCAGGTGCCCGTATCGGCGGGGACGGTTTCAGCTATGTCACACCAGAAGTCTCGGGTGCCGAAAATGCGCGGAAAACTCTGGGTGATCAGGGGGATGCAAAGGCGCAAAGCTGGTTGCGCATCCATTCGCTGGGTGCGGTCGAGATTGGCGATGACGTCGAGGTCGGCTCGAACTGCACTGTCGACAACGGGACCATACGCAATACTGTAATCGGAAGTGGATCGAAACTGGATAATCTTGTCCACGTGGGACACAACACCCGAGTCGGGCGGGATTGTTTGTTATGTGGGCAAACCGGCGTTTCTGGTTCGGTCGAGATTGGTAATAACGTAGTACTGGGCGGTCAGACTGGTGTTGTCGATAATATTTTCATCGGTGATGGCGTGATTGCCGGTGGCGGCACCAAGATTCTGTCAAATGTTCCTGCTGGTCGCGTAATCATGGGCTACCCGGGCATTAAAATGGAAAGCCATACCGAGATATATAAAGCCCAACGTCGTCTGCCCCGATTGTCGCGCGACGTCGAGGCGTTGAAAAAGGCTGTTTTCAAACAGCCTTCAAGTGATTAAATCATCCCCAAGGCGAAAATCAGGGGATCGAGATGAGCATCAGCGACCGCGTCATAGCAATCATTGCCGAACAGGCCGTGCTTGAGCCTTCGGATGTGACGCCCGACAGTACGCTCGAAGAATTGGGCATCGATAGCCTGGGTCTTGTTGAGAGTATCTTTGCCATCGAGGAAGAGTTCGATATCACCGTGCCCTTCAACGCAAACGAGCCCACATCCGGCGATTTCGACATTTCGAATGTGACAGCGATCATTGCGGGTATCGAAAAACTCGTGTCTGAAAAGGTCTGACCGCTGGTATGAAACGCGTCGTCATTACGGGTGCTGGCACCATTAACGCGTTGGGCCATTCCGTCCCCGACACTCTGGAAGCCATGCGCGAGGGTCGTTGTGGTATCTCCGACCTTGAGTTTCGTGATGTGGATCGCCTGTCGATCAAGATCGGTGGTCAAGTCCGGGGTTTTGAGGCCGAGGGCCGTTTCAACCGCCAACAGATGACGCTGTATGATCGGTTCACGCAGTTCACGTTAACCGCCGCCAAAGAAGCGATCGATCAATCCGGCATCGTATTCTCGGGTGACACAGCCGCGCGGTCGGGGGTGGTTCTGGGAACGGCCGGTGGTGGCGTCTCCACCTGGGATGACAACTACCGCTCGGTTTACGAGGATGGCAAAAATCGCGTGCATCCTTTTGTCGTGCCCAAGCTGATGAACAACGCGGCGGCCAGCCACGTTTCAATGGAGCACAACCTCAAAGGCCCTAGCTTTACAGTATCAACAGCGTGTGCGTCTTCGAACCATGCGATGGCGCAGGCATTTCAGATGGTGCGCAGCGGGGCAGCGCCCGCAATGGTGACCGGTGGCTCGGAGTCGATGCTGTGCTTTGGGGGCGTCAAGGCATGGGAAGGGCTTCGCGTCATGTCAAAAGATGCCTGTCGGCCCTTTAGCGCAAACCGAAACGGGATGGTGCAAGGCGAAGGTGCGGGTGTTTTTGTGTTCGAAGAATACGAACACGCGCGCGCGCGCGGAGCAGATATCCTGTGCGAGGTCGTGGGATTCGCCATGTCCTCGGACGCGGCCGACATAGTTATGCCCAGCAAACAAGGGGCAGCACGGGCCATGGCCGGGGCGTTATCGGATGCACGGCTGAATGCATGCGATGTGGGTTACATAAATGCCCATGGGACCGGCACGGCTGCAAATGACAAAACCGAATGCGCAGCCGTTGCTGGTGTGTTTGGTCCGCACGCCGACGATCTGATGATTTCGTCAACAAAGTCCATGCACGGTCACTTGATCGGCGGTACCGGGGCAGTTGAGCTATTAGCCTGTATCATGGCCCTGCGCGACGGGGTGATCGCCCCGACCATTGGCTATGAAGAGCCCGACCCCGAATGCGCGCTGGATGTGGTTCCAAACGAGGCGCGTGAGGCGAAAGTTAATGTCGCCCTTAGCAATGCTTTCGCCTTTGGTGGGCTGAACGCCGTTCTTGCGTTGAAGCGTATATGATGAAGCCGCCGTGTAATTACGGCGGCTTTCTTATTCGATGCTTTTGCGGGGCTTAGTTTATGGAAACGTTCAGTCCGTCAAAGCCTGCTGTGAAGCCAGACAAAGACATGTCCATATTCAGAACCTGATCTGGCAGGCGCGCAGGAACCAGCGACAGCACTGCCTTTTGGCCTGATTTCATCGCGTCGATATCACCCTGTGTCAAACCCAGTTGCGCCACACAGCCAACCGGAATGCAGTGGTGATAATTGTAAAGCTTGCGCGGTGCCCCATCGATCGACATAGCCAATTGCGCCTGCAGCAGGGTTTCGAGCGGTACAACAACATTCGCCCAAGCAACAGCGGCACCGCCTTCGGGCAGTTTTCCGATCGAAACTTCGGCAATCGGATCACCCTGTTGGTTATTCAGGATCTGAACCATCGCGCAGGGATCGTCTTCGCCTTCGGTTTTGATGCAGGAAATATTCCATTCACCCGTTTGTTCTTTGACGTATTGCTCGCCAACACGGGGACCGGATTCACCCAGATCCAGATCGCTGCCAACTTCGGCTTCATCACCGGCTTCAGGTTGCTGTGTGGTTTCCTGCGCAAATGCTGTTCCGCACAACAGTGCTGCGGCCGCCACATTAAAAGGGACAAGTTTCCTGATCATGAATGCCTCATCTAACTGATCCAGTTTTTTGTTTCCTCTATCACCGCAATTCAGTGGTGTCAGGGTAAATCCGAATTCCAGACCGTGAATTGATCGTTTTTTGCCGAAATGCGTGGGAAACATCGCGATCTGCAACGAAAAAGGGAGCCGGTGGAGCGGCTCCCTTCCTGAATATTTTCTCCCCGTCGGACTGGCCGACTTAGTTATGCGCAGACGTTACGAAAGGGGAACCCGTTGGTCAACTCCTAACCCTAAAAAACTATTCTTGCGTCTTTCGGTTTTCGTAGAATTTAAAAAAAAGCCGTGCCCAAAGGCACGGCCAGTCGACAGGGAGGAAGTTTGCCCCCGCAGCCAGGCCACGAGAAGCAACATTTACTCTCGCAGCGAAAGGTTAACTTTGTATGCTTGCAGCAGATCGGTAGAATTCGGGACAGATTTTCAATGGACAACAAGATCTTCGTAGGCGGTGGTGGCGACGGCTATTCAGTGGCACAGGGGCTGTCGCTTAAATATGCGAACCGCCATGGCCTGATTGCCGGTGCGACCGGTACGGGCAAAACGGTTACGCTGCAAATTCTGGCTGAAGGCTTCTCACAGGCGGGGGTTCCAGTGTTTCTGGCCGATGTGAAAGGTGACTTGTCGGGGCTGGCGCTGCCTGGAAGCGAAACCCACAAATTACACCAGGCTTTTTTGGATCGGGCCGCGAAGATCGGGTTCGGCACATTCTCTTACGCCGCGTGTCCAGTCACGTTCTGGGATCTGTTTGGCGAGCAAGGGCATCCGGTCCGAACCACCGTAACCGAGATGGGCCCACTGCTGCTATCGCGATTGATGGAACTGAGTGAGGCGCAGGAAGGCATTCTGAACATCGCCTTTCGGGTCGCAGACGAAGAAGGCATGCCGCTGCTTGACCTGAAAGACCTGCAGGCATTGCTGGTCTGGATAGGCGAGAATCGCGCCCAACTATCGCTGCGCTATGGCAATGTCTCGACATCTTCGATCGGTGCTATTCAACGCCGCTTGCTGGTTCTGGAAAATCAGGGCGGTACCAATCTATTTGGCGAGCCTGCGTTGGACCTGGCCGACCTGATGCGGACAGATGCGAACGGGCAGGGGATGGTGAACATTCTGGCCTCTGACAAGCTGATGGGCTCTCCGCGCCTATACGCGACTTTCCTGTTGTGGCTGCTTAGCGAATTGTTTGAAGAACTGCCCGAAGTGGGGGACCCTGAAAAACCGAAGCTGGTGTTCTTCTTTGACGAAGCGCACTTGCTGTTCGAGGACGCCCCCAAGGTGCTGGTGGACAAGGTCGAGCAGGTGGCGCGCCTGATCCGATCAAAGGGCGTTGGCGTTTATTTCATCACGCAGAATCCGGCAGACATCCCGGAAGATATTTTGGGTCAGCTGGGCAACCGGGTCCAACATGCGCTGCGGGTTTTCACAGCGCGCGACCGCAAGAATCTGCGACTTGCTGCTGAGACCTATCGTGAAAACCCAGCTTTCGATACTGAGACCGCAATCCGAGAGGTGGGCGTGGGCGAGGCCGTGACGTCGATGCTGCAAAAGAAGGGTGTACCGGGCGTGGTCGAGCGCACTTTGATCCGGCCACCGGGCTCTCAACTTGGTCCGATTACCAAAGCTGAGCGTCAGTCGGTGATCAAAGCTTCGCCGATGGATGCAAAATACGGCAAGCGTATCGACCGCAAATCGGCGTTTGAGATTCTGCAGGCGCGCGCGGATGCCGCTGCGAATGCGGCGGAACAGGCGGAATCCGACGAAGTTCTGGAACAGCAGAGCCCGGCAGAACGCGAATACGCCTCGGCCCGAAGGTATTCGGGCAACCGCGTTGGGCGATCGTCTTCTCGTCTTTCGCGCAAAAAGGATACCTTCGCCACAGCCATGAGCGAGGCCGTGATCAAAGAACTGAAAGGAACAACTGGCCGCCGCATCGTCAGGGGCATACTGGGCGGCTTGTTCCGCAATCGCTAGAATCCGGAGTGCGGCGCGCGCCGAACCAGTCGCGCGCCCATATTGTTATCGATTAAGCCGGCGCAGGCCTTCCTGTCTGCAATAATTATCCGCCTCGGGCACCGACATTTTGGTGGCCGGAAAATCGATTGCGCGGTCCCAGGTGACGCGGTCCTGGCGGTAAAGCTGACAGGTCACAACACCTTTGGGCGTCTGGACCTTGACCGGGGTGGTCTCCAACTGTTCGGGTGAGGGAATACACGCTGATAGCGTTGCCATCAGCGGGATCCCGATTGCGAAAACTCTGAGTGGTTTAATCATTGCGACTACGGTGCTCTCATCTTGGTTAACTGTCAGATCGTTACAACTCCGCACCAAACAAACATGGTATGGGGCACAGCGCGATGTGGTGGATCACGATACACCGATTTAGAGCGTTCTGACTCGCCGCACAATAAAACGCACCGATTAACGGTGCGTTAGGGGAATTTCGCAAGAAATTTTGCTTATTTCTCGGGGATCAGCCCTCTTGGACTGAATCTGAGAACAATCAAAAGAATCAGCCCCATGGTGAACAGGCGCATATGTGCGGCGCTATCGATCAGATGCGTCTTAAGTGCGCTGCCGTCAGGCATGCCTGAGGTTATCAGGTTCATCAGCCACAGGCCCATGGGTTCGACTTGAACCCACAGGAACCAGATCAGGAACGCTCCCAGTACGGCACCGAAATTGTTGCCCGACCCGCCGACGATCACCATGACCCAGACAAGGAATGTAAAGCGAAGCGGGTTGTAAGTGCCCGGCGTCAGCTGCCCGTCCAAAGTGGTCATCATCGCACCGGCGATGCCGCAGATGGCCGAGCCCAGCACGAAGATCTGCAGATGGCGGCGGGTGACATCCTTGCCCATCGCCTCGGCGGCGACCTCGTTGTCGCGGATGGCGCGCATCATGCGGCCCCAAGGGCTTTTCAACGCCATCTGAGCCATCCACAGCAGCACCAGGAGCACGATCAGGAACAGCAAAGAGTAGCCCAGCTTGACGGAAAGCGTCGAGGCAGTAACCGGATCCAGCCCGAACCACTCGGCCCTTGCAAGGAAAGTTGGGTCTTGCTGCAATTCAACTTCGTAGCCAACCACCGGTGAGGGGCGTGGAATGCCGTAGACGTTCTTGACCCCACGTGCCAGCCAGTCCTCGTTTTTCATGACGGCGATGATGATCTCGGCGATACCAAGTGTGGCAATTGCCAAATAGTCCGAGCGCAGGCCCAGCGCCGTTTTTCCGATCAGCCATGCTGCGCCCGCCGCCAAAAGTCCCCCGGCAGGCCAAGCGAATAGGACAGGAAGGTTCAAACCGCCGATATTACCTGCGACAGCAGGATCAATCGCTTCGATCGCAGCTACGTTGGGATCAAAAATTGCGCGGTAAACAAAAAAACCTACGACCAGAATACCGATGATTGCAAAGGTTTGTGTGCGTCCCTTGGGCATTTTTTGGGCCACCATCACAGCTGCAACCACGGTTGCCGCGCCCATCAAAAGCGACAGGATGACGCCATATCCTCCACCAGACCAGGCGCCGGGGGTTGGGGGTGTCGAGACCAGCACAACCGCCAGCCCGCCCAGCGCTACAAAGCCCATGACACCAACGTTGAAGAGGCCAGCAAAGCCCCATTGCAGGTTGACGCCAATCGACATGATGGCCGAGATCAAGCCCATGTTCAGGATCAGGATTGCGGCGTTCCAGCTTTGGGTGAATCCGGTCAACAGGATGAGTGCGCCGACGACCACAAAAAGCAGCGTGTTTTTGACGGGCTCGCTCATATCACTTTTCCTTTGAACAAGCCGGTTGGCTTAAACAGAAGTACGATCAGCAAAATGGCAAAGCTGACAGCGAATTTGTAATCGGTGGACAGGAACTGCACCAAACCTGACGGCTCCAGATTTTCAGGTGCCAGATAAGTCAGCACTTTCTTCCACGCGTAGGTGATCGTCACCTCAGAAAACGCGATGATGAAACCGCCCGCGATAGCGCCCAGAGGGTTTCCTAGGCCACCCACGATAGCCGAGGCAAAAATCGGCAGCAAAAGCTGGAAATAGACAAATGGCTTGAAGCTTTTGTCGAGGCCGTAAAGCACGCCCGCAGTGGTCGCCAGCGCGGCAACGATGATCCATGTGATCATCACCACGCGCTCGGGGTTGATACCGGACAGCAACGCAAGATCCTCATTGTCAGAATAGGCCCGCATCGATTTGCCAGTGCGCGTTTTGTTCAGGAACCAGAACAACAGCGCCACGGCGACAACCGCCACGATCACCGTGATGCCCTGGGAGGTCTTGATTGCCAGCCCCTCACGCAGCCCAGTCATCGCCTTGAAATCTCGCGCCGAGACGATGAAACGCGCTCCGTCCGAGAACCTTTGGTCATCCGGACCGATGATGAAACGAACCAGCCCGTTCATGATGAACATCACACCCATCGAGACGATCACCAGAATGACCGGTTTGGCCTTCTGTTCCCGATAGAAGCGATAGACCAACCGGTCGGTGATCAGCACCAGAACGATACAGCCCAGAATGGCAAAGGGCAGGGCGAGCAGAGCGGTCGGTAACGGCCCGAAGCTGACCCCGGCGGCCTGCAGACCCCATGTGACCAGCACGGCGATCATCGCGCCAAAGGCCATCGTATCGCCATGGGCAAAGTTAGAAAACCGCAGGATGCCGTAGATCAGCGTCACCCCCAAAGCGCCCAGCGCCAACTGGCTGCCATAGGCGATTGCGGGAACAAGAACGAAGTTGGAGAGCGCCACAAGGGCGTTGAGGAAGTCCATTAGTTCGTTACCTCATTTTCCAAGTTCGTACGTCTTTTCGACCTGATTTCAGAGTGATCAAACACGAGAGTAGCTGTCACTGGCGTCATCCCCCCAAGAAACTCTTGCGAACTTCTGGATCGGCCAACAGCTCCTTGCCTGTCCCGGTATAGGCATTGCGACCCTGGACCAGTACATATCCCTTGTCCGCAATCTCCAGCGCCTGACGGGCATTCTGTTCGACCATCAGGATCGGTAACCCGGTGCGCGAGACCTCGATGATCCGGTCGAACAGCTCATCCATCACGATTGGTGAGACACCGGCGGTGGGTTCGTCCAGCATCAACACCTTGGGCTGGGTCATTAGCGCACGGCCCACGGCGACCTGTTGACGTTGACCACCTGACAGCTCTCCGGCGGCCTGATTGCGTTTGTCGCGGAGAATGGGGAAGAGGTCATAGACCTGTTCCATCGTCTGGCTGATGTCGTCGCGCCGGATGAAAGCACCCATCTCTAGGTTCTCTTCCACTGTCATCGACGTAAAAATGTTCGAGGTCTGCGGGACAAAGCCCATGCCGCGTACCACGCGGTCTTGCGGGCTGAGATTGGTGATATCTTCGCCATCCAGCCGCACAGACCCTTGGCGTACGTCCAGCATGCCAAACACAGCCTTCATTGCGGTGGATTTGCCCGCGCCGTTGGGGCCGACGATCACCGCGATCTCGCCCTTATCAACGGCGATGGTGCAGTCATGCAGGATGTCCGGCCCTTTGCCATAGCCACCGGTCATGGTGTCGCCAATCAGGAAAGGACCGCCCTCGACCCGTTGCGTTTCACCGCTTTTGCGATGCGCTGGTGTCATGGTGCCGACACCATGCGTATTGGTGATCGAGGCGTCCTTGTTGCCCTTGTCGTCCTGGTAGGGGTTGTCGCTCATGCGCCCGCCTCCAGCTTGTCTTTGTTCTTCAGGCCGGTGCCTAGGTAAGCTTCGATCACGTGCTCATTGGCCTTGATCTCGTCCAGAGTGCCTTCGGCCAACACCTTGCCCTCGGCCATGCAAATGACCGGGTCGCAAATCTTGCCGATGAAATCCATGTCGTGCTCGATGACCACGAAGGTATAGCCGCGTTCCTTGTTCAGGCGCAGGATCGTGTCGGCGATGGTCATCAGCAGGGTGCGGTTCACACCAGCGCCGACCTCGTCCAAAAACACGATCTTGGCATCGACCATCATGGTTCGGCCAAGTTCCAGCAGCTTCTTCTGACCGCCCGAGACCTGACCGGCCTTGTGATCGGCGAGATGTTCGATTGTCAGGAACTCCAGCACCTCATCGGCTTTCGCCCTAAGTGCGCGTTCCTCTTCCGCGATACGCTTACGCCCGAACCATGTGTTCCACAGCGATTCCCCGGATTGTGCGCCGGGCACCATCATCAGGTTTTCACGGCAGCTCATCGACGAAAACTCATGCGCGATCTGGAAGGTGCGCAGCAGGCCTTTATGAAACAGCTCATGCGGGGGCAGGCCAGTGATATCCTCACCGTCCATGTGTACCTTACCGCTAGTCGGTGGAAGTACGCCCGCGATCACGTTGAATAGCGTGGTTTTTCCGGCCCCGTTCGGTCCGATCAGACCGGTGATCGAGCCCTTTTGGATTTCCAGCGATGCCCCGTCCACCGCATGAAACCCGCCGAAATGCTTGTGCACGTCATCGACGACGATCATCTTTTCCCCTAGCCGCCGTTTTCGGCGTTTTTACCATCCCCGTTAACCGGAGTGCGGCCTTTTTTCATTGAAACAGCCCGGACACAAGGGCCGGGCTGCTTGTTTTTATGACTTTTAACCTTGGATCAACGGAAGTTGACGGTCTTGTTTTCGCCGTCGGTCACCTCGATCTCGCGATAGGAACCTGCGCTTTCACCAGGGCCGATCAGCTCAACGCCCGATGCGCCGACATAATCGATGTCCTGACCGGCAGCCAACAGCTCCAGACCTTTAGCCAGTTCTCCGGGAAAGATTTGCTCACCCGGAGCATTGGCGACATCCATGATTTTCGCGCCGTATTCAGCGGGGTTGGTCGAACCTGCGGCCTGCATCGCCAGCATGAACAGCGCGGCGGCGTCATAGCTTTCCGGCGAGTAGGGCGACGAACCGTCGAAGCCTGCAGCTTCGGCCATGGCAAAGTACTTCTCGGCACCTTCACCGCCCGAGCCAGCGATCTGACCGAACGAGCCGTTCAGGTCGGGACCAACGTTTGCCGGCAGCGAGTCACCGATCATGCCGCCCGGCAGACCGAACGTGTCAAACGCTCCACTGTCCAGCGCCGACTGGATGATGCCCAGACCACCCTGATCCAGATAGCCGGCAACGACCAGAATATCGCCACCGGCCGAGGCCAGCGCGCCCACTTCAGCCGAGTAGTCGGCTTTGCCGTCTTCGTGCGCGGCAACGATGGTCACCTCGCCACCCGATGCCTCGAACGAGGACTGGATCGCATCCGCCAGACCCTTGCCATAGTCGTTGTTGGTGTATGTCAGAGCAATCGAGCTGATGCCACGGTCATTCAGGATGTCTGCCATTACCTGACCTTCACGCGCATCCGACGGCGCGGTGCGGAAGAACAGGCCGTTGTCTTCCATGGTCGACAGACCCGGAGACGTGGCCGACGGCGAGATCATGACCATGCCGTTCGGGATTGCGACGTTTTGCAGGATCGCGCCAGTGACGCCCGAGCAGTCGCCGCCGATGATACCGGCAACGCCATCGGCAATCATACGTTCGCCGTTCGAGGTGGCCAGACCATTGTCGATACAGCCGGTATCGGCGCGGGTTCCGGTCACGCTTGCGCCGTCCAGCAGTTTGCCGGATTCGGTGACCTCGGCCATCGCCATTTCAGCGCCCGAACCCATGGCCGGGGCCAGCGATTCAATCGGGCCTGTAAAGCCGAACAGCACGCCCAGCTTCACGTCCTCGGCCATAGCGGTACCCGCCAGCAGAGCGGTTGCTGCAGTAGCGGTAAGCAGCTTTTTCATTAGGTTACTCCCTATTTATCGTTTGAACGTCGTCGTTCTGGGCATGACCCTAGGCAAGCTGTCCGAAAAAGAAAAGTCCTAACAAAAAAGTGCTTTTGAAAGCAGCAATCCTATCTGTTTTGTTAGGCTAGGTCAGTTTGTTGCGGTGCACCACTAGGGATTGGGTCGATATGATCAGAACTTTTGCGATTCTCATTCTGTCGTGCTGGTCGATTGCAGGCTGGTCCGATGTCATCAACACAACCGGCGGGCCGGTTCAGGTTACTCAGGTGGTCAGAGGCCTTGATACACCTTGGGCGATTGGCATTCTTCCGGATGGCAGCTTTGTTGTCACTGAGCGAGATGGCGAGCTTTTGTACGTTGCCGGAGGTGAGGCGAAGCGCATCAAGGGTCTGCCAAAAGTGGTCGCGAACGGGCAGGGCGGTTTGCTAGATGTCACCATCGCGCGTGACTTCAATCGGACCCGCGAGCTTTTTCTGACTTTCTCCAAATCGCAACGAGGCGGTGCAGGCACCGCTGTCGCTGTCGCTCGTTTATCGGAGAACGGAGAACGTCTGACCAATCTGCGTGTGATATTCGAGGCCTCTCCCGGTGGCTCCGGCGGGCGCCACTTTGGTTCTCGTGTCGTTGAAGCGAATGATGGCACGTTGTTCGTCACTATCGGTGACCGAGGTGATCGCCCGGCTGCGCAGGATCGAACGAACCACATGGGTACGGTCATTCGGATCAACCGTGATGGTTCAGTTCCCAGTGATAACCCGTTTGTGGGCAATCCCGGTGTCCGCCCCGAGATCTGGTCGTTTGGTCACAGAAACCCTCAGGGTGCCAATTTGGATCAGCAGGGCCGGCTTTGGGTTTCGGAACACGGGGCAAAAGGCGGGGATGAGGTTAATCTGATCAGACCCGGTGCCAATTATGGCTGGCCAGTGATTTCGTATGGCGTTCATTATTCGGGTCAGAAGATCGGTGAAGGCACGTCGAAGCAAGGAATGGAACAGCCCGAGCATTATTGGGATCCTTCCATCGCACCCTCTGGCTTGATGGTCTATTCCGGAAAACTTTGGCCGGAATGGAAGGGGAATCTGTTCGTTGGCTCTTTGAAATTCGACTACATTGCACGTTTGGCGGGCGATCCTCTGCGTGAGGCTGAGCAGATCGAAGGCCCCGAGACCGAACGTGTTCGCGACATCGCCGAAGCACCAGATGGGTCGATCTGGTTCATTTCCGTCGGGCAAGGCGCGGTTTACCGAATGACGCCCCTCTGACGGTATAAAACGGGGTTAGGGCGTTTGCTTCTATGCCATTCGGTCACGGTGTATCTGTTTCGGGCTTCAGGGTGATCAGGAGATTTGAATGAGTGATTTTGTAATCGAGCTTTGTGAAACAATGCCGCCAAAGCGCGAACTGAATACGATCCTGGCACAATATTACGCGCTTATCGTGCAACGAATGCAGGATATGGGCTTTGAGATTGATCCAGCAGCCCCCGAAAGCGCATTGGCGGAGTTTTGGGCGCATACAGAGGATTACCTACCCCCGAATGGATGTCTTGTGGTGGCGCGAAACGATGCCGGAGACATCATTGGATGTGGGATGCTGAAACGATTTGATCACCAAACCGGAGAACTTAAGCGGGTTTTTGTAACCGAGGAGGCACGGGGGACCGGTGCCGGGCGTGCTTTGATCGAAGCCCGGGAACAGGCCGCGCGTGATATGGGTTTGAAACGCCTCATCGCCGATACGCTTACACCGAATGTCGAAATGCGCGACCTGTACCCCAAACTTGGTTTTGTTGAACTGGACTCACCAATCGAAACCACGACCCATCTGGATCAACCGATGTTACGGCCGCACCTGCACTACTTTGCGAAAGATTTGTAAGGTTTCCCTGCGGCCGTGAATCAAACAGACAACCGACCGCTCTGTGCACCGCGTTCGCGATAAGGCGTGGTGTTGTAATGCGCCCGGTAGCATTTGGAGAAATGCGACGGGCTGGCAAAGCCGCAAGCCAGCGCCACATTGATGACGCTCATATCGGTCTGCATCAGCAAGTTCCGCGCTTTATGCAGGCGCAGTTCCATGTAGTAGCGCTTGGGCGAGCGGCTGAGATAGCGGCGGAACAGACGTTCTAGCTGGCGCGTCGACATGCCTACGTCCTTGGCTAGAATAGAAGGCGAGATTGGCTCTTCTATGTTCTTTTCCATCATCAGGATAACCTGACTGAGCTTGGGGTGGCGCACGCCGATCCGTGTAGGTGTCGACAGACGTTGCGTGTCCTGATCCGTACGTATCGAAGAATAGATCATCTGATCAGCGACCGCGTTGGCCAGATCTTCTCCGTAATCTTCGGCAATCAGCTTGAGCATCAGGTCAATCGAGGATGTGCCGCCTGCAGTTGTCATTCGGTTGCCATCAACCAAAAACACCGACTTGGTCAGCTCTACTGTGTCGAATTCTTCGGCAAAACTGTCTGAGTTTTCCCAATGGATCGTTGCGCGCTTGCCTTCCAGCAAACCGGCTTTGGCCAGCGTATAGGCCGCGGTGCAAAGACCGCCGATTTTCAACCCTTTACGCGCTTCGCGGCGTACCCAGTTCAGGATGCGTTTGGTGGTTGCCGCTTGTACATCGACCCCCCCGCAGATCAGGACGACGTCGTCACGCTGCAATTCGGTCAGATCAGAATCAAGATTGAAAGAAGTTCCGGCTGAACAAGTCACTGTTTCACCGCGTTCGCCCGTCAAGGTCCAGGTATAAAGCTCTCGGTTGGCCATTCGATTGGCGATCCGCAGACTGTCCAAAGCCGAAGCGAATGACAAAAGGGAAAACTTGTCCAAGAGCACAAATACAAAGTTATGCGGCTTGCCTGTGCTATGATCCACAGTGACAACTTGGCGTTGCTCTTGCATGGCGAACTGTCCTTGATTCGGCGCGCACCGGGATTTCCACGGTGGCGGATATGCCAGTCACCATGCTCAAAGCTTGATTATGGCGTCAAGAGGCGCAAAAGGGATATGGCCTCTCATTCATGCATTTTGTATAGAGGCCACCTGAAATACTTCAGCGGAGATATAAGCTATGACTGAATGGCAAAAAACGAACTGGCGCAACAAGCCCCGGGTTCAGATGCCAGACTATACCGACGCGGCCGCGCTGGCCAAAGTCGAGGCGCAGCTTTCGCAGTATCCCCCGCTGGTTTTTGCGGGTGAAGCGCGACGGCTGAAGCAGCATCTGGGGGCCGCTGGCCGGGGCGAGGCGTTCCTGCTGCAAGGCGGGGATTGTGCTGAAAGCTTTGAACAATTCAGCGCCGATGCGATCCGCGACACGTTCAAGGTGATGCTGCAGATGGCAATGGTGCTGACCTATGGCGCCAAGGTACCCGTGGTGAAAGTTGGCCGCATGGCGGGCCAGTTCGCAAAACCGCGCAGCGCACCGACCGAAGTTGTGGAGGGCGTGGAACTGCCCAGCTACCGCGGTGATATCATCAATGAGCTGGCCTTCACGCCCGAGGCACGCATCCCGAATCCCGACAAGATGCTTCAGGCCTACACTCAGGCAGCAGCAACACTGAACCTGCTGCGGGCGTTCTCGACTGGTGGCTTTGCGGATATGAGCCACGTGCACTCGTGGACGCTGGGTTTTGCCGATGGGCAAGATGTTCAGAAATACTCTGAGATCGCTGACCGCATTCAGGATTCGATCGATTTCATGGGGGCTGCGGGCATCACCGCCGACACCACCCACGAATTCTCATCGGTGGAGTTCTACACCAGCCACGAAGGCCTGTTGCTTGAGTATGAAGAGGCGCTGACCCGTCTGGATTCGACCTCGGGCAATTGGTTGGCTGGTTCCGGGCACATGATCTGGATCGGCGACCGCACCCGTCAGCCCGACGGTGCGCATGTCGAGTTCTGCCGGGGCGTACTGAACCCGATCGGTCTGAAATGTGGTCCGACAACCAGTGCCGAAGACCTCAAGGTCCTGATGTCCAAGCTGAACCCCGAAAACGAAGAAGGGCGCTTGACCCTGATCGCGCGCTTTGGTGCAGGTAAAGCGGGTGAGCATCTGCCGCGTCTGGTCAAAGCCGTAAAGGAAGAGGGCGCACAGGTTACTTGGGTCTGCGATCCGATGCATGGCAACACGATCAAATCCGCGACCGGCTACAAGACCCGGCCGTTTGATTCCGTGCTGCGCGAAGTACGCGATTTCTTTGGCGTACATCAGGCTGAAGGCACGATCCCCGGTGGTGTTCATTTCGAGATGACAGGGCTGGATGTCACCGAATGCACCGGAGGTGTGCGCGCGGTGACCGAAGAGGATCTTTCGGATCGCTATCACACAGCTTGTGACCCGCGCCTGAACGCCTCGCAGTCGCTGGAACTTGCATTCCTTGTCGCGGAAGAACTGACCAACCTACGTCGTGACCGCAGCAAGCGCGCTGCAAGCTGACTTCGAATACATCCTGAATTAGTAAGACGGCGGGCCTCATGCCCGCCGTTTTCATTTAGTCGTCACGTGATGATACCAACCTTAAGTGCGGTGCCCCTTTGAACGTGGTCTGGTCTTCAGCGAACCCCTCTGCTTGCTGTTGGACAGGCCTCGGAGGCTGTTGCAAATCAGAGATCGTGTTGACGCGGCGATCCGAGACGATGAAGCGACGCGGTGTCGACCCGATGGTTCCGTCGCTGACCATGACCCCAAGAATGCGGCTGACGTCGCCCAGATCGCTTTTAAGCGGCAGCAGGATCATGCGGGCCTGAAGGCTGGTTCGTCCGAGCTTGCCTTTCGAAAGCAAGCCCAGTTCAGCAACTGCGGGGCCGGTGAGGACTTGGTCCAGAATGGATTTGACATCATCGCGGGCGCTCGGTTCGAAAAAAGCCGTTAGAGGCATACCGCGAACTTCCATGCCCGCCAGATCGTTCAGGTGACTTCCCGCCAGCCGAAACCGGGCCAAACCCGGCGCGATGCGTTCCAGTATGAATGTGTATTCGAGAATATTCTCCAGGCCGCGCGGATCGATCTGCGAGCGCATCGGAACGCCTTCACCTGTCAGCAAGGCGGTCCAATAGGCTTCGGCCTGACGGATGGGAGAAAGGCTTCGCCCGTTGTCAAATCGGTCCATTGCGATGATCTTTCCAAGTTCTGAGCCGGAACCAGTCCCGAAAAAGGTTTTCATTTCATCACCCTACCGTCAATCACTCGCGATTTTCCTAAAATGCCATCTAATGGGCAAAGCTGCGATCCGCCAGCTTTTCTGACTGTCAGATTGACACGGGTTAATACAATTTTGGAGCAATTCTTTAACGAATGGTTAACCTCTTGGCATTGATTGGGGAATGAGCAAGGTCTTGCCCCTTGCTGGTCAATGGCATTAGGTGCGACCAGTGAATTTGACGGAAAGGGCAGGCATGATCAAATCCATGACCGGTTTCGCCTCGGGCAAGGGGGCGTTTGGTCCCCATAGCTGGACTTGGGAATTGCGCAGCGTCAATGGCAAGGGGCTGGATTTGCGACTGCGGCTCCCCGATTGGTTGACAGGGCTAGAGGCCGCGCTGAGAGGCGATCTGTCGAAGCAGGTCAACCGAGGGAACATCACGCTGTCCCTTCGGATGGGACGGGAAGAATCCGCCGCGGATGTCCGGTTGAATACCCCAGCGATGGAAGCTGCGCTGGATGCACTGGCCCAGACCGAAGCGCTTGCAGGCGCGCGGGGTGTATTGTTGGCTCCCTCCAAAGCCAGCGATCTTCTTGCCTTGAAAGGCATGTTGGAAGCCGGAGCTGACGCGGATGATCCAGCCCAACTTGTCGAGCACCTGAAATCTGAGTTCGGTGGCTTGCTTGCTTCATTTATTGAGATGCGCGGTTCCGAAGGTGAAGCTCTGTCAGGCATTCTTGCGGGACAACTCGACCAAGTCGCAAAGTTGACGGATCAGGCCGCTGATCTGGCCGAGCGTCGCCGCGAGGAAATGGCGCAAAACATGCGCGAAAATCTGACGCGCGTTCTCGACAATACGCAAGGTGCGGACCCTGATCGTGTTGCACAAGAACTGGCCCTGATCGCGGTCAAGGCCGATATTACCGAAGAAATTGACCGGTTGAAGGCCCATGTCACTGCGGCGCGTTCCCTTTTAACGCAAGACGGCCCGGTTGGGCGTAAGCTGGATTTCCTGATGCAGGAGTTCAACCGTGAGGCCAACACGCTCTGCTCGAAATCGCAGAATGCTGAACTGACGGCGGTTGGTTTGGAGCTAAAGGCGGTCATCGATCAGATGCGCGAGCAAGTGCAGAACGTGGAATAAGGACGGGAACATCACATGGCGGATCGCCGCGGTCTATTAATCATACTGTCCTCGCCTTCGGGTGCAGGTAAATCCACTCTGGCCCGCCGTTTGATGCGGTGGGATGTCGGTTTGGAATTCTCGATCTCGGCCACCACCCGCGCTCCGCGCCCGGGTGAGGAGCATGGCCGGGAGTATTACTTCCTATCCGAGGACGAGTTCAAACAGCAGGTGGCGGATGGGCAGATGCTGGAACACGCGCATGTGTTTGGCAACTTCTACGGCTCTCCTGCTGGACCGGTCCGCGAGTCCATTACGCAAGGGCGTGATGTGTTGTTCGATGTCGACTGGCAGGGTGAAGTGCAGATCCGCAATTCGGATCTGGGCAAGCATGCGTTGTCGATTTTCATCCTCCCGCCCTCGATCCGTGAACTACGCCGCAGGCTGGAAGGGCGTGGGCAGGACAGTGAGGATGTAATCGCCAAGCGCATGTTAAAAAGCTGGGATGAGATCAGCCATTGGGGCTACTACGACTATGTCCTGATCAACGATGATTTGGATACCACCGAGGAAAAACTGAAGACCATCGTCAGCGCAGAACGCATGCGTCGCATCCAACAGCCCAGCCTGCAGAACCACATCCGCTCGTTGCAGACCGAGTTCGAGGGCTTGTCGTGACCATCTATGCTTTGGGCGATGACTCGCCGCAAATTCACGAAGACACCTGGGTAGCCCCCGACGCCAACTTGATCGGCAAAGTAGTCCTGGAACAAGGCGCTTCGGTCTGGTTCGGGTGCACCATCCGGGCCGATCACGAAGAAATCCGTGTTGGCGCAGGCAGCAATGTGCAGGAAAACTGCGTGATGCACATCGATGCGGGCTATCCGCTGATCATTGGGAAGAACTGCACAATTGGTCACAAGGTCATGCTGCATGGTTGCACGATCGGAGACAATACGCTGATCGGTATGGGGGCTATCGTTCTAAACGGGGCGAAGATCGGAAAGAACTGTCTGATCGGGGCGGGGGCGCTGATCACCGAAGGCAAAGAGGTTCCCGATAATTCGTTGGTCATGGGCTCGCCGGGCAAAGTTGTGCGGCAGCTTGATGAGGCGGCGGCCCAGAAACTAACGCTGAGTGCGCTGCACTATCAGGACAACATGCGTAAGTTTCGCCAAACATTGCGTCCGGTCTAAACGCGCATGACGGATACCCTGCTTGCCGAATTGGTTTCAGCCATTCCGATGCCCGCCGTGCTGGTCGGTCGGACCGAGCGTATTGTCGCCGCAAATAGCGAGGCGCGGACGCTTTTGGGGCACGCAATCGAAGGCAGGCATTTTGCCACGATCCTGCGCCAGCCTCAGGTCATCGATGCCGTCGAACAATGCCTGCGCTCGAAGCAGCCCGGCAAAGCGCGGCATCTGTCCAATGATGGTGCTCAGGATACGACGTTTGAGGTGCAGTGCAGATTCGTCGGCGGGACCGAGGCGGTATTGGCGGTATTTCAGGATATCACGCATTTGGAACAGGCCGGTCAGATGCGGCGCGATTTTGTGGCCAATGTCAGCCATGAATTGCGCACGCCGCTAACTGCCTTGATGGGGTTTATCGAAACATTGCGAGGCCCCGCCCGCGACGACACCGCCGCCCGCGACCGCTTTCTTCAGATCATGGCGGATGAGGCCAATCGGATGAACCGGCTTGTGGGGGATTTGCTGTCGCTCAATCGGGTAGAAAGTGAAGAACGGGTCAGACCTAAAGAGCCATTGGAACTGACAGGCCTGATTCAATCGACCTTAAACACTCTGCGACCGCTGGCGGATGATGCCAGTGTTATTGTTTCGTTGGATGCCCCAAACGAGTCGATCGAGATGGTCGGAGACAGCGATCAGCTTCGTCAGGTGATAACCAATCTCGTTGAAAACGCGATCAAATACGGTGGCAGCGGTGGCAAGGTCGATGTGGTCGCAACCCTGTCTGAGCGGGATACGGCGATGCGCGGTCCTGCGGTACGGATCAAGATCATTGATCAAGGGCCCGGTATTGATGCCAAACACCTGCCCAGGTTGACCGAACGGTTCTATCGCGCAGACAGTCACCGCTCGCGCGAGTTGGGCGGAACCGGACTGGGGCTTGCAATCGTGAAGCATATCGTCAATCGCCATCGGGGCAGGTTGCGGGTGGAAAGTGAGCCGGGGCAGGGCGCGACGTTTACGGTCATTCTACCACGCTGAGGTCGTGCCAAACGCAGGCTTTACTGGGGTGACGCTTCGTCAAGTTAAGAATTTCTGAGAAATTCATGAGTTGTCATGAAACCGTTACATACCTGTCACAAAAGGCTTACGCAGGCGTCATAGTGCTGCGCTCAGATCATCATGGGGATGATCAGTACCCATCCTTTTCAAGGAGACTGAAATGTCCTTTGTAAAACTGTCGGCTTCTGCGCTGGCTATCGCTGCCGTCTCGGCAACCACTGCTGCTGCGCGTGACAACGTTCAAGTTGCTGGCTCTTCCACCGTTCTGCCTTATGCGTCAATCGTTGCAGAACTGTTCGGTGAAAATACCGACTTCCCCACACCGGTTGTTGAATCAGGCGGCTCGTCCGCCGGTCTGAAACGCTTCTGCGAAGGCGTCGGTGAAAACACGATCGACGTTGCAAACGCATCGCGTGCCATCCGTGAAAAAGAGATTAAAGCATGCGCCGAAAACGGTGTGACCGACATCATGGAAGTCCGCATCGGTTATGACGGCATCGTATTTGCAAGCCAGCAGTCGGGTCCTGCGTTCACGGCGTTTGAGCCTGCGGATATTTACAATGCCATCGGATCGAAAGTGATGAAAGATGGCGCGCTGGTCGACAACAGCTTCAACAGCTGGGCCGAGTTCAACGCTGACCTGCCGGATGTGGAAATCGCAATGTTCATCCCGGGCACCAAGCACGGTACCCGCGAAGTGTTCGAAGACAAGGTTCTGCTGGCAGGTTGCGAAGCGACGGGCGCGATGGAAGCCATGGTCGCGGGCGGCCTAAGCGAAGATGACGCCGAAGATGCATGCCTGGACGTGCGCACCGACGGCAAATCGGTCGATATCGACGGTGACTACACCGAAACTCTGGCCCGCATCGACACAAACACCAATGGTATCGGCGTGTTTGGTCTGGCGTTCTACGAGAACAACACCGACAAGCTGAAAGTGGCTACGATGGGTGGTATCGCACCGTCGACCGAGAGCATCGCGTCGGGTGAATACCCCGTCTCGCGCCCGCTGTTTTTCTACGTCAAGAAAGCGCATATCGGCGTGATCCCCGGTCTGAAAGAATACGCCCAGTTCTTCACTCATGAAGAAATTGCTGGTCCCTCGGGCCCGCTGGCCAACTACGGTCTGGTTGCCGATCCTGAACTGGCAAAAACGCAGGACGCGATTGCCAACGAAGTAACCTTGGGTTCGGGCAGCTAATCCCTCACCCCGATTGAATTGACTGGGGGCGGCGTTTTCTGTCGCCCCCAATTTTTCCCTAATCCCGATCAAGACCTATGGGGGCGTCATGCCAATTCTTTGGCTCATTCTGATCGTGCTTGCGATCGCGGCAGTCGGATATGTTTTGGGGCGAATGCGCGCCTTGCAAAGTGCCGGAGGGGACAGCCGCAATCTGCATTCTCTTCCCTCGTTTTATGGCGCTAACGTCGCACTGAAAGTCATAGTTCCCGCCTTAGGATTGTTGATCGTCTGGCTGCTGGTTCAGCCGCTCTACGTTAACTCTCAGGTCTCGGAGATGGTTCCCGAAACGGCGATCAAGGAAGGATCGTCGCGCAGTCTTGTTATGGCCGAGGTGCGTCGGACCGCAAATGGTCTGGACAGTGCCGTTGCGCAGGGACATCTCACCGAAACGCTCGCACAGGATGCGCGGGCAGATATTTCCGAGATGACCCAAAAATTGAAGGACGCGGGTCAAGTCGTAACCTCGGACATCACGCAGACGGTTTTGCATGCAGCTCAAGCCTATCGGGCGATAAATTCAACCGGTTACGCGATCATGTCCGTCGCTGTGATACTGGTCGCCTTGGCCGGTGCTGCGTTCAGTTGGTTCCAGACGCATTCTGAATATCGTGCCCGCAATGTGGTTGAGCAGGGAATTCGTGTGATGCTGCTGGCGGCTGCGTCGATTGCGATCCTGACAACGGTCGGCATCGTCCTTTCGCTGGTTTTCAATACGTGGGAGTTCTTCAAGCTTTACCCGGCATCAGAATTCTTTTTCGGTACTACCTGGGCGCCCAGTTTCTCGGGCCGTGGTGGGGCATCAGATCTGGGTATCATCCCTTTGCTGTGGGGCACGTTCTATATCTCGTTGGTGGCGTTGTTGGTGGCCGTGCCAATCGGTCTTTTCGCTGCGATTTATCTCAGTGAGTACGCATCTTCACGCGTGCGCTCGATCGCCAAACCAATGCTGGAAGTGCTGGCCGGTATCCCGACCATCGTTTACGGCCTTTTCGCTCTGCTGACCGTTGGCCCGCTGTTGCTGAGCGTGTTCGGGGATGATGGTTTGGGCTGGATGAAAGCCGGTACGGCGGTGATGACCGCCGGTCTTGTCATGGGCATCATGCTGATCCCGTTCGTTTCGTCGCTTTCCGACGACATCATCAACGCGGTGCCTCAGGCCATGCGTGATGGCTCTTACGGGCTGGGGGCCACACAATCCGAGACCATCCGGCAGGTCGTTTTGCCCGCAGCTTTGCCCGGGATCGTGGGAGCGATCCTGCTGGCGGCATCGCGCGCCATCGGTGAGACCATGATCGTGGTTCTGGGGGCAGGGGCCGCCGCGCGTCTGGACCTGAACCCGTTCGAGGCCATGACCACCGTCACCGCCAAGATCGTCAGCCAGCTGACAGGCGACGCCGATTTCGCCTCGCCCGAGGCCCTCGTCGCCTTCGCGCTTGGCATGACGCTGTTCATCCTCACGCTGGGGCTGAACGTTTTCGCCCTTTATATCGTGCGCAAGTATCGGGAGCAGTACGAATGACCGACGCCAGCATGCAAAATACCTCGACCTCGCTGACTGCATCCGATGCCCGGACCAAAAAACGCGCGGCTGCCGAAAAGCGTTTTCGCGCCTACGGGATCGTCGCTATCGCGACCGGACTGTTCTTTCTGATTGTGCTGTTTGCCTCAATCCTGTCGCAAGGCATCCCGGCCTTCCAGCGCACAGTTATCAGTTTAGAATTCACGCTGAGCGAAGCGCAGCGCGATGAAGCCGAAGGCACGATGTTCAAGACAAAAGCCTACTCCAATCTGTTCATTGCGGAACTGAATGAACAACTGGCCGAAAGTGGCATCACCGTGGATTTCGATCAGGATGCCATCGAGCGTCTGTTGGGCAAAATCGGCGGTACGATCCGAACCTTCTATGCCGATAATCCTAGCAAGCTGGGTGAGCCGATCATGTTCGATCTGGCGGCTTCAAGCCGTGTGGATGGCTACTTCAAGGGTCGGGTGTCTCGTGACACCCTGCAGGACAGCCGCTTCCTGCAACTAAGCGATCTGGATCTGGTGGACGCGCTGAAAGAAGCGGGGATCATCAAGCAGGCTTTCAACTGGCCGTTCATCACTGGTGCGGACTCGGGCGTGGATAACCCCGGTGGTGCGGGTATTGGTGCCTCGGTCGTCGGTTCGTTCTTCATGATGTTGGTGGTGCTGTGCCTGTCGCTGCCCATTGGGGTCGCCGCCTCGATCTATCTGGAAGAGTTTGCGCCGCAGAATAAATTCACCGATCTGATCGAGGTGAATATTTCGAACCTGGCCGCCGTTCCGTCCATCGTCTTCGGTATCCTGGGGCTGGCAGTGTTCATTCAATTCATGCACCTGCCGCAGTCGGCACCGCTGGTGGGTGGTCTGGTGCTGACGCTGATGACCCTGCCAACGATCATCATCTCGACCCGCGCCTCGCTAAAGGCGGTTCCCCCGTCTATCCGCGACGCGGCGTTGGGGGTAGGGGCCTCGAAGATGCAGGCCGTCTTCCACCACGTGCTGCCGTTGGCCGCGCCCGGTATCCTGACTGGTACCATCATTGGTCTGGCGCAGGCGCTGGGTGAAACTGCTCCGTTGCTGTTGATCGGCATGGTGGGCTTTGTCGCCCGAGGCTATCCCGATGGCTTTTTGGCGGGCTTCACCGAGCCGAACTCGGCCATGCCGGCACAGATCTACACCTGGGCCGCGCGTGCCGATGTGGGTTTTTACGAGAAAGCCTGGGGCGGCATCATCATCCTTTTGATGTTCCTGCTGACCATGAATATCATCGCTATCATCCTGCGCCGCCGCTTTGAACGCCGCTGGTAGGAGGGGTTTAAAATGAACGATATGACACGAGTGGAGAGAACCGTGGACTCCAAAGACATCAAGATCAACGCCAAGCAGGTTCAGGTCTACTACGGTGAGACCCACGCCATCAAGGACGTGAGCGTCGATATCGAAGACAAGACTGTGACGGCTTTCATCGGTCCCTCTGGCTGCGGTAAATCCACCTTCTTGCGCTGTCTGAACCGGATGAACGACACAATCGACATTTGCCGGGTGCAGGGTGATATCCTGCTGGACGGTGAAGACATTTACGACAAGCGCGTCGATCCGGTACAGTTGCGTGCCAAGGTCGGCATGGTTTTTCAAAAACCGAACCCGTTCCCCAAATCGATCTATGACAACGTGGCTTACGGTCCGCGTATCCACGGCCTTGCCAAGAATAAGGCAGAACTGGATGAAATCGTAGAGAAATCTCTGCGCCGTGGTGCGATCTGGGATGAGGTCAAGGACCGTCTGGATGCCCCCGGTACCGGCCTTTCTGGTGGTCAGCAACAGCGTCTTTGCATCGCGCGCGCCGTAGCCACCGAGCCTGAGGTGCTATTGATGGACGAGCCGTGTTCGGCCCTGGACCCAATTGCAACCGCGCAGGTCGAGGAACTGATTGACGAACTGCGTTCACGCTATTCAGTGGTGATCGTGACCCACTCGATGCAGCAGGCTGCGCGGGTCAGCCAGAAGACGGCGTTTTTCCATTTGGGCAACTTGGTTGAGTTTGGCGAAACCGGGCAGATCTTCACCAACCCCGAAGATCCCCGAACCGAAAGTTACATCACCGGCCGGATTGGCTGAGCACAGGATAACTGCAATGAGCGAACAACATATTGCATCCGCGTTCGACCGCGACCTTGAGGCCATCCAAGCACACATCATGAAGATGGGTGGACTGGTCGAAGCCGCCATTATGGGCGCGGCCCGGTCGCTGGAGACCCGCGACGAAGAACTGGCAAATGAAGTGCGTCAAGGCGACAAGGCCATCGACGCACTGGAAGAACTGATTGACGAAGAGACCGCGCGCCTGATTGCCTTGCGTGCACCGACGGCCAGCGATTTGCGGCTGGTTCTGTCCGTTCTGAAGGTCGCGACCAACCTTGAACGGATTGGAGATTACTCCAAGAACATCGCCAAGCGAACGACCGTTCTGGTGAATGCCGGCGAAATCAACGGCAGTGCCGCCGCTCTGCGCCGAATGGCGCGCGAGGTCGAGCGGATGCTGCGCGACGCGCTGGATGCCTATATCCAGCGTGATGCTGAGCTGGCGCAGGACGTGATCGAACGGGATCTGGAAGTGGACCAGATGTATAACGGCCTGTTTCGCGAGTTCCTGACCTTCATGGCGGAGGATCCGCGCAACATCTCATCGTGTATGCACCTGCATTTCATCGCAAAAAATATCGAACGCATGGGCGATCACGTCACCGCCATTGCCGAGCAGGTCGTCTATCTCGTCACCGGCGAGAGACCCAGCGAAGCGCGCCCCAAAGCCGACAACACGTCGCAAACGATCTAGGAGATCTCAGTCATGTCCGCTGATCAACCGACTGTGCTGGTTGTTGAGGATGAGTTGGCCCAAAGAGAGGTGCTGGCCTACAATCTGGACGCCGAAGGGTTCCGCGTTACGCGCGCCGCTAATGGCGACGAGGCTTTGTTGTTAGTCGAAGAAGATCGCCCGGATATCATCGTTCTGGACTGGATGATGCCCAATCTGAGCGGTATCGAGGTCTGCCGCCGCCTGAAAACGCGGCCCGACACCCGATCGATCCCAATCATCATGCTGTCGGCACGTTCCGAAGAGGTCGACAAAGTGCGCGGCCTGGAAACAGGCGCGGATGACTATGTGGTCAAGCCTTACTCGGTTGTCGAATTGATGGCGCGCGTGCGAACGCAACTGCGCCGAGTGCGCCCGGCAACCGTGGGAATCCGGTTGGAGTTTGACGATATCATACTGGACTCTGAGACCCATAAGGTCAGTCGCGACAACAAGCTATTGAAACTGGGCCCGACCGAGTTCCGGCTACTAAGCACTTTCATGGAAAAGCCCGGCCGGGTCTGGAGCCGCGAGCAATTGCTCGACCGCGTCTGGGGCCGTGACATCTACGTTGATACGCGTACCGTTGATGTTCATATCGGACGCCTTCGCAAAGCGTTGACCCAACATGGCGGCGAAGACCCGGTGCGCACTGTACGCGGGGCAGGGTACGCGCTCGGCTAACGCGGCAATGACTCTTCGGTCTGGGCCTGAGAAGCAAGCCAGTGTCGGAACTCTCGCAATGATCCATCACCCGATTTTTCGCGCGGCCAAACCAGATAATATGCCCCCATCGTCTCTATCGCGTCAGGGAAGGCTGCAACCAGCCTACCTGTCGCAAGGTCTTGTTCCACCAGATAGTTTGGCAACAAGGCAACACCCAGGCCGTGCAGCGCGGCTTGGTTGATGGTGTTGAACTGGTCGTGGACGGTGCCGGGCAGGGGATACGGGTGCGTGACACCCATCTGTTGAAACCAGTCCTGCCAGGCGCGCGGTCTTGTCTGGATATGCAGCAGCGGCAGTTTTAGCAGATCGCGGGGTGAGGTCGGAGTGCCTTTGGGTAAAAGCTCGGGCGCGCAGACGGGCAAAACCCGCTCGACACTTAATAGTAAGCGATCAGTTCCAGGCCAATCAGGTTCCCCAAAATGTAAAGCCGCATCAAAGGGTTCCGAAGCAAAACTAAACGGTCGCAACCGCGTGGTCATGTTGATTGTGATATCCGGATGGCGGCGGGCGAAATCCGGCAGACGCGGTACCAGCCAGCGCATTCCGAATGTCGGCAGAATCGCCAGATTCAATGTCCCACCGACAGGGGAAATGTGCAGTTTCAGCGCCGCCTGCGCGATCTGAGACAAGGCTGGCCGAATTTCTTGTACATAGTCTTGTCCAGCCTTTGTCAGTGACAATCGCTTGCGATCACGGCTGACCAATTCTGCGTCCAAATGCGCTTCAAGCGTCTGCAGTTGCCGACTGACCGCGCTCTGCGTCAGTGCCATTTCATGCGCAACTGCCGAGGCTGATCCAAGGCGATCCAAAGCCTCAAGCGCGCGCAGCGCGGATATAGGCGGCAGGATAGGGCGCTTGGTGTCCATCTATGCGTTTTGATCATGAAACAATGCAAATGTCTCGCTGTTTTTTGAATATTACTCAGATTATAGTTGCGCGAACCTATTCAATTCGGAGAAGCAAAATGAACGCTCCAGATACAAAGCCTGTCCTGCGCGCAAAAGATGCGCCTGACCTTGGACGTTTCAACTGGGACGACCCATTTCGCTTGTCGGACCAGTTGGAAGAGGATGAACGCCTGATTGCCGACAGCGCGCGCGCTTACGCCCAGGAGAAATTGCAGCCGCGTGTCACCAAGGCTTTTGCAAACGAAGAAACCGATCCCGAGATCTTTCGTGAAATGGGTGAAATGGGCCTGTTGGGCACGACAGTCCCCGAAGAATATGGTGGGATCGGTGCAAGCTACGTATCTTATGGACTTGTGGCGCGGGAAGTTGAACGGGTGGATTCCGGCTATCGCTCGATGATGTCGGTGCAAAGCTCGTTGGTGATGTACCCGATTTTCGCCTATGGCAGCGAAGAACAGCGTCGCAAATATCTGCCGAAACTGGCAAGTGGCGAATGGATTGGGTGTTTTGGCCTGACAGAGCCGGATGCGGGTTCGGACCCGGCGGCGATGAAGACCCGCGCCGAGAAGATTGATGGCGGGTATCGTCTGACCGGCAGCAAGATGTGGATTTCAAACGCACCGATCGCAGATGTCTATGTGGTCTGGGCCAAGTCAGATGCGCATGACGGCAAGATTCGTGGGTTCGTGCTGGATAAAGGCACCAAGGGCCTTAGCGCACCGAAGATCGAGAACAAGCTGAGCCTGCGTACTTCGATCACAGGTGAAATTGTCATGGATGGCGTTGAGGTGGACGAGGGCGCTTTGCTTCCACATGTTCAGGGTCTCAAGGGACCGTTCGGCTGCCTGAACCGCGCACGCTATGGTATCAGCTGGGGTGCGATGGGGGCCGCGGAATGCTGCTGGCACGCAGCGCGTCAATACGGCTTGGATCGTAAACAGTTCAATCGACCACTTGCGCAGACCCAGTTGTTTCAACGCAAACTGGCAGAGATGCAGACCGAAATCTCTTTGGGACTGCAAGCAAGCTTGCGCGTCGGCCGTCTGATGGATCTGGCTGAAGCTGCGCCCGAGATGATCTCGATCATCAAACGTAACAATTGCGGCAAGGCATTGGACATTGCGCGGATGTCGCGTGACATGCACGGCGGCAACGGTATCTCACTTGAGTTCCAGGTGGTGCGTCACATGATCAATCTTGAGACAGTCAACACCTATGAGGGCACGCACGACGTTCATGCATTGATCCTGGGGCGGGCGCAAACCGGACTACAGGCATTTTACTGAGGCTGCATCTGTAACTCGCATAATCGGTATTATGTAAAATACGTAGCAAGCGAGCCACGACTGTAGAACACGCATTGGTCATGGCTTGCCAATATGTTACGCTGTGTTTGAGAAGTAAGACACGAGCTATGCAATGGTTCTGATTGGGAAGACCGTCGTCATCACTGGCGCTGCAAATGGCATAGGTAAAGGTCTTGCCAAGCGGTTCTCAGAAGAAGGTGCGCATGTAGTCTGCGCCGATATCGACCTTGCCGGCGCGCAGGCCGTGGCGGCGGAAATTGGCGGTGATGCTCTCAGCTGTGATGTGTCCAAGGAAAGTGATATTCGAAATCTGATTGAGACTGTCGAGGATACGATCGCTCCGATTGATTTATTCTGTGCCAATGCGGGAATACTCACCCTAGGTGCATTTGAAGTGCCGGATGCTGAGTGGGACCGCATCTGGCAGATCAACGTTATGTCCCATGTCTGGACCGCGCGGCACCTGATCCCAAGGATGGTTGCGCGTGGTGGTGGTTATTTGATGATCACAGCTTCAGCGGCTGGATTGCTCAATCAACCCGGCGCAGCCCCTTATGGCGTAACCAAACATGCGGCTGTGGGTTTTGCTGAATGGATCGCGATGACCTATGGCGATAAAGGTCTCAGGGTTTCGGTTCTGTGTCCGCAGGCCGTTCGGTCCGAGATGATACGTGGACATGAGAATTCGGTCGCCGCGATTGACGGAATAATTGAACCTGATGAGGTCGCCCAAGCCTGTGTCGAGGCGCTGGCGGATGAACGTTTTTTGATTCTTCCGCATCCACAAGTGCTTGACTATATGCGTTTAAAAACAGAAGACTACGACCGATGGTTAGGTGGAATGATGAAGCTTAATCAAAGGTTTGCTGGCAGTTCTTAGCGCGATTCCCGTCTTCTGAGCAGGCCTTCTTGCGCGACGGACGCAACCAGTTTGCCATCCTGCGAGAAGATCGAACCCCGATTGAAGCTGCGCCCCTGCCCTGTCCACGGCGACTCCATCGAATACAGATGCCAGTTTTGAAACTGCACGGGTGCATGAAACCAGATGGCATGGTCCAGACTGGCCCCATCAATTTCACCAGTGAACCAGCTCAGCCCATGGGGCCGCATTCCGGAACTGAGCAAGCTCATATCCGAGGCATAGGCCAATAGAAGATGTTGTGTGACGGTGTCCGCGTGGTTCGCTGCGCCCATGCGAAACCAGACGTGGTTCTTGTCATCTGCCTTGGCGGGTGCAAACAGGTCCAGCGGATCGATTTCACGCACTTCGATCGGGCGCTCGCGCAGCAATTCAGCTTTCAGCTTTTCGGGAACGCGATCCAGGTATTTTTCGCGCAATTCGTCACGCGATGGATGGTGCTCGGGCGCTTGAACGTCCGGAATCGGATGCTGATGTTCCCATCCGTCATCCTGCTTGTGAAACGAGGCCGACATGTTCAAAATTTGCTTGCCATGCTGGATCGCAACCACGCGGCGGGTTGTAAAAGAACCTCCATCGCGCGCGCGATCCACTTGATATATAACCGGAATTGACGGATCTCCGGGCCTTATGAAATAGGCGTGCAAGGAATGGCATAAACGATCCTCGACCGTCCTGTACGCTGCGGCAAGCGCTTGCGCGATCACCTGCCCGCCAAAGATACGCGTTGGTGTCTCGCCACCAGAACCGGTTCCGCGAAACAAATCGACCTCAAGCGGTTCGATATTCAGCAGATCAAGCAATATGCGTTCGGCTTCGGTCATTCAGGGCTCTCCGGCGTCTTGGCCTTTTCCGGTATCACTCAAACACCGATCATTCAACGAGCGCCGCGTGAACAAGCGCCTTCAGTTCCGCTCGGGATGGATAAGAGCTGGATGGTGAGAGCTGTGTAAAAAACACTGTTGAAAGCGCGTTGACCGGATCGATCCAGAAATAGGTGGAGGCCATCCCGCCCCAGCCATAGTCGCCAACCGAGCTTGGGGCTCGGGTGCTCGCCGGGTTCAGTACCACCGCGCCTCCGATGCCAAAGCCTGTGCCTTCCATGGGTTGCTCTGCAAAGGTGTGTGGACCCATGGATGCAATATCGTCCGGTAAATGGTTGCGAAACATGAATTCTACAGTCTTCGGCCCGAGCAATCGCGCGCCATTTGCGGTTCCTTTGTTTCGCAACATCTCGGCGAACTTGCTGTAATCGTCGATGGTACTGATCAATCCGCCACCGCCAGAAAAGGTCGTCGCCGCCTCAAACGGGGACTCTCCGGCCCGATCCACCAACCGCAACGTTTCGCCACCCGATTTTGCGGCATTCAGCGCCATGGCATCGCCTTCGAGCGGGGTGTAGAGCGAGGCAAATCGGTCCCCTGCCCCTTCAGGCACTGAAAACGCGGTTTCACTCATCCCAAGTGGTCGAAAGATGTGTTCTGTCAGAAACACGTCCAGCGGTTTGCCTGATACAACTTCTATCACGCGGCCAATCACGTCGATCCCGACCGAGTACTCCCAGCGACTGCCTGGCTGAAAAGCCAGCGGCAACCCTGCCAGCACTTTAACCCGGTCTGACAGCGGGCCTTGTTTCGGGGAAAAGATCAGATCGAGCTCATCCATGGCCATTGGCAAAAGGCCGGGATTGAACGGGTAGCTCAGCCCGCTGGTGTGCGTCAGCAACTGATGCAGGCTGGGTATCGGCGCGTCCTCGGTCTGGTCCAACTGCGTTGCACCCGGGACCAAGGCTTGCATCGTTGCAAACTCTGGCAGGAAATCGGAAACCGGGGCATCTAGATGAAACAACCCCTGTTCCACCAGCATCATCAAGGCAACGGACGTCACAGGCTTGGTCATCGAATAAATCCGAATCAGGCTGTCCCGCTGAAACGCGAGGTCGGTTTCAATGCAGCGGCGGCCACATGCGTGAAAGAATGCCTCTTGCCCGTTCTGGTGGATCAGAAGGGCGCTGCCTGCGTATTTCTTCTGCTCAACATATCTGTGCATCCATTGGCGGATGTGGGTCTGCGCGGTCGGATCAAATCCCATGAGGCAACTCCATCTTGATCAGGCCGATCTTGCCTTCGCAAGACCCTAGGCAACAGCGAATTCTGCCGATTTTTGCTGGATTTGTTGAAGGGCGCCGAGAATACTGCCTACGTTTTTTGCAGCGCAGATAATCCGTGTTGGGCGAAGACCGGCACATAGGCACCGAAAGCCTTAGCGCGTGCCGGGTCTGATGCGTTTCCATCCAAGGCCCGCTTGTAGACACCTTGCAGAATGCCGGCCATCCGAAAGAAGTTGAAAGCAAGGTAGAAGCCAAAATTCTCAATCCCCGTTAGGCCGCGGCGCGCGCAATACTCGGCGATGAAGTCCTGATCTGACGGTAGCCCAAGGCTTAACCGATCTACGCCAGCCAATCCCCGACCCTCCTTGCCCGGAGGCAGCTGCCATTGCATGATGACGGCCGCCAGGTCCGCATATGGGTGACCGATGGTCGATAGCTCCCAATCCAGCACTCCGATGCAGGCGGTGCCATGCGTCTCGAACATCAGATTGTCGATTCGGTAATCCCCATGAACCAGTGTTCTTTGATTATCATCCTCGGGGATCTGGCGCTCAAGCCCGGCGATCAGCTGATCCATCTCGGCGATTTTTTCGGTCTCAGAGGCGCGATATTGTTTGGTCCAGCGAGCAATTTGCCGCTCGAAATAGTTGCCTGGAGGTCCGAAATCCGAAAGACCGACCGCATCGATATCGACCATGTGCAGTTCGGCCAGTACGCGATTCATCTCTTTCAGCACACCCGTGCGCGTCGCATTGTTTTCGCCTTTCATGACAGGGTCGACAAATGTGCGCCCTTTCAAATGCTCCATCACGTAAAAGGCCGAGCCTATGACGCTGTCATCTTCACAAAGCAGATGTACTTGCGGGACGGGCACTTTGCTACCAGCCAGCGCCGCTTGTACGCGAAATTCCCGATCCACTGCATGTGCGGATTTCAGCAATATGCCCGGCGGCTTGCGTCTCAGAACATAGAATTTGGCCGGCGTACGCAGCAGATAGGTTGGGTTCGACTGACCCACGGTGAATTTTGTAGCTTCAAGAGGGCCATGATACCCAACAAGATGCGTGTTTAGATAAGCGTCGACGGACTTGATATCCAAAGTGTTTTCAGTGTGTGTCATATATTCAGCCTGCGTATGAGCCCACGGCTAAAGGGCATCGGCAAAGATATTGCCACCGGTCTGCACATTTATCCCGCCGGAGACAGGGATGACCGCGCCAGTGACATAGCTGCCTCCGCGACCGCATAGAAACAACATGCAACCAGCGATATCCTCGGCCTGGCCAACCCGGCCCAGTGGAACACCTTTGCCGACCCGCGCGCGCTTGGTTTCGTCCTCGGTAGCAAAGGCCGTCATGCGCGATACGAATGGTCCCGGGGCCAGCGCATTCACCGTGACTCTGTAGGGTGCCAATTCTTTAGCCATGATTTTGGACAGGTGAATAACCGCCGCTTTGGACGCGGAATAGCTGTAGGCCCCGTCACCCATCGGAACTTCACCCATGACCGAACCTACATTGATGACCCGCGCAGGATCCTCGTCGGTTGCGGATTTCATCAGAAGTGGCAGCAATTTTTGGGTCAGATCAAATACGCCTGCGACATTAACCGACATGACTTTGTCCCAAGCGAAATGAGGGAACTGCCCCATCGGCGCGCCCCAAGACACACCTGCATTATTCATCAGTATATCAATCGCTTGAGTGCGACTTTTGACTTCATCTGCCAGCGCATCTATACCCGCCTCACTGCTGATGTCGCCAGCAAACCCTTCGGCCGAGCCTGGCGCGTCCAGAGCGTTCAACTCTGTTGCAACCTCCTCGCATGCCTCGCCTTTGCGAGAAGCGATCAGTACATGCGCCCCGGCACGTACCAACGCCTCGGCCGCCATTCGACCGATACCGGTGGCACCCCCCGTTACCAGTGCCGTCTTTCCACTGAGCGAAAACAAAGTCTCGGGCGTCATGTGCACTCCATTCAGGCGATCTGGGATTCTGGCGTGAGGTCTTCTTGACAATACGTGCTGACAATCCAACGATTTCAAAACAGGTGAAGCAAGAGGCAAATGAAAAACATGCAGGCATTACTCAGCGTCACACCAGGCGGCCCCGAGAGTTTGGAACTGACCACCCTGCCCGATCCAACCCCTGAGTCAGATGAAATTGTATTGCGTATCCGCGCCGCCGGGGTGAACTTCCCTGATACGCTGATGATCCGGGACCTCTATCAGATAAAACCACCCCGCCCCTTTGCGCCAGGTGGTGAAATCGCCGGAGAAGTTGTCTCGGTCGGAGAAGGCGTCACAGACTTCGCGCCTGGTGATCGGGTTCTGGCGCTCACAGGGCACGGAGGGTTCGCTACGCATCTGAAGCTCAAACCAGCGACTGCCGTCAAGATACCCGACGTGATGCCGTTTGAAGATGCGGCCAGCTTTGTCTTCACCTACGGCACTTCATACCACGCCCTCAAGGACCGTGCGCTACTTAAGTCCGGCGAAAAAGTACTTGTTCTGGGGGCCGCCGGTGGCGTTGGGTCTGCGGCGATCGAGCTAGCTAAAGCGATGGGGGCACATGTGATCGCGGCGGTCTCGTCTGAAGGTAAAGCATTGTTTTGCAGAGATATTGGCGCAGACCAGACGCTGATCTATCCACGCGATCTGGACCGCGAAGCGCAAAAGGCCCTGTCCGCCGAGATAAAGGCACTGGCCCGGGGCGAAGGTGTGGATGTGGTCTACGACGCGGTCGGCGGAGACTACGCTGAGCCCGCCTTGCGAAGTATGGCATGGGGTGGGCGTTATCTGGTTGTTGGCTTTCCTGCCGGCATCCCCAGCATTCCGCTGAACCTGACTTTGCTCAAGGGCTGTCAGATCGTCGGGGTGTTCTGGGGCGCGTCCGTATTTCGCGACCCGAAAGGGCACGCACAGAACCTGGCCGAGTTGTTCCGCCTATATGGTTCGGGAGTGATTTCACCCCGTATCAGTGCACGATTTCCGCTAACCCAGGCGGCAGAGGCAATTGGCATGCTCGAACGGCGCGAGGCTCTCGGTAAAGTTGTGGTCACGATGGAAGATAATTGAATAGGGGATGGGATTGAGCCGATCCAGCAACCTGCATGCGTCAATGAAGCTCTACCCATAAGAGCGAAGGTCGCTGGACGACCTTTAAATTCATGTTTATGAAAAAGGGAAGATGGGGACAGTTTGAATATGCACAATATCCTGGTTCTGAATGGTCCGAACCTGAATTTGCTTGGTACACGGCAACCCGAGGTCTACGGCGCAACGACGTTGCAGATGATCGAGGACCTGTGCGTTGCGCATGGTGAAACGCTGGGTCAAAACATAACCCATCTCCAATCCAATCACGAAGGCGCGCTAATTGATGCGATCCACGCGGCACGCGGCGCTCAGGATGGTATCGTGCTGAATGCAGGCGCATTCACGCATACATCGATTGCGCTGATGGATGCGATATCTTCGGCCGAAGTACCCGTGGTCGAAGTTCATTTATCTAACATCCACGCGCGCGAGGCGTTTCGTCACAAATCACATATCGCACCAGTCGCGATTGGACAGATCTGTGGTTTTGGCGCGCAAAGCTATGTTCTTGCACTGAACGCGATTGCCGCGCATCTGGCTGAGAGGGACACAGGATGACCCTCAAAGAGTATCTGAATTTTCTGAGCTACACGAAAACTCTGGAAGAGCTTTGGGATGCACATTGCCGCCAGATGGAAAAGTATGGCTTCGACCGGTTGTTGTATGGGTATACGCAATACCGAACGGCGACTTCGCTCGGCGATCCAGAAGACTTTGTAATCCTGACCAATCACTGCTCGGATTACTTGGAAGGGTTCCTTCAATCCGGCCTGTATTTTCACGCCCCCATGCTGAAATGGGCGCTGAACAACGAAGGCGCTGCAAGTTGGAGCATGATACAGGACATGATGTCCAGCGGGGTTATGTCGAACGAAGAGCTTCGGGTTTTTGAGTTCAATAAGTCGCGTGATATTACAGTAGGTTATACGGTCAGCTTCAACTCAGTATCGATGCGTTCCAAAGGGGCGATTTCGCTTGCGGCGCGTAATCACAGCCAGGAGGAGATGGACGAGGTCTGGAACGAGCACGGCGACGACATCCTTCTGATGAACAATGTTGCCCATCTCAAAATCCTGACCTTGCCATATCATGCCCCGAACCGCGCGCTGACCAAACGCCAGCGCGAAGCTTTGCAATGGGTCGGCGACGGAAAGACCACGCAAGACATCGCGCTATTGATGGGTTTGACTTCGGCAACGGTGGAAAAACATCTGAGACTCGCGCGCGAGGCGCTTTCGGTTGAAACAACGGCACAGGCCGTGTTGAAGGCCGCGTTGCAGAATCAGATGTTTGTGATGGAAGCATGACCCTATTTTGATGCTAATTAGCATCAAATTGACCTAGGGTAAGGAATACATGACTTTCCGAATCTCCCGATAAAATTGCAAATTGATATTGTTCCGTGAGTGGTGGCTTTAGCCAGGGAACGTTTTGATCGGATCTTTGTAATACCAAAGCTCTCTGATCGCTCTGACACCGAGGCGTCTATTCGTCCACGTCTCTTTGTCGGGATTATTGAGGGGCCCTTCCATCCCCATCATGCAGGGCCCCTCAATTCACTAATCTTCGCAAGCATTGGTTCACAGGCTTTTGACATGAAAAAAACCCGGCTGCGCTATGCAACCGGGCTCGGTATTTGTTGCAGCCTCTAACCGAAGCTGCAAAAGATTTTAGCCTTGGGCTGCCTTGGCAACTTCGGCAGCGAAGTCTTCTTTTTCGACCACGATGCCCTCGCCTACTTCCATGCGGACAAAACCGGTGATGGTAGCACCTGCTTCTTTGGCAGCCGCTTCGACGGTCAGATCAGGATTCACAACGAAGTCCTGGTTCAGCAGGGTCGCTTCGGCGACGAATTTCTTCATGCGACCGACGATCATCTTTTCGATCACCTGCTCCGGCTTGCCGGATTCGCGAGCGATGTCCATCTGGACCTGCTTCTCTTTCTCGACAACTTCCGGATCCATGTCCGCCTCGGACAGGGCCGCCGGGTTCACCGCTGCAATGTGCATTGCAACCTGCTTGCCGAAGGCTTCATCGCCGCCGGACAGAGCAACCAGAACGCCGATTTTGCCCATGCCGGTTGTCGCCGCGTTGTGAACGTAGGACACGACGGTATCGCCCGACAGTTTCGACATACGGCGGACCGACATGTTTTCACCAATGGTGGCGATCTTGTCGGTCAGGGTATCTGCAACAGACTTGCCGCCCAGATCGGCAGCCAGCAGCGCGTCGACGTCATCAACACCTTCGGCTGCGTAGGTGATCTTGCCGACCATCTCCTGGAATTCACTGTTTTTCGCAACGAAGTCGGTTTCCGAGTTCACTTCGACAGCAACACCGTTGCCGCCGTTGACGTGAACAGCAACCAGACCTTCGGCTGCGGTACGGCCCGATTTCTTGGCCGCCTTGGCCAGGCCTTTGGTGCGCAGCCAGTCAACGGCTTCGTCCATGTTGCCGCCGGTTTCGGTCAGCGCTTTTTTTGCGTCCATCATGCCTGCGCCGGTCGAGTCGCGCAGTTCTTTTACCATTGCTGCTGTGATTGCCATCTTTTGGCTCTCCTCAATTCAAACGGAATTGGGGCAGGTCTACCCTGCCCCATATGTCATTTACGTGACGGGCAGCTTACGCTTCGGCTTTGGCTTCCGGCGCGGCTTCTTCAGCGGGTGCTTCTTCGGCTACGACTTCTTCAACCGGAGCTTCTTCGAATGCACCCAGGTCAACGCCAGCAGCACCCATCTGAGCGGTCATGCCGTCCAGAGCGGCACGTGCGGCCAGATCGCAATACAGAGCGATTGCGCGCGCTGCGTCGTCGTTGCCGGGGATGATGTAGTCAACACCATCGGGCGAGCAGTTGGTGTCGACAACAGCCACAACCGGGATACCCAGCTTGTTGGCTTCGGCGATAGCCAGTGCTTCTTTCTTGACGTCGATGACGAACAGCAGATCAGGAACGCCACCCATCTCGCGGATACCGCCCAGTGAAGCCTGCAGCTTGGCCTGGTCACGTTCCATGCCCAGACGCTCTTTCTTGGTCAGGCCTTCGGCACCCGACTCCATGGCTTCGTCGATCTGGTTCAGACGGTTGATCGACTGGGAAACGGTTTTCCAGTTGGTCAGCGTGCCGCCCAGCCAGCGGTGGTTCATGTAGTACTGAGCCGACTTTTCAGCGGCATCTGCGATCGGCTGAGCTGCCTGACGCTTGGTGCCTACGAACAGAACGCGGCCACCTTTTGCGACGGTGTCACGAACAGCCTGCAGAGCCTGATCCAGCATCGGAACGGTCTGAGTCAGGTCCATGATGTGGATGCCATTGCGCGAGCCGTAGATGAACGGGCCCATGCGGGGATTCCAACGCTGTGTCTGGTGACCAAAGTGAACGCCAGCTTCTAGCAGCTGACGCATGGTGAACTCGGGAAGAGCCATGCTTTACTTTCCTTTTCCGGTTTACGCCTCGGCGGGGGTGAAAGAAGCGGATGCTCCAACCGGCGGGCCAGATAAGGATGTCTCCCTCAAAAAGCCCAAACCCCGCCTGCGGGTTTGAATGGCGCGCGTATACGGCAGGTTTAGCATCAGCGCAAGGGCCAAATGCCCCTATTTTTCAAGCCGCGCCAGTGAATGCGCATGACGTACCGCGTCTTCGCAATGGGCTGCCAGAGCTTTGCGGTTTTCAAAGTCGCTAACCTTAGCTGGCGCGTGGTAGATCAATTCCACGGTGCCTTGTCGACGTGCCCCCAAAGTCTTAAGCAAATGCGGTCCGAAATCCATGTCGCCCCACCAGCCATAAAACCTATCGGGCTGACCTTGGGGAGCGTGAAAGATGACCGAAACCGGTTGAACATACATGAATTCCCGCAGCTCTTCAGTGAAGAACGCGGCAAAGAGTGTTGTTTTAAAGGGTAAAATTCGCTGTCCGTCGGTCGAAGTGCCTTCTGGAAAGAACAACAGCTTGTGCCCGGCTTTCAGACGTTCCTCGAAAATCCGGGTCTGCTCGCGGGCTTTCTTGCGATCACGTTCGATAAAGACCGTACCCGTCGCGCGTGCCAGCCAGCCGATGCCGGGCCATTTTGCAACTTCGGCTTTCGATACGAAATACACGCGCTTACGGGCATTCAGCGCAAAGATATCCAGCCACGACGTATGGTTTGCAACCACAGCGCCGCGTTCCTGCATGAGCGCGCCAGAGGTGCGAAATCTGATCCCGAGAATTCGAAATGCATTGCGACAAACGAACTGAGAAATGAACGGTGTCACCGGCCGTTGAACGCCATAAAGCGGTCGTTCGATGAGACGTATGGCCAATAAGACGAACAGCCCCCCAAAAACCAAAAGGGCCAGCGGCAGACCGCGAAGTATCACCAGGACCCAACCTAAGAAACCAAGCTCAATTGGATCAGGAGCGTCTTCACTTTGCCACGATGGGTCGCTCACAGGGTTATGCTCCACCATAAATACGCCGCTGACGCTCATTCATGCGGGCTGTGTCAAGGATCAGACACACATCGGTTGTGTTGAAGGCATGATCGATAAATGCCCCCTCGCCCACGAATCCACCGAGGCGAAGGTAGGCCTTGATGAGAGACGGCACTTGAACCATCGCCGCGCGCCGATCCAGCGCGTCGGGTGCCAAAAGGTCCATTGATTGAAATAACTCTGGCTGGGCCCGAACCCGCAAATCCAGCGGGGCAAGGTGGTTGTGATGCAGCATCGACAGCGGCTGCGCCAATTTGCTCACGTCGGTTCCGTGGAAACTCGCGACCCCGAACAAGATCTCAATATCACGCTCAGTGACGTATGCAGCCAGACCATTCCACAGATGAAACATCGCCGTGCCACCACGATAATCCGGATGCACGCACGAGCGTCCAAGCTCCAACAGCTTGCGCCCGCTTTGTTTCAGGACGGTGAGATCGTATTCATCCTCGGAGTAGAATTGCCCCAGTTCGGCAGCTCGCTCACCAGGAAGCAGTCGATAGACGCCGATCACCTCTCCAGATGAATCGTCGATGGCGAGCATATGATCGAAGTATGGATCGAACCGATCCTTCTCGAGCCCCGCCTCATGATCCACCATCTCGCCGCCACCGCCCAATTCCTGAACAAACACGTCATAGCGCAGACGTTGGGCCGCCCGCAGTTCAACCTCGGTATTGGCCAATTTGACAGTGAATGAGGGGCCTTCGTCTGGCATCAAGAAAATTCCATCGATCGCGGTTGCGCGCTGATAACGCGATTGCTCGGCCAAAGGCAACTCGCCCGCGTTTTGCCCGAGTTGTTAACCTTTCCTAAACCAGTTTCACGGATCAAAGACCGGCATCAGGGCTATGCGTGTCCCGTCGATCACCACTTTCCCCTGCTCGCGAAAGTTAACGGTGATCTTGCCTCCGATATTGGACTGCACCTGTCCAACGCCCCAATCGGGGAAATCGGGGTGGCGGACAAACATGCCCGGTGCAAGAATGGCATTCAGATCTGTCATATCGGGCCTCCGGGTCCAAGGCAGATGCAGCAGGAGGTACGCATGGGCGCGTCAGACGTCAACCTGGCCGAATTGATCGGCTCTCGGATCTGTCATGATCTGATCAGCCCCATTGGGGCAATTACCAACGGGCTTGAGCTGTTGGAGATGGTTGGCGCAGTCCAAGGCCCTGAAATGGAGCTGATTTCGGGCAGCGTTGGCAGTGCAGGCGCCCGCATCCGGTTTTTCCGCGTTGCCTTTGGATCAGCAAGCGATCAGCCATTGGGTCGCACCGAAGTGGTCGAGCTTCTTAAAGATGTGGAAAAGGCCGGGCGTCTGCGGATCAGTTGGAACCTGACCGAACCTGTCCCGCGCAATCAGGTTAAACTCGCGTTTCTGGCTGTGATGTGCTGTGAAAATGCGATGCCCTTCGGCGGCGAAGTGGAAATCGAAACTCAGGGCGACGCATGGACGGTGACTGGCGTTGCTGACAAGCTGAACCTCAATACGGGACTGTGGAAAGGGATTGGCTCGGGGCGATTTACCGAAAAACTAAGCCCGGCGCAGGTTCAATTTGCCCTGCTGCCGGACACAGCCTCGACGATGGGGCGCAGGATCACGGTAGAAACGACCGCAACCCGGGTGACACTGCGGTTTTAGTGCCGAGTGGTCCCGTTTCCGCGCACCAGATACTTAAAACTGGTCAACTGAGCGGCACCGACAGGACCGCGCGCGTGCATCTTGCCGGTGGCGATACCAATCTCAGCACCCATGCCAAACTCACCGCCATCCGCGAATTGGGTCGAGGCGTTATGCATCAGGATAGCGCTGTCGAGCCGTTCGAAGAAGTGCTCGGCGGCCGCGGAATCCTCGGTCATGATGCAATCGGTGTGGCTTGAGCCAAACTGCCGGATATGCGCAATCGCGGCGTCGATATCTGCTACGGTCCGTGCAGCGATGATACTATCTAGGTACTCTTTGCCCCAGTCATCATCCGACGCAGGAATGGTGTTTTCATTGGCCAAAACGCCTTCGGCATGCACTTCAACACCCGCAGCTTGAAGAGCAGCGATTAGATCACGGCCCAGTATTTCTGCAACGTCTTGATGGATCAGCAAGCATTCTGCCGCGCCACAGATACCGGTGCGCCGGGTTTTGGCGTTCAACACAACATCCAGCGTCTTCTGGGGATCGGCGGCTTTATCAACATAAATATGAACGATGCCTTCGAGATGCGCAAAGACGGGCACGCGCGCCTCGCGTTGCACAAGACCCACCAATCCTTTGCCACCTCGGGGAACGATGACGTCGACATAATCAGTCATGGTCAAAAGCTCTTGCACCGCAGCCCGGTCGCGAGTCGGCACCAGTTGAATGGCGTCTTCGGGCAAGCTAGCAGCTGCTAGCCCCTCAACCAGACAGGCATTGATCGCGGTTGACGAATGAAAGCTCTCAGACCCGCCGCGCAAGATCACGGCGTTCCCGGATTTCAGGCACAATGCACCCGCATCCGCCGTCACGTTGGGGCGGCTTTCATAAATCACGCCGATTACACCCAAAGGCGTGCGCACACGCTGAATGTTGAGGCCCGAGGCCATGTCCCATTCGGCCAACACCTCACCCACAGGATCAGTCTGATCGGCAACGGTGCGCAGCCCGTCAACCATGCCCTGAACGCGTGCTTCATCCAGCATCAGGCGGTCCATCATCGCGGGGCTCAAACCCTTTTCTCGCCCGAACTCCAAATCCTTCTTGTTCGCTTCGATAATGCCGGCACGTTTGTGCCAAACGGCGTCTGCGGCTGCGATCAGCGCGGCGTGCTTGCGTTCGGCGGTGGCAAAGGCAAGCTCTTGCGAGGCTGCTTTGGCGCGCGCACCAAGGTCGGCCATCATTGCGGGAATGTTGTCGAAATCCTTCATCTCATGCGCCTTTCGGTCTCAGTTTATCAAATCACGCCCTTACAGCGCCAGATCGTCCCGGTGGATCAGGGCCGCGCGGCCTGGATAGCCTAGCGTCGCCTCGATTTCAGACGATTTACGTCCTTTGATCGCATCCGCCTCTTGCGCGGTATAGCGACTTAGCCCCTGTGCCAGCCTCCGCGCCTGCGCATCCAGAACAGCGACGGGATCGCCGCGACCGAAATCACCCGTGACCTCGACAATGCCAGCGGGCAACAGGCTTTTGCCATTGGAAAGCGCCCTTGCCGCGCCGTCATCGATCACGATCTCTCCGCGCGGTTTCATCGCCGAAATCCAGCGTTTCCGGGCTGCATGCGGATCGAGTGTGGCCGTGAACCAAGTGCAGCTCGCGCCATTTTCAAGCGTTTTCAGCGGGTTCAGGGGTGATCCTTCAGTTATCGCCATATCGCAGCCAGCTGCGGTTGCCATCTTGGCAGCCAACAGCTTGGTCTTCATGCCGCCCTTTGACAGCCCCGATCCCGCGTCACCTGCCATGGCCTCGATTTCGGGCGTGATCTGTTTGATCACGTCATACCGGGTGGCTGTCGTGTCCTCGTTGGGATTGCCCGAATAGAACCCGTCGACATCTGAAAGCAGGATCAACTGATCCGCGCCGATGGTCACGGCGATTTGCGCTGCCAGCCGGTCATTGTCGCCATACCGGATCTCATCCGTGGCGACTGTATCGTTTTCGTTGACAATCGGAACAACACCCAGGCTCAGCAGCGTTTCCAGCGTTGCACGGGAATTCAGATAACGCCGCCGATCTGCGCTGTCTTCCAACGTGACCAGCACCTGAGCGGTTTTGATCTCATGCGGCGTCAACGCTTCTTCATACGCACGGGCCAGCCGGATTTGTCCAACCGCCGCAGCGGCCTGTGACTGTTCCAGCGGCAGATTCTGCATCGGCAGGCCAAGTACACCTCGACCCAACGCGATTGACCCGGACGAGACCAGAACAACATCTGTCCCCTGCCCTTTCAGCCAAGCCACGTCCTGCGCCAGCGATTTCAGCCAATCCGACCTGAGCAATCCCGTATCCCGGTCGACCAACAAGGCCGATCCGATCTTGACCACCAGGCGGCGGGCATGGGTCAGGGTTGCCAAGGCGTGGCCTCCTCGGCGGGTTTCTGGCGCAGGCGGTTTTCATCGATCTGAGCCCGCAAGGACCGCAGCACCTCGGTCACGCCCAAATGCGCAACGCCTGACATGGTCATGACCGGGCCGCGAACGGCTTCTTCCAGTTCGGCCTTGATCAGTTCGCGTTCCTCATCGTCCAGAGCGTCGATCTTGTTCAATACGGTGATACGCGGCTTATCCGCCAGCTCTCCGCCATAGGCCTCAAGCTCGGTGATGATTGTGCGATAGTCTTCGACCACAGTTTCCGAGGTGCCGTCGACCAGATGCAACAGTACCGCGCAGCGTTCTACGTGGCCAAGAAACCGGTCACCGATTCCACGCCCCTCATGCGCGCCTTCGATCAGACCTGGAATGTCAGCAACGACGAACTCCACGTTATCGACACCGACAACGCCCAGATTGGGGTGCAGCGTAGTAAATGGATAGTCGGCGATTTTGGGCCGTGCATTGGATGTGGCAGCCAAGAAAGTTGATTTCCCGGCGTTGGGCATGCCCAAAAGACCCACATCCGCAATCAGCTTCAGCCGCAGCCAGATGGTGCGGTCGATCCCCGCCTGCCCCGGATTGGCGCGGCGCGGGGCCTGATTGGTCGCGGATTTGAAATGCAGGTTGCCAAAGCCGCCGTTGCCGCCTTTTGCCAGCAAAAACCTCTGACCAACCTCGGTCAGGTCACAAATCACGGTCTCTTCGTCTTCGTCCAGAATCTCGGTTCCGACGGGAACGCGCAGGATGATGTCGTCACCATCCTTACCGGTGCGTTGCTGACCGCGACCGGGTTGGCCGTTCTTGGCGAAGAAATGCTGTTGATAGCGAAAGTCGATCAGGGTGTTCAGCCCGTCCACAACCTCGGCCCAAACAGACCCACCCTTACCGCCGTCCCCGCCATCGGGTCCGCCGTATTCGATGTACTTTTCACGTCTAAAGCTGACGCAGCCGCCACCTCCGGCCCCGGACCGGATGTAGACCTTTGCAAGATCGAGAAATTTCATAGCTGTCCCCTACTGCAAAGGCCCCATCGGCCACAAGTCAGAGTTTCTTTGTATAGGTCCAGGTAGGCACATTCGCATCGCGCGCCACCGAATAGGTTTCCGCATCGCCAAGATACTGGAACCCGCAATGGGTCAGAACCCGGGCCGAGGCCGGGTTGTCCTGGAACACGCTCGCGAACATGGTCGCGTTTTCCAGCGGATTGGCGTTGACCAGCGTTTCAACGGCCAGCGATGCAATGCCGGTGTTCCAATACACCGGGGCGACCCAATAGCCGACCTCGGACTGGTTGCGATCCAGCCGGGTCAATGAAATCAGTCCGATCAGCTCCGGGCCACCATCCTTTGTGGCATCCATTGCCCAGACATCCTCGTCCCGGTCTTCGGCCATCGCGCGCATCACAAACGCCTCAATCGAGCCAGGTGGCAATGGATGCGGGATCGATGTCGTCATGCGCGCCACACGCTCATCGCCTGCGTAATGCTCAATGAGACCCAAATCCGACCGACGCAGAGGGCGAAGGTCGAACCGCTCGGTTTCAATGACCGGCTGATTTATTATTGCCTCAATCTTCATGAGTGCGTTCCTCCTCCGAACAACACAAAAAGTACGGACGCAACTGTCAAACTGGCTAACGTCCACATCAGATATTTTTCTGCAGGCCGACCTTCAACCGCATGGGCGATCCGATCTCCTGCAAATGTCCAGATCGGGTGCAATACGATCTGGCAGATTAACAAACAGAGAGCGATCGTGAGGGTCGCCTCAAAACTGGGTGTTCCTGTTGCCACAAACCCGGTGAAACCTGCGATAATCATTGCCCAAGCTTTAGGGTTAAGAGGATGCACTATTAACCCCGCCAGAAAACCGGGCACTTGCTTATCCGATTGATCTCGGGAAAGCCGCAGATTGGCAATTTTCCACGCGAGCCAGCAAATATATGCAGCAGAAGCATATTTGAGTGTCTCGAACACCAACGGCACCTGATCGGCCAGTTGCATCAGCCCAAACCCAACCGGCCAGATGATCAGCTGTTTGCCCAGAATGACCCCGCCCACAAAGGGCAGTGCCGACCGAAAGCCAAAACGCGCACCTGTTCCCAGCAGGACCATATTGGCCGGTCCCGGCGTGCCAACCTGCGAAGCGGCAAAAATCAGGAAACTGGTGGTTGCGACTGTCATCGGTTCTGGTGATCACGACTGCGTTAAAACGAAAAAGGGACCGGCACTTTGTGCCGGTCCCCCATGAATTTTTCTTAAACCTTCTGGGTTTCGGCTTACTCTGCGGCCTCCGCCACTGGCAGGACCGAAATAAAGGTGCGGTTTTTAAGTCCCTTATGGAACTTCACGGCGCCATCGACAGTTGCAAAGATGGTATGGTCTTTGCCCATGCCTACGCCTTCGCCCGGCCAGAACTTGGTGCCGCGCTGACGCACGATGATGTTGCCTGCGATGGCGGCCTGGCCACCATACAGTTTCACGCCAAGGCGACGACCAGCTGAGTCGCGACCGTTACGGGAGGAACCGCCAGCTTTCTTATGTGCCATTCTCTCTCTCCTTAGCCCTGAGCCAGCTCTTTGGCTTGCTCAACCCATTCGGGTTTCACTTTGATGGTGTCGATAGCAGCAATCTGCTCGTCCGACAAGGCGGCCAGAGCGGCAAAGCTTTCGATACCGGCTTCAACCAGCTTTTTGGCAGCGGCAGGGCCGACACCATTAAGAGCAGTCAGATCGTCAGCGGCAGCAGCTGCGGCGGGTGCCTCTGCTTTGGCTTCAGCTTTCTTGGCAGGCTTTTTTGCCACCGGAGCAGCTTCGCCAGCCGGTGCCGAACCGGTTGCAGCTTTGATGCCCGACTTGTCAGCGCCCGACGACAGGATGTCGGTGATTTTGACCAGAGTCAGTTTCTGACGGTGACCAACGGTACGCTTCGAGCTGTGCTTACGACGGCGCTTGACGAACTTGATGACCTTGTCACCTTTGATCTGTTCGATCACTTCGGCCTGTACGCCTGCGCCTTCAACGAAAGGTGCACCAACAACCGGTGCGTCGCCGCCCAGCATCAGAACATCGTTGAATTGAACTTTTTCACCTGCGTCGGCAGCCAGCTTTTCAACACGGAGCACATCGCCCGCCTGAACCTTGTACTGCTTGCCGCCAGTCTTGAGGACCGCAAACATGCGTCTTTCCTTTGTCTGACCGCGTTCTGTGGTCCCCGATTGGGTGTTTCCGGCTTTCGCCACCTCGAACAGCGCGCCCTTTTCGGGCTGTGTGAATGACCTTTGGCACATGCCATCAGGTCAAAGAATAACGATACCCGGCGCGGAAAGCCGGCCGGGATGCGCGCTTATCGAAGCATTCATGAAGAAAGTCAACCAAAAATCTGCGGCTCAGAGATCCGACGCTTTCATGGCTTGCGCGACGGTTTGACCAAGCTGGTAAGAGATGCCGTTTAGCATTTCATCAAAACCCATGAACAAAGCGGAATTCAAGGCCCGACCCGCATCGGTGCGGGAAAAGGCGATGTTCTCTCGCATCTGAGACTCGTTCAACGGCTGATAGGCCAATAAAAGGAACGAGTACATCCATTCAGTTGTCTCTGCCCTGGTGTTCTCATGCTGAGATAGCAGTTCCTGCAACACGGATGCATCGTCGAACAGGGCACTTTGCCCAGAGGCAAGTCCTTGGTAAAAACTATAATCGGCGCTGATGGTGCCTTGCACATTTTTCTCGATCAGGTCGTTGACCTGCACATATTCATCTACAAGACGAAAAAACATGCCCTCGCGATCAGCCTGTTCGTAAGCGCTGCGTGCCATCTCTTCGATCGCGTCATCTGCAATGGCCCGGCGCGCCGAATTTTCCAGAGAAACGATGCTTTGCCCCAGTTCGCTTTCAAAAAAGATCGAAGCTTGTTCTAGCTGCGCATCGGACATCATCTCGCCAACAGACAGCGAAAGTTGCTGGTGCATCGTAGTCGGATCGTACAGATCCTCAACTTGCGCCAAAAAATAGGCTCCTCCTGAGCTGCCCAGCATCGACTCGTTGATTGCATGCCCTTGCGCCACGCCTTCTTCACTAAGAATTTTCATAAAATCCAAAATATGCATCGCCTGCATCAGTCTTTCAGCACGCTCGCTTGCGGCCAGAGGCAGTGCCCAGATCGTCAAACAGAGTGCCGTAGCTAAAACTCGCATCAGATATCCTGCGCCGGGCGCAATTCGGCCATGCGGGCGGCCAATACTTCAAACCGCATCGCCATGATTTCATATTGGATCGCATTCAACAGCTCATAGACCTCCTGCATCAGAGGCTGTTCCAGAGCGTCAACATAGGCGTCGACATCCTCATCCGAGAAATCCTGGTAGGTGTAAGCCGCCCCTGCCAAAGCTGACAGTTGCAGAGATCGACGCAACTCACCTTCATTGCGTTGGATCATCGCGCGCAGTTCATCTCCGCTCAGTTGCATGTCGATAATGCCAGACGCACTTGCCGCCAGCAAAAACCGCACCTGGATCTCTTGCAGCGCGCGCAGCGAGGTTCCACTGGCGTCCACCGCACGGTTCATGCGTTTCAGGCTTTCAACACGAGATGAGCCTTCTTTTATCAACTTCGAGACGATTTCTTGCCCGGCCAGTTGTTTGGCATCATCATCGTCATCCATATGAGCGGCGTTTTCAGCAACGACCAGTCTTTGCCCCAACTCCGAGGCGTAAAACGAGACCGCGTGGACCAGCGCCTCTTCGCTAAGCGTCTGTTCAAGGATCGAGACGGCCGTTTCGTGCATCAAAGCGGTATCAAACACCTCTTCGGTCAGACGCGCCCAATCCGATCCGAAACCGTCAGGGTCGATACCCAGCATCTGCGGGGCCGAAGCAGAGGCCTGCGCTATGCTTTCCAAGGCAACGTCAAACCCTGTCGTGGTCAGAAACGCCTCAATCTGATCCTGACTGGCGGCCTGAGATGGCGAGGCCATGACACCAAGCGAGAAAATTGGAAGGATGAGGCTGATTGCGAACTGGCGTATAAAGTAAGTCATACATATCAGCCTAGGTGTTTTCTTACCTCTGGCAATGGAAAATCCCACTATCGTCAAAATCCGGAATTTTCTGCTTGCACCCCTGCCCGTTCACCACTAAATCCCCCCCTCACAGACCCCCGCGGAGAGGTGCCGGAGTGGTCGAACGGGGCGGTCTCGAAAACCGTTGTGGGTGCAAGCCCACCCAGGGTTCGAATCCCTGTCTCTCCGCCACTATGCTCCAAAAAACAGTGAAAATTGTCTGGTCTCAGGACTTGGAACAGCTTTAGGATTGGCGTTTTAGGAGGCCAAAAGTGTAATACTATGCCCATTCTCAGGCCTTCTGATTATGCCAGCTATGCTCCTATTGGTGCACACTACGTCACCTTTGGGCCATTCCAAATTCGTTCAGGTAATCGAAAAAGGGGCCTACGCCTGCAGGATCCCTTTGGATCTTTGCGGCTTTTCCTCCATTCATTCAAATTTGGAGATAGAACAAAAGCGATTTGCCGATTAGACATCAGGCAAGTTTTTTTCTTAGCCAATCCTCAGAAGCGTGATGGGCAGGTCGGCTAACGACCAGTTTCATCTGCGGCTTCACCGGAAGCGGCGAAAAAGACTGAACTGAAATGACTGTCTTTTGCCCAAGGGAGTTTGATGCAGATGATGGCGATGTGCGATGAGTTCGAAGCTTTCTTGCAGTAGACTGGAGAGGTCGCTTGGACTATATCGGGCGACTTGGAGGCCGCTGCATTTCTCTGGTCCATCTGGCGCAAAGGTGGCAATAATCACATGTCCGCCGACACTCACCTCTCGCCGGAGACTTTTCAAATAGGCCGCCTGCTCTGCTGGATCGACGAGGAAATGGAACACCGCCCTATCGTGCCACAGGTCGTATTGGCGATCAGGCACACAAGAAGTGATGTCTGCCGAAATCCATTTCACTGTTTCACAGGCTTGTCCAAGCCGGTTCCGCGCTATATCCAGGGCGACCTGCGATAGATCGAGGACTGTAATATCGTGGAGCCCCATAGCGAGTAGAGAGCTCGCAAGGCGGGATGTTCCTCCGCCAATGTCGATGACTGATGAATTCGCAGTTGCGCCAGACATCTCGATCAGTTCGAGAGAGAGACGTGGATCATCTTGATGCCAACTCAACTGGGCCTCGGACTTCTCGCCATTGACGACGTCCCAGTGTTCCTTTCTTTCGACCGTCATATCTCCACGCTCCACCAACTTAACGTAGCGAAAGCACTCTTCGAAAGACTGCTCTGCCGGGTTTGCCTATCTGCCTTCCTTTTAGTCCGCGGAAGGCAGTATTGGCTGAAATCACGAAAAAAGAAGGCGACCAACACATTTTAGCGGCTTGGCTTTCCTTTTTTGCTGGTGACTTACCGAACTATTCTCAACCAACTGTACATCTCGAGTTACGATTCAATCGCCGCCATTCACAGCAACCGTAAAGAGATTCAAACGCACGGCGGTTTCGTTTGCGGTATACGTTTAGGTTGCCGATCAAGCTGCCTCGTAATGGTTGAACACTTCCGTGGTGCCATCCTTACCGATCAGGAAAACCGAATAGGCTTCCCGCTCACTCTCCGGCCCCATACCAGGTGAGCCATAGGGCATACCTGGCACGGTCAGCCCGACCGCATCAGGGCGTTCGGCCAACAAGCGCCGGATGTCCGCCGGGGGCACATGACCTTCTATGACATAGCCCTCGAGCAAGCCCGTGTGACAGGACGCCATCTCTTCTGGAATACCCTTGTTAGCTTTGTATTCAGACAAAATCTCCCAGGAGGCATTCTGCACTTCCATCTCGAATCCTTCGCGTTGCATAATATCAATCCACGCGCCACAACACCCGCATGCGGGGTCCTTGAGAACCTGCACCAGCGGTTTGGTCGTTGCAAATGTAGGTGAAGCCAGGGCGATGCCGGAGGCGCTGAGGCCAGCCAGGAAAAGGCGTCGGTCAAGTTTCGTGGTGGTCATGTCATTTCCTTTCCGTGTTTACGCCTGCGCTGTGATATTCGGTCTTGTGACCGAAATCGCAGGCAAGTGCTATGATTTGTGTCAAGCACGCGATCATGACTAGCCCTGTTTCTGTTCGCTTTCGGTGTATAGCGCACGCATGTCGCAACCGTTTGGATAAGATGAGCGCCAAGGCAAATACTGATAGTTTATCCTCTCTTCCACGCATAATAATCTCCTTACGACCGCAGTGCATGCTCAAACAGAAACAATTTGAAAACCCGCACTTTCGGGACTTTGGATGTTAGGATATTTGTGGAGGAAGATTGGGCGTCAGAGGCGCTTGAGAATTCTGGTTATCCGTGTCCATGTTACGGTTTCTCTGGCCATAAGCTTCCACCAAAACCGCAAGTCCTAATTGGGTCGGGTTTTCACCAACGCAACAGGTTCCAGTGTGGCATGCCCCGCCACAACTCACGCAGTCGTCCGCGCAATCTTGATCGGTGGTAGAATGTGAACGGCGATTGTTGTGTTTGAATTCAGATGCTTTTGACGCGATCGAAACGCCATACAGTTTGTGGCTGTCTGCGATCTCAAAGTCGTTGTTTGCAAAAGCAACAGAGCCGATGATTGTCACAGTAAGACAGACGCACACTAAAAGCGTTTCTCTTAAAACAGGGATCAACTCATTCACCGCACTGCGGACGTAGTGTGATCGTGGCAACGTGCTGACCCGAAGCCAACAAAACTACAATTGATAGTGCGGCACGCACTAGAGAAGAGCGGATTGCCACGTCTGAAGAAAAAGATTGCCAAACTTGGAGGCAGATCAAACAACAAGGTTAACTACGCTTGGCCCAAGTTTTTTAGAATTGGACAGTCTGGGCGGTGGTCGCCAGCGCATTCTTCGATCAGATGAGACAGTGTTTCATGCATCGCCTTCAGATCGGAAATCTTATCGTCGATCTCTTTCAGATTCTGTTTTGCAATTTCTTTCACGTCCGCGCTTGCGCGTTCTTTGTCCTCGTAAAGCGCCAGTAGCGAACGACAATCCTCAATGGTAAAGCCCAATGAGCGGGCCCGCCCGATGAAGGCCAGCTTGTGCAGTTCCTTTTCGTCGAAATGGCGATACCCATTGAGGCTCCGCTTGGGTTTGATGAACCCGATATCCTCGTAATAGCGGATGGTTTTGGCAGGCAGACCCGAACGTTCTGCTACATCTCCGATATTCACAGCGGTTCTCCTATACTATCCAGCATGCACTGAACGCAGCGTTTGCTCGGTGTTCTGCGAGATCTGTTCTCGCCCAACTTTGATCGGCTTTACCCAGCGCAACCGCAGCGCATTGGTCAGGACAAATACGCTGGACAGCGCCATGGCACCTGCGGCCAAAACCGGCGACAGCAGCGGGCCGCCAAACGGATAAAGCACCCCTGCCGCAACCGGTATGAGCAGTGTGTTGTAGCCGAACGCCCAGAACAGGTTTTGGCGGATGTTACGCATGGTGCGCTGACTAATATCGAAGGCATTGACCACGCCCGTCAGGTCGCCTGACATCAGAACGACGTCAGCCGCCTCAATGGCAATGTCAGTGCCTGTCCCGATCGCAATTCCTACGTCAGCTGCCGCCAAAGCAGGCGCATCATTGATGCCATCACCCACAAAGGCCAGTTTTCCGCCATTTGAACGCAAATCCTGTAACGCGGATACTTTACCCTCGGGCAGAACTTCAGCCACGACATGATCGATGCCAAGCTGCGCCGCAATGGATTTGGCAGTAGCGGCATTGTCACCGGTGATCATCGCTACTTTCAGGCCCAGCCCGTGCAGAGCTTCGATTGCGTCCGGCGTGGTGGTTTTGATTGGGTCCGCCACAGCGATTACGGCCGCGAGAGCCCCGTCTACGGCAGCATAAAGTGGAGTCTTTCCGTTGATTGCGAGTTCAGCGCCCCGATCAGACAACGCGCCCATTTCTACCCCTTCGCGACTCATCAAGCGGTCGGCCCCGATCAGGATTTTATGGCCTTCGACTGAGGCGCTTACCCCGTAACCGGTGATCGACGTGAAGTCTTCTGGCTTGGAAAGCTCCAGACCACGGGTTTCTGCCGCGCGCACGATGGCTGTGGCGACTGGATGTTCTGAAGTGACCTCAACGGCAGCAACAAGGTGCAGAACCTCGTCTTCGGTCATTCCTTCGGCCACAATCAGGTCGGTCAGCTCCGGACGCCCTTCGGTCAGGGTGCCCGTCTTGTCCACCGCAACAACGGTGGTTTCCTGCAGCATTTGCAAGGCATCGCCCTTTCGGAACAGGACGCCCATCTCGGCAGCGCGGCCAGTGCCGACCATGATGGAAGTAGGTGTGGCCAACCCCATGGCGCAGGGGCAAGCAATGATCAGTACCGCAACCCCGGCCACCAACGCCAGGCTAAGCGCGGGATCGGGTCCGAACAACATCCATACCAGCACTGTCACAACGGCCACTGCGATCACTACCGGCACAAACCACAGCGTGATGCGGTCGACCAGGCCTTGAATCGGAAGCTTGGCACCCTGTGCTTGTTCGACCATCTGAATGATCTGGGCCAACATAGTGTCTGCGCCGATCTTTTCAGCACGGTACGTCAATGCACCCGCGCCATTTACGGTCCCCCCAACCACAGTTGCGCCCTCGGTTTTTTCGACGGGAACCGGCTCTCCGGTGATCATGCTTTCATCGACATATGACGCGCCGGTCATTACGGCACCATCCACCGCGATTTTTTCGCCCGGTCGAACGTGCACAATATCACCTACAACAATCTGCTCAATCGGTAGCTCGACAACCGATCCGTCGCGCTCAACTCGCGCTGTTTTTGCCTGCAGACCGACCAGTTTTCGGATCGCTTCACCAGTTCGACCCTTGGCGCGCGCCTCGAGGAATCGCCCGAGCAATATGAGAACCACGATCACCGCTGCGGCCTCGTAGTAGACATTTGCGGTTCCGACCGGAAGAACACCCGGCGCAAAGGTCGAGATAAGCGAGAACCCATAGGCCGCTGAAGTGCCCAGAGCCACCAGAGAATTCATGTCCGGCGCGCCTCTGAACAAGGAAGGGAATCCCTTGGTGTAGAACTGCAAGCCTGGCCCAAAAAGAACGATCGTGGTCAGAAGGAATTGCAGGTAATAGCTGTTCTGGATGCCTATGGTGCTCGCTATCAGGTGGTGCATGCCCGGAATAACATGCGAGCCCATTTCGAGAATGAATACCGGCAATGCGAGCAAGGCGGCGAAGCTTGTTCGCCGCGCCAAATGGCTGATCTCTGCCGCTTTGCGGTCGTGTGGTTCGGTCTGCGTTGCAGATCGCAGGCTCGCCGGATAGCCAGCAGATGCCGCATGCGCCGCTATGGCTTCGGGTGTTGTGACTCCCTCAGCATAACGCACAGTTGCACTTTCAGTGGCCAGATTGACCGACGCGGACAAGACGCCGCCATCGGCTTCCAGGGCTCGTTCAACGCGCCCTACACAGGATGCGCAGGACATGTTCTGAATATCCAGAGTGACCTCTGCCGTCCGCGCCGGATATCCGGCGCGGTTTAACGCATCAGCAATGGCCGCTTTATCGGCTGGATCGCGGAAATCGACCTGAACGCTTTCGCTGGCGAGATTAACCGAAGCGGAATCTACCCCTGGCACAGCTTTCAGCGCGCGCTCGACGCGCCCAACGCAGGAAGCACAGCTCATACCCTGAACCTGGAACCGCGCATGTAAATTTTCAGTCATATTGTCACCACGTATGTTCTGCTGACGGGCAACATAAGGGTTCCAGCAAGTGGAAGGTCAAGGGATGAGGCTGACTTTCTTTCTCATCATCCATGACGACGCTAAGTATCCCGGATATGAGCTGCTGGCACCGCAAGTCAGTTATAGACAAAGCCATTGACACAGTAAGTTCCTCCGCAAAGTTGGACTTTGACATGAAAAACCGCAGGGTACGTGTCTTAAGCACCAATCAACTTGATGATATCCTTGCAGCTCAGAGTCCGAGGGATGCGAAGCCACGTTCGCAACAGAAGTTTAGGAGCGCAAATGCTGTCGTCCCTTGGTTCTATCTTGCGTCTCTGACTGCCTCGATTAGCCGGGTCATTTCATCTTCGGCGATCAGACCCGGGGCAAGCGCATCTCCAATCACAAACGAAGGGGTGCCACTGAAGCCAAGCTGCCGGGCCAATTCCATGGACACCTGAATATGCGCGTCGACTTCCAGCGCCTCCATGTCTGCGCGCAATTGATCCTCGTCCAGGCCAAGTTCCCGAACAACTTTCAGGACACTGGCCTCAGTGGCACGACCGTTCAGAGCCATAAGCGCCCAATGAAATTCTTCATATTTTCCCTGATTACGTGAGGCAAGCGCGGCGCGAGCCGCGAAGTCGGAACCTTCTCCGAGTATGGGCCATTCTCGGTAAACAACTCGGACTTCGGAATCGCCTGCGATTACGTTTTTCAAGACCGGGGCCGCGCGTTTGCAATATGGGCAGTTATAGTCAAAAAACTCGACTACGGTTACATCACCTTCCGGGTTTCCGATGACAGGCGCATTCGGATCCTGTTCCAGCAATTCACGCTGATTTTCCAAGACGTTTCCAATGGCTTCGGCTTTTGCCTGATCTTCGTGCTGTTGAAGCAATTGAATCGCCTGCATGATGATTTCAGGGTTTTCCATAATGGCTTCCAGAGCAAGCCGTTTTACATCGGCGTCAGACAATTCGTCAGCACTCGCCATAGCAGCACCAATCGACATAGTGATGGCAATTAAGCCTGCAAAAAATCGTTTCACGTCAGTTTCCTTCCGTTTGTTCTGCCTCGGTGCGCTGCTCTTGCAGCTTGCGTTCCCGATCCGGCCAACTCTCCTTGATGAAGGCAAGGATGTCCCAGATTTCCTGATCCGACAGAGTGTCCTCGAAACCTGGCATACCGCTTTTGACATCAGCGACGCCCATCTGTTTTAGTGTTTGGTACCCGCCAAGCTTTGTATAATCGAACAACAGCTTGTCGCCGTGATGCCAGGTGTGCCCTGTTCGGTCATGCGGGGGAGCTCGCAAGACGCCATCTGGATCAGGTGTCTGCCAATCTGGTTGACCCTCCAAATCTGCCCCGTGGCATGACGCGCAGTTTTCGGCGTACAAAACTGCACCACGTGCCGAATCCGCTGATGCACCGTTTTGTGCGCGCCCGCTCAGGCCCCAGCCAGCGACCGCGACAATGATCACCACAGCAGCTAGTGACACCCATTTCGCCGCGCTCTTATTCATCACGCCACGCTCAGCCAGGTCTTCATTCCAGCGGCCTGATGCGACAGCATGTGGCAATGAAACAGCCAGTCCCCCGGGATATCCGCAACGAACGCAATCTCCCGCGTTTCCATCCGGTCAACCAGTATTGTGTCTCGCAGCGGTCCCAGGCTCCCGTTCGGCAGAACTTCCTGAAAGTGCGTCCCGTGCAAGTGCATGGCGTGCGCAAAGACAGTGTCGTTCTGCATCTGAATACGGACTATGTCGCCACGCGAAACGGAAGCGAGCGGGTTTTCGGGTAAACCTGCGACTCCGTTGAATGTCCAGATCTGTCCTTCCTGAACCAACTCATTAGCGCTCATGACTTGGCCGTTGTAAGTACCTTGACGCAGTCCGCCCATCGCCCCGCCTTCCATCACCAATGGAACCTTTAAGGCGTCAGAAACATCTTCAAGAAAAGAAACAGGGTTGGGTGGCAGAGCTTCAATCTCACCGCGGCTGGCAGATGTACCGCTTCCCGAAACCGGGATCTCAGCGATAACAAATGATTCATCGCGTTCGTGAAGAGTTATTTGAACGGCTTCGTTCGATTCCGCTGTGACGTCGACGATCAAGTCTGCTCGCTGTGCAGGTCCGAAAACAAGTGTTTCGAAATCTTCTGGCTGCCTTGCAGGCATGCCATCATAAGCGACCAGTTTCCCGTTTGCGCCAACTACTGACACATACATGATCCGATCAGTTGCCACGTTGACCATTCGAATTCGCAATCGCTGGTTCGTCAAAACTTCGGTCATTGGCGATATGCGCGCGTGAACGTAGTTTCCCATCCGACCTGCATGGGTCCAATCATGCATTGCACCAAAATCATCTACTATTTGAGCGTCCTTACCCAACCGCCAATCATCCAGAAGGATCGTGATGTCATGGTCCGTGTCCGGCGGGTCCGTTTCGTCGACGATGAACGCGCCGTAAAGGCCCCTGGCCACTTGTTCCGTTGACTGGTTGTGAGAGTGATACCAGAAGGTCCCCGCGTCCTTTAGAGGCAAGTCATACTGAAATTTGCCGCCGGTTGGTACAGCCTCCTGCGTAAGGCCCGGCACCCCGTCCATATTGTTCGGAACCCGCAATCCGTGCCAATGGATTGCTGTAGGCTGAGGTAGCGAGTTCAGGAGTGTCCGGCGAACCGTTTCGCCTTGCCGGGCACGAATTTCAGGGCCTGGAACACCGCCATCATATCCCCATATCTCGGTTTCCGGATAGTTGTTGGGGGCAACACGCGCCAATCCTGAACGCGCCTCGATTATTCGGGGGGCGGTAGCCGACCTCCCAATAGTCGGCACTGCGATTAGTGCCGACGTGCCTGCAACGAATTGCCTGCGATTGAGCTTCATTAGGACTTCCTTCCAAAGAATACTTGATCTCGCACTGGATTATCCCCCGTCGTGCACATCCAGCAGATAGGTCGCCATTGCCTTCAGGTCTTCGTCTGTCAGAAAGCTGGTGCCATAGTTTACGACCTCTCCCATGGCGCCGCCGAAGACATCGCCATCAGGCATGACGCCGGTGCGCAACGCGTAGGCCAGATCATCAACTGTCCACCCACGCATTTGCAGGGTCTCAAAGTCGATGGCCGGTGCCTTGTCACCGCCCGGCAGTGAGTCACTTCCCTTGAAGTGTTCCGTGTCAGAATTTCTTGCGCCAGCCAGGTTTCTCCCGGTGTGACAGGCGGCACAATGCGTGGCACCTTCAACGAGTAACCGGCCCCGGTTCCATACATCATCATTGCCCGGCACGGGATCGGTCCGCGGCGGTTCCAAAAATGCCGCCCGCCACAGCTTCAGGCCCCATCTCTGATTGAAGGGGAACACCATTTCCTGCTCTTTTGACGGTTCCGCTACTGGCGGAACCGTTTGCCAGGCGGCCCAAAGATCGGCGATGTCCTGATCCGTGAAGTTGGCATAGAACGGATAAGGAAAGGCCGGGTAGTAGGGTTGTCCGTCGGGCGACACACCCTGACGCACAGCGCGGGCAAATTCCTCGATGGTCCAATCACCGATCCCGTGATCGGGATCTGTGGTCAGGTTCGGCGAAAAGAGCGTGCCGAACGGGGAATCCAACTCCACCCCACCGGCCAAGGGCGCACCTCCTTTGGCAAAGTCTGTGTGGCAGGCGATACAGCCGCTTGCCCTTGCCAGATACGCCCCGCGGTTAACGTCACCTTGAATGTCGAGAGCTTGTAAGGGCTGGCCAATCGGCCAAGCCATCACAGCAACAAACCCTGCTGACGCCGTAACGGCGGTAGCAAGACCCAACCGTATTATCGGCTTCATGATGCATTCCTATTCCGACCGAAATCGCGTGTGACACGCCGAGCATGTCTGGCTCAGCATCATGAACACACCATCTGCCGGCATTTCAGACAGCTGTGCTAAGTTTGGACTGCCAGCCATCATCCCGCTGCCCATCATGGAACCACCTCCCATCATGGAACCACCTCCCATCATGGAACCACCTCCCATCATGGATTTGCCGCCCATCATGCCGGAACCATGACCCGATCCGGACGCCATCAGCCCGTTGTCTGCCGAAAGCGCAAGGCCTTCTGAGTAGATTTCCAACTGTCTGGCTATTTCTGTAAAGGAACCCCAATCCTGCCAGATTTGCGATTTGGCCTCCGAGGGTTTGCCATCAGATCCCTCTGGAAACAGCTTTGTCATGCTTTCACCGGCGTGGCTTCCGATTTTCTTGGCTTCGCTTCTTACCGTTTGCGCATTGTAGGGCGTTTTCCCCTGCATCATCGGTGTAAGGACCTTCATGCTGTCCTTCATCGCGGACATGCCGTCCATGCGTTCTTTGACGATGCCGGTTGCGCCACCATGCGCCAGGGCGGCCGCCGCAAATAGTGAAACCAGGGCCACGCTTGTAGTCATTTTTAGAATGTTCATTTCTTTGTCCTTTTTGTCTGCTTCGACGCGCCCATCTTGGGCGCAATTCGACTCGTCAGATCAGGACACGCGGCGGTGGTGGGTCAAACGCGTTAATACTAAGAACCCGGTATTGAGCTCGAGGGATCGAGTATCTTCGTTCCGTGCCTTGGGGACCAGGCGGTGTTGGACCCATCAAAAATAGTCCAACAGCGTTGCAGATCGCTCCGCCATGACAATGCCCGGGATGACCCTGCTTGACATGTTCGACGTCCGCAGAGTCGGTTTGGTCAATCACATGCTGTGAATCACCGCCATGTGCATGAGCAGAATCGGCCGTCACAAGTAGCCCGCCAATAGCCAGCGCAATTGACAGGATGAAGTAACGAATTGCTGTGCCCACTCGACTCGTCACCTTCAGAAAATCCCGTTTTCTTGCTGCAACTCTCTTATGTACGCCACGATGCCCTTCACATCCGCGCGGGTCAAACCATCGACCGGCGGCATGTTACCGAACTTCCAATGGTGTGCCCGAACACCATTCTGGACGGCCACGTAAAATGCCTCGTCCGAATGGTGGCTTGGTTCATAGATTTTATGCACCAATGGTGGTGCAAGGCCCTCCAGACCAGTTGCATTCCCGCCATGGCACGCCGAGCATTTTGCGTCGAATGCCACTTTGCCGACGGCCGCAAATTCGCTTAGCTGGTCCGGTAGATTGACGTTTTGGATTGGGTCTCCTGACGCCAGCGTCGACGTATCAGGTGTCGTCATCGAATGGCCAGCTGGTTGCTGATTTAGATTGTAGACGATTGCGACGGCACCTGCGATCGCCACACCGCCTATCATGAGTGTAAGTTTATCCATTTTACTATTTCACGTCGTTGTCAGTTACCGAGCTTAAGCGCCTGTCCAGAAAAGCCGACTTGACCATGGTCAGATCAGTTTTACCTGCGTGCCCACGGTGGCCAGTTCGAACAAGTCCGCGATCTGCTCATTGTACAAGCCGATGCAGCCATTGGAGGATCTTCTTCCGATCTTGCGTGTGTCGTTGGTGCCGTGGATCCGGTAGTATTGCCAGCTCAAATATAGTGCATGTGTCCCCAGAGGATTCTCCGGACCCGGGCCCACATAGTCGGGCCAAGCGGGGTTGCGCTTTTTCATTGCTGGTGTCGGTCGCCAAGATGGCCCCTCAACCTTGCGAGTTACTGTGGTGTAGCCCAGCCTTGTAAGGTCTTCCGTCAGCGGCACGCTGGTTGGATACATCCGATAGACGCTCTCGTCTTCTGACCAATATTGCAGGACCTTGGACTGTGTATCGGACAGGATCACACCATTCTTAAGCGTATCAAAGTGATCCTGCCATTTAGCAACGCGGAATGAAGAAACATTGCGGCGCGTCCCTTGGGTTGTCATCGATTGGGCCCAAACGGCCGGTGCTGGAAAAAGAGTTGTCGCAGCAAACGCGGCAATCACTCCGCGTCGCGTAACAGCCTTTCTATCCCTGTTCGGTTTCATGCCTGCCACCCCAAACGTGTATTCTTGCTTTACGACTCATTTGGGCTGTATGCCCGGTTCCCGCGCTGGAAGGTCAACAAACAACAGGTTATGCGTAAGGGATATTTCATCTGGAATGCCGCCGCCGTGGGCACATGGGGCGGTTTCAAAGGTGGCTTCAGATCGTCAAGCCATTGTGAAGAAGAAACTATTTTTGTGTACTCACACCAAAACAACGTCAATACAGTTAGATCGCAAGCATGGAGCGTTTTCCCGAGCTTCTATCGCCTTTGTTCAGATTGCTGCCCGTTGTCGGTCCAATAACGGTAAAGAGCGCAACACCTGCGAGAGCTTTGACCTGTGTCATGGCATCGATTTCCCAATAACCTGTATGGTCGTTGGCACGCGGCCCAGATTCACTGGACACTATACTCTCGCGTAACGGTCGCCATAATAGCTTTGTCTGGATGCACGGGCAGGCACCACCTCGTTGACTGGATTAGCCTCGGAGCGGAATACTGTTACCGTACTCACCATTAAGTTGATCGCGAGGTTCTTCGCGGAACATTTGATTGAAATGACACAAGAAACGTGTGCCGTCTGGAATGCTTTACTTTCCTAGCCTACTGTTTCGAGCGAAAAAGATTTGGTGTTAGAAAGTCACGCGGAGTGGTTCCAAAAAATTCCGGTTCCGCACTAAGGATCTTCAATGGGCGTTCGGCAACCGCTGACATAGGTCACTCACCATAAATCACTTTAATGCTTTCTTATGACACCCCTGCCCGCTTTCTATGCCGAACCTGCCCATCTTGCCGCCACAAAGCCCTTGTTTCTTAATGCAAGGACTTCTGTTTTGATGTAGAACACGGTCTCGAAAACCGTTGTGGGTGCAAGCCCACCCAGGGTTCGAATCTCTGTCTCTCCGCCATAAATCAATTCATCCTTCAAGGCTGTTTCTTTGCTTGTATTGCGATTCCTGCAATGGATGGCATGATGTTGCCACTGCCTGCAGTGTCAATCAGCGCAGTGTGGCTCAAACCCGCAATATGCTGCAAACTCACGTGTTTTCCCCTTTGCTTTAACGTACCTTAACCCCATCTGAGCGACACATCATTTGAAGGAGACATCCAATGTCGCGTCTTTTACTTATCGTAGCCATCGCCGTTATCGGCGGAGGCGCTTACTATTTCGCCACAAAACCTGAACCAACCCCTGCCGAGCAGTTGCAATCGGCGGCTGAAGATGCCTCAGAGGCGGTTGGTGAAGCAGCCTCGGCAATACAAGAGGGCGCTGCTAATGCCGTTGAGGCGGCGACTGAACAAGCATCCGAGGCTGCGTCCTCGATTGCGGATCAGGCCTCGGAAGCTGCATCTTCGGTATCGGAACAGGCCAGCGACGCTGCTACATCTTTGACCGAGCAGGCCAATGATGCAGCCTCAGCAGCTGGCGATCAGGTCGCAGCGCTTGCCGGTCAGGGACAGGAACTGTTCAACTCGTGGGTTCAGGACGGCATGCTGACCGCGCAGAATTTCGACTATGACGCAATCGTCACGTCAGTTCAGGAAAGCGCCTTGTCTCAGGACATCAAAACACAGGTTATGAAGATCCTCGACGAGATCAAAGCGTCGCCTGAGCTGGTTGTCGCGAAGATACAGGATCTGCGCAATCTGATGACGCAGCAGTGATCAATTCTAGAACCAGCCCCAAGAGGGCTGGTTCACCCGGTCGGGATGCGACTTAATTTGCGTCACTTTACGGCATTACCCAATTGACATAGCTCACCGTGTTTGATTGCTTTCTTGAGATTGTTTTGTAAAAATAAAACCTTTTGTCAGTGTGTTACATTGTGACGATGAAGGCCTCGTGCTGAACTCGCATCAAAGAAGGATCGAACGATGACCACCCTGCCCGACACCATGTTTGCCGTTGTTCAGACGCAGGACGGATATTCCGGCACAGCCACGGGACCGACGCTGGAGAATGCCTCGGACTGGTTAGCGGAGGCTAAACTGCCTGTATCTGTCCCAAAGGCGGGACAAGTGTTGATCAAAGTGCGCACTGCCTCGGTGAATCCTTCAGATATCCATTTTATCAAAGGAGAATATGGTCAACCGCGGGTCAAAGGCGCCGCAGCAGGGTTCGAGGGGTGCGGAGATGTTGTTGCCACCGGTACCGGGGCTGACGCCCTGCTGGATCAGCGCGTGGCCTTTGTGGCAGCAGGCTCTGGTGCCTGGGCCGAGTATGTTGTGACGCAGGCCCAGATGTGTATCCCCTTGCGCCCCGAAATCTCGGATGAAGACGGGGCGGCGCAGATCGTAAACCCGCTAACCGCAATGGCGATGTTGGATATCGCACGGGCTGAGGGCGAGGCTTTTGTAGTCTCTGCCGCAACCAGCCAGCTTGGTAAGTTGATGTGCAGCCTTGGACGGGATCTTGGGTTGAAACCGATCGCTCTGGTGCGGCGCGCCGAAACGGTCGAGATGTTAAAAGGCCTGGGTGCGGCAGAGGTGGTCGTGACCAGCGATACGGATGCGCCGACGCGGTTTGCCACGATCAGTGCAGATCTGAAACCTCATGTTTTTCTCGACGCGGTTGCCGACCAACTGTCAGAGCAGGTGTTCTGCGCGATGCCCAATGGCGCGCGGTGGGTTTGCTATGGAAAACTCAGTACGGAAATGCCGAAGTTGACTCAGATGGGCCAGTTGATCTTCATGAGCAAACGAATCGAGGGCTTCTGGCTGACCCGCTGGATGATGGACACACCCCCGGCTGATCAAATGCGAGTTGTCAGCGAAGTGCAGGCGCGATTTGCAGATGGGCGCTGGCGCACAGATGTTTCCGCACGGCTTTCGCTACGAGAAGTGCTGCCAAATCTGGCGGATGCTCTGAAAAAGAGTGACGGGAAGGTGATAATCACTCCATAGTAGAACAAAGCGCCGGACTTAACCGGCTTAGGGAGGGTGAGATTGGATAACGCACAGCTGCTGATTAGCGGGCTGGCGAATGGTTGTGTCTACGGCCTGATCGCCCTTGGCTTTGTACTGATTTACAAAGCCACCGAGGCAGTGAATTTTGCGCAGGGCGATTTCATGATGCTGGGTGCGTTTGTCACTATTGGCCTTACGAATACGGAATATATGGGGCTGCCCTTCTGGCTGGCGCTACCGATTTCACTGGGGATTATGGGCGCACTTGGGTATCTGATCGATCGGCTGATCATCCGCCGCGTCTTTGGCGAAAGTCAGACTGCCGTCGTGATCCTAACCATCGCCTTGGGCTTTGTGATCAGGTTTGCAGCTGGTCTGATCTGGGGGCACGAGCCGCAAACACTGCAGAACCCATTGGCTGGTAAGGAAATCCGGTTCGGTGGTCTTGTGCTGGGGATGGAGGACGTGGCCGTGATTGTTGTCACCGTCCTACTGACCTGGGGTCTTTATGTGTTCTTCAGCAAGACCAAGCTGGGGCTTGCCATGCAAGGTGCGTCTCAAAACCAGTTGGCGGCCTATTACATGGGGATCCCGGTCAAGCGGGTTCAGGGCTTAATCTGGGCATTGGCCGGAGTTGTCGCTGGGATTGCCGGAATTTTGTTCGCGGCCAAAGGCTCGGTCGATCCCACAACTGGGCTTCTGGGAATCAAGGCATTTGCAGCAGCTGTGATAGGCGGATTCGGCAGCCTGCCCGGCGCTTTGGCCGGCGGGCTAATCGTCGGCGTAATCGAGCCCTTTGCCAGCCGCTATATCGCAGCCGGGTACAGTCAGATCGCGCCTTATGCGCTGTTGCTGGCAGTTCTGATCTTTCGACCGCATGGGCTGTTCAGCCAGGTGCGGGTCAAGAAGGTCTGATCGCATGCGGATTGTTTTCAAAACAAACTATATGCAGGACATTCGCCCGTGGAAGGATGGCTATCAGCTTAGCCTCTATCTGATCCTGTTGGCGGTCGTAGCCGCTGCGCCGTGGTGGTTGGATGACTTTTATCTTGGCGAACTGACCAATGTTCTGATCTGGGCCATCGCGGGTTTGGGCTTGATGATCCTAACCGGCCACACCGGGCAGGCCAGCCTTGGCCATGCCGCCTTTCTGGCCGTTGGGTGCTATGCCAATGTCATCCTGATCGAGGCTGGAGTACCATTCCTCATCGCTTTCCCTCTGGCGGGTCTGTTGACCGGCATCGTCGGAGCGACCGTCGCTATTCCTGCCCTGCGCCTGCATGGCATCTATCTTGCGATCTTCACCCTGGCTCTGTCTGTGCTCATGGACGACATCATCGTTCTGGCCGAACCCGTCACCGGAGGCGTCGCGGGTAAATATCTGGGTGGTGTCGAAATCTTCGGACATCTGGTCGATCGTTGGGCCACCCCGGCCCCGTTTTTCTGGCTGGTGCTGGCCGTCGCCGTTATCGTGACACTGGGCTATATCAACCTATTGCGCGCGCCCTTGGGCCGCAGCTTCATCGCCGTACGAGACTCTGAGGTCTCAGCGCAGGCGATGGGTGTGGATATCGCGCGCACCAAGACGATCTCTTTCGCCCTCTCCTGCGCCGTCACCGGACTAGCAGGCGCATTGATGGGTATGTTCTCTGGGGCGTTCAATAACGAGACCTTCAGTGTCGTAATTTCCATCCAATTGCTGATGATGATCGTTATCGGAGGTCTGGGTTCGATCCATGGCGCGTTTTTGGGCGCAATCGTGATCGGTTTCCTACCGCAGTTTCTGTCGATTTCAAAAGAATACGCAGCAGCCCTGTTTGGCGGCAATACGGTCGCCATTCCGGGGCTCGAATTCGGCATCTTCGGCATGATCCTGATCGCCTTTATTCTGTTCGAACCGATGGGTCTGTATGGTCGGTGGCTAAAAATCCGGACGTGGTTCGAACTGTTCCCCTTCTACCGCAAGTACATGTTCAAAAGACAAAAGTCCTATCTCAAGACGGAGCGTCTGAGATGAGCTTGCTGGAGTTTGAAAACGTTACCCTGAAATTCGGCGGTCTGACTGCTGTGGATGATCTGTCCTTCAACGTGCAAGAAGGTGAGGTGTTCGCCATCGTCGGTCCCAACGGCGCAGGCAAATCAACGGTCTTCAACCTGATTTCGCGCTTCTATGATCCTTATGCAGGTGCGATCCACTTTGACGGGCATGATCTGCTGCGTATCAAGCCCTCGGGTGTCGCGGCCTATGGCGTCGCGCGGACGTTCCAGAACATTGAACTGTTCGAACATGCGACCGTTTTGCAGAACCTCCTGGTCGGGCGCCACCGGCACCGCAAAACCAATCTGATCTCGGAAATTCTGTTCTCGCCCTCAGCTCGCAGGCAGGAGATCGAGAACCGAGAAAAGGTAGAAGAGATCATCGACTTCCTCGACCTCCAGGCCTTTCGTGACAAGATGATCTCGGGCTTACCCTATGGCGTGCGTAAGGTGGTCGAAGTCGCCCGAGCGTTGGCCACCGATCCAAAACTCCTGCTGTTGGATGAACCCGCCTCGGGCCTATCGGTGGAAGAGACCACAGATATGCGTTGGTGGATCGATGACATCCGGCGTCAGATGGGCATTACCGTGCTTATGGTAGAGCATGATATGGGTCTGGTCTCGGGCGTATCCGACCGGGTTCTTGCCATGGCCGACGGAGCGAAGCTTGCCCTTGGAACCCCAGCCGAAGTTCAATCTCATCCTGCTGTGGTAGAGGCCTATTTGGGCAAAGCTTCATGAACCAACCGATCCTTAGCATTCGCAATGTTGAAAGCTTTTATGGCCCGATCATGGCCATTCGTGGCGTGTCATTGGACGTGCATCGAGGGCAGGTCGTTTCAATCCTGGGCGCAAATGGCGCGGGCAAGACAACGCTGATGAAAACAATCTCAGGCGTGATGGATCCCGAAAAAGGTTCAATCACATTTGACGGTCAGCAAATACAGGGATCGGAACCTCACAAGGTCGTGCAAAAAGGCATCGTCCATGTGCCCGAGGGACGCGAGGTCTTTCCACTTTTGACCGTCGACGAGAACCTGAACCTTGGGGCTTATACCCTGTCGGATAAAGGACAGATCGATCATGACCGCGATCTGGTGTTTTCCTACTTTCCTGTGTTGAAAGACCGCCGCAATCAGGAGGCTGGCACTCTATCCGGCGGGCAACAGCAGATGCTGGCGATTGGGCGCGGCCTGATGGCTAACCCGCGTATCATGCTGTTGGATGAGCCTTCGCTGGGCCTATCGCCGCTGCTGGTGCAAGAGATTTTTGGCATTCTCAAACGCCTGAATGACGAACAGAGCATGACAATGATGCTGGTCGAGCAGAACGCTAATGCAGCACTGGAACTCGCCCATCATGGCTATGTAATGGAGATCGGACGGATCGTTATGGATGGTGCGGCTGAAACCTTGCTGCAATCCGAGGACATTCAGAACTTCTATCTGGGCGTTCAGGAAGAAGGCGCGCGAGAAAACCGTCGCTGGAAACGCAAAAAGACGTGGAGGTGAGCTGGATGGACGCAAGCCCCCTGCCCCCTCAGACCAGTATCAACGGTGTGCAGTTCAACGCTACGCCCGGTCAGAGACCCCTGCGAGTCGATGGCTGTGTCACGATATGCGAGCTATTCCAGAAACGCTGTGCCGAACTGGGACAGCGTACGGCGCATCGCGAGAAGGACTTCGGCATCTGGAAATCCTACTCATGGGCCGACTACTGGCAACACGCCAAATGGATCGGGCTGGCCCTGCGCAAGCTGGGTCTGCAACGTGGCGAGGTTGTCTCGATCCTGTCCGAAGACCGCAAGGAATGGGCGTGGTTCGACATGGGCATCCAGTGTGTCGGAGGGATTGCTTCGGGCGTCTACACCACAGATTCGGCCAGCCAGTTAAAATACCTGATCAATGACAGTGGCAGCCGGTTTCTGATCGTTGAAGATGAAGAGCAGTTGGACAAGTTCCTCGAAGTCGAGGCGGATCTGTCCGATCTGCTCAAGGTCATTATCCTTGAGGATGAAGGCCTGCACGACCTGGATCATCCGCGTTGCATGATGATCGAGGACTTGTATGCTCTGGGGCAACAGGCTGAGGTCGATGAACCCGGCGCATTCGAAGCAGAAATCGCTGAAACCACGTCACAAGACACCGCCCTGCTCATATATACGTCAGGTACCACCGGTAATCCCAAAGGCGCCATGCTAAGCCATGAGAACATCATGGCCGCGATAGAGGCAGGGGCGCATTCCCTGCCCTCCCAATCAACCGACGAACAGCTATGTTTTTTGCCGCTCTGTCATATCCTCGAACGCGACGTGTCGATCTACTACCCGCTTGCGATGAAGACTACTGTGAATTTCGCTGAAAGCCCCGAGACAGTGTTCTCCAACCTGCAAGAGGTCTCTCCCGCCACCTTCACTGCCGTCCCTCGCGTGTGGGAGAAGATCTACTCGCAGGTCATGTTCATGGCGAAAGAAGCAACGCCCACAGGGCGTTTCGCCTTTGCACAGGCGCTCAAGTCTGGAATGGCGCGGGCTGAATTTATCCTTGCAGGCAAACCTGTTCCAGCACCGATCGCTATGCAGTTTTGGCTTTGGGATCGGCTTGTTCTGCGCAACCTGCGCCGGATGCTGGGCTTAGATCGTCTCCGCCGAGGCGGCTCAGGTGCAGCGCCGATCTCTCCCGATTTGCTCAGGTGGTATTGGGCAATTGGTGTGCCCATTGTCGAGGGCTTCGGTATGACCGAAACCGCCGGCATAGCAGCGCTGAACACGCTTGAGGCCAACAAGATCGGCACCATTGGGAAACCTGTTCCTGGCAACGACCTGCGCATCTCGGATGACGGAGAAATTCAGGTCAAAGGCCTGAACGTCTTTCAGGGCTACTGGCGCAACAATGCCAAAACAGCCGAAAGCTTCACCTGTGACGGCTGGCTGCGCACTGGGGATATGGGGCATATCGACGAGGAAGGCTTTGTCACCATCACAGGGCGCCTCAAGGACATCATCATTACTGCGGGCGGTAAGAACGTCACGCCCGCAGAGATCGAGAGCGGGTTGAAGTTCAGCCAGTATATCTCGGACGCGGTGATCATCGGGGATCGGCGCAAGTACCTGACGGCGCTAATCATGATCGATCAGGAAAACGTTGAGAAATTCGCACAAGAGCGCAAGATCCCCTTTTCGAACTTTTCTTCCCTTTGTGCTGCGTCCGAAGTGACGGAGTTGATCGGCAATGAAATCGCAGCGGTCAATAAGGACTTTGCGCGGGTCGAACAGATCAAGGATTTCCGGCTGATCGACGTGTTGCTCACTGCCGAAGATGAGGAGCTGACGGCGACTATGAAACTCAAACGTGGTCTGGTGGAAAAGAAACACGCACATCTCATTGAAGATATGTACAATTAGTTAAGGGGCGACCCAACAGGGAGGAGAAGTATGAAACACTTGTTTAAGGGCCTTGCCGCAGCGACGGCATTGACTGCATCTGCCACGATCAGCTGGGCGCAAACACAAGGCGTGACAGATGACGAGATCGTCATTGGCTCAGTCAACGACCTCAGCGGCATCTTCGCTGCCGTGGGCGTTCCGGCCACCAAAGGCGCAAATGTGGTCTTTGATCGCGTCAACGCCGAGGGTGGCGTGCATGGCCGCAAGATCCGCTTTGTCGTCGAGGATAACGGCTATCAGATGCCACGCGCGATGCAGGGCTATAACAAGCTGCTGAACCGTGACAAGGTTTTCGCGATGTTGCAGTCGCTGGGTACGCCGATGAATGTTGCTGGGTTCAAGCTGCTGGACCCGAAAGGTATTCCTAATGTCGCCCCCTTGACCGCCGCGCGGCAAATGCTGCAAGAGCCGATGAAGAACAAGTTCACCTCGTTCTCGACCTATTACGATCAAGCTCGGATCGGGGTGAAGTATCTGAACGGTGAATTTGGATCGCAAACCGTTTGCACCATGTACCTGCCTACTGATTTCGGTGAGGAAATTCTGGAAGGCAGCAAAGCGGGAGCCGAAGAGGCTGGCATCACTTTCGGCGCTGAGACCACCCATAAACCGGACGAGACGGATTTCGTGGGGTCCTTGAGCAAGCTTAAAGAAGAAGGTTGTGACATCGTCACGATGGCGCTCGGCGTGCGTCAGGCAATCACCGTTGTTGGAACGGCCAAGAAAATGGGCCTGACCGACATGAAGTTCCTCGGCACCTCTGCCAGCTTCCTAACCGTGGTGGCGCAGGTGCCCGGTGGTGTGACCGACGGTTTCTATGCGGCGGCCTCGTGGCTGGATCTCTGGGCGCGCGCCGAAGAGCCCGCCCCGGCAGCATTTATTGCTGAATACAAAGAGGCTACGGGCGAAGACCCGGTCGGATTTTCAATGCTGGGCTATTCAGCGGCCGAGATGATGGTCAAAGCACTTGAAGCTGCAGGTCCTGATCTGACGCATGATAGCTTCATTGCCGCGATGGAATCTCTGGATTACATGGATGAGTTGGTCGGCAACCAGATCACCTATGGGCCCAATGACCATCAGGGTGCTGACTCTGTATTTGTCAGCGTCGTCGAAAATGGTGCGTGGAAACTGGTTTACGAAGAATAAACCGACCAAGGAAAAAGGGCTCGCAGTTGCGAGCCCTTTCCAATTCGGTATCCGTAGCGATTAACGCTTCGAGAACTGGAACGAACGACGCGCTTTGCGCTTACCGTATTTCTTACGTTCCACAACGCGACTGTCGCGGGTCAGGAAGCCAGCGGCTTTCAGAGCGCCACGCAGCGACGGATCGTACAGTTGCAGCGCTTTCGAGATGCCGTGCTTGACCGCACCGGCCTGACCGGTCAGGCCACCGCCTTTGACGGTTGCAACAACGTCGAACTCACCTTCCACACCAGCAACCTGGAACGGCTGGCGCAGGATCAGCTGGAGAACGGGACGCGCAAAATACTTGTCCTGATCCTTGCCGTTTACGGTGACCTTGCCGGAACCCGGCTTGATCCAGACGCGGGCAACAGCGTCTTTACGCTTGCCGGTGGCGTAGGAACGACCCAGCTCGTCACGTACGGGTTCACGTACGATAACTTCTTCGGCCACGGTTTCAACGCCTGCGACGGCGCTCAGCTCTTCGAGAGTATTGATCTGATCAGCCATCGGTCATTAGCTCCGGGTGTTTTTCTTGTTCATGGACTTTACGTCCAGAACTTCGGGCGCTTGCGCCTCATGAGGATGCTCGGCACCAGCATAAACGCGCAGGTTGGTCATCTGCTGACGCGCCAGACGGTTGCCCGGCAGCATGCGCTTGACCGCTTGGGTCACGACGCGCTCGGGGTGTGCACCTTCCAGGATCTGCTGCTTGGTGCGCGACTTGATGCCGCCCGGGTGGCCAGTGTGCCAGTAGAAGTTCTCTTCGCGCTTCTTGCCGGTCATCTGGATTTTGTCAGCGTTGATCACGATGACATTGTCGCCCATGTCCATGTTGGGTGTGAACGACGCTTTGTGCTTGCCACGCAGGCGCATGGCGACGATCGAGGCAAGACGGCCCAGAACAACGCCCTCGGCGTCGATCAGGATCCATTTCTTGTCGATGTCTGCAGGTGTTGCAGAAAAGGTTTTCATGGCAGGATAGTCCTGTTTGATGTGAAAGACCGCCCCTTGGCGGAGCGGCCCGAATTCGATGGAGGGGGTTTAGACCTACTAGTTATGCAGGTCAATACAGGCAAAGTATAATATATCTATCAATAACAATAACTTATAAAATAGGTATTATTTTACCCCAAAATTTCTTCGGCATATCCAATTTTGCGTAGCTTAGTTAAGCTAGACTCAACCAAGATCATCCAATGTCGGAGGTGGCTATGCAAGAATTGGAACAGGTTATCGCTGCCTATGGTGCGGCATGGCAGTCGACCGATCCCGAAAGGCGACTGAGCCTTCTTGAGCAGTGTTTTGCACAAACTGGTCGTTACGTCGATCCAACTGCAGAAGTTTCCGGCAGAGATCAACTCAATGCCCATATCGGAGCGGTTCTGAGTGATACAAAGGGCCGAGTTGAGCTGACCAGTGAGCCGAATTCACACCATGATGTAGTCCACTTCACCTGGCATATGATTGCTTCCGATGGGTCCATTATGGTTACCGGGCATGATTTCATTCGTCTCGATGCCGATGGCAAGATTGCACATTTGGCGGGCTTTTTTGGCGACCCTGCCCCAGTGCAATAGCGGCTAGACGCTTATTTGTTCGGGTGGGTTATCGAGCAGCGCGCGCAGACGCAGCATGGCATCTTCGAACTTCTCGAGCGAGACATGCCCATTCACCGCTATACGAACGGCATTTGGCGCGCGACCATCCCGCAGCGCGAATTCATCGGCCGATCGCAGCTGAATACCTTCCCGCTCGGCCGCCCGGCTGAACGCAGCAGACCGCCAACCGGAAGGCAAATGAAGCCAGACGAAGGGAATCTCCGAATCCCAGTTTAGATCGAAGCCACCCAGGGCGTTTACCGCCACACGTACATATTCGCCCATCTTGGTACGGACGTTTTTTGCAAGTTGCCTCGCCTCTGGATGTCCCAACAGCAACCGCGTCAACTCAGCCAAAGGCTGGGCGAGCCCGAAATACCCGTATTCTGCAGAACGCCGCAGATCGACGCTCTGCTCTTTCGGTGCGATGGCGAAACCTACCCGTAATGCTGGTGTTAGAGTTTTCGAAATTGACGAAACATGCCAGCCCCGTTCGGGTGCCAAAGCACGATAGCTGGGCGCGCGGGCCTCGCCCATGCGATAGCAATCGTCTTCGATGATCTGTAATTCATGCTTTCGCGCAATCTCGACAACTTCTTTGCGCCGCTCCAAAGGTGAATGCCCGCCCGTTGGGTTCTGCACTTCGGGTGAGACGCAGATCGCCTGCGCCTTCGTTTGCCTGAGAATGTGGTCCAGCGCATCGGGGCTTATGCCCCATTTGTCCATTTTTACCCCGACAACCTCGGCGCGCATCAACTCACCTGCCCGTCTGAACCCGGCATAAGACAAGTCCTCAACCAACACGATGGGTTTTGGATCTTTCAGAACGGTCTGGAACACAACGCAAATGCCACTTTGCCCACCATGTGTCAGTACAATGTCATCTGCATTAATTGAGCCCAGAGGAAGATCTGACAACCAGTCGGCCACAACCTGGCGCACGGGTAGGTAGGCATCTCGGGTCGGATAGTTCATAAACATCCGCGGATCGCCTTTTGCAACCTTTTCAAGGCATTCGCGGATTAATGTCACCTGCCCCACATCCGGCAAGCGTGGGCTGAACAGGCTGACATTGGATTCATATTTGTCGTCCCTCAGATGTAGCTGCCGCGACCAGACATCATCCAGAATGGGCGATCTCGGCGGGGCTACAAATGTACCACGCCCGACCTCGGCTTGTAGCAAACCTTCGTCGGTCAGGATCGTATAGGCGCGCGCGACAGTGCCTGGTGTAATCTTTAATCGATACGCTAACTCACGCACCGGAGGCAGTTTCTTTCCAACCTCCAGCGTTTTGTTTTCTATCGCTTTTCGGATCGTGTCAGCGACCAGAGTATATTTTGGACCTTTGGATTTCGGTAGCGCCTCTGGCCAAATTGTATCCATTACAATTCTTCCTTTGATTTCGACACAATGCTGAATGTATCAAAGCAGTGTACCGAACATTTTTACTTTGTGTCAATACAATTTGAAAGGATACCCAAGATGACACGCGCAATGCACAACCCCGCCCTCTTGCTGCTGAACGACAGCCCTCGGCTGCCGCTGATCGCCGCGCTGGCCGTGCGGTTTGCGGCGTCGGTCACACAATGGGAACAACGCCGCCGCAGCCGGGTAAACTTAGGTAAGCTGGATGACAGGCTGCTCCGCGATGTCGGGCTGACCCGCCATCGGGCAGATGCAGAAGTCAGCCGCTATTTCTGGATGAAATAGACTATCCCCAGTCCCATCTAAGGGACCTCTTCCTGGCCGGGGTTTATCCCCGGCCTTTTTTTACCCAAAGGCAGCAGCGGCTGAGCCTTCTGGAGGAAGCGAATAGGTCATGCTGGCCCGCGCGACGGGCTTGTCAGAGCCTTCCGAGTAAATCAGCACATCCCCAACAGCCAGCGTTCTACCTAATTTCAACAACTTACACTCGGCAATCAGGTCCGCCCCGCCTTCCGGCTTGCGCAAGAAATCCAGAGAACTGTTGGTGGTGACAGCCAGAGATTGCCGACCTTTCCGTGCCAAAACCATTGCATATACACTGACATCAGCCAGCCCGAACATGGACGGACCAGATACTGTGCCTCCGGGGCGTAGGTGACGGTCTTCGACCCTCAGGCGCATGGTGATGTTTGCTTCTGTCAGATCCTCGACGACAAAGTCGCTATGAACCTGTGGAAACACCTGCGCCAGGTATTCCGTCAATTCTTGCTTGTTCAGTGCTAATGACATGCTTCCCCTCGTCGCTCTGCCCGCCTAGAGTTGGCCTGAACGCCAGCGGGAGGGCAAGATGGCAATTCTGGAACGTCACGACACAGGTGCGATTGCACGGCTTCGAATGAACGCGCCTGAGCGGTTGAACGCCCTCAGCGATGAAATGCTGGCGGCCCTTCAGGCAGAGTTCGATGCGCTGCGCGAAGACAAGTCGATTCGTGTTGTTGTTATTTCCGGTGCGGGGAAAGCGTTTTGCGCGGGGCACGATCTGAAACAGATGACCCAGGGGCGGCAGGCACCCGATGGTGGGCTTTCCTATTTTCAGGATCTGTTCGACCGATGTGCCAAGATGATGATGTCCATTCAGTCCCTGCCCCAACCCGTGATCGCCCAAGCGCACGGGATCGCCACTGCCGCAGGGTGTCAGCTTGTAGCAACCTGTGACCTGGCAATCGCGGCCGAGGGCACACGGTTCGGCGTAAATGGTGTCAATATCGGCTTGTTCTGCTCCACTCCGATGGTGGCTCTCAGCCGGAATATACCGCGGAAACAGGCGTTTGAAATGCTCACGACCGGTGATTTTATCACCGCCGAACGCGCGGCTGAGCTGGGTCTGATCAATCGAGCGGTTCCCGAGAACTTGTTGGAAGATGAAACCAATGCGTTGGCCGAGAAGTTGGCAGGCAAGCTCAGCAGTGCGGTAAAAATCGGTAAAACCGCTTTTTATCAACAGATTACAATGCGGACTGATCAGGCATACGATTATACCGCCGAGGTAATGGCACAGAATATGATGGACCGGAATACTGAGGAAGGAATTAGTGCCTTTATCGAAAAGCGCCCGCCTGATTGGCACCAGTAACGCAATTATTTAATACATTTTTTGCCGACTGTTCGCATTTTTTCACTTTTCAAAAGGGCGACACTGTGGCAAAGCTGGGTCAAGGCCAAGGCCTGACCATACTTTTGGGTCGCCGTGGGCGGAAGGTCCCTCCAAGCTGGTTTCTCTCACCGGCGTTGACATTCCCGCAGCGGCGACCCCAAGAATCCCCCTCAGAACTAAAGCGATTACTGCGCATTGCGCATGGCGCTGCTCTGCCCTATTTGGCAGCACATGACAGAGACATTGCATATCGTGGGCGGCGGCATGGCCGGGTCCGAGGCCGCCTGGCAGGCAGCGGAAATGGGCGTGGATGTTGTGATCCACGAAATGCGTCCTAATGTGGGCACGTTTGCACACCAGACCGGCAATCTGGCCGAGATGGTGTGTTCGAACTCATTCCGATCGGATGATGATGAACAGAATGCAGTCGGCTTGCTGCATTGGGAAATGCGCGCGGCAAACGGGTTGATCATGACGACCGCAGATAGCCATCGCCTGCCTGCGGGTGGCGCGCTTGCGGTTGACCGTGATCCTTTTGCCGAAGCCGTAACTGCCAAGCTGAAGGCCCATCCACGGGTCTCGGTCTCAGCGGAAGAAGTTACCAGTCTACCCCAAGACGGAAAGTGGATCTTTGCAACCGGGCCGTTGACCTCGCCCGCATTGGGGGAAGCCATTCGCGCAGAGACTGGTGCCGAGGCGCTGGCCTTTTTCGACGCGATCGCCCCCATCGTCTATGCAGACAGCATTGATATGAGCAAAGCCTGGATGCAGTCACGCTACGATAAGGGCGAGACTGAGGAAGAGCGCACCGCCTACCTCAACTGTCCGATGGATCGTGACCAGCACGAAGCCTTCATTAATGCGCTGCTGGCTGCAGATAAGACCGAATTCCACGAGGGAGAGACCGCTGGTTATTTCGACGGCTGTCTGCCGATCGAGGTTATGGCCGAGCGCGGTCGTGAAACTTTACGCCATGGCCCGATGAAACCTGTTGGCCTGACAAATCCGCATCAACCGGACGTAAAACCTTATGCCGTCGTCCAATTGCGGCGCGACAATGCCTTGGGCACGTTGTTCAATATCGTCGGTTTTCAAACCAAGATGAAGTACGGAGCGCAGACCGAGGTATTTCGTATGATACCGGGTCTGGAAAATGCCAGCTTTGCGCGATTGGGTGGCATTCACCGCAATACTTTCATCAACTCTCCGACTTTGCTGGACGCGCAGATGCGGCTTAAGTCTAGGCCAAATATTCGTTTTGCGGGGCAAATCACGGGGGTGGAAGGGTATGTGGAAAGCGCAGCGATGGGCCTTTTGGCAGGCCGTTTGGCCGCTGCCGAAATACTAGGCCGATCCCTTCCCGACGTACCGCAAGACAGTGCGATGGGCGCATTGATCCACCACATCACGGGCGGCGCCGAAGCCAAGACCTTCCAGCCGATGAACGTGAATTTCGGTTTGTTTCGTCCGGTCGACGGCCTGAAGGGGGGGCGCCGAGGCCGCAAGGACCGCTACAAGGCCTATACCGATCGCGCAAAAGAAGTCTGGAGCGATTGGGTAAAGCAGTGTTGACTGGACGTCGCCCCCAGCCTGCGCCTAACATGTAAGGTATGAGCGATAAGTTTCTGAAAGACACATACAATCTGAATTCTGCCCAGGAAACGCACGATCACTACCAAAAATGGGCGGCCTCATACGATGATGAAGTCGGTGAGCACGGATATGTCACCCCTGACCGTGTTGCGGCAGCATTGAAATCCTTTGTCTCAGATGCTGATGCGCCAGTGCTGGACTACGGATGCGGTACCGGGTTGTCGGGTTTAGCACTTCGCAAGGCGGGTTTTCGTGTCATCGATGGGATGGATCCAACACCAAAGATGCTGGAAGGTGCCGCTGCCAAGGGGGTTTATCGCAACTTGATAAACTTCGAAGTTACTGATCCCAACCCCATTGAGGCCGAGGCTTACTCAGCCATAACATGCATTGGCGTCATCGGCGTTGGTGCCGCGCCGCCTGAAACCTTTGATCTACTTATGAACGCGCTGCCACGTGGCGGATATCTGGCGTTTTCCTTCAACGATCACACTTTGGCTGACCGCACCTACACCGGGCGGCTGAACGACTGGCTGGACATGGGTCACGCAAGGCTGTTATTCCGCGAATACGGTCCGCATCTACCGGGTATGGACATGAAATCAGACGTTTATGTTGTTGAAAAAACGTGACATTCACAACGCGTTTTGCGCCATCGCCAACAGGTCCGCTGCATTTGGGGCATGCCTATTCCGCGCTTCTTGCGTTTGATCAGGCACGGGCTGCGGGTGGATCATTTCTTTTACGGATCGAAGATATTGATCAATCGCGATCCAGGTCCCATTGGGAAACCCAGATCTACGACGACCTGCACTGGCTTGGACTGCGCTGGCCGCACCCGGCGATGCGCCAGTCGGACAGGCTGCCGCGATACAGAGAGGCATTGGAAATTCTGAAAAACATGGGCCTTGTCTACCCTTGCAGCTGCAATCGTGCCGATATCGAATCTGCGGCCGGTGCTCCGCAGGAAGGTGTACCCCAGTTCGGACCTGACGGGCGCATCTATCCAGGCACGTGCCGCGACCGCCCTTTGTCGGATGCTTCAGCTGGGGATGTTCTGCGCCTGAACATGCACAAGGCAATCAAGGCATCCGAACTTCGTGGATTTTGTGAAACTGGTGCGAAGTATTTGGGAACGCATGAGCTTGATGCGCACAACCTCATGAACGCGGTTGGCGACATCATTCTCGTTCGGCGCAATATGGGCAGTTCGTATCACCTGTCCGTCGTGGTTGATGATGCGGATCAGAACATCTCCCATGTGGTCCGGGGCGAGGATTTGTTCGATGCCACGCAGATACATGTCCTTTTACAAGGGCTGCTTGGTTTGCCGACACCTGTTTATCATCATCACCGTCTGATCCGGGACAACAACGGCAAACGCCTCGCAAAACGTGACGACGCACGCGCCATCTCGCTTTATCGCGAACAAGGAGCATCTCCTGCTGAAATCAGAAAGATGGTGGACATTTGACCTGACCACCATCAGAGGCCCCACTATTCCATCGGCTTCATGAGTTCGACTTCGGTCCCATCGCGGACGGCCGTGTAGAAACAACTTCGCCGGTTGGTGTGACAGGCTGGCCCCGTTTGGTTCACCACAACCAGCAGGCAATCCCTGTCGCAATCGACGCGAAAATCCACCAGGGCCTGCAAGTGGCCTGAGCTTTCGCCCTTGATCCAGAACGCCTGTCGTGACCGCGACCAATACGTAACCCGTCCGGTTTCCAACGTGTGCTCGATGGATTGGGCATTCATCCAGGCCATCATCAGAACCTCGCCCGTCGCTTCGTCCTGTGCGATCGCGGGGATCAAACCCGCCTCGTTGAATTTCAGTGTCGACGGATCGAACAAGACTGCGTCAGCCATCGCAAAAACCTTTTGCATCCCAGAATCCCGCCATTATGTATGGGGAATGGACAACGAGGGAAAGCCATGAGCGGCGAAACCGATCTGATCAAGCTCTATTCCGGACGCATCTTGGCGCTAGCTGCGGATATTCCGCATCTGGATCGCTTGGATAATCCCGATGCGACGGTAAAGAAACGAGCCCCTTTGTGTGGATCGACCGTGACTGTAGACGTCAAGCTTGAAGATGGGCGGATCGTGGACTTTGGGCAAGACGTCAAGGCCTGTGCGTTGGGTCAGGCCTCGGCTTCGATCGTAGGCAGCGCCGTGATCGGGGCGACGCGGTCGCAGGTCGAAACCGCACGTGATCAGCTTTCCGCAATGCTGAAAAAAGACGGCCCTGCCCCCGAGGCGCCCTTTGACGGACTCGAAGTCCTGATGCCCGCGCGGGACTACAAGAACCGCCACGCGTCAATCCTGCTGGCGCTTGACGCGACCGCCGAGGCGATGGAGCAGGCCGAACAAGCCAACTGCGCCTGATTGGCTTTTCCATACAAAGCCGTATAGGGTGCCCCCAATGATTGGGGGGGGCTAACGTGAACAATTTGCTGGAACATTTTGTGACGCTCTGGGTCGTGATCGACCCGATCGGCACCATCCCCGTCTTTATCGCTGTCACTGCTGGAATCGCGACGGGTGCGCGTCGTAAAACTGCTTTACTGGCCGCGTTGGTCAGCGCAGGCATTCTGCTGTTCTTTCTGATCTTTGGGCAACTTGTGATCGAGGCTTTGGATATCGGCCTTAACTCGTTTCAGGTTGCAGGCGGAATTATTCTGTTTCTCTTCGCTCTGACCATGATCTTTGGCGAAAGCAAACAGGTGATCGAGCAGCGCCAGGCCGAAGAAGACCTGGACGACAAAATGCACAAGACCAATCCGGCCATTTTCCCTTTGGCCGTCCCTTCGCTTGCGTCACCGGGCGCGATGCTGGCGATAGTGGTTCTAACGGACAACAACCGATACAGCGTTGCCGATCAGAGCATCACTGCACTGGTTATGCTGGTCGTTATAGCCATAGCGTTTGTGCTGATGCTGCTGGCCGAGCCGATCATTCGGTTGATCGGGCATTCCGGCGCAGCGATCATCAGCCGCGTGATGGGGATGATCCTTGCATCTGTCGCCGTAAATTCAGTTCTATCCGCCACGATCGAAATCATCAAAACCGGACAGCTGTAAAAAAGAACCGCCGCACCTTCCGGGCGGAAAGGGCGGCGGCAAGTCATGCGTTTCTCATGTAGAGTCCGGATCACCGCACGGGGCCGAGGCAGGCCCCTTCAAGGGAAATGGGACAGGCAGGTCACCCTTGACTATGACGGGGAGACAAGCGCGGTGTGATCGGCACGAGATCGCAGGCAGAAAGGCTTAGAACCCGGTTGGCAGGTGAAGGGCAACCACCAGCATCACAACCAGTGAAACCGCGCCCGCTGCATCCTGCAAAATCGTGGATTGTGAACGGGTAAAGGCAGTTTTGATCTGGCTCAGCATGGTCTCACCTCCGGTCAGGTTTAATCCTTTGTTGACCTTTTGTTCTCATATTTTAACGAGTCGGTAAAGAACTTTTTGAGAACATTTGTGAACTTAGTGGGATTTTCGGTCTAACCCACTGATATCAAACGGATCGCCTGATCCTGCTTCATAAGCCACAGAAGAACACGCGCAGCCTGCCCCCGATCCGAGGTCAATTTGGGGTCTGCGGACAGCAAAGCGCGCGCATCTGATTGCGCCACCGCCATCAGCCCAGCTTGCCTTTCAAGATCAGCTATCCGGAACTTTGGCAGGCCAGATTGTGCGGTTCCGATCAAGTCACCCGCACCGCGCATCTGCAGATCGGTCTCGGCAATGCGGAAGCCGTCTTCAGTTTCTCGGAGTACCTCCAGCCGTTTGCGACCACCCTCGCTAAGCGGTGGCTGATACATCAACAAACAGGTTGAGGCATCTTCACCACGTCCAACTCGGCCCCTAAGCTGATGCAACTGCGCCAGACCAAAAATCTCTGCCCGCTCAATCACCATGATCGTGGCGTTGGGCACGTTCACCCCAACCTCGATCACCGTAGTAGCGACAAGGACTTTGGTCTTACCACTCTGAAACACCGCCATTGCCGCGTCTTTATCGGCGGGCGGCATTTGGCCGTGTACCAGACCCACCACATCGTCCCCCAAGATCGCGCGCAACCTTTTGAAACGCTCTTCAGCTGCAGTCAGGTCCGAGACCTCGGATTCATCGACTAATGGGCACACCCAATAGCATTGTTTGCCTGCATCAATCGCACCGCGCAGATGGGCCACAACTTCGTCCATGCGTCGCGTGCTGACGACTGCGGTCTTGATCGGTTTACGACCCGGCGGCTTTTCATCCAGCACCGAGACGTCCATATCGCCGTACTGCGCAAGCGCCAAACTGCGCGGGATGGGCGTAGCGGTCATCACCAGCACATCAGCGCGTTGGCCCTTTTCGGACAGCTCCATGCGTTGGCGGACGCCAAAACGGTGCTGCTCATCAACGATGGCCAGCCTTAGGGCTTTGAATTCAACATCGTCCTGAAACACCGCGTGGGTTCCGACCAATATCTGAATATCTCCCTGCTTCAGCGCAGCCAGCTTCGCTCGACGCTCAGCCCCCTTGTCGCGCCCGGTCAGGATTTCCAGCACAACTCCGGCTTCTTCTGCCAACGGACGCAGCCCTTCAAGATGCTGCCGGGCAAGGATTTCGGTAGGGGCCATCATCACCCCCTGCCCGCCAGCTTCGACGGCTATAAGCAGCGAAACAAATGCTACCAGAGTCTTTCCTGCCCCCACATCGCCCTGAAGCAACCGGTTCATCCGCGTCTCAGCGGCCATATCTGCCGAGATTTCCTCGATCGCGCGTGTCTGCGCTCCGGTTGGTCGATATGGAAGGCTTGCCAGCACCTTGGATTGCAAAGCACCGGTGCCGAGACTGACGATCCCTCGCGCTTTACGCTCACGCTGTCGTGCCAGGGCCAGCGTCAGTTGATGTGCGAGCAGCTCATCGTAAGCCAGACGTTCCCGCGCAGGCGCAAAAGGTGCTACGTCGTCCGCCCCTTGTGGGTGATGCGCCGCGTGAACAGCAGTTGTCCAATCTGGCCAATTCTGTTGTGCCACCTGAGCGGGGTCGGCCCATTCGGCCAATGCAGGTACTCGCGCCAACGCACTTTGAGCAGCTTTATAGGCAGTTTTTTGCGTCACACCCTGAGTCAGATGATAAACCGGCTCAAACTCGGGCAATTCGCCTGCGTTTTCAGGCGCTACCATATGATCGGGGTGTACCATCTGAGCCATGCCATCGAACAGCTCAAGCTTTCCCGATACCACCCGGCGTGCGCCCTCCGGCAACAGCTTCTTCAGATAGTCCCCTCGGGCATGAAAAAACACCAGTTGGAAATCCGCCTGACTGTCTTCAACATGAATGCGATATGCGCCCCCTTTGTTCCGCGGTGCTCGATGCGCGCCGATTGTCACCTCAACAGTCAGAGTCGTCGGAAGGTCGGCGCCCTGAATCGTATCGCGTCGCCGCCGGTCAATCACCGCATAGGGTAGCGAAAACAATACATCGCGCGGTGAATCGATCCCTAATTGGCCCAGAAGCTGCGCGGTCTTCGGCCCCACACCATCTAGTGTTTCAAGACCCGCAAACAGCGGAAAGAGCTGTTCAGGCCTGCCGCTCATAGATCGCCAATCAGTTGAAGCCAGCTATCTTCATCCAAGGTTTCGATGCCCAGATCAGCCGCTTTTTTCGCCTTGGACCCTGCGCCCGGGCCCGCCACGAGCAAATCAGTTTTCTGACTGACCGAGCCGGATACTTTGGCCCCTAACGCTTCGGCGCGGGCCTTGGCCTCGGCGCGTGTCATCTTTTCAAGCGTTCCTGTAAACACGACGGTTTTTCCTGCGACTGGACTGTCTGACGCAGGAGCCTCTGGTGGAACAACCGTCAGATGTTTACGCAGATCATCAAATGCTTGGCGTTCCTCCGAATTGGCAAACGCATCAGATAGTGACAACCCGAGCGTGGCGCCGATTCCGTCGATACCAATCAGATCAGCCCAGGCGCTCGCGGCATCTGTCGAAACATCCATTCGCGCGAAAGCCGCGTCCCGAACTTCTTTAACTTTCGCGCGTCTCGCTTCTGCAGTAGCCGCGATTCTCTCGGCGTCTTCCGCTTCATCGGCTGCACGCTGCGCAAGCGCGGCAGGCCGGGCCGTATCAATGGAGGCCGCCATTACATCCCATTCCCGATAAAACAACGCCAAATCTCGTGCACCAACTTCGCCCACATGACGAATCCCCAGAGCGAACAACAGACGGGCAAACGGTATGGTTCGCTTGTCATCGATCGCTGCAAACAGGTTGCTTGCCGATGTCTCGCCCCAGCCGTCGCGGTTTTTCAACCGGGCCAGGTTTTCGGTGTCGCGATCTTTCAACGTAAATATATCAGCGGGTGTGTTTATTGGCAGAAGAGGATCGCCATAAAACATCTCGATTTGTTTTGCGCCAAGCCCTTCGATATCGAACGCCTTGCGCGATACGAAATGTTTGAGTTTTTCAACCGCCTGAGCGGGACATATCAGCCCCCCTGTGCAGCGGCGGACCGCATCCCCCTCTTCCCGGATCGCGTCGCTGTCACATTCCGGGCATGTCGTCGGGAAAGCGAAGGGCCGCGCATCATCGGGTCGTTTCGACAGATCAACATCCGAGATTTTCGGGATCACATCCCCGGCCCGATAGACCTGAACCCAATCTCCAACGCGAATATCCTTGCCCTCACGAATGACTCCGCCTTTGGCGTCCCGCCCTGCAATATAATCTTCATTGTGTAGGGTCGCGTTCGAAACAACTACCCCGCCAACGGTTACCGGATGCAGCCGCGCTACCGGGCTAAGCGCGCCGGTACGGCCCACCTGAATGTCGATGGCTACAAGCCGCGTCCAAGCCAGTTCGGCAGGAAACTTGTGCGCAATCGCCCAGCGGGGCGTGGTAGATCGGAAACCCAGCCGGGCCTGCAGACTCAGATCATCGACCTTGTATACGACCCCATCAATGTCATAGCCCAAGGTCGCGCGCTGAGCTTCAATCTGACGGTAATGTTCCAACATCTCATTAGTCGTTGAGCAACGCCTTGTCAGCGCATTGACCTGGAACCCCAAGGTTTTGAGGCGATCAATTGCATCCATCTGAGTCTCAGCTAGCGGTGCAGACAATTCACCCCAGGCGTAGGCAAAGAATTTCAGCGGGCGAGATCGTGTTATTTCGGAATCCAGTTGACGGAGCGAACCAGCCGCAGCGTTGCGCGGATTTGCAAAGGTCTTTCCACCTGTTTCGACCTGACGTGCGTTCAAAGCCTCGAAATCATGGTGAGACATGTAGACCTCGCCGCGAACCTCAAGAACGTCTGGTGCACCCTCAATTCGGTGTGGAATATCGGAAAGCGTACGCGCATTTGCGGTAACGTTTTCACCGGTCTCACCATCACCACGTGTTGCAGCCTGCATCAGTTCACCCTGCTCATACCGCAGGGATAATGACAGGCCGTCGATTTTGGGCTCAGCTGTATAGGCGAGCGGTGCCTCATCTCCCAGTCCCAGATATTTGCGGATCGAGCGGTCAAAATCGGCAACATCCGTGTCATCAAACGCATTGCCCAGTGACATCATACGCACGGCGTGGGTCACTTTTGCAAACCCGTCTGAAACGCGTGCGCCCACTTGTTCAGTAGGGCTGTCGGAGCGTTTCAGTTCGGGGAAACGCGCCTCGATCTCGGCATTGCGACGCTTGAGAGCATCATAGTCGGCATCCGAAATTTCTGGTGCATCTTCAGTGTGATAAAGCTGGTTTGCCCGCAGCAGTTCGTTGGCGAGCCGGGCCAATTCTTCCCGTGCTTCATCTTCTGTCAGATCTGCGATTGCTGTGGTATCGCTCATGGCCCCGCCCTGTCACATCGTCTTGAAAACCAGTGATAGGACGAGGCCATGGTCAGGTCCAGTGTTGTGCTGACACGCGAGTGGATTTACCGCCCCGGACCATTGACGGTAGCAATCAGATCAGATTAGGCGCCCACGGCCATGCGGGTTTCACCCATGTTGTTGGCTTGCGGATCACGCAGGACATATCCACGGCCCCAGACCGTCTCGATATAATTCTCACCACCGGTCGCATTGCTGAGTTTCTTGCGTAACTTGCAGATGAAGACGTCGATAATCTTGAGCTCGGGCTCATCCATGCCGCCGTAGAGATGGTTCAGGAACATTTCTTTGGTAAGTGTTGTCCCTTTCCGCAGGCTCAGAAGTTCCAGCATCTGATATTCCTTGCCTGTCAGGTGTACGGTTTTTCCGTTCACCTCTACGGTTTTGGCATCCAGATTTACGGCGACCTGCCCGGTGTGAATCACGGATTGAGAATGCCCCTTAGAGCGGCGGATAATCGCATGAATGCGCGCCACCAGCTCTTCGCGATGGAAAGGTTTGGTCAGATAATCGTCTGCTCCAAATCCAAATCCCTTGATCTTGCTTTCGGTGTCATCAGCGCCCGACAGAATCAGGATCGGTGTCTCTACTCGTGCTATGCGCAGTTGGCGCAACACTTCATGGCCGTTCATATCCGGCAGATTCAAGTCCAACAGGATGAGGTCGTAATCATATAGCTTGGCCAGATCGATGCCTTCTTCGCCAAGGTCCGTCGCATACACGTTGAGATTGGCGTGTGTCAGCATCAGTTCGATGCTTTTGGACGTGGTTGGATCATCCTCGACAAGAAGTATGCGCATGTTCACTGCTCCAATTTAGGTCAAATTCTTCAACTGATTTGAGCCTGAATAAAAATGGTTAATCTGACGTTACCGTTGAATCATTTATTCACTTTCACCTTTAAGTTGTCGATATTTTTTTAAGGCCGTTACCTTCAACGCATCGATCCCGTGCTCAGCAACTGCTGAGACCCACGAGTTGAACTCTTCATCGCTGATGCCATAGCGCTTTTTGGCTTCGGACAACGAAATCAACCCATAAAGTACACCACGCACGACGATCACCTTGCGCGACGCCACCCAGCGCCGCGTATCCGCAGGAGGCAAATCGGCGCGTGTCAGCACGCTCCCGTCCGGTAGGGTGACCGACCTTGGACCTTCCACTTTGTGCAAATACATCTCTCATACCTTCTGCTGCTGCGACAAAGCTGCACCCAGCCTACTTAAAAGGGCGTGAAACCGCCCCTTGAGAGTGTCTAGAATTTTCTTATATTCTGCCGGTCTTTCTTAACCCGGACAGGAACCGCCTATGGCCCTCGATACCGAGACCCCGCTGAACTCGCTTGGCTTTGCCAAACCACCCTCGGAAACGCGGGTTGTCGTGGCCATGTCTGGCGGTGTGGACAGCTCTGTTGTGGCGGCCCATCTCGCTGATCAAGGCTATGATGTCGTAGGTGTTACTCTGCAGCTTTACGATCACGGTGCGGCGTTGGCCAAGAAAGGCGCGTGCTGTGCGGGGATCGACATCCACGATGCGCGTCGCGTGGCGGAAGAACGCGGGTTCCCTCACTACGTCTTGGACTATGAAAATATCTTCAAGGACGCTGTAATCGACGAATTCGCCGACAGCTATCTTGCCGGCGCGACTCCGGTGCCCTGCATCCGTTGCAATGAACGGGTAAAGTTCAAGGACTTGCTTGAGACCGCCAAGGACCTTGAGGCCGACTGCATGGCCACGGGCCATTATATTCAGCGCAAGATGGGCGCAAATGGGGCCGAATTGCATAGTGCTGAGGATGCAAATCGCGATCAGTCCTATTTCCTATTTTCGACCACACCGGAACAGTTGGATTTCCTGCGTTTCCCGTTAGGCCACCTGCCCTCCAAGGACGCCACGCGCGAGATGGCGGCACAATATGGGCTGGCCGTTGCAGACAAGCCGGATAGTCAGGACATCTGTTTTGTGCCCAACGGAAACTATGCCAGCGTGATCGAAAAACTGCGCCCCGGAGCCGCAGAACCCGGTGAGATCGTACACGCCGATGGCCGCGTTCTGGCGCAGCATAACGGGGTGATTCACTATACGATCGGTCAGCGTCGTGGGCTCGGTATCGGTGGTCTCAGCGAACCTTTGTATGTGGTCAAGCTGGATGTGGACAAGAAACAGGTTGTTGTCGGCCCCAAAGAGATGTTGGCCACAAGAACCGTTCCCGTGCGCGAGATCAATTGGCTGGGTGACGAACCGTTCACGTCAAAGAACGAATGGCATGTTTCGGTCAAAGTCCGCTCGACCCGCCCCCCGCGTGAGGCGATTATTCGACCCCTTTCGGACACAACAGCCGAGGTTGAATTGCTGACGCCCGAGGAAGGTATCTCTCCGGGTCAGGCTTGTGTGTTCTACGAAACCGATAGCAGCCGTATCTTTGGCGGCGGCTGGATCTGGCGCGGTTACTAAATCGCGTCAGTCCACGAGTTGCTGAGGATATAGATCCCGGCACAAATCATCACGTAAGGCACCAGTTTCTCAAGCCGACGTGCGAAACCGCCGGTCATGATTGGGGATTGTGCACCCCAAAGCCCCAGCATGGTCAGCGTCAGCGCTGCGGCCACCGCGCCGGTGACACCCGCAATCCGATAGCTGGGGGCTGAGTCGGCCAATAGCGGCGCAAGCACAGCGAACGTGTCCATCGACAGACTTATGAACAGCAGCATGGTGACGAATGTCGAAGCACCCGTGGATATTTGAGGGGCCTCCTCGGTCTCCGATCCGCGGAACTGACGGATAACTCCGATCAGCCCGAGGCCAAGTGGTAACACGCCCAGATATCCAGCCCAATGTGGCACCACATCATCGACACCCAAGGCCAACAATAAGGCGGCAGCGATGATTAACATCTGCGCCAGCAGGAACCCCGCAACGGTCCGGCGCGGACCAGACACCATCATCAACGCTACAAGAGCTGCAAGGTTGTCGAGATTGGTCAAAACCTGCGCCATGAAGGCAGAAGCAGCAAAGATCACATGATCCAGCATCACGATTTCATTCTGTCCAAAACGGACCTTGCCGCACGCAAACCCGGTGCTTCGCCACCGCGACCAAGACGCTCCATCGTCGTCGCCATGGCTTGATGTTGGGCGTCGGGGGTGGCGGCCACCTGTTCCAACGCCGAAGCGATCTTGTCCGGTTGGCATTCATCCAGCAGACATTCGGGTACTGCGTGTGTCTCCGAGACCAGATTGACCAGTGTGACGGTGTCCAGCTTAACCATTCGTTTTGCGATCAGCGTGGTCAGCCAGTTGAGGTTATAGGCGATCACCATCGGTGTTGCCTGCGCGGCCAGTTCCAATGAGACCGTGCCGGATGCAGCCAATGCAATATCAGCTGCGGCAAACGCTGCCCGTTTCTGCGCTTGCGCGTCGTCCGAGGGCAATTCCCGCGGATCGACAACTATCGGATTCCCCGGCCAGTTCCGAACCTGTTCGACGACCGCATCAACCATATGTGCAACTGCGGGCACGACCACGCGCATACCGGGACGGTCTTTCAGAAATTCCTGCAAAGCAGCGCCAAAGATCGGAGCCAGCCGCTCGACCTCACCCCGTCGAGAGCCGGGCAATGCCAACAGAACGGGGGCGTCGCCGAGATCATGAGCCGCGCGGAATCGCTGGATATCCTGATCGGACGCAATGGGTTCGTTCACAACCGGATGGCCGACAAAGTCACACTCCATCCCTGCCCGCTCCATATAAGGCGGTTCAAAGGGTAACAGCGCAAGGACGTGATCGATTACTTTCGCCATCTTGTCTGCGCGCCCCGGTCTCCAGGCCCAGACGCTGGGGGCAACGTAGTGGACAGTGCGAATCTCGCTGGAGGCCTTTACCAGCTTAGCCACACGCAACGAGAAATCCGGGCTGTCGATAGTGATCAGTACATCAGGCTTCGTGTCTAGAACTGCCTGAGCAGTCTCAGCGATACGGCGTTTTAGGTGAAAGAACTTGGGCAGAACCTCGACCAACCCCATAATGCTGAGTTCAGACATGGGAAATCGGCTGGTCAGCCCCTGCGCCTGCATTAGCGGCCCGCCAACCCCATCAAACTGCACCTCTGGCAAAAGGGTGCGCAGACCTTCCATCAACGCGGCCCCTAAACGGTCGCCCGAAGGTTCACCGGCGACCAGAAATACGCGCATCAGACCGTGCGCTCGCGGACATAAAGAAACAGACCAAGGCGATTGCATTCATCAATCACGCGGTCGCGCTGCAAAACAATGACGCCGCCCTTTTCGATGACAATGCCCGACAGGCCCGCCGCGACGGCCGCCGAAACGGTGTCGGGTCCGATGGCAGGCATATCTGCGCGGCGATCCTGATCTGGTTTTGGACCCTTGTACAGAATGCCACCGCCCGCGTCGGGGCGCTGAGTCAAGGATTGCAGCATCCATGCGGTGCCATAGATGCCCTCGATCGCCAACGCTTGGGATTTCAGTACTACGCAAGCCTGACCGATATCCGCCGCCCCCATGTTGCGCAGAATTCCTGCCGCTCGATCTGCGTCGGTGTGATCCGCTTCAGAAGGCTGGGCTTCGGTCAATGAGCCAAGCGGCGGCAGCAAATCCGGCGCGATCTCATGCGCCGCACGGACCGTCAAACCGGCATCCTCAAATAAACCAATGACCGCGCGCAATGCGCCGTCGTCACCGGCCATGATGGCCTTTTGCAGGATCGGCACCAGCGGCATCGTCGCCGCATCAATGCGAGCTGGATTGACAGTCGGACGACGCACTGCCCCTGCCATGCAAATCTCGGTCACGCCGCGGGCTTTGAGATCGGCGATGAAGCTACCCAGTTGCTCCAATGGAAAAACCAAGTCGGTGGTCAGTGTATCGGGCTCAAACCCTTCCAGAGCGCAGATCAGCGGGCGGTTTGGCAGACAAGTGACCACCTCGTCTGGTAAAGCGCCAGTTCCTGCGATCAATGCCAGCATTGGCCTACTTCCTCGGGGTCAGGAACGAACGGTCTGTTTGCCCCGTCACAAATTCGACGATCTGGCGCACATATTCGTTGTCTGCATCCTCGCCCAGCCGGGTGGCGCGATCCATGAAGGTGCCGTCTCCTTCTGACAGTTCCTTGAAGGCCGCGCGCAATGCCGAGATATCCTCACGCGTTACACCACGCCGTTTCAAACCGACCAGATTCAAGCCATCCAACTCGCCCCGAGGCGCCTGAACAAGCCCATATGGGATCACATCATTCGGGACCATCGTAAGCGCGCCAATGATGGCACCGCGACCTACGCGCACGAACTGATGTAAGCCCGAAATTCCGCCAACGATGACGTCATCCTCGATAATACAGTGACCAGCCGCGCCAGCGTGATTCACCAGAATGACCCGGTTGCCGATTTGTACATCATGCGCCACGTGGACACCGGCCATCAGTAAGCAGTCATCGCCAATCCGGGTGATACCACCGCCGCCATCCGTGCCGGTGTTGATAGTGACGTGTTCGCGGATACGGTTGCGCTCACCGATTTCAAGGCGCGTGTTCTCGCCACCGAATTTCTTGTCTTGCGGAATTTCCCCGACAACAGCAAAGCTGAAAATCACTGTGTCATCACCAATTGACGTATCGCCGGTGACTACGACATGGGATTTCAGTTCGACCCGATCGCCCAGACGGACCTGCGGACCGATATGGCAGAATGGACCAATCGTACAACCCTGCCCGATCTGCGCACCGTCTTCGATAATGGCGCTGGGATGAATACCGCTCATGTTGTTTTTTCCATGTCCCAGTCGACATAGGCCGAAAATTCAGCTTCGGCAGCAACCTCGCCCTCGACTGTCGCGCGGCCGCTGAACTTGAAGATCTTGCCACCTTTCTTACCGCGTACAGTTTCGACATGCATTTCGAGAACATCGCCAGGTACGACCTTGCGGCGGAATTTGCATTTGTCGATATTCATGAAATAGATCAGCAACTCGCTGTCGATTACATCCATGCCGACACCCAGCATAACCCCTGCAGTCTGCGCCATCGCCTCGACAATGGTCACGCCAGGCATGATCGGAGTTCCGGGGAAATGGCCCTGAAAGTGCGGCTCGTTCATGGTGACATTCTTGATGCCCACCGCTGATTGATAGCCATCGATATCCACAACCTTGTCGACCAACAAAAACGGATAGCGATGCGGCAATATACGCTGAATCAGCTGAATGTCGGCGCTCTTGGTTTCCGTGGTCATGGTGCGGATGTCCTGTTCTGGATGTCTCTTTCAAGCGTGGTTAGCAATACCCGTACCCAAGGGCAAGCCAGCCTATTCGTTGTTATTGTTTTCAAGTGTAGCGCCGTCGCCGATAGCGGCATCGATCCTGGCGATCGCAGCGTTGGTAATATCTGAGGCGTCCGTGCTTAGAACCACATTGGACCGCTCGATCACAATCGAGGCGCCAAATTCGCGCAGCAATTCGATCAGCACCGGTTGCGCCATTTCAAAAAACTGACCACGCGCCTCTTCGCCGCGCCGCGCTAATGCGTCCAGTTTGGCGCGCTGGCCGTCACGGTGTGATTGAACTTTCTCGTCAAAAGCTTCGGCAAGCGGGCGAAACTCGTCCGCCGAAAGATCTGACCTCTTTTCGGTCAGATCTTTTTCTTCCTTGCTCAACTGCGCCACAATCCGTTCGTTTTCTTCAGCCAAAAGGGTGCTTTCGGCTTCAATCTCGCGAAAGACGCGCTGCCCAAAGGCGGAATCTGCAAACAAACGCTCACTGGAGATTGTCAGAACGTCTGTTTGTGGCACGCCCAATTGCTGCGCACCCAGCGGCATTGCTACAGCTACAAGTACCAAAACGCACAGGGCCCTTAGCGGGCCCTGCAGGATGTTCTTAACTTCGGTGATCATTCGCGATCAGAACCTGGCTTGAACGGTCAGGTCAAAGCTTTGCTCTTTATCGAAGTCCTCTTTCTTGAGGGCCTGCGAGAAGTTGAAGCGAAGCGGACCAAACGGTGTTTCCCACAGTACGGATACCCCTACAACATGCCGGATCGAACCGCTTTCACCAACAATATCAGCGCCAGCGGTGTTGACGTTGTTGAGATTGTAGAGGTTGCCAACATCGTAGAAGACGCCGCCACGCAGCCCCAGTTCTTCGGGCAGCCCCAGCGGGAAGTCCGATTCGAAACGAGCAACCCAGTAGTAGTTGCCGCCGATGGCATCGTCCTGCCCGTTCGAAAGGTCACGCGGCCCGATACCAGCAGGCTCAAACCCGCGGAATGTGCTAGGACCTAGAACAAACCGGTCGAGCGTGCGGCTGAAATCGTCCCCGGTCCAGTTCAGTGCACCCAATTCAAGCGTCGCGCGCAATACGACTTCTTCGTTGAGGACGCGTTTTTGGGCTATCGCCCGTGCCGTGGTTTTGAAGAATTCATTGTCCCCGCCAAGACCAGCAGCATCCACGCCGACTTCGAACAGGACGCCCGCTGTGGGGTTCAGGCCACCAATACGGCTATCGTATACGTAGGACACACCCAGAGAACTGCTGGTTCGTTTCCCCTGATCGATCTCTGATGAGATGACAGCGCCGTTCCGCTCATTGCTCTGCTGGGTCATTTCGCTGCGATCCCAACCATAGCGAAGACGCAGCGCCGACAATTCACCGATCGCGTAGCTCAGCTGTGGGCGGAAGAACACTGTTTTTGTGTCGTAGCTGGCAAAGCTCGAATTGGTGCTGGCCAGACCAAGCCCAAGATCAAAGCGTAGCTTACGGCCCAGCAGATAAGGCTCGGTAAAGTTGATAACGTACTGCTCAGAATCCTGAGCTGTCGACAACGTGATACCCAGGTTTTGCCCGCGGCCGAGGAAGTTCGATTCATTCAATCCGATTGCGATCCCGAAACCGTCCGAGACCGAGTAGCTACCACCCAGGCTCAACGAACCGGTTGGTTGTTCTTCGACATCCACGTCCACGATAACCTGGCTTGGCGACGATCCCTCGCGGGTTTCCACATCAGCGACCGAGAAGAAACCCAAGGCGCGAATACGTTCGGCGCTCTGGCGGATTTCGCGGGGATTGAAGGGGTCGCCTTCAACGGTATCGAATTGGCGGCGGATCACACGGTCCAGGGTGGTTGTGTTCCCCTCGATATCGATGCGTTCCACAAAGATACGCGGGCCACGGGTCAGCACGAACTGGACATCCAATGTCAGATCGCGGGGATTACGCGTTACCCGGGGCTCGACCCGCAGAAAATCAACGCCGTTTTTCAGCCCCAGACGCTCCATCCGCGCGATCGAGTTCTCAAGCACCGTCGGAGAGTAAATAACACCTGGTTTGACTTTCAGAGCCGCCTGATAAGGCGCCGGGTCCACACCCGGGATCTCACTGACGGTCGTAATCTGACCGAACGAGAACCGCTGTCCTTCTGTGACGTTCATAACCAGAAAGAATGCATCCCGTTCGCGGGTGAATTCGACATTGGCACTATTGACGCGAAAATCGATATAACCGCGTGACAGGTAGAAATCACGGATCACCTGTTTGTCGAATTCGATTCTGTCGGCAATGAAGGTGTCGCCGCGAAGGAAGGTCCGCAGAATGTTCGCCTGCTTTGTTTCAAGCACGCGGCGCAGTCGACGGTCCGAAAACGCGCGGTTTCCTACAAAACTGACTCGCTCGACCTCGATTGTCGTTCCCTCGGCGACTTCGAACACCAGATCGACACGGTTATCGCTGCGACGAATGATGCGCGGGATAACCGTCGCGGATACGCGGCCCTGCGCCGAATATACTTCGGCAATCAGGTCAGCGTCCGCTTCGGCCTGTTGAGGCGTGAATACGCGGCGGGTTTGGGACGATATCGCTTCGAGCAGGAGATCATCTTTTACGCGGCGATTGCCCTCGATGCTAATCTGGTTGATGGTCGGGTATTCCTCGACCGCGATGACCAACGTACTGCCACGCGGTGTAAGTTCGACTGTTTCAAAAACACCACTGTCAAGCAAACGCTGGAAGGCATCATTCAATTGTCCTGCCGTAACAGTCTGCCCCGGTTCGATTCCGGTGCGGGCGATAATCGTCGAAGTCTCGATCCGTCGATTGCCCTCAACCTCGAAGCTGTTGATGGTGTAGGATTGCGCCTGCGCGGGCTGCGTCAGAACCAGTAAACCCGGTGTAGCAAAAAGGAAAAAGAACGTTAGTGCCTGCCACAAAATGTTGCTTTTCCGCCCCCGCGAGCCGCAGTATGTGCCCGTGCGCCTGCTGTCAGTCATTTTTATCACTACCCAGAATTTTCAGCCTTTAGCTGCTGAGTAGCCCGATTGTGAGGCCATGTCAAAAGACGAAAAAGCAAAAACGGCCCATCAGGCCGTTGCATGTAAGTCAGACATGTTCTGGAGAATCACAAACCGAGCAGATAACCACCAACAGCTAGGGCCAGTGCGGTCACGGCAAAGCTAAGCAGCATATCCCAGTTCAACTGGAACAGGACACTGACACTCTGATAGGATTTTTGAAACGCCTTGGTCATTGAACTCAAGCCTACACTTATCGATGCACCCCAATAAGATAGGCTTGAATTGCGGCAATTTTGCGTCGGAACGGTGCCAAGATCGCCTTAATCAGCAGAACAGATCATTACTGACCGAGAAAAGCATCAATGACAGGATCAGTGTGACACCGACCCCCATCAGTACCCTCAGCGCTTTGTCACTGGGTGGTCTGCCAGACACAGCTTCATAAGCGTAGAATAGCAAATGCCCCCCATCCAAGGCTGGGATCGGGAACAGGTTCAGCAACCCGACCGCCGTTGACAATACGGCGATGAAGAAGATGAAGTTCTGTGCCCCCTGGCTGGCCATAGCACCCGAGGTTTCGGCAATACCGATCGGCCCGGAAATGTTGCAGGTGCTGATCGCTCCGGTGATCATGTGCCACATTCCCGACAGCGAGCCTTCGATGATGCGCCCGGTTTGGACCACGCCACCTTCGATCGAATCCCAAATGCCCGCTGGAACGGTTTCGGGATCGATCATCATGCCGCCTACGATACCGATGCGCCAATGGGTGATGAAACCACCATCGGACGTCGGCTCGTCGGTGCGTCGGGGCGCAAGTGCAAATTCTAAATCCGCCCCGTCGCGCCATACATCCAGCAGCAATACGCGCCCGTTCGATCCTTCGACATGTTCCTTAAGCTGCTCGAACGCAAAGATCGGATCACCGTCTACCGCCGTGATTACGTCGCCTTGCTGCAACTGTATGTCCATCGCTGCACTGCGCGGCGTAACCTGTTGGATTAGCGGTGGAAAGAGCCAAGGTGCCACGACATCAGTGGTCTCTCCATCTCGGATAACCGTATAGTCCAGCTCTGGTTCTACAGGCAGCGAATTGATGAAATCGGACCAGTTGCTTGCGTCATCGAAATCCGGTGTTGGAATGCCTGCGATGGCGATAATCTCATCGCCCTCCTGCAAACCCTGAATTGTACCAGGCAACGGCTGCAGTGCGCCAACAGTCAAAGGTTCACGGGAAACACCCTGCGACCAGAAAATCAGGCCAAACACCAATATCGACATCACGAAATTAAAGACCGGCCCTGCCGCAACAGTAACCGCACGCGCCCAAAGCGGGGCACCGTGCATGGTGCGGCGCAGCTCTTCCGGGTTTTGTGCAGAGATCTCACTCATCGCGTCTACGTCCTTGCCGGACGCGGCATTGGCATCCCCCAGGAATTTGACATAACCGCCAAATGGCAGCAGCGCGACCTGCCAGCGAGTGCCGCGCTTGTCTACACGGCTCCATAGAACCGGGCCGAAACCGATCGAGAACACTTCGGCATGAATGCCAGACCACCGACCAACGATGTAGTGGCCGTATTCGTGCACCGCGACGATCACTGAAAGCGCAATAACAAAGGCTATTATCGTGTAGAGCAGATTGCCAAATTGCGGGATCAAAGAGAGTATGTCCAAAAGTTCTATCCTGCTCGTTCCAATACGGTTTCATCGACCCACTGACGTGCGAGATGGTCCGTTTGCTGTACATTATCAAGGGTCAATGGTGCATCAATCAGGCTGTCTGAAGCCTCAAAACGCTCCAACACGGCCGACACCGTGTCTGCCATATCCAAAAAACGTATCCGGTTTTCTATAAAGTGGTCCAATGCGCGCTCTTTGGCGGCGTTGAAGATCGCACCGGACAAGCCACCGCGCTGCATCACTTCGCGGGCAAGACGCAAAGCCGGATAACGCACTTCATCCGGTGCATGAAATCGCAACTGACCCAGTTGCGCGAGATCCAGACGCGCAACAGGTAAATCGCGCCGTTCGGGCCAATGCAGCGCGTACCCGATGGCATGGCGCATATCCGGAGCCCCCAGATGTGCCATCAAGGCGCCGTCCTGAAAACCGACCAGTGCGTGAACGATGGATTCGGGGTGCACGAGGACTTCGATATTCGATGGGTTAACGCCAAAATATTCTTTGGTTTCTATAACTTCCAATGCCTTGTTGAACATAGATGCGCTGTCGATCGTAATCCGCTGTCCCATGTTCCAGTTCGGATGACTCGATGCCTGTTCAACAGTTGCTTTGTCCAGATCGCCAAGCGGCCAATCCCGGAACGCTCCACCGCTTGCGGTGATAATGATCCGTTCAACGCTTGTCATATCCTCGCCCACAAGCGCCTGAAAAACTGCCGAATGTTCGCTATCCACGGGTAATAGCGTGGCGCCATGCGCCCGAGCCGTTTCCAGAACCAGCGGCCCGGCACAAACCAGCGTTTCCTTGTTGGCAAGCGCGAGTGTCGCCCCTTGTTTCAACGCTTCGATCCCCGGAGCCAATCCTGCGGAACCGACAATCGCCGACATCACCCAATCCGCCGGTCGCGCCCCGGCCTCGATCAGAGCGGCCTGCCCCGCAGCCGCTCGCACTCCGCTGCCGGCCAATGCGTCACGCAGATCATCGAGTTTGTCATCAAACGCAGTCACCGCCACGTCTGCATCCAGGCGCACCGCATCGCGCGCAAGCTGCGCGACGTTGCGTCCACCGGTCAACGCGACCACGTCATAGGCATTCGGATTTCTTGCGATCAGATCAATCGTATTCTGGCCAATGGAACCAGTCGCACCAAATATGGATACCCTTCGCATCACATACCTCCGGGCGCGTAAAACAGCCCTGCGAGCAACACAAAGACCGACGCGCCCATCATCCCATCAAACCGATCCAGAAACCCGCCATGACCGGGTATAAGGTTTGAGCTGTCCTTAACGCCAAAGCCACGTTTTGTCGCGCTTTCAACAATATCACCGATCTGGCTGGCCATAGAGGCAAGAACGGAGACAACGATAAAAGCAATGCCGAAACCGGCATAGTGCGCAAAAACTGTTCCGACCAGCGCGGCAGCAACCCAGCCTCCAACCGTACCGGACCATGTCTTCTTGGGGCTAACTCTGGGCCAAAACTTAGGTCCGCCAAGCGTTTTGCCCACAAAATACCCGGCGACATCCGTGGCCACGACCACAAGGATCAGCCAAACCATCCATCCAAATCCCAGGTTCTCTCGGATCGATATGAATCCCAGCCCCGACATCGCGATCCAAAGGGCAAACAGGACGTATATCCCGCGCGCACGGTTGATCTGTCCTGCTCCTACCAATGCCGGGGCCACCAAACATGGAAGCTTGTATAGCGGTGGTAGATGATAGCTTAGGACCACGGCGAACCCGGTCAGTATCGCCAGCTGAATCGCGACACCCTGACGTTCTGGGTCGATCATCCGGATCAGTTCCCATATCATCAGACCGCAGACGGTGCCGATAAATATCTCAAACCACAGGCCGCCTAGCCAAACTTCGACTGCCGCAATAGTCACAAGAACCGAAGCCGACAAAACCCGGGCAGTCAGATCAGACCATCGGCCATCACTCATGCCGGGACCGCTCCAAACCGCCGTTCACGCGATCCATAGTTGCGGCACAGCCGTTCGAGTTCTGCAGCGGTGAAATCAGGCCACAAAGTATCGATGAATTCGTACTCGGAATAGGCAGACTGCCACAGCAGGAAATTAGAAATCCGCGCTTCACCACTGGTACGGATCACCAAATCGGGGTCAGGCAGAACGCGCGTGTCCAGATATTTGGGCAGAGTTTCCTCGTCCACGTCCTCGGGGCGCAGAATGCCATCGGCAACGTCACGTGCCAAACGTCTGGTCGCGCGCGCCACCTCGTCACGACCGCCATAGTTCAAGGCAACGGTTAGATGAACCAGGTCATTGTTCTGTGTTTCGCGTTCAAGCGTATCCATCAGCTCGGTCAACTTGGCATCCAGCCGAACTCTATCCCCAATGAAACGGACCCGAATGCCGTTATCTTTCAAGGTCTTGGTCTCTTTGACGATGTAACGGCGGAACAAGCTCATCAGGCCTGCAACTTCGACCTGAGTGCGTTTCCAGTTTTCAGTCGAAAACGCAAATACTGTCAGATACTTGATCCCTAAACCCGGGCAGGCCTCGACCACCTCACGGACGCGGCGCGCACCTGCATGATGGCCAAACAATCGAGGCCGCCCGCGTGACTGTGCCCAGCGACCGTTGCCGTCCATGATGATAGCAACGTGGCGCGGCCCTGCAATCGGAGAGGTATCGGGATCCTTTGGCATATCCGAGGCTCAGACCTGCATGATCTCGGCTTGTTTGGTCTCGAGCGCATCATCGACGGATTTGATCATGGTATCCGTCAGCTCCTGAACCTCGGTTTCCCAGAATTTCTGATCGTCCTCGGACATGCCGTCTGCCTTGGCCTTTTTGATCTGGTCCATGCCATCACGGCGCACATTCCTGATCGAAACCCGTGCGCTTTCTGCATATTGACCCGCGACCTTGCCGAGCTCGCGACGGCGTTCTTCGTTCAGTTCGGGAATCGGCAGCATGATGATGGTACCATTCAGTTGCGGGTTAATACCCAAACCGCTTTCCCGAATGGCCTTTTCAACTTTGCCGACGAGGCCCTTGTCCCAAACATTCACGGTTACCATGCGCGGTTCAGGGACGTTCACGGTACCAACCTGATTGATCGGAGTCATCGCGCCGTAAGCATCGACCATGACGGGCTCAAGCATTGAAGCCGATGCACGACCGGTCCGCAGCGAAGCGAATTCGGTTCTGAGGTTGGCCATGGCACCGTCCATGCGGCGTTTCAGATCATCGGTATCGAGTTCGAAATCATCAGACATGCTGCTCACTCCCCGTCTTCAGGTGATGTTCGGATGGGTCTTAAGCCATCACAAATGGGATGTATAGCAATCATGGTCACGAAATGTGGCAATGGCCAGAACTGTTTCCGGCATTTCGGCCTCATTCCCGACAATTGGTTCGGCCGGATGCATGCTCCGGCCGAACCGTTGTCTGTTTTGTCTATCAAGCGTTCACGTTGACCACGACGCGCCCTTTTACCTGACCTTGCAGAATGTCCGCTCCCAACTGGGGCAGATCAGAAAGGGTTGCTGCATGGACCATCGCCTCAAGCTTATCCATGGGCAAATCGGTCGCGATACGCTTCCAGGCTCGGACCCGGTTGTCGTATGGCTGCATCACGCTGTCGATGCCCAACAGATTAACACCGCGCAGCAGGAATGGGATCACGGTTGCGGGCAGCGCCGCACCACCGGCAAGGCCAACCGCAGCTACCGAGGCCCCATACTTCATCTGCCCCAGCACGCGGGCAAGCATCGCTCCGCCCACCGCATCAACACATCCGGACCAAGTTTCACTTTCCAGCGGACGCTTGGTGGTCTCGTTCAACTCGTCACGCGGGACAATTGTGGTTGCACCCAGTGATTTCAGGTATTCTTCGGTTTCAGGACGCCCGGTCACAGCTGCAACCTCATAGCCCAGATGGGCCAAAATGGCCGTCGCGACCGAGCCGACACCTCCTGCGGCACCTGTGACCAACACCGGGCCATGACCCGGCTGCAAACCTTGATCCTCCAGCGCCATGACGGCCAGCATAGCGGTGAACCCGGCAGTGCCAACTGCCATCGCCTGCCGTGTATCCAACCCATCCGGCAACGGCACCAGCCAATCTGCCCGCGCGTTTGCTTTTTGTGAATAGCCGCCCCAATGCGCTTCACCTACGCGCCAGCCCGTCAGCACGACCTTGTCGCCAGGTTTGTAGCGTGCATCCGAGGACTGCTCGATCGTGCCCGCATAATCGATGCCCGGAATATGAGGATAGCTACGCACCAGACCACCGCCTTTGGGCGACATGCACAGGCCGTCCTTGTAGTTCACCGTTGAATATTCAACGGCGATCGTCACTTCTCCATCCGGCAGCGTATCCAGAGAAATCTGCTTCACCGAAGCGCTTGCGAGGCCACTTTCTTCATCTTTTTCAACGACAAGTGCATTAAACATGAACTTACTCCTTCTATTGCCTCAATCGGCTGTGTTCCTGAAACAAGGGCTTAGCGCCAGAATTTTTCCTGCACCTCGGCCCATCGCATTCCATGTTCGGTCATCAATTCAATCCGCGTACCTGGCGCCCAATGGGACCGGTCGACCATTCCAATGGCTACATTCACTCCAAACTCGGGTGAATACGCAGCCGAAGCCACCTGCCCGACCTGCCGGCCCGCGGCCATCAGCGGCCAAGATTCGGTGCACGGTCCGATCTCACCTTCAATAACAAGCGGACGGATCTGCCGGGGTGGACCGTTTTTCGCCTGATCCGCCAAAGCGGCTTTGCCGATATAATCCAGCGGAGAATTGCAGAACCGTGCTAGCCCGCATTCATAGGGCGTATTCTCCCGCCGCATGTCCGACCCGAAACTCAACAGACCGCTTTCAACACGCTCAATCCCGTTTGGGCAACCTGCCCGCACGTTCAGATCGCGGCCATTGGAAAACAGCATGTCCCATAGCGGCATGCCATAATCCGAACCTTCGACGTATATCTCGAACCCGCCTTGTTTTGACCAGCCAGACCGGGCGACGACGAATGATGTATCTTCAAACGCCAACCGTTTGTATCGAAAGAACTTTATATCCCTGACTTCATCACCAAAGACGCGCGTCATCAGCTCGTCCGCCTTGGGGCCTTGTACCGCCAAGGGCGACACATCCGGCTCAGAAATATCGACATCCAGCCCCAGCGCAATCACGATTCCCAGAGCAAATTGCCAAAGGTCACCATCGGCAACCGACAACCAATAGTGATCATCCGTCAGTTTGATCGCAACAGGATCATTCAGCATGCCGCCATTGTGATCTACTATCGGCACATAATAGCACTGGTTCGCCTGCATTTTGTCCATATCGCGCGGGCTGAGCATCTTCATCAGCCGCAACGCATCCGGGCCTTTGATCTGTACCTGCCGCTCACACGAGACATCCCAGACCTGAACATGCTGTTTCAGATGCGCCGCATCAGCCTCGATGCTTTCAAAAACCGTCGCAAGCAGCATGTGATTATAAACGGTATACCCTGTGACGCCTTCGGCCTCGACGCCCGGAGTGAATGGGGTTTTGCGCACGCGCCGGTTCGGTGAGATGACTGCCATGTCAGAAATCCTCTGGCAGAAAGACAAGATCGCTGACAGGTGCCTGCGAACCAGCCTCGGTCAGCATTTGGTGCAATTGTCCGCGATGATGTGTCTGATGATTGAACATATGAATGACGCATTGCCCGTAAGACTTTGTTACGTCGTTCTCTTTTGCAGCCGAGTACCACGTGAACGAACCGCTCAGGACATCATCCCCCAACGTATTGGCCCATCTCGCAATACGGGCGTCAATCGTATCGCGCAGCGGCAGCCAGTCGGCCATGCCAGTGCAGATCGAGACACTCTCAGGAATGCCGCCACCTGGTCCCGGTCCCTTGTCAAACCGGGAAATCCAGATCCAATCCCCCCATAGCAGATGATTGGCAGTTCCCATGATCGACCCGAAAAAAGCGCCGCGATCCCGTGCCAATTCTTCGTCTGAAAGGGCTTTGAGAAAGCTCTTTAACTGGTTGTTTTGCCAGTGGTTATATCGCGCCATTTCACGGGCATAGGCACCGGTTATCATTACTTAGGCCCGTGCCAGTCAATCGGGCAGATCTCGGCTGACTTGCCGCCGAAGTCCCATACGCGACCATAGTCGCGCACCTTGGATTTCGTGCCTTTTGCAACAATGATGTCCGGCCCCATCCAGTATTTCGAATTTGAAACCATCACCGGATGCTCTGGGTCTTTGCCCGCAAGCATTTCGATCTCACCCTGAATCTTGCGCCCTATCATGATCCGGCGTTTGGTGCCGTCCCTTTCGATTTGAATCGGTGCACGTTCAGCCCCTATGATCTCGCTGACCAACATAGTGAACAGCCCGGTTGTGCCACCTGCCTGACCGCTGAATATCTGCAACAGTCCATTATAAGCCTTGCCGCTGGCACGTTCATCCACATAAGCCGCGACTTTCCACTGGCCTTCGCCCATGCGTCCGGGGATATCAACCAACAGGCCCACATTCAGTCCGGACAAATCTTCGCCTTCGTAGTGGCCTTCGTCGATCGCGATACCCATCCACGCGTGGCAATGCCCTTCGGTCGGAGGGTGTGCACCCAGCGAAACCACGCATGGGCAGAATACGTCACACGAACAGTTCAGGATCAGTTCACCCTTAACCGCCCAATCGGTCGGGCTCATCTCACGCCGCTTGGGATTTGGCATCCGGCTGTCAATTCTTTGACTGACCGGCAGCTTGTCTGCATCCGGTTTTCTGTTTTTAGCCATCGGCTTATCCTCCGTAAACAATGTGATGAGCGAGCAGTGCAAAACCACCCGCAATCAAGACGAATCCCATAGGACGGGTCACGGCGTGCCCGATCTGGGGAAGTTTTTCCAATACCATGAACAGGGTCGCCAGCCCCATCCAGAGCAGGCTCATGACGCCGCCGACAAAGCCCAACGCCATGAAGCCCCAGCAGCAACCGACACAGAACGCACCCAGTCCGACGCCCATGCGTACACCGCCGCCGAATCCGGTTTTCCAGTGGCCCAGAAAATACGTCATCGGTGCATGGCAAACACCGTGGCAGACTTCTTTCACCCGAGAAAACTGAAAGGCACCCACGGCGATCAACAGGCCGGCGGCCAGATATGGCGATTTAGCGATTCCCAACATATCGACCGCGCCGCCAAACAGCAGCGCCAATTGCAGGCCAGTGATCAGCACAGCAAAGCCCACCCAAACTATGAAGTATCCGGATAGAACGCCCAGCCACCCTGCCCGCGTACCGTTCGCGCTGCGGATCAGATCATCATAACTGCGCAACGTTGGCACCAAAGTCGGCAGCATCATGGCCGCCATCATGATCGCCCACATCCAGAAAAGTGGGCCGAACTCGGCCATGGGCATATACATGTCCATACGCGGATCCATGGCCGCCATCGCCTGACCCATCGGTCCAGGTCGACCGATCCAGTCCACGTCCATATCGCGGCTCATCGAGACCATCATCCACCACGACCAAAGGATCGTGATGTAGAAGCCCAACCAAAGCGCGCTGCGGAAAATTGAGCGACTCACTTGCTCCTCCCGACTCAACTCTCTTGCTTTTCAAATGTCAGACTTTTAAATGTCAGACAAATAAAAATTACGCATCGCCGAAAACAACCATGAAAATCGACCCTCAGAGTACTGCAGATCTATCCGCTCAAATTGCTCAGGCGATCCGGGACGCAATTATCTCGGGTCGGCTGATCGTAGATGAGCGTCTGCCCTCAGAATCTGAGTTGGCCGATCAGTTCAAAGTATCACGGCCTACGGTTCGCGAAGCATTGAAACGTCTAGCAGCGCAGTCCCTTATCCGCACGCAACGCGGGGCATCGGGTGGTGCGTTTGTGAACCGACTGAGTTTTGAGGACGCCTATTCCCAACAAGTCACAACCTCGACACTGCTGCTGTCGATGAACGCAGTCAGTTTCGACACCGCATGCGAAGCGCGTTATGCGCTCGAACGTGCATGCGCTGCTTTGTCGGCACAACGTCGTACCGCGGATCAACTCGCCACCATGCGGGCCGAGATTTTTCGTCAGGCGCAACCAGGTCTCACAGATGAGGCTTTCTGCGCGTCCGACGTCGCCTTTCATCGCGCGCTTGTGGATGGCGCGGGCAACCCCGTTCTGTCCTACCAATTGGCCGGTGCGGTCGAGGCTATGCAACCTCTGATGAACATGATTACGTTCACGGCCCGATCCCGCGAAGAGATCATCGCCCTCCACAGTGACATCACAGACGCACTGGAAGCGCGTGATGCCGGCTCGGTCGATGCAGCATTGATCAAACTTGAGGCCTACACACGGCAACTGGCGCAGGACGTGGCCGAAAGACGACGCAAACCCGCCTGACCACAGGCAAAAAGGAACGAAGGACGGCGAGGTGCCCGAGCAGGCAGCATGACATCCGGCGTTAAGACCGGAACTTCCAACATGAATTGAAGATCAATGACTTACGGGAGGACGTTATGAACCAAAGACCGGACCCAACCTTTTACCCATCAGCCAAACTGGCGATGGAGGGCCCCACTGAAACGCTTGCATTCACGTTGATGCTAAGCCCTGATTTTTCCCAACCAGACGGTTTGGCCGTCGTGAACGTGGATCCGACTTCGGATGATTACGGAAAAATTGTTCATCAGGTGATCATGCCAGAAAAAGGCGATGAGTTTCACCATTTCGGGTGGAACGCTTGTTCCTCTGCGCTGTCACCGCTTAGTGGCCATGCGTTTCTGGAACGCCGCTACCTCATTGTTCCTGGCATACGATCCAGCCGGATCTACATTATCGACGTAAAGAACCCGCTTGAGGCCAAGATACACAAGATCATCGAACCCGAAGAAGTCTTTGCAAAAACTGGATATTCCCGCCCGCACACGATCCATTGCGGACCGGAGGGGATCTACGTGAGCACGCTTGGAGGCGGTGGCGAAGACGGCACGGACGGCCCACCGGGCATTTTCATCATGGATTGCGAGAGCTTCGAGATCATTGGGCGCTACGAGATCGAGCGAGGTATCCAAGACAAACACTACGATTTCTGGTGGAACCTGCCACGCGACTATATGGTCAGTTCGGAATGGGGACTGCCTCCGCAATTCGAAAACGGCATCGTGGCCGAGGATCTGCTTTCGAACAAATACGGGCACAGCATCCATTTCTGGAACCTACGCAGCCGGACCAATATTCAGACCATCGATCTAGGTGAAAATCACCAGATGGCCCTGGAAATCCGGCCCGCTCACGATCCGGTCAAACAATATGGGTTCTGTGGTGTGGTGGTTGACACGACCAACCTGCAGGGCGCGATCTTTACTTGGTGGCGTAATGATGATGGCACCTTCGAGGCCAAGAAGACTATCACGATCGATCCGCAGCCCGCTGATCCAGATGACTTGCCTGAATTGCTGAAAGGCTTCTCTGCCGTTCCGCCACTGGTCACGGATATCGATCTCAGCTTGGACGATAAATACCTTTATGTGGCCTGTTGGGGCACGGGTGAGATGCATCAATACGATGTCTCTGATCCCATGAACCCGACCCTTGCGGGCAAAGTCGAGATCGGGGGGATCGTCAAGAAAACAAAACATCCCAACGGGCAAGACTTTGGTTACGGGCCGCAGATGGTTGAAATCAGCCGCGACGGAAAGCGGGTATATTGGACCAATTCGCTGTATTCCACATGGGATGATCAGTTCTATCCCGGTGAACGCGGGGCTGCGATGGTCAAGGCGGATGTTGGCGAGAACGGGGGCCTGACATTGGATCCGAAGTTCTGGGTCGACTTCCCCGACGGATATCGGGCCCACCAAATCCGGCTTGAGGGTGGAGACTGTTCAACCGATAGTTTCTGCTACCCATCGGTCTGAGTTGGAGACTCTGATGACATCAACGGCTGGTCTCTGGCTGGCCGTTGTGCTTAGCGGCGCTTATCATGGCCTGAATCCCGGAATGGGCTGGCCGCTTGCGGTATCTTCGGCGCTGATGGAACAACGGCCATCAGCTTTGTGGCGCGCATTGACCGCCCTGGCTGGTGGTCATTTCGTCGCCATGCTGGGGGTCCTACTGCCATTTGCTATGATGGCAGTTCTGGTTGAATATCAACGCGAAATTCGTATCGGCGCTGCGCTGATTGTGATCACAATGGGTGTTTACATCGCCATAACACGCCGGCATCCCCGGATGTTGTCGCGCGTACCGCCAAGCAAATTGGCACTTTGGTCGTTCCTCGTTGCGCTGGCACACGGCGCGGCGTTGATGTTGGTTCCGATTTATCTTGGATTGTGTGGATCAGACGAGCTGGAAACGGGCCAGATCGCAGTCTCTCAGATCATGGCGAGCAATGGCCTGCTCGTACTGACGGTCGCTGCACTTCACACAGCCGCCATGATCCTTGGCGGAGGCATTTTGGCCTTCGCCGTCTATCGCTGGCTGGGCCTTCAATTTCTGTCACGCAGCTGGTTCAATCTGGAACTTGTCTGGGCTCTCAGCCTGATCGCGGTCGGAGTTATAGGCTTGTGGTCAGCGATTTAGATGCTTTTCTTTACATAGTGCTGCGCTAGACTCTGCGAGCAGAGCAGAAAGGGAAAAAGTCCATGATCGCAACCCTTAACGTGATTGCCGCCTTGCTGACCGTCGGCTTTGGTTTGTTCGGATTTCTGGCCCCGGCCTACACAGCCAACGCGCTGGACCTAGCCCCCACCAAAAGCACCATGGGACTTAGTGAGATGCGAGCCTCGGTTGGCGGGTTGTTCGTGGTGACAGGTGCCGTGGTTCTCTGGCTCAACACACCGATGGCATATGCCATGCTGGGCGTTGTTTATGCAGGGGCGGCGTTGGGTCGGTTTGTGTCTTTGGCGCTGGATAATCCCCCGTTCGTCAAGGCGCTGACTTTTGGTGGAATCGAGCTTGTTCTGGCCCTTTGGCTTATTATCGCCAACATGAACAGAGCTGCTTAACTTATTGAATTTTATATAAGTCAACCTTAGCATTCCGGGTTTGCATCCGACCACGTCCTAACCTATATATGAGGGGTCCTTCGGGACTATGGACATAAACGCGCTCGTAATAAGCGGATCGGACCCGGGGGCGGTACCCGGCGGCTCCACCAACATCCTTCGTTTGAGGATCATGGGGCCGAAATAGGATCGACGAACGTCTAAAGGGGTTAGCTTTGTCTCGGCTGTCTGCCACCGTTACCGGCGAAACTAGTACAATTGCAAACGACAATCGTGCTCCGGTTGCAGTTGCTGCGTAAGCAGTAGCAAGACCGAAACTTAAGCCCTTGCGCCTAGCCGCGTAAGGCGGGGTTCGCAGGTACCTGGCAACAGAAACCTGCATTTTACCGATTATGTCTGCTCCATGCCCATAACTCACCAGGGATTCAGGGTTTATTCATTTCTCTGATCCATCTTCCTGAACAAGCGACAGGAGGGCTGAGATGACGAATTCTGACAGGCTTAGGGCATGGTATTCAGAGGTCTGGGAACAAGGCAATACCGATGCAATCGATCAGTTTTTTGCCCCGGATACGATGGCCGAAGGGTTGATACCCGAAATGCAGGTTGGCGCGGACGACTTTCGCGATCTGGTCATGGCGTTTCGTCATGTTCTGGGCGAGATCACAGTCGAACTGCCGAAGATCATCGAAAATGGTGATTGGGTCTCTGGTATTCTGCATGTCCGCACCTTCCGGGCCGATAACGGTGCCCCGCTTGAAGTTACCGGACAAGTCATGGCGCGCTTCAAAGGGGACAAGATGGTCGAGGCCTATAATCAGTTTGATTTCATTACACTTTTTGAACAACTGGGGCAGTTCCCACAGGATACCCTTCCGGTTTGCATGACCGGGCAAAGGTTGGACTGGGCCTGATAAACTTGACCGCAAGCTTGACCCATCCCGCATTTGCGCGCTAGCAGAGGATCAAGGGGTAAGCTTGCGAACACCCCGTGAGGCGGCAGCCCAAGTTCGCATGTATCCAAAGCAATAAGGAAACATGCAATGGCTGCCCCCAATGCAATTACACCCCGACAACTCTTGCGCCTGATCGGTACGCCTCAGGCTCCTATCCTGTTTGATGTGCGAACAGATGGGGATTTCGACGATGATCCCTCCCTCATACCCGGCGCATTCCGAATGCCATATCAAAATGTTGATGGCATAAGAAATCATACCGGCGATCATTCTTGCGTAGTAATTTGCCAGAAAGGCAAAAAGCTGAGTCAGGGCGTTGTTTCATGGCTGCAGGCTGAAGGGGTGGTGGCAGAATTTCTGGAAGGTGGAATGTTCGCCTGGCGCGCTATGCCGGGCGCAATGGTCGTGCCTGTGCCTGCCCTTCCTGCAGTTGCAAAAGGCAACACGGTCTGGTTGACGCGGCACCGCCCCAAGATTGATCGCATCGCGTGCCCCTGGCTGATCCGCAGGTTTGTCGACAGGCGCGCTCGGTTCCTGTTTGTAGCACCGGATGAAATTCAGGGGGTTGCCGAGCACTTCGGCGCCACACCCTTTGATGTTGAAGGAACTGATTGGAGCCATCGCGGCGACAATTGCACCTTTGACACGATGCTGGATGACTTCAAGCTTCGATCTGAGCCTCTGGACCGCATGGCGACGATCATACGTGCCGCCGATACAAACAGGCACGATCTGGCGCCTGAGGCCGCCGGGTTGCTGGCCCTTTCGGTCGGCTTGTCGCGCCAGTATCGGGATGACCAACAACAATTGCAGGCTGGAATGCACATCTATGATGCACTCTATCGCTGGGCGCGCGATGGCTCTAGCGAGACGCATGATTGGCCCGCGGGTCACGGCAGATGACCCCTTCATATCACGAGTTGATCAGGGTGTTTGGGCGCATCGGGTTGTTGTCCTTCGGCGGCCCCGCCGCCCAAATTTCACTGATGCATCAGGAGCTGGTCGAAAAACGCCCTTGGTTGGACGAACAGACCTATCTGCGCGCGCTTTCCTTATGCATGCTGTTGCCGGGCCCTGAAGCCATGCAGCTTGCCACTTATGCAGGATGGCGGCTGCGCGGAGTGGCCGGGGGGTTAATCGCAGGCAGTTTGTTTGTACTGCCGGGTGCTCTGGTGATCGCGCTGCTGGTATTGCTTTATGCGGCCTATGGTACATTGCCTTTGGTTCAAGCCGGATTCTTGGGCATCAAGGCCACGGTGATCATCATCGTCCTGCAAGCATTACGGAACCTATCGAAGAAAGCACTTACAGACATTGAACACCGGGCAATCGCAGGCCTCGCCTTTTTGGGGATCTTTGTCTTCAACCTGCCCTTCCCGCTAATCATCCTGTGCGCTGCCGTTTGGGGATTCGTGACTTCGAAAGACGACAAGCCCGTTGCCGTTCAAACCAGCCCAACACTTGCCAATCCTGTTCGCACAGCGGTTTTCTGGCTTATTCTTTGGCTGGGGCCGTTGTTTGTTCTGTCTTTGAGCGGTCAGGAACTGCTCAGCGATCTGGGCTGGTTCTTTGCCCGCCTTGCGGTTGTAACTTTTGGCGGTGCCTATGCGGTGCTGGCCTATATGACCCAGACCGTGGTCGAAACCTACCAATGGATCAGCACGGACCAGATGATCGACGCGCTAGGTCTGGCCGAAACCACGCCTGGGCCGCTGATTCTGGTGACTCAATTTGTGGCCATGCTTAGCGGTCAGATTGCCGGAGGCGCCTCGCTAGCGTTTGCGGCGGGCATTGTCGCTTTATGGGCGACGTTTGTACCGTGTTTTCTGTGGATTTTTCTTGCAGCCCCGCATCTAGACAGAATCGCCGAGCGTCCGCGTCTTGGGGCCGCGATGCACGGAATCACAGCTGCGGTCGTCGGAGTGATTCTCAACCTCTCCGTGTGGTTCGGGCTAAACGTCTTGTTCACCTCAATTCCGGGGTGGCATTGGGGACCAGTTTCTCTCCCCCTACCCGACCTTTCGTCGCTTGAATTCAGCGCACTTGTGCTGACCGTTCTGGCTGGCCTGTTGATTTTCCGTATGAAATCCGGTTTAGCAACCACACTTGGTATCATGGTTCTGGCCGGACTAGGCATGCAGATTTTGTAATCAATACAGCCCAGCACAGCCTTTCGTTTCCGTCCGAATGAACTATGCTGGGATTAACCACTTTCGAGGATCAACCATGTCGCAAGACATCGACTACGGGAATCTGATGCACACGGCCATGCGAGGCCTGATCAAGACCGTCCTGACCGACGTGTCCGAAACCGGCCTGCCCGGTTCGCATCATTTCTTTATCACTTTTGATACACGGCATGAGGGCGTTGAGTTGGCTGATTGGCTGCGTGAGCGCTATCCAGGCGAGATGACGATTGTCATGCAGCACTGGTTCGAAAACCTCGAAGTCGGTGACGATGGCTTTTCGATTACGCTGAATTTCGGGGATGCGCCGGAACCGCTTTACATCCCCTATCTGGCGATCAAGACCTTCGTGGATCCTTCGGTTGAGTTTGGCTTGCGCTTTGAAAGCCCGGAAGACGAGGACGAAGAGATCCATGTGACGGAAGAGGCCTCGATTGAGCTTGAGGCCGAAGAGGCTGAACCGCAGCATGATGCGGACGTGGTCTCGCTGGACAGCTTCCGGAAATGACCAGAAAACCCCGCTTGATGCGGGGTTTATTCTTTTTGAAGGAATGTCTCGACCGAGCGCGACTTAACCCCATCGCGAAACCGGGAAAATGACAGGTCGAGCCCACCATCAGCTAGTGTCCGGTCAAATTGCTGAAGCTCATAGCCACCGTTTTCGGCTATGAACAACGAAAACACCGTCAGAGTATCTCCTTCGATCCGCCCCCAAACAAAGGGTTCCCCTTTCATCGGGTCAAGCGGCACCTCGTGGCCAAACACATTACGCTTCATGGCCGCAGAATAAACATCGGGCCGATCCGAGCTTTGAAAATCAACCGAGTATTTCTCATCCTTGATGCGACCGTCGGCTTTGTAAGTCGTGGTGGTCCAACTCACGTTGAAGCCCCCTTTAATTTCCTGAATCGAAACGCTCATATCCCGAGGGGTCGCCGTACCATCCGCATCAACAACGTCGGCCGAACCGGTATAGTCGCCCACGAACGGCTCGATTCCCGTCGCCTGAGCGTGTTGCACAAATACTGCCAGCCAAAAACTCGCGGCAAACAATAACGCAAGTGTATACAAAGGGCTTTTGAGAAGTGACACGCGCATGGTTGCCTCCGTCAGGGTTATTGTCCCATCTTAACTTTAGCCCGCCGACGTACAATGGCACTGTTTTCGCTAACAGAAATTATTTGTAGCTGTGCCGCGTCTATACCTTTTCGCGGCCCAAGTTTAAGGTGCGCTCAACTGGCCGATTGCGCCACAGCCTTGCTGCGGGTAAACGGCATACGACTGCATACCAGACCGGAGCGACCGATGTCTCAAACCCGCACTGAATCCGACAGCTTTGGCCCGCTTGAGGTGCCTGCCGATAAGTACTGGGGCGCGCAAACGCAGCGTTCGATCATGAACTTCCCCATCGGCTGGGAAAAGCAGCCCGTCGCCATCGTGCGCGCGCTGGGTGTGATCAAAAAGGCCTGTGCAATTGAAAACAAGGCCATCGGCAAGCTGGACGCCAAGATCGCCGACGCGATCATACAAGCGGCCGGTGAAGTGTTCGAAGGCAAGTTTGACGACAACTTTCCTCTGGTCGTATGGCAAACCGGCTCGGGCACGCAATCCAACATGAACTCGAACGAGGTCATTGCGAACCGCGCGATTGAGATTATGGGTGGCGAGATCGGCTCGAAAGATCCCGTTCACCCGAATGATCACTGCAATATGGGTCAATCCTCGAACGATACTTTCCCCACCGCGATGCACATCGCCACAGCGATGAGTGTGCGCGATGTGTTGATGCCCGGGCTTGAGAAGTTCGCCTCGGCGCTGGAAGCCAAGGCAAAAGAGTTTGCCGGTATCATCAAGATCGGCCGCACCCATACGCAGGATGCCACGCCGTTGACGTTGGAACAGGAATTCGGCGGGTATGCGCATCAAATACGTCAGGGCATTGCGCGTGTAGAAGCTGCAATGCCCGGTATCTATGAACTGGCTCAAGGCGGTACTGCTGTGGGTACCGGTTTGAACACGCATGGCGGCTGGGATGAGGCTGTCGCCAAGAATATGGCCGATATCACCGGCCTGCCCTTTGTGACCGCGCCGAACAAATTCGAAGCTTTGGCCGCACATGATGCGATGGTCTTCCTGTCGGGCGCGTTGGCCACGATCGCCGGTTCCTGCTACAAGATTGCCAACGATATCCGTCTGTTGGGTTCGGGGCCCCGCTCAGGATTGGGTGAGCTTATCCTGCCCGAAAACGAGCCCGGTTCCTCCATCATGCCCGGAAAGGTGAACCCGACACAGGCCGAAGCGCTGACTCAGGTGGCCGCGCATGTGATGGGCAACGACGCAGCAATGAAGTTTGCAGGTTCGCAGGGCCATTTCCAGCTGAACGTCTACAACCCGATGATGTCCTATAACCTGCTGCAGTCGATCCAGCTGCTGGGCGATGCGACCGACAGCTTTACCGAGCGGATGCTGTTGGGCATCAAAGCCAACGAGCCACGCATCGACAAGCTGATGAAGGAATCCCTGATGCTGGTGACTGCTCTGGCACCGACAATCGGGTATGACAACGCCACGACCGTCGCCAAAACAGCGCACAAGAACGGCACAACACTTAAGGAAGAAGCGATTGCGTTGGGCTTTGTGGATGAGGCGACGTTTGATGCGGTTGTGCGGCCCGAGCATATGATTGGACCCAAGGACTGATGGGTAAACCGGTTAACCTGAACCGGTTTCGAAAAGAAAAAGCGCGGGCTGAAAAAAAGGCCCGCGCGGATGCAAACGCTGCGAAACACGGACAATCCAAAGCCGACAGGACCGTAGTAAAGCTGCAGCAAGACCGGCAGCGCCGGGACCTTGACGGTCACAAGGTCGACGAATGAGTGGACGTCCTGTCAAACGCTCCCTGACCTTGCAAGGTCATCGAACATCCGTTTCGCTTGAGGATGAGTTCTGGCAAGCCTTCCGTGATATCGCGCGGGAAAAAGATATCCCAATCAATGTCCTGGCGGCAAATATTGATGCAGAGCGCGACCCGGAAACCGGACTGGCTTCGGCCATTCGTGTCTTCATTCTGAATTGGTATCGTCAAACCGATTGAGTACTTGATTTCAAACAATCGCGTCGCTTATCCTCGCGGAGAACAAAAAGGGTACATTCATGAACGATTTGGCAACGGGCCCAGATGGAAAACCTCGGTGTTCGTGGTGCAACGCCGCGCCCGAATTCTTTGACTATCATGATAACGAATGGGGATATCCGGTTTCCGATGACAGACGATTGTTTGAGAAACTTTGCCTCGAGAGCTTTCAGTCGGGCCTGAGTTGGCGCACTATTCTGTCAAAACGCGAGAATTTCAGAGCAGCGTTTTGTAAATTTGATTTCAATAAGATAGCAGGGTTTTCTGACGCAGATATCAATCGACTTCTGGACGACAAAGGCATCGTGCGACACCGCGGTAAGATTGAAGCCGTTATCAACAATGCCTGCCGCGTGCAGGACCTAATCGCTTCCGAAGGATCATTGGCCGCTTATGTCTGGAGGTACGAGCCTACGGCGCCACCCGCCCCGCAAAGCGCTTCCACGTCGGCAGAATCCATTGCGATGTCGAAAGATCTGAAAAAACGCGGTTGGAAATTCGTAGGCCCCACCACGATCTTTGCCTTTATGCAGGCCATGGGGTTGATCAATGATCACGCCAACGGATGTGTCATGCGCGAAAAAGCGGCGCAGATGCGCCGCGATTTCATCAAGCCCGAATAGATTACCCCACGATCAGATCGAGGCGCGGAAGATATTGTCGATATTCCCGCCGAGCGCTGCGTTGAATTCTGCGTCAGATTGCTGTTTGGACAGCCCTTCGGTCAGTGCGCGCGAAAACGAGGCGATCATCTTGCTGTTTTGGCCAAGCAGGTCGCAGGCCTGCTCGGTCGAGTATCCGCCGGACAGCGCCACAACACGCAGGACGCGCGGGTGATCCGCCACCTCATCATAAAGGTTGGCCTGGCTGGGGATGGTCAGCTTCAGCATCACTTCCTGACCCTCGACCAATTGATCCAGATTCTTCAGAATTTCTGATTTCAGAATGTCCTCAGCCTCGGCCTTGGTTTCCGAGTGGATGTTTACCTCAGGCTCGACAATTGGGACCATTCCCGCATCAGTGACCACGCGTGCGACCTGGAACTGCTGCGCGACAACGTCGGCAATGCCCTGAGCATTTGCTTCGTGGATAACTGAGCGTTCCTTGGTGCCAAAAACACCATCCGCCTTGGCCAACGTCTCAGCCAGCCCCGGAATTGGCTTCATCATCTGAACACCGTTGGCCTGATCCTCAAGTCCTTTGTCGATTTTCAGGAACGGCACGATGCCTTTTTCGGACCAAAGGTAATCCGCAACCTTCTTGCCGTCGATTTCTTCACCCAAAGTCCGTTCGAACAGGATCGCGCCAATCACTTTATCCTTGGTGAAATCGTCAGCCAGAATGATCCGCGCGCGCATCTTCTGAATCTCGCCGAACATCTCTTCGTCTGATCCGTAATCCGATGCTTCAACACCATACAAAGCCAGCGCTTTGGGGGTTGAACCGCCGCTTTGGTCCAGTGCTGCGATAAATCCTGCGCCTTCGGACATCTGCGCGCGCTGTTCTGCTTTCGACATAACTCAATCCCGTTCAATATGATTCCGCGTTTTCAATCCGCATACAGCATGCCGAAGAGCGATGGTAGTTTGTTAGCGCTCAACCAAGCGCAACCAAATTCCGTCTTTCGATCTGACGGTCAAATGCGCGACCGGTACCGGCGTTTCGTCTGGTATTGTTTCGAATCGGTAACGACGCAAGAGCATCGATAAGATCAAAGGACCTTCTACCATCGCGAACCCTGCGCCCGTGCAGACCCGGGGGCCAGCCGAAAAGGGAATATAGGCCTCGCGCTGGCATTTCTTTCCGTTTTCCGTCGTCCATCGCGTGGGGTCGAAATCGTCCGGCCGGTCCCAAAGCCTTTCGTGCCGATGTAAGTGCCAGGGGCTTACAACGATCTGAGAACCCTGCGAAATATCCCGATCACGGAAGCGTTCAGGACATGTCGCCTCGCGCACCATCATTGGAACTGGTGGATACAGGCGCAAAGCTTCACGAAACACATCGCGGCTGAGTTTCAGTTGGGACATGGTAGAAAACTTGGGCATGTCCAGAGCTTTCGCTTCCTCAGCCAGCTTTTCCTGCCAGTCCGGATGCATCGCCATCAGGTAGAGCGTCCAGGCCAGTGCCGATGCGCTGGTCTCGTGCCCCGCCAAAAAGAAGATGGCGACCTGATCAACCATTTCCTGCGCATCGAACCGGTCTCCGGTTTCCGGGTCTGTTGTCGTCATGATCTTGGTGGCCAGATCATCGGGGGCTGACCCGTTTGCTATCGCCTTGGCGCGTTCATCCGTCAATCGGCTGATCAGATCCCGGATCTCGCGGGCCGTTTGGCGGGTTTTGCGAGAATGAAAACGGGGCATCCAGCTTGGAACGGGCAAGAAGGCGGCCAGGTTCAGCAAGGGCTGTTCGCGTTGATAGATTCTGAATTTATCGAAGACCTGCGCGGCAACCTCATGTTCGATAGGAACCGAAAACAGGGTACGGAAAATCACATCCGCCGCGACATGGCTTGTGATTTCTTCACATTCCACCTTCTGCCCAACCCTGCCAGAAAGCCGATCCGCACAAGCCTGCGCCGCATTTAACATTGCGGGAAACGTATCTTTCAAACGTCCGCCTTCAAAGGCGGGATCAATGATCCTGCGCTGCCGTTTCCAGACTTCGCCATTGGTCAGGAACACGGACCGGCCCAATAAGGGGCGTAAGCCTTCGCTGATGCGATTTGATTTTGGAAACGCATCCGGGCGCTCTTTCAGAACTGCGCGGATCAGATCGGGTTGGTTGACCATATACGAGCGAAAGAACGGCGTTCGGAATTCAGCCATCCATGCTCGATATAGACGCTGGGGCTGAGCAGACAGCAAGTCTTGCCGAAACAGACGTAGATACCGCCACAGCGAGACTTTATCCGGTCGTGCTTCGGGCTTTGGGGGCGTCATGCTTCCACCGCAATGTATTTCGAAACCGCCCGTTCAATGCGCGACCGAGATGGCGCGCGCCCTTCAAACCGCTGGTTCAATGTTTCAGGACCTGCGGTGATGCGGAAATAGTCATAAAGTCCAGGTTGATCGAACGCACAAAGATATTGAAAGTGCAGGCGAAAAAAGCGCCAACGCAATTGCTGCCATCGCGCGGGGGACAGTGTTTGGGTGAAGGCCGCAGAAAGAACCAGCGGCCCGCATTTTTTGGGGCCAGCGACGCCGCTGACCGCGACCGGATCGCACAACGCAAACGCGCAGCCATCCCCCGGTGCAGAGACATCGATCCAAGTCATATCCGCGCGTTCGGATAGATATTTAAGATCAGCGCGAAGCGTGTGTGCCTGCGGTAGAAACGAAACCATTGGCACCACCTGTCCCAAGGTCAGAAAGGATACGACTGGCTTATCCAGTACACCGCCCCGTCGTCGTAAAACATCTGCCAACACTGACACACCAAGATGGGCGCCAGAGCTGTGACCTACGACCAGCACCTCATCGGTGTCTGTGTCCAGCGTCTCGGTGATCAGGTCAGAAAACTCCCGCAGCCTCGATTGCAGATCTTGCGAATACGCACCGTATAGCTTCGCCGAGTGGGCATAGTCATGCATAAGGTAATAAGCGAACAGACGATTATCGATCTTTCGGAACCATTGCATCAGAGCATAGATTACCCCGGCAGCAGGTACCAAAGACCACCACCCAACGAGTGGTTTCAATACAGCGACTAAACCCCAAGCAATCAACAACGATGCCAAAAGCTGCAGCAGCAGCATTGCAACCGGGTATAGCGCCGCAATTACGGGCCCCTTGCGCAGCTGCATCAGCCGCCAAAGCGTACCGGTCGAGATATATATCCAGGCGGTTCTCGCCAGTTGCAGATAGGTTGCCGGTATCGATTGAGCCATGCTGTCACGCACGATATCCGACCAGACCAGAACCTGAACATCTGCATCAACAGGACTGCCGTCCTGCTGAGAAGTCACCTGCCAGCCGTAGGGACCTTCGCCCGTCCTAGCTCTAATATCGATCTGGTATCCCGATATCTCAGCCTGGGCGCGCCCCTCTTTGCGGTAGAGCTCTCGATATCGGCGCGGATGAATCGGGTCGTAGCCGGGAATGTAAAACACCCGGCGTTTGCGCACCTGCGGTTTGGATTGCTGACTGCTCATTACCCGGCCCTCTGCGCCAAAGATTAGCGCAGCGTTGACGCCAAGGTAAGACCTGGCGTCTATCCATCCGCGTTTAAAGCCAGAGGGTTAACCGAGGTTTGCCAATGCCGGGAATGTTTCCAGCAGCCACCAGCTGAATTCGGTGAACAAACCGGTGACAAGCATGATGCCAACAAACAGCAGCAGCCCGCCCATCACCTTCTCGATTGTGCCCATATGCGGTTTGATGCGGTTCATAACCGCCATCGAGCGGTTCAGGAACATCGCAGCCAGCAAGAATGGAATGCCCAGGCCTGCCGCATATACGCCAAGTAATACGGTGCCACGCGTGACTGATGCTTCGGAGGCGGCCAGCGACAAGATTGCACCTAATTGTGGGCCGATGCACGGCGTCCAACCGAAGGCGAAGGCCAGTCCCAGAATATATGCCCCGAACACAGATCCGCTGGAGTCACCCGTATCAACGCGTGCCTCACGATCCAACAAAGGAATACGGAACACGTTCAGAAAGTGCAGGCCAAAGACAATGACGACAGCACCCGAGAGTTTGGCGAAAAGCACCTGATTCTGAAGTACAAACGCCCCAAAGACCGAGGCTGTGAAGCCCAGCAGCAGGAACACTGTCGATAGACCCAAAACAAAAAACAGTGCCGCCAGGGTCGCCTTGCGCCGCGCGCGCGCCTCATCCTGCATCTCGTTGATAGTCACACCGCTCATATACGCGAGGTACGGTGGCACAATCGGCAGCACGCAGGGAGACAGAAAACTTATCAACCCGCCCAGCATGGCGATAAACATGGCAGGCAGAAGGCCCGCGTCTATGATCTCAATTCCGAACATGACTCAGCACATAAGTTATCGCGCGGGTTTCGTCACGAGGCCATTCGGTCACATCCTCGTGGTTGCGCGCTGGACAGTATGGCTCGTTAGAAATATCTCAGCCCCATGACCAATGAGATTGAAACACTGGATGCGTTGGGATTGTTGTGCCCCTTGCCTGTTTTGAAGGCTCGGAAGCGCCTGAAATCCTTGCCTGCGGGGGGTATGCTGCGCGTGCTGGCCGATGATCCTGCCGCGATTATCGACGTACCGCATTTCTGTACCGAATCTGGCCATACACTTGTCTCGCAAGACACAGTGGATGGTCATCAGATATATGTGATCCAAAAATCGGCCTGAGGATTCTTTGGAACGCACCCTAATGAAAAAGGCGGGCCAGTTGGCCCGCCTTTTTCTTACTGTCCCAATGACCACCACCCTCGGCGCTTTGGCTTGGCCGGCGCGGGTTCGGGTTCGTCTGCCACTGCCTCCAAGACCGGCTCTGGGGTGGCAGCCTCAATGACTTCGGGTTCTGCTGCCACGGTCGATTCTTCGGCTTCTTCGGCAACCAGTTCAGGCGCTTCAGCAGGTTCCTCTGGCACTTCTTCAGCGACTTCAGAAGCCGACGTTGCTTCGGCGATCTCAAGTTCTGATGGTGCATCAGCACTATCGGGCTCAGCGGCTGGTTCGATGCTTTCAGACTCATCGGCTGGCTCTTGCTGTTCAGCCTCGGCGGCCTCAGCATTGACCGGCTCTTTCTGCGGATCGGAGTTCGCATTATCCGCTTCGGTCTGCGTCTCACTTGCTTCGACTGTGGCCTCAGTATCCTTTTTGCGTCGGCGCGGTGCCCGGCGCTTTTTCGGTTTGGCCGCTTTCTCAGCATCTTCCTCAGCAACAGGCTCAGCCTCGGTCTGCTTGGTATCGACGCTCTCAGCTTCGTTGCTCGAGTCGGTTACACTGTCTGCGTCAGACTCGTCCGCATTGCCATCCGGCGCGTCACCATTGCCCGAACTCTTCTTGCGCCGGCGCCGACGCCGTTTACGCTTGGGCTTGGTCTCTTCCTCGCTCTGAACCGCAGTTTCTTCTTCGGTTTCGTCCTCATCCGTGGCGTCGACCATATCCATCAGCGACGCATCAACCGAAACCACCGGCGCAGTTGCTTCAGGAACAACGCGGCTAGCGGTCTTGAACTTCTCCATCGAGAAGTCGGGGCTGACCAAATGAACGTCCCCTTCGATCCGAACCGACAAACCATACCGCGCTTCGATCTGCGCGATGTGTTCGCGTTTCTGGTTCATCAGGAAGTTGGCGATGCTAACCGGGCAACGCACCAATACCTCACGCGAACGGCGGCGAGTGCCTTCCTCTTCAATCTGGCGAAGGATTGACAGTGCCATATTGTCGTCCGACCGGATCAGGCCGGTACCATGGCAAGACGGGCATGGCTGGGTCGTCGCCTCAAGCATTCCAGGACGCAGACGCTGACGGCTCATTTCGAGCAGTCCAAAGCCCGAAATCCGGCCCACCTGAATACGGGCACGATCCGTTTTCAGCTTGTCTTTCAGTCGTTTCTCAACGGCCGAGTTATTTTTGCGCTCGTCCATATCGATGAAATCGATCACGATCAGACCGGCCAGATCGCGCAGACGCAATTGGCGCGCCACTTCTTCGGCGGCCTCCAGATTGGTCTTCAACGCGGTTTCCTCGATCGAACCTTCTTTGGTCGCCCGACCCGAGTTCACATCGATCGCCACCAGCGCTTCGGTCACCCCGATCACGATATAGCCACCGGATTTCAGCTGAACCGTCGGGTTGAACATCCCGGCCAGATAGCTTTCCACCTGATATCGCGCGAATAGCGGCAGCGCGTCTTCGTATCGCTTCACGTTCTTGGCGTGCGACGGCATGATCATCTTCATGAAGTCTTTGGCGATGCGATACCCGCCCTCGCCTTCAACCAGAACCTCATCGATGTCGCGATTATACAAGTCGCGGATCGAGCGTTTGATTAGGTCGCCTTCTTCATAAATTTTCGCAGGCGCAATGGATTGCAACGTCAGCTCGCGGATCTGCTCCCACAGTCGTTGCAGGTATTCATAGTCGCGCTTGATCTCTGATTTTGTCCGCTTGGCACCCGCCGTACGAACGATCAGACCCGCGCCCGTGGGCACGTCGATTTCAGCGGCAATGTCTTTCAGTTTCTTCCGGTCAGCGGCATTGGTGATCTTGCGGCTAATTCCGCCGCCCCTTGCGGTATTGGGCATCAGTACGCAGTACCGACCCGCCAAAGACAGATACGTGGTAAGTGCCGCACCCTTGTTGCCGCGCTCTTCCTTGACCACCTGCACCAGCAGGACCTGACGCACCTTGATAACTTCCTGAATCTTGTAGCGGCGCGGGCGTGGCTTGCGCGGAGGACGGATATCCTCGCTATCGTCTTCGTCTGCGACCGACTCGATGGTATCGTCTTTCGAAGCCGCGTCAGCGCTTTTGCTTTCTGTCTCGCCATCCGCCTCGGGCTCGTCACCAGAAGCTTCCGCCTCTTCTTCGTCAGACTTGGCTTCGACCTCATCCGAAGGTTCTTCTTGGTCGGTATCAGTTGCTTCGACAGGCGCGTCTTCCGCTACCTCAGCAGTCTCTTCTGGCGCTTCCGCCTGCTGATCTACATCTTCGGACTTAGCTTCTTCGGTCGGAGCTTCTTCAGCAACAGGCTCGGCGGCATCCTCTGGCTCTTCCACCGGCGTCTCGGCAACGATTTCCATCGGAGACGTCCCTTCGGGCACCTCCGTCTCTTCACCGTCATCCAGATCGATGGTTTCCATTCCGGTCGGCTCTGAGGAAACCTCCAGCGTCTCAACCGGATCGTCCGTCTTGACGTCAGCGGCCTTCGAGCGCGAACGCGACCGGCGCTTCTTGGGCTTTGTTTCCTCGGCCTCATCCCGCGCCTTCATCGCCTCGGCATAGGCGCGCTCTTCCTCCATCAGCGCCTCACGGTCGGCGACGGGGATCTGGTAATAGTCGGGATGTATTTCAGAAAACGCCAGAAACCCGTGCCGGTTCCCGCCGTAGTCCACAAATGCCGCCTGTAGCGACGGCTCAACCCGTGTTACTTTTGCAAGATAGATGTTGCCAGCAAGCTGGCGTTTGTTTTCGGATTCAAAGTCAAATTCCTCAACCTTGTTTCCGTCGACCACCACAACGCGGGTTTCCTCCGCGTGGGTGGCATCGATAAGCATTTTCTTAGCCATGTGTCCTTGGTGCACCGCGCCAAACGCGTTGTCCTGACCCGTCCAGGCGGACAGGCGCTTTTGGGGAGGTGTCTTGTACGGGCGATATCGGACGGCGCGCGGCAGGGTCTGGCGCTTTGGCCCCCTGCCCGTATACTCAATCGTTGCGCGCGCGTCATCGCGGTTCTTCTCCGACAGGCGCGTCTAAATGCGGCCCGCCCATTTATTCCTTTCACCCGCATAGACGGGTTCAGGCGTTCATCTGCCCCATCGGGGCATAATCGGTCTGCCGCGCCGCGCGGGATCTATCCTCACCATCAGCTCAGCAGCGAAACTCAAAACACGGGGCTTGCAGGCACAAAATACCCGGCCCGTTCGATCACAATAAAAGCAGTCCTGTGGAAAAGACAATGGGCAAACTGCATCGCGACCCAAGAACGCGCCGAAGAGTCCCTTCATCTGTTCAGAAATATCCAGGGGTTGAATTGAACCGCAAGCTCAAGAGGGGGCTGGCCCCCTCCTCCGCTTTCACAGGTAATCCGAACGCTGCAACCCGTACTTCGCCATCTTTTCGTTCAGTGTCCGGCGTGGCAGGCAGAGTTCTTCCATCACCGAGGCGATCGATCCCTTGTGACGGCGCATCGTATTGTCGATCAGCATCCGCTCGAAGGCTTCAACATATTCCTTCAGCGGCTTGCCTTCAGTTGTCATCACTGGCTGCATCTCTTCGTGATCCGACATCAGCAGCGAAGCAATTGTCCCCGACCCGCGCCGCGACTGCAGCACCGCACGCTCAGCAATGTTGATCAACTGCCTCACATTCCCGGGCCACGGGGCCTGAAGCAGCTGAGCCGCTTCCTGCGCACTGACCTGAGGCGCGTCGCAGCCATATTCCTCTGCGAACTGTTCGCTCAGACGGGTGAACAGCGTCAGGATGTCCTCACCCCGCTGTCGCAGCGGAGGCATGGTGATGCGCAGCGCCGCCAACCGATAGAACAGATCGGGACGCAATACATCTTCTGAGGTTTTGCCCGCTTCCTGCAGGTTCGAAATCGCAACGATCCGCGTTTCCGCAGGGGTGCCCTGCTCATTCATAACGCTCAATAGACGGGCCTGCAGCGTATCACTCAGGGCTTCGACATCCTCAAGAACCAGCGTACCGCCTCGGGCCTCTTCGATGGCGGGCAACTGCGTGTCTTCGGGGAGCATCGGGCCAAACAGGCGTTTCGACAGCGCTTCTTCCTCAAGTGCTGCGCAAGAAACCAGGACGAATTTCTTACCCGCCCGGCTACCAACCGCGTGCAATGCATGCGCCACCAAAGTCTTTCCGGTTCCGGTTTCCCCATCGATCAGGACATGACCATCCGCCTGCCCCAGATCCAGAATATCTTCACGCAACCGCTCCATGACGGGGCTGGCACCGATCAGCTTGTTCATGATCTGCGTACCGCCAGACAGCTCACGCCGCAGGGCTCGGTTGTCGAGCGTCAGACGACGCGCATTGCTGGCGCGTTTGGCCAGTTCGGACATGCGATCGGGGTTAAACGGCTTTTCAAGGAAATCGAACGCCCCGACACGCATCGCCTCTACGGCCATTGGCACATCGCCATGTCCCGTGATCATGATCACCGGAAGCGTGCTATCGGCCCCCATCAGCTTTTTCAGCAGTTGAATGCCATCCATTCCGGGCATCTTGATGTCAGAAATCACGATCCCGGGGTATTCTGGCCCTAACACCTTGAGCGCATCCTCGGCGCTTGAAAAGGTTTCGGTGTCGTACCCCGACAAAGCCAGCCACTGGCTGATCGACTGGCGCATGTCCTGTTCATCATCCACGATGGCGATTTTCATGGCCTGTGCCATAGTCACTTCCTCTATTCCGCGGCCTCAAGGCCGTCGCTTCCCAATATGGGCAATTGCATCTCAAACACCGCGCCACCCTGTTGGCCATTGCGCGCGGTCAGCCGTCCGCCATGGTCGTTCACGATCCCGGACGAGATGGCAAGCCCCAGACCAACGCCGTCCCCCGGGCGTTTGGTTGTATAAAACGGCTCGAACAGGTTTTCGATATCCTCGATCCCGTGGCCATTGTCCCGCACGGTCAGTACCGCAGTTTCACCTGCAGCGAGAATGATCTCGACATCCGGCTCATCCACAGACTTGGTCGCATCCAGCGCATTGCGCAAGAGATTGACCATAACCTGTTCGATCCGCATCCGATCACCCATCACTATAACAGGTTCTTCGGGCAAAATCTGGGTTATCTTCACATGCCGCTGACGCAGCTGCGGTTCCATCATCGACAGGGACGAGGCCAGCGCTTCGCCAAGATTTACTGGCGAAAACGCATCTGCACCTTTGCGCGCATAGGATTTGAGCTGGCGCGTGATCGCTCCCATCCGCTCAATCAATCCGTCGATCCGCCCAAAGCTGGCTAACGCCTCTTCGGGTCGGTTTCGACGCAAAAGCAGACGCGCGCCGGCCAGATAAGTTTTCATCGCAGCCAGAGGTTGATTTAACTCGTGACTGACTGCCGCAGACATCTCTCCAAGTGCTGCCAGTTTTGAGCTCTGGGCAAGGGTTTGTTCGGCAACTTCCAGCGTCTTTTCAACACGTTCACGCTCAGCGATTTCCCGCTGCAGCCTTACGTTCAATGCGCGAAGCTCCGCCGACTCGCGCTGGAACAAGGTCATGCGCAACGTTGCTCTGCGGCTGAGCGCATAGAAGGTCAGCGCCAGAAGAATCGCAAATGCCATGATCTCAAGCGCCAGAACGCTGTTCACCCGCTCGCGGATCGATGAATAGGTGGTGAACGAAGTCATTTGCCAGCCCCGGAACGGAATGCGGGTCTCCATCCGCATCACAGCCTCGCCCTGAAGATAGGCATCGGGGGGCAAAGCGCTCCAATCGGTTGTGGCCCGGATTGCGCGCTGAATCGCGTTCTGAGGGGGTTGGCGCAACATGGCACCGCTTTCATCCAGACCTCGCCACTGAGGCTCGGTCGAGAGGATGATCGTACCAGTGCTGTCTGTGACCATCACCGCGTCAGAAATACCAGCCCAGGCGCGTTCAAATTTCTGCAAATCAACTTCGACTACGATCACGCCAAGAATCTCTGCATTCGCCTCGATTCGCCGCGAGTACACAAAGCTGTAACCGCCGGACTCACGTGGAATGACCGAGAATATAGTGGCATTCGACCGGATAGCATCGATGAAGTAAGGCGAGTTCCGGTGGCTTTCCTGCAACCGGTTCCGGTCGGTTGCGGCACGTGTCAGGCCATCCCCATCCAGCAAAACCAGCGAGGCCGCCCCGATTTCTTCAACGAAAGAGATCAGGCGCTGGCTCGACAGCGTGTAATCGCTGGATTGCAGGGCCGAAATCAGGGTGGGGTCACGGGCAAGCAACTGCGGCACGATGGCGTTGCGTCGCAACTCACTCAGCAGGTTGCCGGAATACAAGGCTAACCGCAGTTCGGCCCGGTTTCTGGTCGATTCGGTGAAGCGACTTGTTAGCAGACTGTTGGTGATCCACACTGTGGCGACGGTAGCAAGCAGCAACAAAAACACGGCAAGCCGCAGCCGCCAGCCCATAGGCGCGCCGCGAAACCGGTTCAGAAACCCTTTGCTGTCTGCTTGATCTTCCGCGCTCATGTACTGACGCTACGCGTCCCGACTGATGACCTCAAGTCACGCGGGCGTCAGCACCCCGGCCAATGCGCGGAAGAGCGCCGTCCCGTCGGTGCCTCCGTGGCCTGAATCCGCCGCCCGCTCGGGGTGGGGCATCATGCCTAACACGCGCCGGTTGTGCGATAAAATCCCTGCAATATCGTCGCGCGAACCATTGGGATTTTCGGCATATGTGAAGGCAATGCGATCCTGATCCTTCAACTCGGCCAAGGTCTCATCGTCTGCGAAATAATTGCCATCGTGATGCGCAATCGGGATATCGATCACATCCCCGGCATTGTACCCTTCAGTAAAGGCGCTATCGCTGGTTTCGACCTTCAGTCCGATCGTTTTGCAGATGTATTTCAGACCGGCGTTGCGCAACAGCGCGCCAGGCAGAATTCCGGTTTCGGTCAGAACCTGAAAACCGTTGCAGATACCGACGGCATAGCCACCACGCTCGGTATGCGCGGCCAGCGCTTTGCAAATCGGCGATTGGGCCGCAATCGCGCCGCAGCGCAGATAGTCACCATAGGAAAACCCACCCGGAACACCGACAATATCTATGCCCTCGGGCAGCGCGGCATCTTTATGCCAGACCATATCGACGGAAAAACCGGCCTGCTCGAAGGCGACGGCAAGGTCCCGATCACAGTTGGAACCAGGAAAAACGATGACGGCTGCGCGCATGGCGGACCCTCCTAGGTCGGAAAACTCAGAGCAGTTCGATCTCGAAGCGTTCGATGACCGTGTTGGCCAACAGCTTTTCGCACATCTTGGTTACGTCCGCCTCGGTCGCGCCGTCTGCCAGTTCCAGATCGATCACCTTGCCCTGACGGACACCTTCGACCTGATCAAAGCCCATCGCACCCAATGCGTGACGCACAGCCTCGCCCTGCGGGTCCAGAACCCCGTTCTTGAGCATCACATGCACACGTGCTTTCATTTTCGAGAACTCCACTGATGGACCGCGCATCGATCCGTTTCGTTGGGCGCGGGATACCCCGCTTGGGCTTGTCGGACAACCCTGTCGATACAGGACAGGATCAGTTGATCAGCGTTGGTTTTGTGACATTGCTTTTGGGCAGAACGCCAAGACGGCGGGCGACCTCAGAATATGCATCAGTCAGGCTACCCAGATCACGGCGGAACACATCCTTGTCCAGCTTCTGACCGGTTTCGATATCCCATAGACGGCAGCTATCGGGGCTGATTTCGTCCGCAATGATCAGTCGTTGGAAATCGCCTTCGAACACGCGCCCGATCTCGATTTTGAAATCGACCAGACGAATACCAACCGCCAGCATCACGCCGCTCATGAAATCATTAACGCGCAGTGCAAGGCTCAGGATATCGTCCATATCCTGCTGGCTCGCCCAGCCGAATGCCGCAATGTGCTCTTCGGTCACCAGCGGATCACCCAGCGCATCGTCCTTGTAGCAGTATTCAACAATCGGGCGCGGCAGTTGAGTACCCTCGGCGATACCGAGGCGTTTGGACATCGATCCGGCGGCATAGTTGCGGACGATCACTTCCAGTGGAATGATCTCACAATTCCGCACAAGTTGTTCTCGCATGTTCAGACGGCGAATGAAATGCGTCGGAACTCCGATCTGGGCCAGACCGGTCATGAAGAATTCGCTTAACCGGTTGTTCAGAACGCCCTTTCCATCGATCACGTCTTTCTTCTCGGCGTTGAAAGCTGTGGCGTCATCCTTGAAGTACTGCACGATGGTGCCCGGCTCGGGACCTTCATACAGGATCTTGGCTTTACCTTCGTAAATCTTCTTGCGACGCGCCATGAGCGACCTTTCCAGTCTGGGGAAAGGGAATGAGTCCCTTCACGTTGGCGCCCTCATAGTGCAAGCCCCGCTTTCCCGCAAGTTCGCAACCCCGAGAGGCTTTGACGCAGCGCAAATACCTTGCGCACAGGGCGTCGTATAGTCATATCATCAGAAAAGAACATCTAACCCAAGAGGTCCCCAACCAATGACCACATTCGACGAACGTGAAGCCGCGTTTGAAAACAAATTCGCTCATGACGAAAAGATGCAGTTCATCGCCCGGATGCGCCGCAATCGATTTATGGCTGTATGGGCCTCGGCGCTGAAAGGCGAGACTGTGGAACAGGCGCGTAAATACGGGCAGGAACTTGTCCACACCGACCTGCAAAATGTCAGCGAAGACGATGTTGTCGAGGCGGTCAAAGGCTACCTCGGTGATCTCGCGGATGAGGCTAAAATCCGCGAGAAGATGGTCGAACTTCTGGTCGAAGCCAAAGAGCAGGTGATGGCGGAAGCCGAGTCCTGATGCCTGAGCTGCAAAACTCATGATCTTCATGAGTTTTATGAATTTGATTTGACGCCCCGGTCATGAGACACGGGGCGTCTCATATTTTGACGGGCTGTGGCCCCAATTTTGGAATACTCCAATGACAAACGCGCTCAGCAACCTTCTGGAAACCGTTGACGTCATTCTGGCGGATGGCGCAACCGGGACGAACCTGTTCAACATGGGCCTGCAATCAGGCGATGCGCCGGAATTGTGGAACGTCGATGCGCCTGACAAGATTCGTGCTCTGTATCAGGGCTCGGTCGATGCCGGCAGTGATCTGTTTTTGACAAACACATTTGGTGGAACAGCCGCGCGTTTGAAGTTACACGACGCCCAGAACCGCGTGGCCGAGCTGAATCGTATTGGCGCTGAACTGGGTCGCGAAGTCGCTGATAAGGCAGGTCGCCCGATCATCGTGGCCGGCTCTGTTGGCCCGACCGGCGAGATCATGGAACCTGTCGGCAGTCTTTCACACGCCGAAGCCGTCGAGATGTTTCATGAACAGGCTGCGGCGCTAAAGACTGGAGGCGCAGATGTTCTGTGGCTTGAGACCATAAGCGCGCCGGAAGAATTCCGGGCTGCGGCAGAAGCGTTCGCTCTGGCAGATATGCCGTGGTGCGGCACCATGAGTTTTGACACGGCTGGCCGCACAATGATGGGTGTTACATCTTCTGATCTGGCAATGATCGTGGAAACTCTGCCCAATCCTCCGGTTGCGTTCGGGGCGAATTGCGGCACTGGTGCCTCGGATATACTGCGGACGGTGCTTGGGTTCGCTGCCCAAGGAAACGAACGTCCACTGATTTCCAAGGGCAACGCAGGGATCCCGAAATATGTGGACGGTCATATCCATTATGATGGAACGCCTGAACTGATGGGCCAGTACGCCGCCATGGCGCGCGACGCAGGTGCAACGATCATTGGCGGTTGCTGTGGCACCATGCCTGCGCATTTGCGCAAAATGCGCGAGGCGTTAGACAACGGCCCGCGCGGCGAACGCCCGACCCTGGATCAGATCGTATCGGCACTTGGTCCGTTTACCTCAGCCTCAGATGGCACTGGGGAGGAGGCCGTTCCCGAACGGCGCACTCGTCGCCGCCGTCGGGCCTGATTGAATGATCAGCGCCCTTCGAATTTCGCAGGGCGCTTTTCCAGAAAGGCTACGACGCCTTCGGCAAAGTCTCGGGTACGTCCGCATTCGCCCTGCAGGTGGGCTTCGGCCGCAAGTTGCTGAGGTAACGTTCTATCGTAAGTTCCCCGGATCGCTTTTTTGATCGCGCGAAACCCAGAGGTTGGGCCATTCGCCAAATACGCAGCTCTCTTGCGCCAATGAGCGTCGAACTCATCATCTGCAACCGCTTCCCAGATCAATCCCCATTCATCCGCCTGGCGCGCACTGATCTTGTCTGCAAACAGCGCTGCACCCATCGCTTTGGCAAACCCCATCTGACGCGGCATGAACCAGGTGCCGCCTGCATCGGGCAGCAGACCGATCCGAGCGAAAGCTTGCAGGAAATAGGCACTCTCGGTTGCTATCACCACATCGGCACAAAGTGCCAGGTTAGCCCCCGCCCCCGCTGCTGGCCCGTTAACTGCCGCTATAGTTGGCACGGGGCAATCATAGACAGCCTCAAGCATCGGTTCATATTCGTCCCGAAGCGCGCGTTCGAGGTCGATCTTTCCTGTGCTCGACGCGTCGCCAAGATCTTGCCCCGAACAAAAGGCAGGTCCAGCACCGGTCAGGACGATCGCGCGAGCGTGTTGCGCGGCATCTTTCATTGCGTAGGTGATCTCGGCCCGCATCTGCGTCGTCAACGCATTCATCTTATCCGGCCGGTTCAATGTCAAAACCGCCAAATTATCAGTAATGTCCAGAAGGACCGCTTCGTATTCCATGCAAAACCTCAGCTGCGCAGCGTTCTGCAAAACACTGACGCAAATGCGGAAAAAGGAAAAGAAGAACCGCGCGTCAGTCTTCCAGAATTCGGCGCAGACGCTCTTGTTCTTCCTCACTAAGGCCTTCTGAATGCGCTACTTCCTGATGCTGCGAACGCTTGCGCAAAAAGTTCCACCCCATGCCGGCCGCTATCAGCAGCATGACAGGAGCCGACAGCCATAACAACAGATTGGCGCCGGTCGCGGTGGGTTTCAGCAGCACATATTCGCCATAGCGATCAACGATGAAGTCCACAACCTCTTGATCAGTATCCCCCGCAACCAGACGTTCTCGCACCAAGATACGCAGATCACGCGCAAGTTCGGCATTGCTTTCGTCAATGCTTTCGTTCCGGCACACCAAGCAGCGCAGACCGGTACTGATATCCCGTGCTCGTGTCTCGAGCGCCGGGTCGTCAAGCACTTCATCCGGCTGAATAGCCATGATCGGGGATGCAATCAGCAGCAGGACAACAAGCAGGCGCTTCATTCGGCAGGAACCCCGCTTGCAGGCGTTTTCCGTGCACCGGCTGCAACACGGAAACGGCGATCCGACAGGCTGAGCACACCGCCCAGAGCCATGAGGATACATCCGCCCCAAATCCAGTTGGCCAGAGGTTTGATATAGGTTCGCATCACCCAGCCGCCATCAGCTTGTTGATCCCCGATCACAACATATAGATCGCGCAGAAAGCGGTAGTCGATTGCAGCCTCAGTTGTCGGCATCCGTGCCACAGGGTAGTCGCGCTTTTCCGGGTTAAGAGTCGCGATATAGCGCCCGTCCTTCTCAACAAGCACATCCGCCATGGTTGAGAAATAGTTCGGCCCCTGTACCTGACGCACATCTTGCAACGTCAACGTAAACTGCCCCACTTCAAAAGGCTGACCCGGTTGAGCGACACGAATATCCTCGACTTCCCAAGCGGTTAGGCCTGCGATGGCAAACATGGTGACACCCAAACCACAATGGGCCACCGCCTTACCCCAGTCTGCGCCGGGCAGTCGAAACAGGCGTCCAAAACTGCCTTTGCGGCCAGTGCGGCTCCAAAGATCGACGATGGCGCCGAAGGTGATCCACGCCCCCAGGAACAAACCTACGGGTCCCAATGCGCTGCGTCCGGTCTGCATCACCCAGACCAGTATCGCGATCGTGACCGCCAGTACAAATGCATAGCGCAAAGACCATGCCGCCCGGCTTAGCTTGCCCCGCTTCCACGGCAGCATTGCGCCGACGGGAAGAACGATTCCGAGGGCGACCATGAATGGGGTAAATGCCGCATTGAAGAACGGCGCGCCCACCGAGAGTTTTCTATCGAACGCCATCTCGGCCACCATTGGCCACATTGTGCCAAAAAACACGACAAAGCAGCTAACTGCCAACAAGATGTTGTTCAGAACCAATGCACTTTCGCGGCTGACCATTCCGAAGACACCCTTCGCCTCCATCGCCTGCGCGCGTGCAGCAAACAGGGTCAACGCACCGCCGGTAAAGATGATCAGGATGAACAGGATAAATACGCCACGCTCAGGATCATTGGCAAAAGCATGGACCGAAGTCAGCAGCCCCGATCTCACGATAAAGGTCCCGATCAGAGAAAACCCAAACGCGATAATCGCAAGCAAGATGGTCCAGCTTTTCAACGCCTCGCGTTTTTCCACCACGATGGAGGAATGCAATAGAGCGGCCGCCAGTAGCCAAGGCATAAAGCTGGCGTTCTCAACAGGATCCCAGAACCAGAACCCGCCCCAGCCCAATTCGTAGTAGGCCCACCAGGATCCAAGCGCGATACCGATCGTCAGGAAGACCCAAGCCGCCAATGTCCAAGGCCGTACCCAACGCCCCCAAGCCGCGTCCACCCGGCCCTCGATCAATGCAGCAACGGCAAAACTGAACGCCATGCTGAGGCCGACATAGCCCAGATACAGGAATGGCGGATGGAAGGCCAAACCGGGGTCCTGCAGCAGCGGGTTCAGGTCCCGTCCATCGAACGGAGGAACAGGCAGTCGGTCAAACGGGTTCGATGTGAAGAGGATAAAGGCATAGAAAGCCACTCCGATCGCGGCCTGAACGGCCAGCACCCGCGCCTTTAAGGTCGGAGGCAAGCCAGCGCCGAATATGGCGGCCATCGCGCCGAATATCGCTACAATCAGGACCCATAACAGCATCGAACCTTCATGGTTTCCCCAGGTCCCGGTAATCTTGTAGAGCATCGGTTTTGCCGAATGGCTATTCTCCACCACGATCCGCAACGAGAAGTCAGACGTGGTAAACGCCCAGACCAGCGCACCGAAGGAAAAGGCGGCCAAGATGAACTGCGTGATGGCGGCCGGTTCAGCGAAAACCATCCACCCGTTCCAACGGTTGGCAGCCCCGATCAACGGCACCACAGTTTGGACGATGGCAACGAGGAAGGCTAAGATAAGTGCGAAATGGCCGAGTTCTGTAATCATGGCCTGCTTATACTGCGGCACCGGTGCAAGTGCCATTCACATTCGCCTCGGATCACCGCACATAATGTCGCGCCTCAGGTCTTTCGTAGCCGCTTCCAGTCCTCCAATGCAGGGTTCGAATCCGGCTGGTTGACGGCTTCGGCCAACGATGCGTCCGAGCCAGTATCGGCGACACCCGGACTGTCATCGCGCAACCCGCGGATCGTTTCAAGATTGGCGATCACCTCAGGCGCCCTCAGCATTGTCGCGCTGATTTCTCTTTGAAAATCCTGCGCTTTGATCTGATGCCGCGCGCCAAAGTAAAACGACACGATCACCCCTAACAGCCACCACAGTGGCTCTGGCACCAGCGCAATTCCCTGCATACGTGCTGCGAACCACAGCGGATCGATCATGGCGGCCAGAAACAAACCCAATGTTCCCAAAGCCAGCGCCGGTCGCGGAAGGCGATTCAGCCCGTCCATGAACCGATCAAATCTGGTTTTGCTTGGGGCTTGGAATTCAGTGCCGAATTGCGCCATGGCCGCACTGCGCAGTTCGACAGAACGCTCGGCACCGCTTTCTACATTTTCGCGAAACACTTCCGCAGTTTCGCGAACCACATTGCGACCTCCGCCAAACAAGAGCGCCAACAAACCCGAGATCAAACCCATCCCGAAACCCTTTTCCGAAACGCGTCCTCGCTCAGATGATACTTGGGCGATAAAAACTCTTCGGCACGCTTGATCCATCCGCCTTTGCCGCCCGCGCGTGTTCTGGCATATTTACGAAGAGCCATCCGCCGGTCTGCTAAACGGAAGTAATAGTTTCGTCTTGCGACCCCATAGGCATCGCGAAACACCAGAGGCTTTGGACTAGCCGCCTCGCGGCTCGCCTGCGCAGTCTGAGGGCCGATGACCCCGTCAACCGTAATGTCATACTCCATCTGCCGCAGCAGGTTCTGCAGGATTTTCACCGCTTGAGCTCCTGCATTGACGTACATGTCGAACACGGATGCCTGTACGGCTTCCGGCAGCACCTGAAGGCGTGGTTTCTCAAAATAGTGTTCCAGAAAAATATCGACGGCCTGCGCTTTGCTAAGCATGCGCACGTCTTGTTGCGTCACCGAACCATCTCGGTCCAGATCGAGACCCAATCTGCGCATGGTATGGATCGTCACCCCGTATTTCGTGGCACCGCCGGGATCATCGAGGTCATCCACAAAACCACCTTCCCGCGCCACGATCCCTTTTGCAATCTGCCGCACTGTCCGCATTGCCGCCCCCTCTGCCAAACTTTGGTAAACGGTCGGACAATTTCGTTAACACCACTGCAAAACAAAGGGCGCTGCCTACCTCTCGCACGCAACGCCCCGCTTCTTCTGTTTAGAAATTTTAGCGCCGATGGCATTCAGCGATGCTGCATTCAGCTATCGCCTGATTCCTGATAAACGCCTTGCTCTTTTAATGCGTCCACAACCTCTTTGGGCATGTAGGTTTCATCATGTTTCGCAAGGATTTCAGTGGCTTCAAAGACTCCGTTCACATAACTTCCGGTGCCCACCATACCCTGATTTTCCGAGAACAAATCAGGCAGAACACCGGTAAAAGCGACCTTTACGCTTTCACCGCCGTCGGTCACGACGAAATGCACAGTCTCACCCTGCCCGCGAATGATCGAACCTTCTTCGACCAATCCACCTATACGGAACACCTCGGTCGGTTTCGGCGGTTCTGCAATCACCTGACTGGGTGAGCGGAAGAAGTTGATGCCATCACGCATCGCATATCCAATCAGACCCGTCGCCAGTATCAGGGCCGCAACAGCCACTAGAATGACTTGTACACGACGACGTTTCTTAAGCGTTTTCATACCGTCCTCACGGGAACAAGGGGGCCATCATCAGACCCAGGGTTTCATCCTCACCTAACATCAGGTTGGCGTTCTGCAAGGCTTGCCCACTGCTACCTTTTGTCAGGTTATCCAATGCTGCCACCACGATTGCACGGCGTTCGATCCGATCTCCAACGACACCGATATGGCAGAAGTTCGACCCCCGCACATGGTGGGTTGAGGGCGTCTCGCCAAATGGCAGCATCTCAATGAAGGGCTCGGCTTCATAGGCCGATTGAAGTGTCTCATACACGCTCTGCGGGTCACCCTTTACATAGGTTGTGGCCAGAATACCCCGGTTGGCTGGGATCAGGTGCGGTGTGAACTGCACATGCACCGTCCGTCCAGCCAGTTCCGTGAATTCCTGATCAAACTCGCCCAGATGCCGGTGCGTCCCGCCAACGGCATATGCGTTCGCCCCTTCACTGAGTTCTGCGTGCAATAGATTCTCTTTCAGCGCCCGTCCTGCGCCCGAGACCGCGCATTTCAGGTCCAGAACGATGTCATCCAGATCAATCACACCCGCCGAAATCAGCGGACGCAGCACATACTGACCCGTCGCGGCATTGCATCCGGTCCCGGCAACCAGCCGAGCGCCGCGGATTTCGTCACGGTAGAACTCGGTCAGACCATAAACCGCCTCTTTCTGATGCCCAAGCGCGGCATGTGAATTCCCATACCACTTCTTGTATTCGTCGCCATCGCGAAGTCGAAAATCTGCTGACAGGTCAACAATTTTCAAGGTGTTGGGCAGTTCGCGAATGACTTCCTGACTGGTCTTGTGCGGCAGAGCGCAGAAACACAGGTCGATTTGGCTAAAGTCGATCTCGGAAATCTTGCAAAGCACCGGCAAATCCATATGGCGCAAATGCGGAAATACCTGCGCCATTGTCTGTCCAGCCTTCCGCTCGGCGGCCAGAGCTTTGATTTCCATACTCGGATGCCCGGCGATCAGCCGCACGAGTTCCGCGCCGGTGTAACCAGAAGCGCCAAGAATTGCGATTTTGTGGGTCATGTCAGACCTCTTTCATTCATGTGTCACATGGGGTGACCGCCGCTGTGACGGTCAACGAATTACGGAATCGGAAAAGCGCCGTCCTTGACCTAGGTCAGGCGGCTTCAAAGGTGATTTGTCGTCGGAGGAACTGAGTCGCGCGATCCGTCACAACGCCCGGCTTACCCGTTGTCAGGAAGCCATCAGTGCCCTCACCCAGCATATTCGGATGCCGTTGCAAGTAGTCTGCAAGGCTTTCCGCAACCAGATCACCCTGGCTATAGACTTTCACATCCGGTCCGAGCGCCTGCTGAAACGTCTCTGCCATCAGCGGGTAATGCGTACAGCCCAGAATGGCTGCTTGCGGTTCCGGCATCTTGCGCTTCAGAGCATCCACATGGCTGCGTACCAAGGCCTCGGCCAAGATCATGTCGCCCTCTTCGATGGCGTCCACCACCCCGCCGCAGGCTTGCGCCTCGACATCAACCCCGATCGCCCGAAACGCCAGCTCCCGCTGAAACGCACGGCTCGACACTGTCGCGGGCGTCGCAAACAGCGCAACATGCTGCACCTGAACCTCACGCGGTGGAGAGTTGTCGCCCCATTGCCGTTCAGTCAGCGCCTCAATCAAAGGCACAAATACGCCCAGTACACGCTTTCCTTCTGGCACGCCCGCTTCTTGCATCCGACGCAGGGCGGCGGCGCTTGCGGTATTGCAGGCCAGAATCACCAGATTGCAGCCGCGATCCCAAAGGTCCTGCACAGCGTTTCGTGTCAGGTTAAAGATATCCTCGGCATCGCGCACACCATAAGGCGCATGCGCGCTGTCCGCGAAATAAAGGAAATCAACGTCGGGCAGACGTTTCTGCGCGGCGTTCAGGACGGTCAAACCACCCAATCCGGAATCAAAGATACCTACTGCCATTTGCCCCTTCAGGCGCGATGCCGTTCCTCGAATTCATAGCCATAGTCATAAGACTTCAATGGCTCTGGAGACAGCTCATACGTGGCTTTGCGCAGGAAATCCATCATCTTGCGCGTATCCTTGCCCAGCGGGTCCAGAATGTCGCGCCCAATGGGGTCTCCTACAACCACGCGGACGGGGGTATCGACACGTTTCTTGAACTCTTTGATCAGCAACCCCATCCGCAGAGTGTTGTGCAGATGGCTGGCAATCTGGAACAAACGCGAGGTGTGACCATCGAAGAAAACCGGCACAACGGTCGCATTGGATTTGGCAACCATCCGCGCTGTAAATCCGCGCCACCCTGGATCCATCGGATGAGAAAATGGCTTGGCCGCAGTGCTGACGGTGCCACCCGGGAAGATCCCGATTGCACCACCATCGCTTAGGTAGTTCAGAGCGGTTTTTCGGGTCGCAAGGTTCAGCTTCATCGCATCTTTTGTGGCATCAAACGAAATTGGCAGCACGATGCTGTTCAGGTCTTCAGCTTTGCGAAAAACATGATTGGCGAGAATGCGAAAGTCTGTCCGAGTCTGAGACAGGATGTGTCCCATCATTAGCCCGTCTAGAATGCCATAGGGATGGTTCGCAATCAGGATCAATGGCCCATCTTTTGGGATGTTCGACAACGCACCGCCAACCACGTCTAATGTCAGCCCATATCGATCCACCATTACGGACCAAAAATCACGCCCCTGTGCGACCTCCTGCTCATACCCGTCAGCGCGGCGGATAAGACGCAGACGACCGGTGGTGTTTTCCATCAGCTTGATCACCATCCGCCCGCTCCGCGTTTCTGCAGAATGGGCGTAAGAGATGTCACGAGCGACGTGATGGCGCGAGGGCATTGGCTACTCCGGTTTGCTGCCGCTTAGATAAGGCCGGGTAGCCATTTTGCATAGGTTTGATGACAAGCTTGTAAAGCCTCACTCTGCCGCAGCTTTCATCTGAGGCCCGCCATCGCGAATAACAGCCAACAATTCCTCGCGACGTTTCGCAGCCTTGGCTTCATTCGCGACCAAAACCGGACCGAAACCGCGAATGTCCAATGGCAGAGCCGCAAGGGCCGCGATCGCATCACTGGTTTCGGGTTTCAGGCTGGGCAAAACCTCTTTCATGTCCTTTTCATACTGGCGGATCAGAGCACGCTCCATTTTGCGCTCTGTCGTGTAGCCAAAGATATCCAGCGGAGTGCCGCGCAAACCTTTCAGCTTGGCTAGAACCTTCAACGGACCAAGAAACCACTCTCCGAACGCTTTCTTGGCCGGGCGTCCATTGTCGCCCTTCGTCCCCAGGGTTGGCGGCGCAAGATGGAAGGTCATCTTAAAGTCACCATCAAACTCGGCCTCCGCCTTCTGGCGACTGTCGAGCAGCAATCGGGCGACTTCATATTCATCCTTATATGACAAAAGCTTATGGTAGCCTTTGGCAATAGCCTCACTAACGTGTTGATCTTCGACGCTGTCGACCAGCTTGCGATAACGTTTCGCCAACCGCTTGTTCTGATAGTCGATCAGGTGCGCAGCGCGGAAATCGATCACTTGATCGAGGGTCTTTGGTAACTCTGCTACGTTGGGGCGCAAAATATTGGCCACGTCGTCGGGGTGGGTCACCGCCCAGCGACCAACTTCAAAGGCGCGTTTGTTGCGCTCGACCGCCGCACCATTCAACTCAATAGCACCCATTATCGCTTGGTGACTGATCGGTAGCAAACCACGCTGCCAGGCTGCGCCAAAGACCATCATATTGGAATAGATTGAGTCGCCCATCACGGCTCGCGCCAGATCGGTGGCATCGAAAAGGGCCACCCCATCTTTCAACCGCGCCTGCAGCGCAAGCTGCAATTGATCGCTGGGGATTGTGAATTCTGTATCGCGCGTGAAGTCACCGGTGATAATTTCATGACTGTTCACAACAGCGCCGGTCTGGCCGGCTTGCGTGAGGCCAAGCGTCTTGGCCCCGGCCGATACCACCAGATCACCGCCGATCAGCGCATGCGCCTCGCCAGTGGCAACACGGATCGCGCTGATATCATCGGGCCGGTTGGCCAGACGGCAATGGATATGTACGGCGCCACCCTTCTGTGCGAGGCCGGCCATTTCCATCATACCGGCACCCTTGCCGTCGATTTGTGCAGCTTGCGCCAGAACCGCCCCGATGGTGACAACGCCTGTGCCGCCAACTCCGGTAATTACGACGTTATGAGTGCCATTGATCTGTGGCAAAACGGGGTCCGGTAGATCGGGCAAGTCGAGGTCGGTCGTCGCCTCTTTGCGGATTTTCGCCCCTTCAACGGTTACAAAAGACGGGCAGAACCCGTTCAAGCAGGAAAAATCCTTGTTGCAGCTTGACTGATCAATCGCACGCTTGCGGCCAAGTTCGGTCTCTTTCGGTACGATGGAAACACAGTTCGACTGAACGCCGCAATCTCCGCAACCCTCACAGATATCAGTATTTATGAACACTCGCTTATCGGGGTCGGGGAACGTGCCGCGCTTGCGTCTCCTGCGCTTTTCAGCTGCGCAGGTCTGGACATAAATAATGACCGATACACCCTCGATTTCGCGGAATTTTTCCTGAACCTGCATCAGTTTTGAACGCTCGAACGTCTCAACGCCCGAAGGCAACGCACCAAAATTCACATCTTCTTTTTCGTCGTAAACGACAGCAACGTTGCTGACTCCCATCGCGCGGACCTCGGCGACGATGCGTTCGGCACTTAGCCCACCTTCGTTCTCCTGACCTCCGGTCATCGCAACGGCGTCGTTATAGAGGATCTTAAAGGTGATATTTGTGCCCGCGGCCAGTGCCGCCCGGATCGCCTGCACGCCGGAATGGTTATAGGTGCCATCGCCGAGGTTTTGGAAAACATGTTGTGTGGTCGAAAACGGAGCCTCGCCAATCCAGTTCGCCCCTTCGCCGCCCATCTGGGTGAAACCGGTGGTTTCGCGATCCATCCACTGCACCATGTAGTGACAGCCAATCCCGGCATAGGCTCGGCTGCCATCAGGCAGCTTGGTTGAACTGTTATGCGGACATCCTGAACAAAAGTATGGTAAACGCGCCGCGATTTCCTGCGCATTGTCAGCCCGGCGCGCTTCGGACAGCGCCTCCAGTCCGGCACGAACGCCATCTGTATCGCGCCCCTCTTCGATTAGGATCTCACCCAGCTTCTCGGCAATCATGATCGGGTCAAGCGCCCCTCGGGTCGGGAACAGTTCTTCGCGGTGCAGCGTCCCCGCGCCGCCTTTGTACCAGCCATAAACACGGCGCCCACGACGGTCGTCAAAGATCGCTTCTTTAACCTGAACTTCGATCAGCTTGCGCTTTTCCTCGACGATCACGATCAGATCCAGCCCCTCAGCCCAATCGTGGAAGCCCTTCATATCCAAAGGGAAAGTCTGACCGATCTTATAGGTGGTAATGCCTAGCCGTTCGGCCTCATCCGCGTTGATGTTCAGCAGCGACATGGCATGAGTCAGATCAAGCCAGTTCTTACCCGCCGCCACAAACCCAATCTTGGCGCCCGGTTTTCCCCAGACCCGCTTGTCCAACTTGTTGGCGTGCGAAAAGACCTCTGCCGCAAAGCGCTTGTGGTCGATTACGCGCGCTTCCTGCAGATGCGGCGTATCACCCAGCCGAATATTCAGCCCACCCTCTGGCATATCGAATTGAGGGGTGACCAGCTGCATTCGGTCAGGGCGGCCATCTACGACGGAAGTCACTTCGATCGTGTCTTTCATCGTTTTCAGCCCGACCCAGACCCCGGCGAACCGGCTGAGCGCGAATCCGTAAATGCCATAGTCCAGAATTTCTTGCACACCTGCCGGGCTGACCACGGGCATATACATGTCCACCAGTGACCATTCCGACTGATGTAAAACGGTCGAGCTTTCACCCGTGTGATCATCGCCCATGGCCATCAATACACCGCCATGTTGCGCCGTGCCCGCCATATTGGCATGGCGCATCACATCACCGGATCGATCTACGCCCGGCCCCTTGCCATACCAGAGCCCAAAAACACCATCGAATTTTCCGTCGCCACGCAGCCCCGCCTGTTGGCTGCCCCATAATGCGGTTGCGGCCAGATCTTCGTTCAATCCGAATTGAAAGGTGACATCCTTTTCGGCGAGTTGCTTTTCTGCACGAGACATCTGAAGGTCTACAGCCCCAAGCGGAGACCCCCGATAGCCTGTGACCAGACCCGCTGTGTTCAATTCCGCCGCAGTGTCTCGTACTTTTTGCATCAGCATCAAACGCACCAGTGCCTGCGTTCCGTTCAAAAGAACCGGGCTTTTGGACAGGTCGAACCGGTCGTTGAGTGAAATTTTCGGCTGACTCATCTGACGTCTCCCCTCGTCGGATTAGTGTGCTTTATTCTCGTGCATATTAGGTCATAAATACTGACCTGTATAGTGATTTTACTCTATTCCGTAACGATTTCCGGGTTTCATTGTGGAATTTGTTACCTGTTTCATATAGGGCTGCGCGAGGATAACGAAAGTTGCGGCGATGGATTGGGATAAGCTCAGAATATTTCACGCGGTTGCAGACGCTGGCAGCCTCACACACGCGGGAGACAAGCTCAATTTATCTCAATCCGCAGTGAGCCGTCAGATCCGCGCGCTTGAAGAATCACTCGATGCAACCTTGTTCCACCGCCATGCACGCGGTCTGATTCTGACAGAACAAGGCGAATTGCTGTTCGATGCCACGACGGCCATGCTGAAACGTCTGGATGCCGCTGCAGCGCGTATCCGGGATAGTGAAGATGAGGTCTTTGGCGTACTGAGGGTGACCACCACCTTCGGGTTCGGCACGCTGTGGCTCGCACCGCGCCTACCGAAGCTCTATGAACAGTATCCTGACCTCAATATCGACCTCATGCTTGAAGAGCGGGTATTGGATCTGCCAATGCGTGAAGCCGATGTGGCCATCCGCATGAAAGAGCCCAGCCAGGCCGATCTCGTGCGCAAACGTCTGATGACAGTGCAGATGCTGCTCTATGCAACGCGCAGCTATTTGGATGCTCATGGTGGGGCGCCTGAAACGCTGGAAGACATTTCCAAGCACCGATTGATCTGCCAAACGCCCGCAGCCCCTCAGGTTGGGGCAAGCGCGTCGATGGTTCGTCACCTTATGACATACAATCCCGGCTCGTTGCTGACCGTGAACAACTATTTCGGCGTTCTTCAGGGCGTGCTGCATGATCTGGGTATCGGAGTACTTCCTGATTATGTGACTGAGGACTTCCCGGATCTGGTCCCCGTCATGTCAGACATCGAAAGTGCTGATGTACCGGTTTACCTCGCCTACCCCGAAGAATTGCGTCATTCCAAACGGATAGCGGCATTTCGGGACTTTGTGCAGGATGAGATAATCGCCCATCGCAAACAGCTAAGGCAATTGGGCAAGCTATAGCCATGCACTCAGAGCATAGCGGGCATGACGCCGGGGTCTGCTAATAGACCTTGATCGTTAATAAACTGATCCCTAAATGAGCACATGAAGGCGGTGATGCTGAAACGCTCATCATCTTCATACCTCCCTGTTGGACTACGGCCGAGCTTAGTGCTCGGCCTTTTTTTTGCGCGAGGCTGATGCAATTCAGTGGAAAGCACTGGGAAAATCCAACGCGTAGGCCTATGATCCCGAAAAAACACCTAAATTTCGTGTTCGAGGGCTAATTCATGTTCCACTCATTCCGCCTATTGTTGGCGATGATTTCAGTCTTGTTCCTGGCCGTGCCACTTCATGCACAAGACACAAGCACAACCGCTACAGTTGAAATTCCCGAAGATCTGACGCCAGAGCAGGTTGATGATCTGGTTGCGCGCATGTCTGACGACCAGGTACGGGCAATCCTTCTGGAACGCCTTGACGCTGTTGCCGAAAAGCAAGCGGCGGAAAAGGAAGGTCAGGAAGACCCGCTGACCGAGCTCAATGAGATCTGGGCAGAAATGGTCGCATCCTGGACACATGTTCTGACCACAGTTCCCAATATCATCAGTGCGCAAATCACTGCATTTAGCAATTTCTCTGACAAATTGGGGGGCGCTGGTGTTCTGACGCTAATGGGGCTGGTGCTCTCGGTCCTGATAGTCGGCTTCATTGCTGAGAAGCTATTCATTTTCCTGACCCGCCGCTGGCATGAGGCAACCGAGCCCTCGGGTGACGCTGATCTCAGAGGCGCTGTGAACTACCTGTTCCGCCGATTTTGCCGCGAAATTGCAGGGCTTATCGTATTCTACGTCGTCATTCGGGCGATTGGCCGAGGATTGCTGAGCCCCGAGCAGATCATCTATGCAGCCCCATTTGTATTCTACCTAATCTGGGTGCCGCGTCTGGGGGCAGCAGTCTCGCGCTTTGTTCTTGCGCCGCAAAAGCCACAATTCCGATTGGTAAACATTGACGACCACTGGGCAAAATACCTGCATCGCAACCTGATCGGTCTGCTGATCCTTATCGGCTTTACCTTGTTCGTACTAAGGTTCAACGCGCTCAACGGGGTAACCGGCGATCAAACGCGCATCGGTTTCTGGCTGAACGCTGCAATCCACGTCTATATTGGCATAATCGCCTGGACTGCGCGCGAAGGTTTGTCACAGATGATGCTGGGTACCGACCCGGACCACACCAAGTTCGACGAAGAAGTCGCGCGGTATTACCCGTATTTTGCAATCGGCGTTTCGGTCGTGATTTGGCTGCTGGTCGAATTCCTGGTGGCACAACGCAACCCGGCGCTGATCCGCGTGCTGTCCGGTGGAGCGCATTTCACAACCATGTTCTGGCTGTTGATTGCACCTGCACTTGATACATTGATACGTGGTTTGGTGCGTCACCTGCAGCCGCCAATGTCGGGCGAAGGGCCATTAGCAGAACGCGCCTATCGATCGGCCAAGCGCAGTTATATTCGCATCGGTCGGGTGATTGCTGGCCTCTTCGTCGTCTTCATGATTTCCCGTGTTTGGCAGCTTGATCTGCGCCATGTTGCGTCCGCAGGTATCGGTGCCGAAGTTGGCGGCGCAATCATAGAGTTCCTGCTGATCATCGCTGTCGGCTACATCCTGAACGAGATCGTCTCTCTGTGGATTAACCGTCGTCTGGCCAAGGAACAGACAGCGGCCGAGGAGCTGGATGAAGAAGCCGGCGGAGAAGGTGGCGGCGCGGGTGGTTCGCGTCTGGCGACCGTCCTGCCCTTGTTGCGGATTACCGCACAAGTCACCATCTCGGTGATCTTCGGCCTACTGGCCCTGAGCGCTCTGGGCATTAACATCACGCCGCTGCTGGCTGGTGCTGGTGTTTTGGGTCTGGCCATCGGCTTTGGTGCGCAGAAACTGGTGGCCGATATCGTTGGCGGCATCTTCTTCCTGATCGATGACGCCTTCCGCGTCGGCGAATATGTCGATGTCGGCGGGACCATGGGAACGGTCGAGAAAATTTCGATCCGCTCAATGCAGCTTCGCCACCATCGTGGTCCGGTGCACACTATACCTTATGGCGAGATTCAAAAGCTCACCAACTTCAGCCGTGACTGGGTGATCATGAAGTTGAAATTTACTGTGCCGTTCGACACCGACCCCAACAAGGTCAAGAAGATCTTCAAGAAGATCGGTGCCGAGATGATGCAGGACGAGGTTCACAAAGATGGCTTCCTGCAGCCCTTCAAATCTCAGGGTGTGTTCGACTTCGACGATGTCGGTATGATCATCCGAGGCAAGTTCATGGCCAAGCCCGGCAAGCAATTCACACTGCGTAAGGAAATCTTTAACCGTGTGAAGGCCGAATTCAACGCAAATGGTATCGATTTCGCCCGCCGCGAGGTGCGCGTCGCCATCCCGGGGTTGGATGAGGCTGAGAACATAACTGAAGAACAAAAAGCTGCCGCCGGTGCAGCCGCCGCAGATGCGGTCAACAAAGGGCAAAACCCCGCCTGACACTTAGGCTTCGACACGTTTCAGCCGCTGGCTGAACCAAATCAGCACGCCTCTGAAATCGGAACCGGCCTTATGGCCGGTTCCGTTTTTTATTGCCCGATGACCCCTGTGCGGGTTTGGCTCTTTCCTCAAGCGGCCCATTGCCCTAAAAGGCCCGCAATCTCGGCCCACTTGGACACAGGACAGAAGATGCAAGAGCCCGCCATCACACCCGATCTGATTGCCGCACATGGGCTCAAGCCCGAGGAATACGACATGATCCTTGAGATCATCGGGCGTGAGCCGACCTTTACCGAGCTTGGCATCTTTTCGGCGATGTGGAACGAGCATTGTTCTTATAAGTCATCCAAGAAATGGTTGCGCACCCTTCCAACCTCTGGCCCTCAGGTTATCTGCGGCCCAGGCGAGAATGCGGGTGTCGTCGATATCGGCGACGGTCAGGCCGTGGTGTTCAAGATGGAAAGCCACAACCACCCCTCGTATATCGAACCCTATCAGGGCGCGGCGACCGGCGTGGGCGGCATCCTGCGGGATGTTTTCACCATGGGCGCACGGCCCATCGCCTCGATGAACGCACTGTCCTTTGGCGAGCCGGGCCACCATAAGACGCGCCAATTGGTGAACGGAGTGGTCGAGGGGATTGGCGGCTACGGCAACTGCTTCGGTGTGCCTTGCGTGGGTGGCGAAGTTCGGTTCCACCCGGCCTATAACGGCAACTGCCTTGTGAACGCGTTTGCCGCTGGTCTGGCTGACAGTGACAAGATTTTCTACTCGGCCGCTTCGGGCGTTGGGATGCCCGTCGTCTATTTGGGCGCAAAAACCGGTCGTGACGGTGTGGGCGGAGCAACCATGGCATCGGCCGAATTCGATGACACCATCGAAGAAAAACGCCCCACCGTTCAGGTCGGCGACCCCTTCACCGAAAAGCGCCTGATGGAAGCAACGCTGGAACTGATGCAGACCGGTGCCGTGATCTCGATCCAGGACATGGGCGCAGCGGGCTTGACCTGCTCGGCTGTAGAGATGGGCGACAAAGGTGGTCTGGGCGTGCGTTTGGACCTCGAGAATGTCCCGCAGCGCGAAGAGAACATGACAGCCTATGAAATGATGCTGTCGGAATCTCAGGAACGGATGCTGATGGTCCTCAAACCTGAGCTTGAGGCCGAGGCCCGCGCCGTGTTCGAAAAATGGGACCTCGATTTTGCCATCGTAGGCGAAACCATTACCGAAGACCGTTTCCTGATCATGCACAATGGTGAGATCAAAGCCGATCTGGTCCTGTCTAAACTGTCCTCGACCGCGCCTGAATACGACCGCCCGTGGGAACCGACCCCTGAGTCCGCGCCACTGGAAGACGTACCACAGATCGATCCGATCGACGGTCTGCGCGCCCTGCTCTCTTCACCCAATTACGCAGGCAAACAATGGGTCTATGAGCAATACGACACCATGGTCATGGCGGATTCAACTCGCACGCCGGGTCTGGGCGCTGGCATGGTCCGCGTACATGGCACCGACAAGGTGCTGGCCTTCACCAGCGACGTAACCCCGCGCTATGTCCGTGCAAACCCGGTGGAAGGCGGCAAACAAGCGGTGGCGGAGGCCTATCGCAACCTGACCGCCGTGGGGGCCAAACCACTTGCCACCACAGACAACCTGAACTTCGGGAACCCCGAAAAGCCCGAGATCATGGGTCAGTTCGTCGGCGCGATCCAAGGTATCGGTGCCGCCGTTGGTGCGCTGGATATGCCCATCGTGTCGGGCAACGTCTCGCTTTATAACGAGACAGACGGTCAGGCGATCCTGCCAACCCCCACCATCGGCGCGGTTGGTCTTCTTGCTCATAGCGACGAGATCATCGGAAACGAGGTTCGGGATGGCCATGTTGCGCTGGTCATTGGCGAAACCAACGGCCATATGGGTCAGTCCGCCCTGCTGGCCGAGGTATTCAACCGCGAGGACGGAGACGCGCCGCACGTTGATCTGGCTGCAGAGGCGCGCAACGGGGAATTCATCCGTGCCAATCGCGAGATGATCAAAGCATGTACTGATCTGAGCGATGGAGGCCTTGCACTGGCTGCGTTTGAACTTGCTGAAGCTGCAGGCGTAGGCGTTTGCCTGGATGATGCATCATCCGAGTTCCTATTCGGCGAAGACCAGGCCCGTTATCTTGTGGCGTGCAACTTCGATCAAGCCGAGGCGCTAATGATCGCTGCCGGTCAGGCTGGTGTCCCGCTGGTCTCGGTTGGTCGATTTACCGGTGAAAGCGTGAAGATCGGCAATTCCGAAGCTCCTTTGGCAGAACTGACCGAGACCTTCCGCCAGAGCTTTGCCGCCGCGGTCGCCTGATAAATCGTCTCTTCCGAATTCCAGAATTCCCGCGTCTTCCATAGGCGCGGGATTCGCGTATCTGAAAGATGCTCGACATCTTGCACGCCCGCTCTCATCACTCTACATCTTGGGAAAGACCTACAGGAGTGAACCTACATGCCGATGAGCGCCCACGAGATCGAAACCCTGCTGCGCGAAAGCTTTCCCAATGCGCAAATTCAGGTTGGTGGCAGCGATGGCGTGCACATGTCCGCCATGGTCGTGGACGAGAGCTTTCGCGGCAAAAACCGCGTTCAGCAACAGCGTGCGGTTTACGCTGCGCTGAAAGGCAAGATGGATGGATCTGATGGGGAATTGCACGCGCTGGCGTTGACGACGAAGGTACCTGAATGACACAGAACTACTTTCAAAAAAGCGCCTAAGTGGCTTTGAAAAGATGAGTGGCTGGCCCTTCTGGATATCTCTTCTTGGTGCATTGATAGTTGTCGCCGCCCTCATCGAAGCCTATGTCAAACGCAACAGAAAACGAAAACTGTCGGATATGCGCCCTGACCCCGATACGCTTAGCAAGGTTGGGGGAATTGAACGATACGGGCTTGATCCGGTGACGCTTGCACAAGCAGAACACCGGCGGCTTGAAGAAGAAGGATGGGCACCTGAACTGCCCGATAACCGAACGACCGCCGCGCAAGCGGATGAAAAGGAAAAGCAAGATGAGCGACGTTAAGACCCAGATCGACGAAACCGTCAAAGCCAACGATGTGGTGCTTTACATGAAAGGCACCAAAGAGATGCCGCAGTGCGGGTTCTCATCCCGGGTGGCCGGTGTTCTGAATTACATGGGCGTCGAATACACCGACGTAAACGTTCTGGCTGACGAAGCTGTGCGCCAGGGCATCAAGGACTACTCCGACTGGCCAACCGTGCCTCAGCTTTATGTCAAAGGCGAGTTTGTCGGCGGTTGCGACATTATCACTGAAATGACGCTGTCGGGCGAGCTAGACACACTGTTCGATGAAAACAGTGTGGGCTATAACAAAGACGCTGCGGACAAAATCCGCGAAGCAAACGCGTAAGCTATCGGCTGCTACAGTCCTTGAACAATACGAGTTCCGGGGCTGTGTCGCCTTCGGCCTGATGGCTGATCGTGGCATCCCACCCCTTGGAGCGCAGGGTGTATGTCCCTGCCCCTCCGACGGATTCATACCGGATGCCCGAGCCGCTTGGAACCTGTTTCATAGGGATCAACTGATCATCGATCATCATCGCAGCCGCCCCATCGCCATTTGAGGCGTTAAAGTAGGACACCGGCACTTGCGTGTTGTTTTCACAGGTAAACGTCACGGACAGAATGTCGATATCGGCCTTTGCCATCGTGCCAGTCAGCGAGACGACGGCCGCGCAAAAGGCCATTCGGGCGATCGGCATTAGGCCGTCCTTTCTTCAATGACTGCCGCCAGGGCTTCGGCGCGCGCCGCCATTTCAGCCAGCGTATCCGTGACAGATGGCGGCACTACCGCGACCTCGATCCGTTCAGGTTCCGGCTGCGGTTGGCTGCGGAGCCGCTTCAATTCGGTCTCCAATTCAACCAGCTTGGCCTCGGCCAGTTTCATGCGATCTTCATGCGCGGCTGCCTTGTCTGCCAACATAAGTCCCGCCATCAGCAGCATCCGCGATTCCGGCATACGTCCGATCTGGTCCGACAAAACCTGAGCCTCATCATCCAGCAGTCTGGCTGCCGCCTGCAGAAACGGTTCTTCACCGTCCTGGCACGAGACATCAAAGCCGCGGCCACCGATATGAATGGTTACTTCGGGCATTATTCCACCTCTCCCTCGGCCAGATTGGCATGACTTAGCAATGGCTCAAGCCGAGCCAGGACCGCATGCGCTTCGGCTGCGTCCGACGCGCGCGCGGCACGTATGGCTTCTAATTCGGCTGTCGTGGCCCGGTTCAGCATGTCAGCATCCGTGACACCGTCCTCTGCGGCGGCGCGTAATTCATCGACAGCGCTTCGGAGCTGATCGTTTGCATTGCGAAGCCGTTGCAAATCATCATCCAACCGGGACATCGCGGCCCCATGGCTAGCCCGTTCCGCGCGCAGCATCTCAAGCTCGGCATTGAGTTCGGTTAACCGCTCGCTATCGACCAGTTCAGCCCGCAGACGGGCCAGTTCGGCCTCCATCTCTTCCGCGCGATCCGCGATTGGGGTCAGTTGCTCGACCTGCGCGCGCAACGTATTCGCCTCTTCTGCAGCGCCCTGATGTGATCGCAGAGTCTCAATCTCTGCCTTCAAGCCCTCGACTTCGTCCGTGTTTTCAAGCGCAGCCTTGGCATCCGCCAACTCGGCCCGCGCAGCCTCAACCGTGGCGAGCTGAGAAGTCGCCTCGGCCAATTGCGCACGCAGCGCATCCACTTCCGAACTCGGTGCCGGTTGCGCACGCAGCGCGTCAATCTCTTGCGCGTGCCTCTCTTTGATCGTTTTCAGCCGTTCCTCAAGCTGGGCATTGGCCACCCGCTCTTCTTCAAGCGCCGTTCGCAGCGACGTGTCATCACCGGCTGCGGATCCAGCAACGTGCAAGGCCTCGACACCATTACCGATCCGCTCCATCGCGGTGATAATGCGGCGTTGTAGTTCTTCGATCTGACTCATGCCTGTGTCACCTCTTTATCAAGGTTCGTTCTGATATTCGCCTACCCGAATCAAAAGCGGCGGCGCTCAGCCCTAGTCTAACGGAATGCGACAGAAAATACCCACTGTTTGGTTTCAACCACTTGCACACCGCTCTTGAAGCGCCAATTCGGCGTGCCACGCGGTTCTGCTTGCACTTTGACAATCGGATGGTATTCAGCGCCCATCTGCCCGTAAACCAAAGGAACAACGCCCGTGGACCTGACTGCGCTGCGCAATGCCAACCCCGAACACTGGGACAAGGCTGCGGCCATCCGCACCCTGACCCTCGACGCTGTCGCCGCCGCCAATTCCGGCCATTCCGGTATGCCGATGGGCATGGCCGATGTTGCGACCGTATTGTTCGAAAAGCACCTCAAATTCGACGCCACTGCCCCGAACTGGCCGGACCGCGATCGGTTCATCCTATCGGCGGGTCACGGTTCGATGCTGGTCTATTCGCTGCTGTATCTCACCGGTCATGACGATGTTACGCTGGAAGAGATCAAGAACTTCCGTCAATTGGGCGCCAAAACTGCCGGGCACCCCGAAAACTTCCTGATTGATGGTGTCGAAACCACTACCGGACCTTTGGGTCAGGGCATTTCGAATGCCGTTGGCTTTGCGATGGCCGAGGAAATTCAGCGTGCGCATTATGGCAAGAAGATCGTTGATCACTATACCTACGTGATTGCGGGCGACGGCTGCCTGATGGAAGGCGTCAGCCAAGAGGCGATCACTTTGGCCGGTCGCCACGAGCTGAGCAAGCTGATCGTCTTCTGGGATAACAACAACATCACCATCGACGGCACAGTCGACATCGCCGACCGCACCGATCAGGTGCGCCGTTTTGCGGCCTCGGGCTGGCATGTGCTTGAGATTGACGGCCACGACCCCGAGGCCATCGATGCGGCCATCGTGCAGGCGAAGAAGTCGAACAAACCGACGATGATTGCTTGTGAAAGCCACATTGCACTGGGTCACGCGGCGCAGGACACTTCAAAAGGCCATGGCGCTCTGACCGATCAGAATCAGTTGAACGCCGCCAAAGAAGCATATGACTGGCCGCATGATGCGTTCGTCATCCCTGCTGAGGTCAAAGCCGCTTGGGAGGCCATTGGTGCACGTGGTAAAGCCGAGCGCGCAGCGTGGGAGGAGCGTTTTGCGCAAGTCTCCGAACGTAAACAAGCCGAATTCAACCGCGCCTATGCGTTTGAGGCACCAAAGAAGCTGGCCGGCGCCATCCGGTCGTTCAAGAAACAGATGTCGGAAGACCAGCCAAAGCTGGCCACTCGCGCCTCGTCTGAGAAGGTGTTGAATGTCGTAAACCCGATCATGCCCGAAACCATTGGCGGCTCGGCTGACCTGACTGGATCGAACAACACCAAATCGGCTGATATGGGCGTGTTCCTTCCGGAAAACCGCAAGGGTCGGTATATCCATTACGGCATTCGTGAACACGGTATGGCCGCTGCTATGAACGGTATGGCGCTGCATGGTGGCATTCGCCCGTATGGCGGTACGTTCATGGCCTTCACCGACTATGCGCGGCCCTCGATGCGTTTGGCTGCACTTATGAAGATCCCGACGGTGTTCGTGATGACCCACGACTCGATTGGTCTGGGCGAAGACGGTCCGACGCACCAACCGGTGGAACATCTGGCGATCTCACGCGCGACGCCGAACACTTATGTGTTCCGCCCCGCGGATACGGTTGAGACCGCCGAAGCCTGGGAATTGGCGCTGACCTTCAAGGATAGCCCCTCAGTCCTGTCGCTGACCCGTCAAGGCGTGCCAACTGTTCGGACCCAGCACAAAGCCAAAAACCTGACCGCGCAAGGCGCTTATGTATTGGCTGACGCAGAAAACAAGCGTCAGGCGATTCTGATTGCCACAGGTTCCGAGGTTTCGCTGGCGATGGAAGCTAAAGCAATACTTGAGGCCGAAGGCATCGGCACTCGGGTCGTTTCCATGCCCTGTATGGAGCTGTTTGCCGAACAAGACGAAGCCTACCGCAAGCGCGTATTGCCTGCGGGAGCCGTCCGCGTCGGTATCGAGGCTGCGGTTCGCGCCGGAGGCTGGGACCGTTGGCTTCTGGGCGAGCGTGGTCGCGAGGCCAAGGCTGGGTTCATCGGCATGTCCAGCTTTGGTGCGTCGGCACCCGCCGGAGAGCTCTACAAGCATTTTGGCATCACGACCGAAGCAACAGTCGCCAAGGTCAAAGAACTGCTGGGTTGAACCTACCCAAATTAGTCAAAAGGCCTCGGTTAAAACCGGGGCCTTTTTGTTAGACGAAAATTATTACTGACTGCATACCATCGACAATTAGATCACCATCGGTGTTCCACATCCGCATGACCTGAGAGCTGTAGCCGTCATGTCCAGCTGTCAATTGATGTTCCATCAACCACCATCCATCGCGAGTATGAATATCTTCGGATAGTACGTTGAAAATCCAGTTCATTGACGAGTTGTTTCCCGGCTTCTTCAATGTCGGGAATATGGCCGGTGGCAACAGGTCCGCAATTGCGATCAACCCTTCGATCCTATCGCGCATATCGGCATCATTATGGCGCGCCCAAACCTTCACATAGCCACGCTCTGCACCAGCAAATGGCCGCGCCCCGTCGATCAATCGAACGTCGAAGTTCTCAAGAAATGCAATGGGAAGTTTTGGCAAATCTGGCGGGAAATAGTGTTCTGTGATCTCTGGCTGTATCTCTGCCTTAGCCGGATGTTCGAACGCCACATGGCTGTCCTGTGCCTTGCCAAACGTAAATGTCCCAAGTGCGGCTGTATTCCCCTCAATCCTTGCTCGTGTATTGATCGTTGTGACATTCCGCCCATTGCGAAGCACCTCGGTTTCGATCAGCGGAGGTGAACCGATGGGCGCGGTAAAATTGATCAGGGCCGAGCGTAATGGCGGCAGAACATCGATCGCATTTCTCGCAGCAGCCAGCAGCAAGGCAGACGAGAAGCCGCCATATGTTGTACGGCCTTGCATCCAGTTTGGCGGCACCGGAAACTGCAGCATCCCGTTCAACCGATCTGAACTGGCAAGGACTTGGGAAAGGCTGAGTTTAGTCATCGATCTCACACCGGATATGCTTCGATTGGAACTTACCCCGCTCTTACCGTTGTGCCAGATGAAACCTCACGTCACATGATCCTGATTTCAGTGTTTGTTCGCAGATCCCGAAATCGCGCTGATCGCGGGGGACAGCAGCTTGGTTGCCACCGGTATCAGCGCCAGCCCATAGACCAGACCGAATACACCATCCATTGTCGCCTTCGCGATCCACTTTACCGCGCCTGCCCATTGTTCAGACACAGCATGACTCGCAGCATTTGCCCAGTCGTAAATGTGATGGCCCAGCCAGCCAAAGCCCAGGACCTCCATACCGTGGATCATGATCGACCCGCCGACCCACAGCATCGCAGCAGTACCAACGATAGACAGAACTTTCATAACAACGGGCATCGCTTTGACGAGGCCCCTTCCCGTTCCACGCCCTATCGGCGTCGGAGCGTTTTGCGCCAGGAACAACCCGACATCATCCATTTTCACGATCAGAGCGACCGAGCCATAAACGGCGACGGTGACCCCAACGCCCACAACGGCCAGCGTCGCGGCTTGCATCCACACATTCGGCGCTTCAATGGCCGCCAAAGCGATGGTCATGATTTCGGCAGACAGGATAAAGTCAGTCTTGATCGCACCCTTCACCTTCTTTTCTTCCAGATGGCCAGGATCAGGATTTTTCATATCCTCTTCGATCGCGTGGCTTCCGTGTGGGAACAAGACATGAAAAATCTTTTCGGCCCCTTCAAAACACAGATATGAACCACCGAGCATAAGCAGCGGTGTGATCAACCAAGGCGCAAAATTGGCTAGTAGCAATGCCACTGGCAACAACAGAATGATCTTGTTGAAAATCGATCCGCGCGCGATGCGCCAGATGATCGGCAGTTCCCGCGCCGGGGCAAAACCCTGAACGTATTTGGGCGTCACGGCCGCATCGTCAATGATCACACCCGCAGTCTTGGCCCCAGCCTTGCCGGCAGCGGCCACCACATCGTCCACCGAGGCCGCCGCAACCTTTGCAATGCCCGCCACGTCGTCCAACAGGGCCAACAGACCACTCATCGCGCTTCCTTTCCATTCATCTGTTCGATCGGACCCTACCTGATCCAACGGCTAGCGCAAGCGTTAGCGCAATCGGCGCAGGTTTGCGCTAACACCTTAAAAATATGCCATTTTTGCCCTTTTGAGATTCAATATTCGCGGCTATATGGCCTGCAACGCAAGCGCATTTTTGGAGACGTCGGATGACCATCAAGGTCGGTATCAATGGTTTTGGCCGCATCGGCCGCTGTACTCTGTCGCACATCGCCGCATCGGCGCGCAACGACATCGAAGTGATCAAGGTCAACGCCACCGGCCCGCTGGAAACCTCGGCGCATCTGTTGAAATACGACAGCATCCATGGACGTTTCCCACGCGACGTCTCGGTCGAAGGCAACACCATGGATCTGGGTCGCGGCCCGATGGAGATGTTCTCGACCTACGATATGAACGAGCTGGACTGGGAAGGCTGCGATGTCGTTCTGGAATGCACCGGTAAATTCAACGACGGCCTGAAAGCCAAAACCCATCTTGAGCGCGGCGCTGGTAAGGTTCTGCTGTCGGCTCCCGGCAAAAATGTCGACAAGACCATCGTATTTGGTGTGAACCACAACAGCCTGACCGCAAACGACAATATGGTGTCGAACGGTTCTTGCACCACCAACTGCCTTGCTCCGCTTGCCAAGGTTCTGGACGAAGGTATCGGCATCGAGCATGGCATCATGACCACGATTCACGCCTATACCGGCGACCAACCGACGCTGGACCGTCGCCACAGCGATCTTTATCGCGCCCGCGCTGCCGCCATGTCGATGATCCCGACGTCCACTGGCGCCGCTGCAGCACTGGGAGAGGTTCTGCCGAACCTCAAAGGGCGCCTGGACGGCTCGGCCATCCGCGTGCCCACTCCAAACGTCTCGGCCGTTGATCTATCATTCCGCGCCTCGCGCGACGTCACTGTCGAAGAAGTTAACGCCATCGTCGAAGAGGCAGCGAAAGGCCCGATGCAGCGCGTTCTAGGGTATGAGCCTGCGCCGCTGGTTTCGACCGATTTTAACCATACCGAAGAAAGCTCGATCTTCGCGCCGGATCAGACCCGTGTGGTCGACAACCGTATGGTGCGCGTGCTGGCGTGGTATGACAACGAATGGGGATTCTCGGTGCGTATGGCGGATGTCGCCGTCGCGATGGGCCGCCTTAACTGACCCTTTGGACATAGCTTGTACCTTTATGCCCGCTCAGGTTATCTGAGCGGGCATTTTCGTTCAGGGCGCAGAAATGACAAATCAAATCGCCATCTGGCTTGGAATCCTAATTCTGGGCGGTCTGATGCTGGACGTGGCACTATTCGGCACCGAACACCTGCTGTTCCTGGGCAAGAAGCTCTACGATTTCCTGGATTGGCTCGCCTTCTGGCGCTGACAGAGGTTTTTCTTGACTTTCGCGCCAATCTGGCTTTGTTAGCGCTAACCATCTATGGACCATGTTCTGACGGAGCGCATTATGACACTCAAGCTGGCAATCAATGGATTTGGACGGATCGGGCGCGGCGTTCTTCGGGCCGTCATGGAATCCGGACGTACTGATGTTGAAATCATCGCAATCAACGATCTGGCAAAGCCCGAAATGAACGCACATCTGTTCGAGTTCGACAGTGTGCATGGACGCTATTCCAAACCCGTAACTCTGACTGATGCAGGTCTGGATGTGGGTGCTGGGCCCATCCGGCTGACCAGCGAGCGTGATCCCGAAGCACTGGACTGGTCTGATGTGGATGTGGTTCTGGAATGCACCGGTGTTTTCCGGACCCGTGAAGCAGCTGAGCGGCACATGAAAAACGGATCAAAGAAAGTATTGATCTCGGCCCCTGCCCGTGGCGACGGCGGCGTGAAGACAGTCGTGTTCGGCGTGAACGATCATGAGTTAACCGCCGACGATATCGTTGTTTCCAATGCCTCGTGCACCACCAACTGCCTGTCGCCGGTCGCGGCGGCTTTGGACGCAGGACTAGGTATCAAACACGGCAACATGACCACAGTTCATGCATATACGGCCAGCCAACCGGTTCACGACACTGCGGGCAAAGACCCCTACCTGTCGCGCGCAGCTGCGCTGTCGATGATTCCGACGACAACTGGCGCGGCATCGGCTGTTGGTCTGGTTCTGCCGCAGCTTGCTGGTAAGTTGACCGGGCAAGCCATTCGTGTCCCCACGCCCAATGTTTCAGTCGTTGATCTGGTTGCTGAGGTTTCGCGACCGACGACCGAAGAAGAGGTCAATGCCCTCTTTGTAGAAGCCGCCGCCAAAATCCCCGGTGTGCTGGCGGCCGAGAATCGCCCCTTGATCTCGATCGATTTCAACCACGACTCGCACAGCTCGACGGTTTCACTGGCTGAAACCAAAGTAACTGACGGCACATTGGTTCGTGTGCTTGCATGGTACGACAACGAATGGGGCTTCTCGAACCGGATGCTGGACACTGCCGCCGCGATGGGCGCGCTATCCTAACCGCTCTTTCAAGGCGGAATTGACGCGGGGCGTGACGAATTTTGACACGTCCCCGTTCAATCTGGCGATTTCTTTGACCAGTTTCGACGCAATGGCTTGATGCCGTGCCTCTGCCATCAAGAACACGGTCTCAATCGAGTCGTCCAACGCGCGATTCATCCCAACCATCTGGAATTCATACTCGAAATCCGCAACCGCACGCAGTCCGCGCACGATGATCTGAGCGCCTACATCGCGGGCGCAATCGATCAGCAGGTTTTCAAACGGATGCGCGACAATCTCAGTGCCAGTCTGCTCGGTTAGATGGGCGCATTCGGCCTCGATCATCGCGACACGCTCTTCCAAAGAAAACAGCGGGCCTTTGTCCCGGTTGATAGCAACACCAATGACGAGCTTATCCACCAGCGCAGCCGCGCGGCGAATAATGTCTATATGACCCATGGTGATAGGGTCGAAAGTACCGGGATATAATCCAACCCGCATTGGGCTCTCCAGCGCAACAATATTTCTGCGCAAGCAAACATAACTTTGCCGCAGGTGCAAGAGGCTGAAACAGCCCCCGCGTTCAGTGCCCCATGATCATGCCCTCAAGCGCGTCTTTTTCCATAGCAAGTTCAGCCAGTTGCGCCTTGACCGCATCACCCAGCGTAACGATGCCGACCAGTTTGCCATCTTCCAATACAGGCATGTGGCGAAATCGACCTTCGGTCATCTGGGACAGGATAGACTCAACAGTATCCTGCTGGCTGGCGGTCACAAGTTGCTTGGTCATATAGTTGCTAACGGGTTTATCCAAGCATCCGCTGCCGCTGGCAGCCAACTCGCGAACAATGTCTCGTTCGGATAAAATGCCCGCTGCCGTCTGCCCCCCATCCTCGGAAATGACCACAGTACCAATCCGCTTTTCCGCAAGAATCTCGGCAGCCTGAGAAACGGATGCCGTTGGCTCGACCGTCTCCACACCGCCGCTGGCCTTGGATTTGAGAATGGCCTGTACAAGCATAAGCGAAAACCTCCGGAATTACGTACTGTTTTCCAAAGCGTTGCCGGAATGTGTGAATGTGTCAAGGTGAAGCTTCGCGCTCAAGCCGCGCTACTTCGTCCCGTATTCCGCGCGTCAACGCCTCGGCAAAGCGGTTCAACCGCTCATTGCGCTGATCGCCCTGATGGCGGACCAGATAGAACCCCCGGGTCAGACTGACCTGATCCGTCAGGATTTTCTGCAATCCCAGATGGAACGGCAATGTGAAATCATGTGCCACGCAGACCCCTGTTCCCAGCGAAACTTGTCGCAGCTGAACGGAAACAGAGTTTGATGCAAGCGCGACACGTTCAACACCAATGTCGTTGAGATAGTCCAGCTCGCGGTCGAAAATCATGTCCGGAATATAGCCTATCATCCGATGCCCTTTTAGATCCTCGATGGATCGAATTTCGGCGTGACGACTCAGGTATTCCTTCGTTGCGACCATATGCAGCCGATAGTCGGATATCTTCTGCACCAGCAGTTTCCCTGCGGTGGGCGCACTGACTGTTACCGCCATGTCGGCCTCTCGCCGGGATAGGTTGATGATGCGCGGCAACGCCAGGATCTGAATGTCGAGATCAGGATTGGCATCGCTGATCTTGGCGCAGACCTGTGGCAACAGGTAATTGGCACTACCATCCGGGGCACCAATTCGGATCTGACCGCTTAGCGATTTGGCAGAGCCTGACATGACACCAGTCGCTGCACGCATAGCTTCTTCCGCCTGCAGCCCATGCTCCATCAGGCGTTGTCCTGCAGTCGTCAACACATAGCCCTGCTGTGATTTCGTGAACAACACCGCGTCCAATGCCGCTTCGAGCCGCGCGATTCTGCGCCCGACTGTCGCCGGGTCTATCTTGAGAACCCGCCCCGCACCCGAAAGGCTTTCATCGCGCGCGACCGCCAGAAATACCCGCAAATCATCCCAATTCGGCGTCATGCTCTACCCTTTGCATTTTTGCAAAACAGATTTGAAATATTGCCTCTGTTCAGGTGATTTTCGCAAGTCTATTCTTCGCGCAACTTAATCCGGAGGAGTTTGCAATGCAGAACCTGACCCATTTCATCAACGGCGAAAATGTCGCTGGCACATCTGGCCGCTTTGACAATGTATTCAACCCAGCAACGGGTGAAGTGCAGTACCAATGCCCGATGGCCAGTGTCGCCGAGACCACCGCTGCGATCGAAGACGCTGCAGCAGCTCAGGTCGCTTGGGGCGCAACCAACCCGCAGAAGCGCGCGCGCGTTATGATGGCGATGGTTGGCTTGATGAACCGCGACATGGACAAGCTGGCCGAGGCTCTCAGCCGGGAACATGGCAAGACCATTCCCGATGCGAAGGGTGACTTGCAGCGTGGTCTGGAAGTGATCGAGTACTGCATCGGCGCGCCCCAGATGCTGAAAGGTGAGTTCACCGACAGCGCGGGCCCGGGCATCGATATGTATTCGATGCGTCAGCCGCTGGGCGTGGTCGCTTCGATCATGCCATTCAACTTCCCCGCAATGATGCCGCTTTGGCACGTTGGCCCGGCACTGGCCTGCGGCAACGCAGTTGTTCTAAAGCCGTCCGAGCGCGACCCCTCTGTTCCATTGATGCTGGCAGAGCTGTTTGTCGAAGCTGGTCTGCCCAAGGGCGTGTTCCAAGTCGTAAACGGTGACAAAGAGGCCGTGGACACCCTGCTGGACAGCGAAATCATTCAGGGCGTGTCGTTCGTGGGTTCAACCCCGATCGCGCAGTACATCTATGCTCGTGCAACCGCCAACGGCAAACGCGCGCAGTGCTTCGGTGGCGCCAAGAACCACATGATCGTTATGCCTGACGCCGATCTGGATCAAGCTGCTGACGCGCTGGTCGGTGCGGGTTTTGGCGCGGCTGGCGAGCGCTGCATGGCGATCTCGGTTGCCGTTCCTGTGGGTGAAGAAACCGCAGACGCACTGATCGAAAAACTGATCCCGCGCGTAGAAAAGCTGAAAGTCGGCCCCTACACAGCGGGCGACGACGTAGACATGGGTCCGGTTGTTACTGCTGCCGCGAAAGAGCGTATCCTTGGCCTGATCAACTCGGGCGTTGAGCAGGGCGCGAAGCTGGTTGTCGACAACCGCGACTTCAGCCTGCAGGGCTATGAGGATGGCTTCTTTGTTGGCCCGCACCTGTTCGACAACGTCACTCCCGACATGGATATCTACAAGCAAGAGATCTTTGGCCCGGTCCTGTCGACCGTCCGCGCGGGTTCTTATGAAGAGGCGCTGAAACTGGCGATGGATCATGAATACGGCAACGGCACTGCGATCTTCACCCGCGACGGTGATACGGCGCGCGACTTTGCCAGCCGTGTGAACATCGGCATGGTCGGCATCAACGTTCCGATCCCGGTTCCGCTGGCCTACCACACTTTTGGCGGCTGGAAGAAATCGATGTTCGGCGACCTGAACCAGCACGGTCCAGACAGCTTCAAGTTCTACACCCGCACCAAAACAGTGACATCGCGCTGGCCGTCGGGCATCAAGGAAGGTGGCGAGTTCAACTTCAAAGCGATGGACTGATCATTCAGCTTACAAATCAGGAAACCCGGCCCTACATGGGTCGGGTTTTTTCGTGCCTGCGCCAGTTGCTGCCTGATCGCGTACCTCACAAGAAATTCAGAGGTCGCCCTCTGGAAAAAGCAGGCATTCACTAATATTTTATCGGTAATTCAACTATCCGAGCAGCTCATAACTCCCTGGAGGCAACCTTGTCCCAAAATCGTTTTACCCGTCGTCACGCCCTTTTGGGCGCTGCATCGCTGATTGCGGCCCCTGCTATCGTGCGTGCTCAAAGCACTGATGCTTTCCCACAGACCGAGGAAGCAATCAGCACGCAGCTTCCAGTACGTCGTAACGTTTCATCGTTCTCGCAGCAGAATTGGCAGGATCACTTTGACGAGTTGGGCGTCGGCGCATTGTTGGCCGATATCACCAGCCGGGCTGTTCATTACTGGGGGCCGGATGGAACCTACAAGCTGTACCCCAGTTCTGTCCCGATGAGCGAAGAGCTGACCAAGCGCGGCTATACCAAAGTCACACGCAAGGCGGAGAACCCAAGCTGGACACCAACCCCATCAATGCGCGAACGCGATCCCTCGTTGCCAATTCGCATGGAGGGTGGTGAACCTGGAAACCCATTGGGAACTCGCGCTATGTATCTTGGCTGGCCTGCCTACCTGGTTCACGGCACCTATGATACCCGCAAGATTGGACGTCAGAGCTCGTCCGGCTGTATTGGTCTCTATAACCAGCACGTTGAAGAGCTGTATCCGCTGGTAGAGGTCGGTACTCAGGTACGTTTGGTCTAAACGGCGAGTTTCTACACGAAACACAAAAAAGCCCCGTCCATCAGGAACGGGGCTTTTGTTTTCGTGAAGGTGGTAGATTTATTCGGGAATGATCACTTCGTCGACAACGTGAATGACGCCGTTGCTGGCTTCGATGTCGGCCTGCACAACTTTGGCACCATTAACTTTCACGCCATTTTTTGCGTTCACGCTTAGTCGGTCGCCTTGCACGGTCAGAACCTTCGCGCGCTTTCCTGCAATGTCGCCGGACATCACTTTGGCTGGCACGACATGGTAGGTCAGGATCGACACCAACTGGTCCTTGTTTTCCGGCAGAAGTAGGGTTTCAACAGTGCCTTCAGGCAGAGCTGCAAAAGCTTCATCCGTGGGTGCAAAGACGGTGAAGGGCCCATCGCCTTTCAGCGTATCAACCAGGCCCGCGGCCTGAACGGCAGCAACCAGGGTGTTGAATGACCCGGCAGCAACTGCGGTATCGACGATATCAGCGGCCTGTGCCTTGGCGGGCAGTGCAAGTGCAAATGCGGCGGCAGCGCCCATGAATGTGCGGCGGAACATGGCTGTTAACTCCTCTCCAGCTTGTTATGGAAAGGGTTACGGGCCTGGGTTCGAACCGGATCACACAGAAATCAATTTTCTTTGAGCTGAACCCAGATGCTCTGCGCACGGCCCTCTTCTAGAAACGGCAGCGTTGCGACGGCGTCGGGGCGATCCTGCTGCAGGTAATAACCGGGCCAAAGCATTGAATAGAAACCGGATTGCAGCAAGGCGTGCAACATGTACTGCTCACCCCATCCTGGGCAGTCATAGAAGAACCGTTTGGGGTATTCATAAGGCAGAAAAACATCGTGGACATGAATGACAACGCCGGGTTTCAGCGCCGGAATGATCCGACAGAATAGATGGGCGACATCGTTGCTCATCCGAACCACATGGCTTGAATCGATGAACAGAACATCCCCAGCCTCAAGCTGATCGAACAGCGCGGGATCTACTTCTTCCAGTCGCTTCTGCTCAAACTGATCGACGACATGGGCGATATCTGCGCGCGGGTACGGATCAATTGCCGTGATCGTCGTATCCAAACCACCATCTATGATCGCCTGCCGCGTCACGCGGGTAGAGTTCCCGCAGCCGACCTCGATCACGCGCTTGGGCTGAAAGCGGCGGATCATCAGGTAAAGCGCATCCGCATCCGGGCTATCGTAATATCCGTTGCCGGTGTAATAACCGGTTTGGTTTCGCGCCGGGTCCTTCAACGCAGCAAGCTCATCGGCATGGCGCGTATACTCTTTGATCAGTTGCGCGATATCGAATCCGTCCATTCCCGGCGACAGGGCATAAGCGGGCCTGGTCAATCCCCCTGCCCGTTCGAACGCTTCCAGCCGCGCCCGTTCATCCTGTTCCGTAACCTTGTCGATCAGCTTGACGCCCAACTCATCTAGGGCTGCATTGATCTGCGGAAATTTTCTGGGTTTCACGAGGACGGCTCCACATTACGTTGCGCCCGCTCTTTACCCGTGCACGCAGGACTTCCGCAAGAACCGACAGGCCAAACCCTTGGCAAAACGCTAATTTCCGTATTCACTGATGTGAATTGACCAACGAGGGCCGCCATGCAGCAGGAATTCACGATCGGCATTGAAGAGGAATACCTGCTGGTCGATCAAGACAGTCTGCAGCTCGCCGAGGCGCCCGCAGCATTGATGGAAGCTTGTCAGGCAGATTTCGAAGGCCAGGTCAGCCCGGAATTTCTGCAGTGCCAGATCGAAGTTGGGACCCGCCCACATGCTACGATCAGATCGGCGCGCGAAGATCTAAAGCGCCTGCGTTCTTGTGTTTCAAAACGTGCAGCCGAGTATAATCTGGCTCCGATCGCGGTCTCTTGCCACCCGTTTGCGAACTGGAAAGACCAGCACCATACACGGAAAGAACGCTATGACGCCCTGCAGCATGCTTTGGGCGGCGTGGCGCGGCGGATGCTGATCTGCGGAATGCATGTGCATGTGGGCGTCGAAGATCAAGCCTTGCGCGCCGACCTGGTACCCCAGCTTTCTTACTTTCTGCCCCATCTGCTGGCGTTGTCGACCTCGTCTCCTTATTGGAACGGCGAAGATACCGGGCTTTCCTCCTATAGGCTCACCGTGTTCGACAATCTGCCCCGGACCGGTCTGCCCCCGGTGTTCAGCAGTTGGGGCGAATACGAACGCACCACCGGCGTGCTGGTCGAACTCGGCGTGATCGAGGACACCTCTAAAATCTGGTGGGACCTACGTCCATCTCACCGGTTCCCCACCCTAGAAACACGCATCATGGACGTACAGCCAAGGCTTGAACATACGCTTTCGCTTGCAGCGCTAGTGCAGGCGCTGACCCGGATGCTGTGCCGCCTGAAAGACCGCAATCTTCGTTGGCGGCAATATGATAAGTTTCTGATCGGCGAAAACCGTTGGCGCGCGCAGCGTTATGGTGTGGGCGAGGGCATGATCGATTTCGGCGATCGCGCGATCAAGCCGATGGCCGAACTGATCGGAGAGCTGATGGGCATGTTGGCCGAAGACACCGAGGCATTGGGCACCATGACCGAACTCGCCCGACTTCGGCAGATCGCAGAAAATGGCACCTCCGCCACCCGCCAACGCCGTGTTTACGCTGAAGCTTTGGCGCGCGGGGATGATCCGGGCATGGCGGTGGTCAAGCACCTGATCGAGGAATTTCACGCCGACCTATAAAGTCAAACCGCCGCCAAAATCTCTTTGATCCGGTCCGCTACGGGTTCATACAAATCGCGATCCGTCCAGTATCCGTTATGCGAAAGCGGGTTCCACGACGTAAAGATTTTGCCCGCATTGATCGGCTTATCCTTCAAGGCCCCACTTTGAGCGAGCTGTTCATAGCTTGGCGCGCTTTTGCCCAAAGGAAAACCCAAAACATCATGCTTGTCATAGTAGTTTCGCCACCAGGTCGAAAACTGCAACGCAGGCGGCAGCGCGCGGTTCGGGGCCATGATCGGAAAAATCTCATTCTCGGGATATGCGAACAGAAAAATCGGAATATTGCACCCAAACGTCACGAGGCCAGCAACGGTTTTCATGTTTTCAACATCTGTCGGGTGAACCGGTGAACCACCCTGGCGCAGATGTCTTTGCATGTCATAAATATAGTTCGACATTATGTGCCCACCCAGCGAATGCGCCAGGATCAGTACAGGCCCCTGTGGTCCGACCTGGTATTTGACGACCCCCATCACATTCTCGATTTTCTTGTGGATCGCCTCATAGATCTTATCGCCATCATCCGGAGTTGGTCGGTAAGAAGCAGCATCCGACAGATTGCACACTACAAACTCGCGCAGCTTGTCGTATCCAAGGCTGCGGTTGACCTTGCGCAGATATGCCTTTTGCCGCCCTTGCAGGATCTGTGCCCATACCACCTCGTGCCAGATCACATCATCCATATCCGCGCCGACCCGGTTCGAAACGCGTCGTTTCAGCCCTTTGGAAAACGTTGGGGTCGTGGATGGGGGCTGGTTCTGAGGATTGTACTGGCTGCCCATGCCGTGAATCGCGATAACAGCAAGCTTGTGTGACGACATAAGAATACTCCGTAATGATCAAGAAAGCAGAATTCCCGCAGTATACCTCACCGTCCAGAAATCCCCTAAATCGCCGGGTTTGCCGTCATTGAAAAATTTCTGTAAGGATTGAAGAATAAAACGCTCGTTCAATTCTATAGCCATCAGGAAGCACACGTCATGGATTTCGCGCTGACCGAAGAACAAACGGCCATTTTCGACATGGCCTACGCCTTTGGCCAAGACCACATCGCCCCCTTCGCGCGTCAGTGGGAAGCAGACGGAACCATCCCCAAAGAGCTTTGGCCCAAAATCGGCGAACTAGGATTTGGTGGACTTTATGTCTCTGAAGAGGCTGGTGGTTCGGGTTTGACGCGATTGGATGCGACACTGGTGTTCGAAGCGCTATCGATGGCCTGCCCCTCGGTCGCGGCGTTCCTGTCGATTCACAACATGTGCGCCAAAATGCTGGACAGCTTTGGCAGTGACGATCTGAAGTCCCGCATTATGCCAAGTATCCTCAGCCTCGAAACCGTCCTCAGCTACTGCCTGACGGAACCCGGATCGGGATCGGACGCTGCGGCGCTGAAAACGCGCGCTGAACGGACCAATGAAGGCTTCACGCTCAACGGCACAAAAGCGTTCATTTCCGGCGGCGGCTATTCGGATGCCTATGTCTGCATGGTTCGCACGGGTGAAGACGGCCCTAAAGGAATCTCTACCGTCTATGTCGAAGACGGCACGCCGGGCCTGAGTTTCGGTGGTCTGGAACAAAAAATGGGTTGGAAAAGCCAGCCAACCGCGCAAGTTCAGTTTGACGATTGCAAAATTCCATCCAGCAATCTGGTCGGGGCTGAAGGCGACGGTTTCAAATACGCGATGATGGGGCTGGACGGTGGCCGCCTGAACATCGCCTCCTGCTCGCTGGGGGCAGCTCAGAACGGTCTGGACATGACGTTGCAGTATATGTCCGAGCGCAAGGCCTTTGGACAATCGATCGATCAGTTTCAGGCGCTGCAGTTCCGACTGGCAGATATGGAGATTGAGCTACAGGCGGCGCGCACATTCTTGCGTCAGGCAGCGTGGAAACTTGATCAGGGCGCACCGGACGCCACAAAATTCTGCGCGATGGCCAAGAAGTTCGTAACCGAAACCGGATCGAAAGTCGTGGATCAGTGTCTGCAATTGCACGGTGGATATGGCTATCTGGCGGATTATGGCATCGAGAAACTGGTGCGGGATCTGCGCGTGCACCAAATTCTGGAAGGCACGAACGAGATCATGCGCGTGATCGTTGCGCGCCAGATGCTCTCCAATCGCTGAGGTCTTTGATGTCTGATATCGACATTCGCACCACAGGCCGAGCCGGGCGCATCACGCTGACACGACCCCACGCCCTGAACGCCCTTAGCTATGAGATGTGCATGGCCATCGATACCGCTCTGCGCAACTGGCGTGAGGATGATCAAGTCGATCTGATCATTCTCAATGCCGAAGGCGACAAAGCCTTTTGCGCTGGCGGAGATATTGCCGACCTTTATGCGACCGGCACCAAGGCGGACTATGCTTATGGCCAAACGTTTTGGCGCGACGAATACCGCCTGAATGCCTTGATTTTTGAGTACTCAAAACCAGTGATCAGCTTCCTGCAAGGTTTCACCATGGGTGGCGGGGTTGGCATCGGGTGCCATGGCAGCCATCGAGTGGTTGGAGAAAGCTCAAAGATCGCGATGCCGGAATGCTCAATCGGGCTGGTTCCTGATGTGGGCGGATCGCTGATGTTGGCGCTGGCGCCGGGGCGATCGGGCGAGTATCTGGGCACCACCGGCCACCGCATGGGGCCCGGAGATGCGATCTATGCCGGGTTTGCCGACCATTTCATTCCCCAAAAGCATTGGGCGGGGCTGATAGACCAGTTGGAAGCCTCTGGACGGGCGGAACTGGTGGATGAGCATGCAGTGCCCGCACCGGATAGCCCCTTGGCTGAAATGCAGGGCGAGATCGACAGGCTATTCAGCGGAGAAAGCCTTGGCGATATCCTGAACAGCTTGCGCAACGATGACACAGAATTTTCGACGAAAATTCTCGGCACACTGCAGCGAAACTCTCCTATCTCCATGGCTTGTGCTGTCGAGATTTTGCATCGGCTGCGCGGAACCAACCTGACATTGCAAAAAGCGCTGGATCTGGAGTACCGGTTTACCTATCGCGCGATGGAGCATGGTGATTTTCTGGAAGGCATTCGCGCCCAGATCATCGACAAGGATCGCAACCCGAATTGGCAGTTTGCTGATTTGGATGTGCCTGCAGTCGCGGTGTCCAAGATGCTGCAACCGCTCGGTGCGGATGCACTAAGCTTTTCAGAGGAGTAAGGGATGAAAATCGCATTCATAGGGCTTGGCAACATGGGCGGCCCGATGGCGGCCAATCTGGCGCGCGCGGGCCAAGACGTCATCGGATTTGATCAAGTTGATGTCGCCGTTGAAGGCGTGGCCATGGCGCCTTCCGGCGCTGCCGCAGCTGCGGAAGCCGACGTGGTTATCACCATGCTTCCCAACGGGCAAATTCTGCGCGCTGTGGCCGATGAAGTTGTCCCTGAAATGCAAGACGGCGCGGTTCTGATTGACTGCTCTACGGTCGATGTCGACAGCGCCCGCGCGGTGGCGCAGCAAGCTGCTCAGGCTGGTCTGCTATCAGTCGATGCACCTGTATCCGGCGGGATTGGTGGGGCCGCTGCAGGCACGTTGACCTTTATGGCCGGTGGATCTGACGCAGCTTTTGCCAAGGCGGCTCCGTTATTTGAAATCATGGGGCAAAAAGCGGTTCACTGCGGTGAAGCTGGCGCGGGTCAGGCCGCCAAAATCTGCAACAACATGATCCTCGGCGTGACGATGATCGCGACCTGCGAGGCATTTGCGCTTGCTGATAAATTGGGATTGGATCGACAAAAGATGTTCGATGTCGTCAGCACGTCCTCAGGGTACAGCTGGACAATGAACGCCTATTGCCCTGCCCCCGGCGTTGGACCCGAAAGCCCATCCGACAATAACTATACCCCTGGTTTCGCCGCCGAGCTGATGTTGAAAGACCTACGTCTCAGCCAACAGGCTGCCGAGAGTGCGGACGCTGATACGCCCATGGGACAGGTTGCGACAAAGCTCTATGAATTGTTTGTCGAACACGAAGATGGCTTGGGGCGCGATTTCAGCGCCATGCTGCCACGTTTTGAGAAGCGGTCCAGAGACTGAACAACCTCAGAACGCAGCGCTCTACGAAGCACCAGAGAAGAAAATTCGCAGCATTTTCTTCTCTCGCTCTGTTCCTATTCGGCAGCTACGGCTTGCCCATCCAGCATTGGCTTCAGATAACGCCCAGTGTGGCTACGCTCACATTCAGCGACGTCTTCGGGCGTACCCTCAGCCACAATCTGACCTCCGCCATCGCCACCTTCCGGGCCAATGTCGATTATCCAGTCGGCGGTTTTTACGACATCGAGATTATGTTCGATGACAACAACAGTATTTCCTTGGTCGACCAGTTCGTGCAGGACTTCCAATAGCTTACGCACGTCCTCGAAATGCAGACCCGTTGTGGGTTCGTCCAGAATATACAGCGTTCGACCCGTTGATCGCTTGCTCAGTTCTTTAGAGAGCTTTACACGCTGCGCCTCACCACCGGAGAGCGTGGTCGCCTGTTGACCAACTTTGATGTAGCCGAGCCCAACGCGAGCCAAGGCATCCATCTTGTCACGGATCGATGGCACCGCTTTAAAAAACTCCTGCGCATCTTCCACTGTCATATCAAGTACATCCGCGATGGACTTACCCTTGAATTTGATCTCAAGCGTCTCACGGTTGTATCGCGCGCCTTTACAGGTTTCGCAGGTGACATAAACATCAGGCAGAAAGTGCATCTCGATCTTGATGACGCCATCACCCTGACACGCTTCGCACCGGCCGCCTTTGACGTTAAAGCTGAACCGCCCGGGCTTGTATCCACGCGCTTTGGCTTCTGGCAACCCGGCAAACCAGTCTCGGATCGGGGTGAAAGCCCCGGTGTAAGTCGCTGGATTTGAACGTGGAGTCCGGCCAATGGGTCGCTGGTCTATGTCGATCACCTTGTCCAGATGCTCAAGCCCTTTGATCGTTTCACAGGGCGCCGGTGTCTGGCGAGCGCCGTTCAACCGCATCGAGGCGGTTTTGAACAAAGTCTCAATCGTCAGCGTCGATTTTCCACCGCCAGACACACCGGTCACACAAACAAATTTTCCGAGCGGAAATTCGGCCGTCACGTTCTTGAGGTTGTTTCCCGTCGCCTTAACAACGGTCACTTTCTGCTTCTTTCCCTTTCGCCGCTCAACTGGCACCGGGATCTCGCGTGTGCCCGAAAGATATTGACCGGTGATCGAGGCCGCATCGCCGGCGATATGCTCGGGCGTACCGTGGCTGACCACCTGTCCGCCATGCACTCCTGCACCGGGACCGATATCAAACACATAATCCGCCTCGCGAATGGCCTCTTCGTCATGCTCAACGACGATGACCGTGTTGCCCTGGTCACGCAAATTCTTAAGCGTTCCCAGCAAACGATCATTGTCGCGTTGGTGCAGACCAATCGATGGCTCGTCGAGCACATACAATACCCCGGTCAGGCCCGAGCCGATCTGGCTCGCCAGACGGATACGCTGACTTTCACCTCCGGACAGGGTGCCACTTGAACGAGACATCGTAAGATATTCTAATCCAACATTATTCAAAAAACCCAACCGCTCGCGAATTTCCTTGAGAATTGCGCGCGCGATCTCGTTCTTTTGTGCGCTCAGATGATTTGGGGCATCCTCAACCCAGGCCAGCGCCTCGCGGATCGACATTTCGACGACCTGCCCGACGTGCAAACCCGCGATCTTGACGGCCAGCGCCTCAGCACGCAGACGGTAGCCTTTGCATGTGCCGCAGGGTCGGTTGTTTTGATAGCGCTCGAATTCTTCGCGAATCCAGGCGCTGTCAGTCTCGCGATAGCGGCGCTCCATGTTGGGGATGACGCCTTCAAAGCTTCGGGTAACCTGATAGACGCGGCCACCTTCATCATAACGGAACTGGATCTCTTCATCACCAGACCCGCGCAGAAACACCTGCTGGACTTTCTTGGGCAAGTCCTTCCAGGGAGTGTTCTTGTCAAACTCGTAATGTCGCGCGATAGCTTCGATCGTTTGCAGAAAATATGGTGATTTACCCTTCCGCCAGGGCGCAAGTGCCCCGTCATAGAGTTTCAATGTCTGGTCCGGCACGACCAGACGTTCATCAAAGAACAGTTCGACCCCAAGCCCGTCGCAATCGGGGCAAGCCCCAAAGGGCGCGTTGAATGAGAACAGGCGCGGCTCGATCTCGGGGATGGTGAACCCACTGACCGGGCAAGCAAAATTCTCACTGAATGTGATCCGTACCGGGTCGCCCTCCTTCGGTGCGGTTTCGAGGATTGCGATCCCGTCCGCCAGATCCAGTGCGGTCCTTAGGCTGTCGGCCAGGCGTGTTTCCATGCCTTCTCGTACCACCAGACGATCGACAACGACGTCGATATCGTGGCGGAACTTCTTGTCCAGTGTCGGCGGCTCATCCAATTCATAGAACTCACCATCTACCTTGACGCGCTGAAAACCCTGCTTGCGCAGCTCAAGGAATTCTTTCCGATATTCACCCTTCCGATCACGAACGATGGGGGCCAGCAGATAGCCGCGCGTGCCCTCCTCCATCGTCATGATCCGGTCGACCATGTCCTGCACCTGCTGTGCCTCAATCGGCAATCCTGTGGCCGGGCTGTAAGGCGTACCAGCACGGGCAAAGAGCAAGCGCAGATAGTCGTAGATCTCGGTTACGGTGCCCACGGTCGAACGCGGGTTTTTTGAGGTCGTCTTCTGCTCGATCGAAATCGCGGGGCTTAGTCCGCTAATGTGATCCACATCGGGCTTCTCCATCATATCGAGGAACTGGCGCGCATAGGCCGACAGGCTTTCGACGTAGCGGCGCTGCCCTTCGGCATAGATCGTATCAAATGCCAAAGAAGACTTACCCGAGCCCGACAGGCCAGTGATCACCACTAGCTGATCCCGTGGGATGTCGACATCAATGCTCTTGAGGTTATGCTCGCGCGCACCGCGCACCTCGATATTCTTCAGCTCAGCCATTCAGGCCCCCAACAACCAACGTCACTCAGAGATAGGCGAGAGCGGCTGAGTCTCCAACCAAAAAATTAGAACAAAGTAAGAACAGGCGATTTTTCGACACTCGGCTTAAGCACTGGATTTCTTAGCCAGAGCCCATGCGCAGATTGGAAAATCGGGATCGTTCTCCAAATTGTCTGTCTCAGGGTCATAAACAGGAGGCCATTCAAGTTCGAGATTGCGCGAAGCGGCATGCCGATTGCCCCACTGTTCGGCCCGGATGAGATCCGGGTCGAACCCACACTCAGTGAGCAGGTTTTTCAATCCGCGCGCAGACCAGCGCGAACAGTCATGCGGAGCGGCGTGAAACGGAATGAAGAACGGGACGGCAAGCCAGAAATACCCTCCGGGCCTTAACATCTCTAGCACGTTCAGCGTGGCTTCAACCGGGCGATCCAAGTGCTCCCACACCTGATTGGCCAAAACCAGATCGACCTTTCGCACCTGCTGCTGCTTGTCCAGAACGGGTCCGGTGCAGATATCATGTTGCTTGTGCCAAATCTGTTCATAGCTGCAAAATCCAAATTGCTTACCCCACGAACCAGAAATCTCAATGACATCAAGTGTTTCCGGCTTTAGGCCGCGGACCCACTGCCGGCTGCGCCGTGCCATAATAACTCGATTTAGACTGGTCACTGCTTGCCCCTGATGTTTTGCAGGCAATAAACCATAAGATCAGTAAGATGTCGGCACAAAAAAACGCCCACAAGGGCGTATGACTTTCTAAATCGAAGGAAAATGGCGCGGTTGACGGGGCTCGAACCCGCGACCCCCGGCGTGACAGGCCGGTACTCTAACCAACTGAGCTACAACCGCGCATTTAGGGTCTATGTGCGATCCGTTTGCCCGGATCAAAGGCTGGCAGCGATGGCGCGGTTGACGGGGCTCGAACCCGCGACCCCCGGCGTGACAGGCCGGTACTCTAACCAACTGAGCTACAACCGCCCACTGCCCGTTCATCTCTGAACGTTGGGGTGTATTATGGCTACACCCCGGCATCGTCAAGCGGCGTTTTCAAGTTTTTTGCTCGAACCTGATTTTTTCCGATCTATCCGACTTGGCGGGCAATGTGTGAAAACCGGATTTCGTCTGACGCGCTGCAATTTGAACGCTTTGAACTTGCGGCGAAACACAAGCCGCTGTATCAACCGCCGCTATGGGTGATTAGCTCAGTGGTAGAGCGCTTCGTTCACATCGAAGATGTCAGGAGTTCAAATCTCTTATCACCCACCATATTATTCAAATGCTTATGCGACATAGTTGAAGCGTTTTGGAACCATTTAGTTCAACGCCGCGAGCACAATGCTGTCATCCTCCGACATACACGCCGGATTTAGGACGATAAAAAACCTTTTGGTCATGCAGACGCCCCAGAAGGTCGTGTGCCTTGCGCACAAAGTCTTCACGGGTTTCCCTTTCTTCTACCCTCTCGTCAACAGGGACATTCGATCTGGAAGCTATGGCATGACGCATGGCCTCTTCGATTATATCCATATCTTCGACCGAAAGCTCGAACATATCATTGTACAGAGGCATCCTGGGTTCTCCTACCTTGGCACAGACGACCAGCGTGCCTCATGTTCCGAGTCGATTCCACTTCAAATACCTATTGCCGGCGATCGCGTTTCGAAGAACACGCCCAGCAGGATTTAGAAGATGAATCGGTCAGACCTCGTTTTCGCGATTTTTCTGCATGATATGTGGTGCTTGCCATGTTTCCCGTGGCCTGCTTATCCTGATGTCATAGCCACCAATAAGGCACTCCTCTTTGGGCGAGAAATAACATGGCGAAACTGAAGCGGGAAATTGGCCTGGTCGGCCTGACCTTCATTTCGGTTGGAGGAATCATTGGGTCAGGCTGGCTTTTCGGCCCCCTACTCGCCGTGCAACACGCAGGCCCCGCCGCGGTTCTTTCTTGGATTATTGGCGCCGTTGCGATGTTCATACTGGCAATAACATTCGCCGAGATTTCAGCGATGTTACCTATCCCAGGCGGAATCGCACGCGTCCCTCAGTTCTCACACGGCAACATCGTGTCGATGGCGATGGGATGGACGGCCTGGATTGGCTACAACACCACCGCTCCGATCGAAGTTGAAGCCATGCTTAAATACCTCGCGCCCTACGCGTCATGGCTCCACGCCGCGGATACCGGCGAACTGACCGGCGCTGGTGTCTCGGTCGCCTTGCTGTTCATGTTGCTGTTCGTCGCTGTGAACGCACTGGGCGTAAAATTTTTTGCACAGGTAAATGCAACGCTGACCTGGGCCAAGATTGCCATTCCGATAGTATTGTCCGTGTTGTTGATCGCGACCCGCTTTGAGGTGCAGAATTTCTCCGCCCCTGACGGTTTCGCCCCCTACGGCCTGAAAGGCATCATGGCCGCAGTATCAACCGGTGGGGTGATCTTTTCCTTTATAGGTTTCCGGCATGTTGTTGATATGGCAGGAGAAGTTCGAAACCCAAAATTCGACATCCCGGCCGCTCTGGTTCTGTCCATTGTATTATGTGCCTTGATCTACCTTGGATTACAGGTGGCCTTTATCGGCGCGCTTGATCCCACAATGATCCGCGATGGCTGGGCGAGTCTCAGCTTCGGTGGGCAAGGTCCGTTGGATGGCGTCATCATGTCCGTCGGGATATTGTGGTTCCTCAGCATGCTGAACGTCGGGTCGGTCATCGGCCCATTTGGCAATGGGTTGGTTGCAACAGGATCGAACGCCCGTATCGCTCTGGCCCTGTCGCAAAACGGGTTCCTGCCGAAACGTTTGCAGATCTTGTCATCGTTCGGAGTACCGCTTTGGGCCTTGGCTCTCAACTTTCTGATTGGCACTCTGTTTTTACTGACGGTCCCGTTCGCAACCGTAATCGCCCTGAACGGGGCCGCCATTGTGCTTTCATTCGCGGTCGGCCCAATCGCCGTGGTGTGCTTACGCGATCTGATGCCTGACCGCCCGCGCTCAATCCGTATTCCCGCCGTCAAACTTGTCGGGCTCACGGCCTTCGCGATCTCAACCCTGATCGTCTACTGGAGCGGATGGGACACGGTCTGGAGGCTGGGAATTGCACTGCTCATCGGCATGGCGCTGCTGCTGATCCGCTTTCACAATCGGCTCGATGAAATGGACGCGACCGAGGCGCTTTGGCTGATGCCCTATTTCTGTGGTTTGGGGCTGATCTCTTACATGGGTCAGTTTGGAGAAGGCGCGCAAAAGCAGATCCCGTTTGGTTGGGATATTGTGCTGTGTGCGGCATTTTCGGCGGTGATTTTTGCGCTCGCCGTGCGCTCGGCGCTGTCAGACAAAAAATTCCAGGCTTACATCGAAAACGAAGAGGTGCTGGACCCGGCCAAACCTGTCATTGGGCTTTGAACAAAAAAGGCGGGGAATAACCCCGCCTTTCTAGTTAATCTGTTTCAGGCTTAGTGGGCTGTTGCCGACGGTCCTGCCCCTTCGGCCGCCTTGGCGGCAGCGGCAGCGGCCTCTTCAGCGGCCTCATCCCACTCAATTGACTCGGGCTTACGTATCAATGCCTGCTCTAGTACCTCCGAGACGTGTTTGACCGCGATGATCTCCAGCCCTTCTTTCACGTTGTCGGGGATATCCGCCAGATCCTTTTCATTCTCTTCGGGAATGAGGACGGTCTTGATCCCGCCACGCAGGGCAGCCAGCAGTTTTTCTTTCAGCCCGCCAATCGGCATCGCGTTGCCGCGCAGCGAAACCTCGCCTGTCATGGCGATGTCCTTGCGCACAGGAATACCGGTCAGGACCGAAACAATCGAGGTCACCATAGCCAAGCCCGCAGACGGACCATCCTTTGGCGTCGCACCATCGGGCACGTGCACGTGGATATCGATTTTGTCGAACTGCGGCGGTTTAACCCCGATCTGAGGCGAAATCGATCGGACGTAAGACGACGCCGCGTCGATCGATTCCTTCATCACATCGCCCAGCTTACCAGTGGTCTTCATCCGCCCTTTGCCGGGCAGTTTCAGAGCCTCGATATGCAGCAGATCACCACCGACCGAAGTCCAGGCCAAGCCAGTGACTACACCAACCTGATCGTCCTGTTCAGCCAAGCCATAACGGAACTTGGGCACTCCAAGAAAATCATCCAGATTGTCGGGCGTCACCTTTACGGTCTCCGCCTCTTTCTTGATGATCTTGGTCAGCGATTTCCGCGCCACTTTGGCGATTTCGCGTTCGAGGTTCCGCACACCCGCCTCGCGGGTATAGGTGCGGATGATCGATTGCAGCGCCTCATCGGTCAGCTCAAACTCCTTGGCTTTCAGACCATGGTTTTTGACCTGTTTGTCGATCAGGTGTTGCTTGGCGATCTCGCTCTTTTCCTCTTCGGTGTAACCGGCCAGCGGGATGATCTCCATCCGGTCTAGCAGAGGCCCAGGCATGTTGTAGCTGTTAGACGTGGTCAGGAACATCACGTTGGACAGGTCATATTCGACCTCAAGATAATGATCCATGAACGTGTTGTTCTGTTCCGGGTCCAACACCTCCAGCATCGCCGAGGCTGGATCGCCACGGAAATCCTGCCCCATCTTGTCGATTTCATCGAGCAGGATGAGAGGGTTTGTGGTTTTCGCCTTCTTCAGCGCCTGAATGATCTTGCCGGGCATCGACCCGATATAAGTCCGACGGTGGCCACGAATCTCAGATTCGTCGCGCACACCACCCAGCGAGATGCGAATGAATTCGCGCCCCGTGGCTTTTGCGACCGATTTACCCAGCGAGGTTTTACCCACACCCGGAGGGCCAACAAGGCACAGGATCGGGCCTTTCAGCTTTTTCGAGCGCTGTTGAACCGCCAGATATTCGACGATCCGCTCTTTGACCTTCTCAAGTCCATAGTGATCGGCATCCAGAATGTCCTGCGCGCGACCCAGATCCTTTTTGACGCGGGATTTGGTGCCCCACGGCAGTGACAGGATCCAGTCCAGATAATTGCGCACAACGGTCGCTTCAGCCGACATGGGCGACATGTTCTTGAGCTTTTTCAGCTCACCCTCGGCCTTTTCGCGCGCCTCTTTCGACAGCTTGGTCTCGTTGATCTTGGCTTCCAGTTCGGCAACTTCGTTGCTGCCGTCCTCACCATCGCCAAGCTCCTTCTGAATGGCTTTCATCTGCTCATTCAGATAGTATTCGCGCTGCGTCTTCTCCATCTGGGATTTGACGCGGGTCTTGATCTTTTTCTCGACCTGCAGAACCGACATTTCGCCCTGCATCAGACCATAGACTTTCTCAAGCCGCTCGCTCACCGAGAGCGTCTCAAGCAGTTCCTGTTTCTGTTCAACCTCGATGCCCAGATGACCTGACACAAGGTCGGCCAACTTTGCAGGCTCGGTGGTTTCACCAACAGCAGCCAGCGCTTCTTCGGGGATGTTCTTGCGCACTTTTGCATAGCGCTCAAACTCGTCCGCGACGGTGCGCAACAGCGCTTCGGTCGTGGTGACATCGCCCGGAATCTCGGTCAGATACTCGGCGCGCGCTTCGAAAAACTGATCGTTTTCAAGGAATTCTGTGATCTGCACCCGCGCCTGCCCCTCGACAAGCACCTTCACGGTGCCATCGGGCAGTTTCAGCAGTTGCAGCACGTTGGCCAGAACGCCCGAGCGGTAGATACCGTCGATTTCCGGATCATCCTCACCAGGATCAATCTGGCTGGACAACAGAATTTGCTTGTCATCCTGCATCACCTCTTCCAGGGCGCGGACCGATTTGTCACGGCCCACGAACAGCGGCACGATCATATGTGGAAAGACCACGATATCGCGCAGCGGCAGGACGGGGTATGAGGAATTCAGAGGCTCTTGCATGCTCTATCCTTATCATTGGCAAGACGGCGCTGGTCCCTGATTCAGGCAACCTTTGGCCATCTCCTGTCTTGGACGATAAAGGTGGGGCACCTGTTCCCCCATTTCAACCTCATCGTCGTTTGTCGTGATGCAGCATGACCGGATGATTTGGGGACTTCAAGGCATCCGACAGACATATCCACCGATTTTAGCGAACCCAGCATTAAAACGGGCAACAAATCATCCAGCGTGGATCAGAACACCCTCTGCTTAGCTCGGGACAAAAAGAAGCCATGACCGACTTCGTTTCTACATTCCAAGCCCTTTTTCGAGGAATGGCAAACGAACCCGCCAAACTCTCCGGTTACGCCGTAGTCTGCACGGTCAAATCCGTCCCGGTTATGGCTGACTGGTTGGCACAGCATGCGGACGGCGCCCGTATTGGTCATGAAAAAATCATGTCCCCAGTCCGACTGGCAATCCGCCGGGCGCGGGAACGCAGGCGCACCACTCCGCTCAATTATGGTGCAAGACAGGTCCGAAACACTTGCCCCCTGCCCGACGACACACTGAATATTCTCGGACGGGGTTTCGAAGGTCCAGACATCCGCAAGAGATGTCGAGGCGCAAAAAACGATTGCGATAGAAGCAATAAAGCGAGGCATTGAATCCTCCTGAACAAAACAAATGAAAATGGTAAATAATGCGCGAACAGTATAGCAAAAAATACTACGTTTGTCACCGCAATGGCCACAATCTACAGCGGTTCAATATCGCCTTGCTCCCGAAGCGCGTGGAATTGCGATTGCCACTCTGCGAATGTGCCCTGTGAAATCGCGTCCCGCATTCCCTGCATGATTTCCTGAAAGTAATGCAGATTGTGCCAAGTCAGCAGCATGCCCGAGATCATCTCATTCGAGCGGAACACGTGATGCAAGTAGGCGCGAGAATAACTTGAACACGCGGGGCATGTGCAGTTCTCATCCAGCGGGCGTGGGTCGTCAGCATGGCGGGCGTTCTTGATATTGACCACACCGTAACGCGTGAACACCTGCCCGGTGCGACCCGACCGCGAAGGTAGAACGCAATCCATCATATCTATCCCACGTGCAACGGCACCTACGATATCATCAGGCTTGCCTACGCCCATCAGATAACGCGGTTTATCCTGGGGCAAGAAGTCAGGCGCATAGTCAAGGCAGCTGAACATGGCCTCCTGCCCCTCACCCACGGCAAGGCCGCCGACGGCGTAGCCTTCAAAACCGACCTGCTTAAGTGCCTCGGCACTTTCTTTCCGAAGATCTTGTTCCAGCCCGCCCTGCATGATCCCAAACAGGGCATGTCCGGGGCGGTCTCCAAACGCTTCACGCGACCGCGCAGCCCACCGCATCGAAAGGCGCATGGAATCGGCGATACGGTCGCGATCGGCGGGCAGCGCAGGGCATTCATCAAAGCACATGACGATGTCCGAGCCCAAAAGCCGCTGGATTTCCATCGACCGTTCCGGCGTCAATTCGTGCTTCGAGCCATCGACGTGAGATTTAAAGGTCACGCCCTTCTCGGTCAGTTTGCGCAGACCGGCCAGCGACATCACCTGAAATCCGCCAGAATCCGTCAGGATGGGCCGGTCCCAGTTCATGAACTTGTGCAGGCCTCCCAAACGATCGATCCGCTCGGCCGTTGGGCGCAGCATCAGATGATAGGTGTTGCCCAACAGAACATCGGCACCCGTGGCGCGCACACTTTCCGGCATCATCGCCTTGACGGTCGCGGCTGTGCCCACAGGCATGAACGCCGGCGTTCGCACCTCACCGCGCGGCGTGTTGATCACGCCTGTGCGGGCCTTGCCATCGGTGGCTTTCAGGTCGAAAGAAAATCGCTGGGTCATGGTAACGCCTTGGATCGCTGAACCGGGCAGGCTTTGCCCGATCTGCAAGGGCATTGCAACCCGTCAGGGCAGCGAGGCTACACGGTCCGTAAACAGGCGCACCACCCCTGGCCCATCGACATCCCGGCACACTCGCACTGGTGGCCGTGCAGGGTCAGGACGAGTCGCACCGATCTCAGCCCCGTCCAACGCCACCTGCAAACCCGTTTCGACCATTTCGAACATCGGTTCATGGGTGCAGGCGATAACGGCAGTCGAGTCATGCAATCCGCACCCTTCAAGCCCACCGATCTCTTTGTAGAACTTTAAATAGAAGCGCGAGATATCACGCAGAAAACCACCCATGTCAGGGGAACGTTCAGCGAGCGCCTCAAAATCAGCGGTCTCGTAGAGCGTTTTCAGAGTCACATCCAATCCCACCAGAATCGTAGGCGGCGGCGCGGCAAAGACTTCGTCTGCAGCTTTGGCATCGTGATAGATATTCGCCTCGGCATGTTCGGTGATATTGCCCGGGCAGTACACGGCCCCGCCCATGATGACGAGCTTGCCAAGATTGTCCGCAAACTCGGGGTCCAATCGCATGGCATCAGCGATATTGGTCAATGGCCCAACCGCGCATACGACCAGCTCTCCGCGATGGCTGCGCGCCATGTCGACAAGAAACTCTGCGGCGGACAAGGCGTGGTTTTCACCGATCTCTTCAATCTGGGTCAGGTCACCAAAGCCTTCGGGGCCGTGCACATGTTCCGAAGGTGAATGCGTGCTCTCTCCCAAAGCGGAGGACGCGCCTTGGGCCACGGGTATGCCCAGCCTCAGTTTGTCCACCAGAAATCGCGCATTGCGGCTGGATTGATGCACATGGGTGTTGCCGAACACGGTGGTCAGGCCGATCAGGTCAATTTCGGACGCAGCGGCGGCATAGGCAATGGCCATTGCGTCGTCGATGCCGGGGTCTGTATCGATAATCAGTTTCATCCTCGTCCGATAACGCAAACACCAGTGGGATGCAAAGCTGCCACAAAAGGGAATTTCTGGCCGGTATGAACGCTTTCACAGATTTGCATTCCAGCCTGTACAATCCATACCAGAGTTGAAATTGAGCGATTCAATCCCCATATGTATACCATAGTACACAATAAATGAGGACAGTATGATAGAAGACCAGATTATCGGACTGATTACTTCGAACATTATCTACCTGCTGGCAGCGGCGCTTATTGCCATTGTCATCTTCAAGGGCATCAAGATCGTGCCTCAATCCGAGAAATACGTTGTTGAACGGTTTGGCCGCCTGCATTCGGTGCTTGGGCCCGGGATCAATTTTATCGTTCCTTTTCTAGATGTTGCCCGCCACAAGATATCCATCCTTGAGCGTCAGTTGCCAAACGCAACGCAAGACGCAATTACCAAGGACAATGTTCTGGTGCAGATCGATACTTCGGTGTTCTACCGCATTCTCGAGCCGGAAAAGACGGTCTATCGCATCCGCGATGTCGACGGTGCGATTGCAACGACTGTAGCCGGTATCGTCCGCGCCGAGATCGGTAAGATGGACCTGGATGAAGTGCAATCGAACCGGGCGCAACTGATTGAACGTATTCAGGAAAGCGTAGAAACCGCTGTTGACGATTGGGGGATCGAAGTAACCCGCGCCGAGATTCTGGACGTAAATCTTGATCAGGCCACTCGTGACGCGATGTTGCAGCAATTGAACGCCGAACGTGCCCGCCGCGCGCAGGTGACCGAGGCCGAGGGCCAAAAGCGTGCCGTTGAGCTGCAGGCAGATGCCGAACTTTATGCGGCAGAGCAGACCGCCAAGGCCCGCCGAATCTCGGCTGAGGCCGAAGCTTATGCGACTCAGGTCGTAGCAAAGGCCATTCAAGACAACGGGCTGGAAGCGGCACAGTATCAGGTTGCGTTGAAACAGGTGGAATCGCTGAACGCCCTAGGCAACGGCACCGGCTCGCAGACCATCGTTGTGCCTGCAAACGCACTTGAAGCCTTCGGCAATGCCTTTAACATGCTTAAAGGAGGAAAATGATGGCCGATCCTTTCTGGCTGACGTGGTGGATTTGGTTGGCCGGAGCGCTTGCTCTGGGCATCCTTGAGGTCGCGCTGCCCGGCTTCATTTTCCTGGGTTTTGCCATCGGTGCAGCCATTACCGGAGTGGTTTTGCTGATCCCTGGCCTCACGCTATCCCTGCCCGTTCTGCTGTTGATATTTGCTGTTCTGTCACTGGTCGCATGGCTGGTTCTGCGCCGTATGTTTGCCCTGCCGCACGGTCAGGTCAAAACCTTCAAGCACGACATCAACGACTGATCTGTCGTGGCGCTCAAATCAGGCGCCACGGCACCTCTGGACGCTGCCCGGCACTTTCCCTATATAATTTCTCAGGTAACAGACCCGAGGCATCAATGACCCACCCCAGTGAACAGTTCGAAGGCAGCCCCCTGATCGCTCCCTCGACCATCGATCACCCGCTCTACGAACCCGTGGTCGAAGCTTGCCGGACGGTGTTTGACCCAGAAATACCAGTCAATATCTACGATCTCGGTCTGATCTATACGATCGACATCACCGGAGAAAACGCGGTCAAGGTGATCATGACCCTCACTGCGCCAGGTTGTCCTGTCGCAGGCGAAATGCCCGGTTGGATCGTGGAAGCAATCGAACCCGTTGCAGGCGTCAAAGAGGTCGACGTCGAACTGACTTGGGAGCCACCTTGGGGCATGGAAATGATGTCAGATGAAGCCCGGCTTGAGCTGGGTTTCATGTAACTCTCGACTTACTCACAAAAAACATGGCGATGTTACAAAACGGTGTACTGCGTGTTACTTAACCGTTTTCATGTTGTCACAATGCTGGGTCACAAGGTCCTCAGGTACTGACCCAGTGATTAAGCATGCGTTTTTCGATCTGCTGGACGTGCTGGCGCAGGATGTCGAGTAGCGGGCGTCTTATCCGATTGCCCCGCTAAATTGACATACTTCGTGAATTGCATGGGCCTCTGACCATAGCCATCCCCCATTCAATGGGCCCATTCCGGGCCGCTCTTGCCCGAGAGCGGCCCTTTTTGTTTGATTATTCGATGTTACAGGTCGACTTGATTTCAGCAGCGCGCGCGTCCAGCTCTTTTATATAGTCGCCTGACAGCATCTTCAGGTGCTTGCTCTCGGTTCCTGTGACGAGACCCAGCAAGGCACCGGCAGGGAGGATCGAGAACACGCTTTCAGCCTGCTGGTCCTCGGCATGTTTCTTTTCAGCTGCGATTGCGCGCAGATCACCGGGTGCGGTAGCACAGTTGACCGGGTGCCGTTTTGTGTCATCTATCGCAAGTGCCGCAGACGCGGACGCCAGCAACATAGATGTGAAAATGGCTGCTCCTGCCCAGTTCTGCGCTCTCATCGATCCAAACCTCTCTGGAATGCCTGTCCTTTACTTCAGGTACGCTAAAGCTTTGCGCACCATCGTGACAACCCTGCGCGGAGTGTGTATTTGAACAGGCTCTCTCTTGAGCCCGGCGCGTGTCGGCCTTAGATTAGAGATAACGCGCGATAACGGAGCCCACCATGTTTGGCATTCCCGGCAAACAAGCCGTGACCATGACACCTAAAGCTGCTGAACAGATTGTTCGGCTTATGAAATCCGGCGGTCACACCGGATTGCGCATCGGCGTCAAGAAAGGCGGCTGTGCGGGGATGGAATACACCATGGACTACGTCCATGATGCCGACCCGAACGACGAAGTGGTCGAGCAGGATGGCGCGCGTGTAATGATCGCCCCCATGGCACAGATGTTCCTGTTCGGAACCGAGATCGACTACGAGGTTTCACTGCTTGAGGCCGGGTTCAAGTTCCGAAACCCGAATGTAGTCGATGCATGCGGATGCGGAGAATCGATCAAGTTCGACGAAACCTTGGCTGAACAACGCTAACTCGCAGCTTTTAGGTGGACGTAGGTCTCATTAAATCGCCGCGTCAGGTGCTCTCCGGCGCGGATCGTGGCGTATGAACCCGGCGGCGCAACATTTGTGTCGTAAGAAGGATTAAAGAACAACGGAACCGAGATCCTCTCGTTCACGCTGCCTTTGACCCTATGCTCGGTCGCTTTGACTTCTCCTGCCGTCCAAAACTCCAGCATCTCCCCGAAATTGATTATGAATTGTCCCGGCGTGGCGTTTACAGCTTGCCAATCGCCATCAGGCATACGAACTTCCAGACCCGGTGTGCCGTCCGTGGCCAGCAAAGTCAGGCAGCCATAATCCGTATGCGCGCCGATACCAAAGTCCTTTTCCCCTGCCCAATCAGGGCGTTGCGGATAGAAGTTACCGCGCAGCAGCGCCATTGGCGTATCAAAGGCCGCATCAAAACTGTTTGCATCCCTACCGATGGCAATCGCAATCGCGCGCAAAACGCGAATGGCAACTGAGCAGGCGTCTGAATAGTAACTCTGGATCGTTCTCCGAAAGGCGTCGGCCCCGTCTGGCCAGAGATTTGGGGCATACACACTTAATCCCCGCCCCGCATATGGATCATCGGCTGGCAGTTCAAAACCGCTATCAAAGACTTCTTTGAAATCCGGGTTCGCCCTGAGATCCACCTGTTCGGAACGCGGCGCACCCCAACCGCGGTTGGCACCCGTAGCTGCCATATCGACGCTCTGCTTGATCTCATCGGGTTGACGAAAAAAATCGCGATACGCGTCAATCACCAGCTGCACACGGGCGGCATCGAGGCCGGAATTGGAGATTGTTAGAAATCCGATCTGGCGAACAGCATGTCTCAGCTTTTCCATCTCAGCTGGATCACGCAGATCCAATTTGGCGAGATCGAGATCGTCTATCATGCCATCCTCCGCAACAACGCGCGCAATGTGTCCTGACAAGTAGCGCTATGCAACCGGAATTGTCAGCCCCGCCTGCGGGTGATATCCGAGGATTCAAAGCAGAAAACCGGAGGGATCGCGATGCGGCGTAAGTTGGCGGCAGGCAACTGGAAAATGAACGGAACTGGCGTTGCGCTGAGCGAGCTGGAAGCGTTGAAAGCCTCGCACCCATCTTCTGCGGTAGAAATCCTGATATGCCCACCAGCCACTTTGCTTCATCGCGCGGCAAATACGGTTGAAGGTTCGGGCATTACCGTTGGCGGCCAAGACTGCCACGCGGCGCTCTCGGGTGCGCATACCGGGGATCTGAGTGCCGAGATGCTGTTGGATGCAGGGTCGAGCGCAGTGATCCTTGGCCATTCCGAGCGCCGTGAAGATCATGCTGAGCAGAACGAAGACATCCGTGCCAAAGCCCGCACCGCCATGGATGCAGGCCTGAAGACGATCATCTGCGTCGGTGAAAGCCTTGAGCAGCGCGAAGCAGCAAATACTCTGGATATCATCGGTGGACAGATGTCGGGTTCGATCCCGGATCAAGCGACAGGCGAGAACCTGATTGTCGCATATGAGCCGATCTGGGCCATCGGCACAGGCAAGGTTCCAACTTTGGAAGAGATCGGAGAAGTGCACGATTTCATACGCGCACGTCTGGAACGCCGATTTGGCGAAGGTGTCGGCCGGTCAGTCCGCCTGCTGTATGGCGGATCGGTCAAACCCGGTAATGCTGCCGAGATTTTTGGCGTTTCAAATGTTGACGGAGCGTTGGTGGGTGGCGCCAGTCTGAAAGCAAATGATTTCTCGGGCATCATTCAGGCGCTTGAAAGCGCCTGATCGCCAACCTCATTCGGCAATATCTTCGGCCCAAAGCGCGGGCTTCTCTTCGATAAAACGCCTCATCAATGCAATGCAGTCCGGGTCATCAGCGATGATGACCTCGACACCGCGATCGCGCAGGAAGTCCTCATTTCCGCCAAAATTCACGGTGTCTCCGATCACAACACGCGGGATACCGAACTGTACGATCGTGCCAGAACACATCATGCAAGGCGAAAGCGAGGTATAGAGCACAGTATCGCGATAGGTCTTCTGCCGCCCTGCCTTGCGCAGCGCATCCATTTCCCCATGGGCGATCGGGTCGCCCAGTTGGACACGCTGATTACGCCCTTGCGCAACGACCTCACCACCCCGCGCAAGCACTGAACCGATTGGGCAGCCTCCTTCGTCAAATCCAGCTTTCGCCTCATCATAGGCGACGCGGAGCAAGCGTGCATCGGTGTCGGTCAGCATATGCAGGTGTCCTTTGTTCGGAGTTGTTTCGCAAAGCTGCCCGACACCACTATGGCCGTCAACGCTTAGGCCAGTTTCATGATGATCAAACCCGTCACGATTAGAATCGCAGCGCCGATCCGCATGGGCGTCAGCGCTTCGCCCAGGAATAGGACGCCAACAGTGAACGCCCCTACTGCGCCGATCCCGGTCCAGATCGTATAGGCGGTACCAAGCGGCAGATCCCGCATGGCCATTGCAAGCAGGCCAAATGACCCGATCATCGCAACACCCATGATCGCCGTCGGCCACAGCCGCGTGAAACCAGCGGTCTGCTTCATCGCGACGGCCCAGACGATTTCGAGCAGGCCAGCAAACAACAGTAATATCCAGGGCATAAGAACACCTCACTTTCCGAGATCGGGTCGTCCCGAATAATCGTCCATGATGGTGAGGTCGTCCTCCGACCCTCAGATATGCGTTTGGGCATCAGTTTCAAGACAAAAAAACCGGGCGGATTACATCGCCCGGTTCATATGCTCGGTTTACCCGATCTAGTTGGTTATGATCTCAGGCCCCATGAAAGTGTTGGGTAGGAATGTCGAAATCCACGGGATGTAAGTAACCATGATGAGGAAGACGAACAGCACGGCCAAGAACGGCAACGCTGCCTTCACAACACTCATCATCGGCATACCCGCCACGCCCGAGGTTACGAACAGGTTCAACCCGACCGGAGGCGTGATCATCCCGATCTCCATATTGACCACCATGATAATGCCCAGATGGATCGGGTCGATACCCAACTCGATAGCAATCGGGAAGACCAGCGGGGCCACAATGACCAGCAGACCTGAGGGCTCCATGAACTGGCCACCGATCAGCAGGATCACGTTGACCACAATCAGGAAAGTCACTGGCCCCAGACCCGCCGATAGCATGGCGCTTGCGATATGCTGGGGCACCTGCTCATCCGTCAGCACATGTTTCAGGATCAGCGCGTTGGCGATCACGAACAGCAGCGTGACAGTCAGCTTGCCCGCCTCGAAAAGTGTATGCTTGGTGTCGGGGTGCACAAAGGCCGTGATCAACGCATAGGGTTTCTTGAGCAGCGAGATGTTCTGCGCATCCCCTTCGGTGCTGAGCGGACCCATATCCTTGTAGACAAAACTTGCGATCAGGAACGCATAGACGGCAGCAACAGCCGCGGCCTCGGTCGGGGTAAAGATACCTCCGTAGATACCGCCGAGGATGATGACGATCAGGAACAGACCCCAACCGGCCTCGCGCGCCGAGGTGAAGACTTCGCCCCAACCTTTCCAATCGCCTTTGGGAAGGTTCTTGACCTTGGCCATGACGTAAATGGTGATCATCAGCATCAGACCGGCCATCAAACCCGGAATAACGCCTGCAAGGAACATCCGCCCGACCGAAACCTCCACGGCTGCCGCATAGACCACCATCACGATTGATGGCGGAATCAGAATGCCCAGTGTCCCTGCGTTACAGATCACACCGGCGGCGAATTCCTTGGAATAGCCCACCTGACGCATGCCAGCGATGACGATCGACCCGATTGCGACAACTGTCGCCGGAGACGAACCCGACAAGGCCGCAAACAACATACAAGCGAAGACGCCAGCAATTGCCAGACCTCCGGGCAAGTGCCCTACACAAGCGATCGAGAACCGGATGATCCGCCGCGCCACTCCACCTGTGGTCATGAAAGATGACGCGAGAATGAAAAACGGGATAGCCAAGAGGGTGAAATGCCCCTCAAATGCCTCGAACAGCGTGCCAGCGACCGAAGCCAATGAGCTGTCGGAATAGATCAGCAGGAAGAGGGTCGAGCTGAGACCAAGTGCCACCGCAATCGGAACTCCGATCAACAATAGGCCAATGACCATCGAGAAAAGTAGTACGACGTCCATCAGTCATGCTCCCCCTGCTGGGCGCGGACTTCTTCGATCTCGTCCTCAACCTCGTGGCTAGCTACGAGGCGATCAGTTTCACCGCGCCAAATCTGTACTGCGACCTGTGCAAAACGGATCACCAGCAGCAACATCGAAAGAGGCAGAACGAAATACGGAACGACCTTGGGCAGTTTCTCGTAATACTCGCCATAGTTGATCATATTCTCCAGAAACCGCAGCGGCGCGACCATCGGGATATCATCAACTTCATAGAAGCTCTGGCTGCGCGCGCTCATGTCAAAGCCGGTCGGAAACCAGCGACCCGAGGTGGGCGGCAGATCGGCAAACACTGCCCAGTAGTCATACGAACCCTTGAGCAGGAGCAGAGAAAACACCAGACAGCAAGCCACGGCTATCAGCGCCAAAACCCGGCGTGGCGCGGGGGCCAGCATGTTCAGGATCGCATCAACACCCAGATGTGCATGCTTCTTCACTGCATAAGACGCACCCAGCAGCACCAACCAACCGAAGGTGAATACTGTCAGTTCCAGCGCCCAAAGAATGTTAGAATTGAATACAAACCGCGCGATCACATTGGCGAAGGTGACAATTGTCATCAGACCCAACAGGCACGCAATCATGGTTTCTTCGATATGGTCGACCAGCCCGCCTTGGCCGGGTTTCGCACCAGACATCTCTCTGTCCCCGCATTTTTTTGATGAGAGTGGTGGGAGTGTGGCGGGCCACTAAGGCCCGCCCAGCCTATGCGTCCATAACTCCCCAGTCCCCGGACGCGTGGCTTGAACCGGGATCAGAACCCGGCGTTGATCGCCTGTGCGGCGTCGATCTTGTCCTGACCAACGTCACTGGCAAATTTATCCCAGACTGGCTTCATCGCATCGACCCAGGCCTGGCGCTGCTCGGGGTTCAGTTCCCGGATGATGCCCCCTGCGTCAGTGATCGAAGCCTTGGCAGCTTCGTTTACGGAAAAGGCCTCCTTGTTACGAGTCTCGGTCACTTCGGCGAGAATCGTCAGGAATTGATCGCGAACTTCAGGCTCCAGGCTGTCCAGCCAGTCAACTGAGGTTACAACCAGATAATCGATGATACCGTGGTTCGTTTCTGTGATGCCGTCCTGCACCTCGAAGAACTTCTTGCCGTAGATGTTCGACCAGGTGTTTTCCTGCCCGTCAACAACGCCCTGTTGCAGAGCACCGTACACTTCCGAGAACGCCATCTTCTGAGGGCTGCCACCAATTGCTTCCATCTGGGCAACCAATACGTCCGAAGACTGAACGCGGAACTTCAGGCCGTTCGCATCCGAAGGATCTTCCAACGGCTTGTTCGCAGACATCTGTTTCATGCCATTGTGCCAGAATGCCAGCCCCTGAAGGCCGCGGCGCTGCATGCTGTCTTTCATCGCCTGACCATCAGCCGAGGCTTGGAACGCATCCACAGCATCGATGTTCTTGAACATGAACGGCAGATCGAACAGGCGGAATTGCTTTGTAAATTTCTCAAACTTCGACAGCGAGGGCGCGGCCAACTGCACGTCGCCCTGCAGCATCGCTTCAAGAACCTTGTCATCGTTGTAAAGAGTGGAGTTCGGATAAACCTCCATGCACATCACGCCGTTCATCTCGTCATTGACGCGCTGCTCAAGCAGCGAAGCGGCGATGCCCTTGGGGTGTTTGTCCGTATTGGTCACATGCGCAAACTTCACGACGATCTCGCCATCATCGCAAGCTGCTACACCAGCGGTCGCTGTCACGGACAGTGCGATTGCGGTTGCTGCCGTTGTCAGGAATTTCATCAGTCTTATCCTCCCAGACTTCCCTAAAACTTCCATCGAGCGCCCAATCAGCGCCGTATGTTGCGGAGTGAACCGAATCGGCTCCTCACTCTCAACATTTTGTTTAGATGTTGCTGAAATCTGTTTTTTCCAAATAATTTCTTACGGTTAAATGATGTCCGTTATAAATCTGGTGTTTCGGCAGAACTACGCTGTGCGATTTTTCGCACAGGCAGTCAGCACCTTGTGCGAATTTCCGCACAATATCCGAATCGATGCGAGCGAATCGCTCGCTTAAGCCACAGCGCAACCGCAGTTCGCCCTAGCGGAAGTGTTTTGCTAACGACGATAGTCTTCTGGCCTAATGTGGTAGCGGGTCAGCTTGTCATAAAAAGTTTTGCGCGGCAGCTTCAGTGCCTTGGCGGCATCCGCAGCCTTGCCATTGTGGCGCCCAAGGGCTGCAATCAGCAAAGACCTCTCAACACGCGCCAATTGCTCGCTCAACCCCAGATCAGCGGCCTGTGCAACCTCATCCGGCATCCCCAACACAAACCGCATTGCCGCCGACATCAACGATCGGGCATTGCCCGGCCAATCCTGCGCCATCAGCGAGGCCAGATGCTCGGGTGTCACTTCAGGTTCCGCAATCCCGGCCTGCTCAGCGGCCTGCGCCACATAGCGGCGAAAGATGACGGGGATATCCTCGGGCCGTTCTGACAGGGCCGGGATTCGCACCCGCATGACATCCAACCTATAGAACAGATCGGCATTGAACCTTCCCTGTGCAGTAAGGTCCGACAAATCGGCCGTTGCCCCTGCGATGATTCTGGCTTCCGTCCCTTGTTCGATCAGTTCCAGCGCGGCGTATTGCGTGGCATCCGACATCGCCGAGATCTCATCCAGATACAGCGATCCGCCTGCCGCATCCTTACAGACACGCAACAAATCATCCGGGTTCAGGCCTGAGGCAGGGCGTTTGACAAATGGCCCCTGTCCAACCGGAGACATCAGATGGACAACTTCAGCGACCTTTGAAACTCCGCTACCCGCTGGCCCGGTAACCAGTACCTCGGCCCGTGTTGGCGCTACGCTCCGCACTCGCTCACGCAAGGCCTCGGCTTGATCTGACAACCCAAACAGCATGCGTGCTGCGGGATCGCCACGCTCAAGTTCGCGCCGTTGCTCGCGTTCCTGCAGAATTTCTGCGCGCGCGGCAAAGGCTCGTTCGAGTACCGCCAATAAATCCGCTGCTGCACAGGGCTTTTCCAGAAAATCAAATGCTCCCTGCCCCATGGCCTGTACCGCCATCGGGATATCGCCTTCACCTGTCAGCAATACCACCGGAAGTTCAGGATCAACCTCGCGCGCGTATGCGAGCAGATGAAACCCATCCCGCCCCGGCATGCGAATATCCGAGATGATCACACCGCCGAAGTCACGATGAATATGATCCTTTGCGGCCACGAAAGATCCCGCGGTGACCGGTTCATACTCGGCCAATTCGAGGGTTTGCGCCAAGGCCTCACGTACGGCGGCATCATCATCGACCAAAAGCACTTTGCGGATCATGCTGCCTCATCTTCTTCAAAGGGTTCCAGTTCAACCGTGAATTCAGCACCCTCGTCCGTGTTGGCACCGCGAATATCCCCCCCGAAGCTCTGAACCAGACCGTAGGATATCGACAGCCCCAGACCCATCCCCTCGGACGTCCCAACTGTTTTTGTGGTGTAGAACGGCTCAAACACGCGGTCGGGGTCCTCGATGCCGGGTCCGGTATCCCGCACCGACACGCGAATAGGCTTCCCCCCTGACAGAGTGACCAATATCCTGCGCGTCGGTCGATCGACCATCGCATCCGCTGCATTATTGATTAGGTTGACAAACACCTGTACCAGTCGCACCTCTCCACCCCAAGCATAGACCGCAGTCTTTGGCGGCACCCACTCCAACGCGACGTTCTCATCGCGCAGGCGCGCCTCGGTCAATTCTGTGGCAGTGTTCAGAACCTGAACCAGATCAACGCGCCCCATTGGTTCGCTTTCATTTCTCGCAAAGGCCCGCAGGTTCTTGATGATCCGCGCCATGCGTGCGGCCATATCGGAAATGCGGCCCAGATTTTCGCCAGCTCTCTGGCCCTTGCCGCGCTCAAGAAAGGCGGACCCGTTGTCGGCGAACTGCTGAATCGCCATCAAGGGCTGGTTCAATTCATGACTGATGCCAGCCGACATCTTGCCCAAAGCGCTCAACTTACCAGCCTGAACCAAATCGGCCTGCGCTTGTTTGAGCGCGGCCTCCGCCTCCTGCCGCTCGGCAACTTCGTGGCGCAAAGCGCTATTAGCCGCCGTCAAGGCGCGCGTACGTTGCGCGACCCGGCTTTCCAGCACGGTATTTGCCTCTGCAAGTGTCCGACGGCGTTCCGAGGCCAGAAACAACAAAGCACCAAAGGCGAAACAGATCGCCGCAACCGCCGCCGCCTGCAACCCCGCCAACCGGCGCGCCGGGGCGACATCAACCAGCATCTCTGCGGTCATCGCAATCACCGGAAGATCGAGCGTCAGATGCAGGGCGCGACGGGGCAGATAGCGACCCCAATTGAGCTTCCACACTTCATATCCCGCAATCCAGGTTGAGGCGAAATCGACATTCTCACCTTCGGGTGACATCAGGCCCTGCTGCCCTTGCCCGCGGCGCCATAGTAGCAGATCCGATCGGTTCGAGATAAAGACAACCCCATCCGTATCAACGAAAAACACCGCATCGGTGCTACCGCGCCAAGTTTGTTCAACGTCCTGCACATCGGCCAGAACCATCAACGCGCCTTGTATCTGCCCCAATTCCCCAAATGCAGGGGCCGCATATGAATAGATGCGATCGCCGCTTGCGTCTTCGACCCCATGCGCGCTGCCCAAGGCACCTTGCATGGCGCGCTCGAAGGCCGGATGTGCGGACATATCGCGCTGCGTCACCGGTTGGGCCGCGACAAGAACCTGCCCCTCCGGATTCAGGTACATAACGTTAACGGCAGCGGTTTTGTCTGCCACATCCAGCAGCACCTTTCGGGCGGCCCGTTGCTGTTCTGATGTTTCTAGCTCCTGCAAAGCAGGATGATCCGCCATCAAGGCGGCCACTTCCTGATAGACCTGCATTTGCGTGCTCAGACGGTCGGCGGCCAGTTCCAAATCAGCCTCGGCCTTCTCGCTCAGTTGCGACAGGGCCTGACGATAGCCATAAGTCCAGACCGCCGCTGACAGCAATCCGACCGCGCATAAGAAACCGGCTATGATCCAAAAACGTTGCATATCTAGGGTCTTGCATTCAGCAGCCGCCATGGCAAGTCTGCACCGCATGAAGACGCTGACCCAATCCCCGACCGACCCGGCATTCGTGCAAAACCCATACCCCTTTTATGACAGCGCACGTCAGTCGGGCGATCTGTTCTACTGGAAAGACTACGGCCTTGTCGCGGCTGTCTCGCACAAAGCGGTGCAAATTCTGCTGCGCGATCGGCGCTTCGGGCGTGAAATCCCGGCGGAACTTGCAAAACCCGGCCCAGACCATCTTGCACCCTGGCTAGAAGTCGAATCCCATTCGATGTTAGAGCTTGAACCCCCGCGTCATACTCGATTGCGTTCTCTGGTACTGCGGGCGTTTACCTCTCGCGCGATCACGGCGCTTGAGGGGTCCACTGAACAGTTGTGCCACGATTTGATCAAGCAGTTCCCCGCTGGCCCCTTCGATCTGCTGGAGGCCTATTGCACCCAGGTCCCCGTGATCACGATCTGCCGTCTGCTTGGTGTGCCGGAAGACATGGCACCGCAACTGTTGCAGTGGTCGCACGCCATGGTGGCCATGTATCAGGCAAACCGGACGCGCCAGACCGAAGACGAAGCCGTCCGTGCCACACAAGCCTTTACCACCTATCTCGAAGAATACATCGAAAAACGCCGCACTAACCCGCGTGACGATCTGATCACCCGGTTGATCGCGGCAGAGGAAGATGGTGAAAAACTCTCGCGCGACGAACTGATCACGACCTGCATTTTGTTGCTGAACGCCGGTCACGAAGCCACCGTGCACGCCATCGGCAATGGCGTGAAGACTATGTTGACGACGGGTACACAGCAGTATGTCCTGACGCCCGGCACCATCGACGGCGCAGTCGAGGAAATCCTGCGTTTCGATCCACCACTGCACATGTTCAGACGCTATGCCTATGAAGACATTGAACTCTTCGGTCACCGCTTTGCGCGTGGTGACGAAGTTGCCTTGCTTCTGGGCGCAGCCAATCGCGACCCTGCTGCTTGGTCCCAACCCGATACATTCGACCCGATGCGAGATGTAAGCGCCAATACTAGCTTTGGTGGTGGCCTTCACTTCTGTGTAGGCGCTCCGCTGGCCCGGCTTGAGATGCGGATCGCCCTGCCCATCCTGTTCCAGCAATGCCCAAAGCTAGAGCTGACGGCAGAGCCGCAATATTCGGACAGCTACCATTTCCACGGGCTGACCAAACTCATGGTAGCGGTCTGACTTAACATCCTGTCAAGAAACCCGGATCCGTGCTTCATCTGGCCATAAATATCTCGGGGGAGTCGCCTTCGGGCGGCGGGGGCGGCGCCCCCATTCACGCTTCAAACTATCCGACAGACTTCAATGGCAGCATTGTGGTCGATTTGATCTCTTCCATCGAAAGCAAGGCTGTGACGTTGTGCACCCGTACCTCTGAAATCAAAGCCTGATAAAACGCATCATACGCACGCGCGTTCTTGACGCGCACTTTCAGAATGTAATCGATGTCTCCAGCCAAACGGTGCGCTTCCTGAACCTCTGGACGATCGCGCAACGCTTTCAGGAACTTCTGCTGCCACTCAGCCTCATGTTCCGACGTACGGATCAGCACAAAGAATGTGGCCTCAAAGCCCAACGCTTCGGCATCCAGCAATACGGTCTGCTGGCCAATGACCCCTGCCCCCTTGAGCTTGCGAATGCGATTCCAAACCGGCGTCTTGGAGCTCCCTACACGGGCTGCGATTTCGTCAAGCGACTGGCTGGCATCCCGTTGCAGCTCGGCTAGAATTTTCCGATCCGTGTCGTCTATTCGCACCGACATTCCAATTTCCCTTCCAATTCAGAACAAACCTTCTTCCACTCGCCGAAGATAGAACATTTGTCCTTATTTCTTAGCGCATATGGCGATTTGGCGGGAATATTTCCTATATTGGCACTCAAGTCAAATCAGTCACGAGATGATCCGATGCAGGTCAAACAAACAAATATGCGCATTCACAAACCCGGCGTCGCCCGAATTGCGCAATACCCGCACGTAGTCTCGGATTTCAATAAGGAGCTTGCCTGATGGCCCGCGCTTTTACCCCCAAAGTCGTCACCGCCAACGACTTGTTGGAAGGTGATGTGATTTACCAGACCGAAGATGACCGGTGGTCGCGCGAGTTGTCCGATGCCGAACTGATCACGGACGAAGCTCACGCGCAGGTTCGTCTGCTGGATGCCGCGCGTCAGGCCAACAAGATCGTCGGCGCCTATCTTGCCGACGCGGTGGCCGGAGAAAACGGCCCCGAACCCACCCACTTTCGGGAGGATTTCCGCCGGACTGGTCCGTCCAACTATGCCCACGGCAAACAGGAAACCTCCCCGCAGCCTCGGGCCTGATCTCAGGCCATTCTCTCTCCCCTTCAAGGCCCCGGGTCCGGGGCTGCAACTAAGGACAGCTAAACATGTATCGCTACTCCGAGTTCGACACAGCATTTTTGGCAGAACGCAACGCGCAGTTCCGTGCGCAGGTTGAGCGTCGCATTGACGGTTCGCTGACTGAAGACGAATTCAAGCCACTGCGCCTGATGAATGGTCTGTATCTGCAATTGCACGCTTATATGCTGCGGGTCGCTATTCCATATGGCACGCTGTCCAGTGCTCAGATGCGTCAGCTCGCTTTGCTGGCCGAGAAATGGGACAAAGGTTACGGCCATTTTACCACCCGTCAGAACATTCAGTACAACTGGCCGAAGCTGAACGACGTGCCGGATATGCTGGACGCACTGGCCGAGGTTGGCATGCACGCCATCCAGACCTCGGGTAACACCATCCGCAACGTGACCGCCGATCATTTCGCCGGTGCCGCCGCGGATGAGGTCGCTGATCCGCGCCCCTATGCCGAACTGCTGCGCCAGTGGTCAACCGACCACCCTGAATTCCAGTTCATGCCCCGCAAATTCAAGATCGCCATCACCGGCAGCGAGAATGACCGCGCCGTGATCAAGGCGCATGACATCGGTCTGCAATTGGTTGAGCGTGATGGCGTTCTGGGTGCCCGCGTCATCGTTGGCGGTGGTCTGGGCCGTACGCCCATGATCGGCAAAGAGCTATCGGAATTCGTCGCCTTTGACGACCTGCTGGCCTATCTTGAGGCCACCGTTTCCGTGTGGAACCAGATCGGCCGTCGCGACAACAAGTACAAGGCACGTATCAAGATCACCGTGCATGAGCACGGCATCGACGCCATCCGTGCCAAAGTGAACGAACGCTTTTTGAAGGTTCGCCCGCAATTCAAAGGCGCGGATATGAACCTGCTGGACAAAATCAAAGGCCACTTTGCGCCTCCAGCCTTCCGTGATGGTTCGGTTGCCTCGTTCGAGAGTGCCTACACCAACGATCCGGTCTTCCGTTCGTGGGTCGACACCAACATCGCGCCGCACAAGAACGCGGACCACGCGATCGTCACGATCTCGATCAAGAAGCACGGCCAGACGCCGGGCGATGCGACTGCCGAGCAGATGCGCGTAATGGCTGATCTGGCCGAAGAGTTTGCCTATGACGAACTGCGTATCAGCCACGAGCAGAACGTAATCCTGCCGCATGTCCACAAATCCGACCTGCCCGCGATCCACGCGACGCTGAAAGAATACGAGTTGGCGACCGCCAACATCGGCTTGATCAGCGACATTATCGCCTGCCCCGGTATGGATTACTGCGCACTGGCGACGGCACGTTCGATCCCCGTGGCGCAGGAAATCGCGACCCGGTTCGAAGACCTGAAACTGGAGCATGATATCGGCCACCTGAAGATCAAGATCTCGGGCTGCATCAACGCCTGTGGTCACCACCATGTGGGTCACATTGGCATTCTTGGCCTGGACCGCGCTGGCGTCGAAAACTACCAGATCACTCTGGGTGGTGACGGTACCGAATCCGCCGCCATCGGTGATCGTACTGGCCCGGGCTTCGCCTATGACGAGATCGTTCCGGCGGTCGAGCGCATCGTCGACACGTATCTGGAGCAGCGCGACAGCGCCGAAGAGACCTTCTTGCAGACCTATCGCCGCGTTGGCATGGCACCGTTCAAAGCGGCGCTTTACCCCGAGGCACAGGCCAATGCCGCTTGACCTGATCCAAACGGAACTGGGGGCTGACCGCGCCGAACTGACCGAAAAGGTCGAGGCGCTGAACGCCCGCTTCCGCCACCACAGTGCCCATGATGTGATGCATGGCGCATTGGACGAGATCGAGGAGCTTGCTCTGGTCTCCAGCTTTGGCGCGGAATCGGTGGTGTTGCTGCATATGGCTGCAGTGGTCGACAAGATGACCCCAGTGCTGTTCGTGGACACCCAGATGCTGTTTGCAGAAACGCTGGAATACCAGCAGGAGGTCAGCGAGCGTCTGGGCCTGCGCAATGTGCAGATCATCCGCGCCGAGGATGAAGATGTTCAGCGCGACGATCCTTATGGAGCGTTGCGTCTACGTGACACCGATGCCTGCTGCAACCTGCGCAAGACCTTCCCGCTGCAGAAAGCTCTGACCGGGTATTGTGGCTGGATCACCGGGCGCAAACGGTTTCAGTCCGGCACCCGTGCCGCGCTGGACTTTTTCGAGGTCGAGGACGGAACCGGCCGGATCAAGGTCAACCCCTTGGCCCACTGGGCGCCCGACGATGTGCGCGCCTATATGGAAGAAAACAACCTGCCCCGGCATCCGCTGGTGGCCAAAGGATACCCCTCGATCGGCTGTGCGCCCTGCACTTCGCCGGTCAAAGAAGGCGAAGACCCCCGCGCCGGGCGCTGGCGCGATCAGAACAAGGAAGAATGCGGCATCCATTTTGTTGATGGAAAAATGGTGCGCATCGGAGAGAAAACATGAACGTAATCGTAAACGACGAGGGCTTTGCCCCCGATGATTGGACCGATGGCTATGTCACGCTGGACGATGCAGCGAATGACGTGGTTGCACTGGATATCGCCTCGGACACTGACCCCGATGAACTGTTTGACCGGCTGGGCAGCGCCCAGATGGTGCGCGTGGACTTTCCATCCTCAGCGGATGGGCGCGGCTTTACGATCGCGCGCGTTCTGCGTCTGAAAGGTTATACAGGTCGCCTGCGGGCAAAAGGCCATGTTCTTGCAGACCAATACGCCATGGCGCGTCGTAGCGGCTTTGACGAAGTCGAAATTGATGACACCTTGGCGAACCGGCAGCCCGAAGATCAGTGGCTGGCCCGGGCCAATTGGCAGGACAACAACTACCAGGCCCGCCTGCGCGGCTAACCCGCCATCGCCAACCTGTGATACGAAAGGGGCAATCTGCCCCTTTTCCTGACTTGGATCAAAGATTAAACGGAGATACCGGTTTAGCAGACCGGCAGTGAAATGATGACAGAGATGAAATCCGTGAGTGAAGCAACCGCCGTTAAGGCCCCCGTCCTGCCCGACGCCCAGACTGTGACCGAGGTCAAACATTGGACCGACCGCCTGTTCTCTTTCAAGGTGTCGCGCCCTGCATCGCTTCGTTTCCGCTCGGGTGAGTTCGTGATGATCGGCCTGCTGGGCGACAACGGCAAACCGCTGCTGCGCGCCTATTCCATCGCCTCGCCTTCATGGGATGAGGAACTGGAATTCTACTCGATCAAAGTGCAGGATGGCCCGCTGACCTCAAAACTGCAGCACATCCAGCCTGGTGATCAGATCATCCTTCGGCCCAAACCCGTCGGCACGCTGGTGCATGACGCATTGCTGCCCGGCAAGCGCATCTGGTTCTTCGCTACCGGCACAGGCTTTGCGCCCTTCGCGTCGCTGCTGCGTGAACCGCAGACCTATGAGGATTATGACGAAGTTATCATCACCCATACCTGCCGCGACGTAGCTGAACTGGATTACGGTCGCGAGTTGATCGAGAGCGTCAAACAGGACGAGTTGCTGGCCGAACTGATTGGTGACGGTTTCGCCGACAAGATTCGCTATTACCCCACCACCACGCGGGAAGCGAGCCCAAAGATGGGCCGTATAACCGAGCTGTTGAAAGACGGCACCGTATTTGCCGATCTGGGCATCGAAGGTGGTATCAAGCCAGACACTGATCGCGCGATGGTTTGTGGCAGCCTTGCCTTCAACCATGACATCAAAGCAATTCTGGAAGAGTTCGGCCTGCGAGAAGGTGCCAATTCCGAACCCAAGGAATTCGTGATTGAAAAGGCATTTGTGGGCTAATGGGGTTTGCAGGTGGGGTTATCGACACCCTAAACCGGCAAAAACTCACGAAATTCATGGAAAATTCATGCGGCTTGCAATTTATGCCGCTTGAAACACCTCTCAGCCCGGTCTAAATTCCGGGCTCGAAATTCTGCAATCATCAAAGGAATGAACCCATAGCCCGCAGACCTCACAACGCGCCGCCACAGCGAGATACCGGCCCGCGCGTCAATGACAAGATCCGTGCTCCCGAAATTCGCCTGATTGGCGCCGAAGGTGAAAATGTCGGGGTGGTTCATCCCGCAAAGGCCATGCAGATGGCCGCCGATGTCGGCCTCGATCTGGTTGAGATTTCGCCAAACGCGAACCCGCCGGTCTGCAAAATCATGGATTTCGGCAAGTTCAAGTACGAACAGCAGAAACGCGAAAGCGAAGCCCGCAAGAAGCAAAAGATCATCGAGGTGAAAGAGGTCAAGTTCCGGCCCAACACCGACACGCATGACTATGACGTCAAGATGCGCAACGTGTTCAAGTTTCTTGAAAACGGCGACAAGGTCAAAGTCACCCTGCGTTTCCGGGGCCGCGAGATGGCGCACCAGAACCTGGGGCGTGAGCTGCTGGAACGTGTGGCCGAAGACGTCAAGGATCTGGGCAAGATCGAGAACATGCCCAAGATGGAAGGCCGTCAGATGATCATGATGATTGGTCCGCTGCCACAGAAGTAGGTTTTCTTTTTGTAGAATGACAAAAGCCCCTCCGAAATCGGAGGGGCTTCTTTGTTTTCTGGCTTCTCGCCTAAATCAGATCACCGAGGATATCGCCCGATCCAGCTTGTCTACAAGCTCGACCAGTTGGTCATCTTCGATGACAAAGGGCGGTGCTAAGAGGATATGATCTCCGTTGCGTCCATCACGCGTTCCCGACATCGGGTAACAGATCAATCCCTCGGCCATGGCGGCCTTCTTGATCTTGGCCGCTAGGCCGCGCGACGGATCAAACGGAGTTTTCGTATCCCGATCCTCGACCAACTCAATTCCTCGGAATAAGCCGCGGCCCCGTATGTCCCCGACATTCGGGTGTTGGCCAAACTTGTTTTCCAACATGCTCTGCAATTTGCCCCCCATTACGCCGGCCCGCGCTGGCAGGTCACGAGAAGTAAGTTCCTGTACAACGGCAAGCGCGGCCGCAGTCGCAACCGGATGACCGATATAGGTGTGGCCATGCTGGAAGAAGCCCGATCCATCCCGGATCGCATCATAGATTCGACCCGAACACAGCATCGCTCCGATAGGCTGATACCCTGCCCCCAACCCTTTGGCGATACAAAGAATATCCGGCGTGACATCGTCATGATCACAGGCAAACAAATGCCCGGTACGCCCCATGCCGCACATTACTTCGTCGAGGATCAGAAGAACGCCGTGTTGATCGCAAATTTCACGGATTCGCTTGTAGTACCCCTCGACTGCCGGAACAGCCCCAAGCGTCGCTCCAACCACCGGCTCTGCCATGAAAGCCATGACCGTTTCAGGCCCAAGGCGCAGGATTTCTGCCTCCAGCTCATTCGCAACGCGCTGACCATATTCAAAACTGCTCTCATCCTCAGGCTTTTCGGCGTACTCATAGCAAGGAGCGATATGAGTCATCTCGATCAGCATCGGTGCAAACTGCGCCCGCCGCCATTCATTGCCACCCGCCGAAAGTGCCCCCAAAGTGTTGCCGTGATAGCTTTGTCGGCGCGCTATGACATGACGGCGTTCAGGCTGGCCGGTTTCCAGATAATACTGCCGCGCCAGTTTGATAGCAGCCTCGGTCGCCTCTGACCCGCCCGAGACAAAGTAGACCCGGTCCAGTTCGCCGGGGGCGTGTTCAATCAGCAGATCGGCCAGTGCCTCGGCCGGTGCCGACGTCATAAAGCCCGTATGCGCAAACGCAATCTGCGCCACCTGATCCTGCACCGCTTTGACCACAGCGGCGTTGGAATGGCCGAGGCATGAAACGGCAGCATCACCACAATCCAGATAGCGACGGCCGGTTGAGTCGATGAGATAACAGCCATCTCCACCAGCGGCCTCAGGCAGTTCCGACTTTGTATGGCGTGGAAATACGTGACTCATGTCGAAGTCCTTTTCAGAAGATTAATGAGCGCCGCGACTGATGCAGCATTGTCTGCCCATGCCTGGCCATCCGGACCTGCAAGGCTGTTCTCAAAACCAACGCGCACATCGCCACCCAACTGCGCGGCCTTTTGCAGGCACGCATGCTCCTGCCCTCCAAAGGCACAGACCATCCATGGATCAGCGCTGTGCGGAAACACATCCAGATCATTCGGACTCGATTCCTGCGCCGTGGCATAGCGACCAAGGACAAGCAGACGGTCGACCTGATCCGATTTTACCACCCCTTCAGCCTGCCAATGGGTCAGTAACTCAACGTCAGCGACATCATAGAGTATATGCTGAACACGAGTCCCTTGTTCCGCGCACAGAGCGTAGACCTTTGGCGCAAGTTCGGGCGACCGTGCAATCTCGCGCACCGAAATCGAAGCCCAGTCCGGGCGCACATTCTGCAAACAATCAAGTTGTGCTTGAACGCCGAAAACGCCAGCAGCTTCTGTCGTAATCTGGATGTCCATGTCAGTGACCGCAGCACGCAGTTCAGCAATGGTTTCGCGATACAAACCCGCATCTAGTGAATGGTTACCTGACTGATCGCGAATATGCAGATGCAGACCTTGCGCACCTGCCCTATGGCACGTTTTCGCGACCTTGACGATTTCATCAGTCTTGATCGGCAGGGCAGGATGATCTCCATGCCCTCGTCGCGCCCCGTTCGGAGCCACCAACACATATGGCCTTCTCGTCATCCTCAAACCAGTCCCAGACATTCCGTCACCTGTTTTTTACGATCCCGAATTAGACACCTCGCTCACGTTTTCAATTTGCATTCTTCATAACATTTGTTTTTTCTTACCAAATGCAACACACCTCATCCCAACTGACCGAGCAGCTTCGGCACGAAATCGACACCCTGCCTCAGCAAATGCAAGCCGCAGCGAAATACATCATCGACCACCCTGGCGATTTCGGGCTCGACCCGGTTCGGCTTACCGCCGAGAAAATCGGTGTCAGTTCAAACGTTCTGGTTCGGTTGGCACAACGTATGGGGTTCGACAGTTTTGATGCGTTCAGACGGCCCTTTCGCCAGACCCTTGTCACAGACCGGGAAGATCGGCTGGGTCAAGGCTGGCTGGATCGCATGAAATCGGGGGGCCAATTCAGCGCCGCGCAAGCTGGGTTTGCGCAAAACGAACTGAACGTCGTAGCCCGCTCCCTGCGACTGGCCGATCCTGATTTGATGCAACAGGTCACGGAGTACATGATTGCAGCTAATCGCTGTTTCATAACCGCGACCCGGGCCAGCTATGCTTTGGCCTATTATCTCCACTATGCGGGTCGGATGGCACACCCAGGATTTCAGCTTATCCCGCGACATATGGGATCAGCCATCGATGATTTGCTCGAGGCCGATGAAGCGGACTGCCTTTTCGCTATTACCGTTCACCCCTATTCCTCTGACACCATACAATCCATGCGTTTTGCGCGTAAACGCGGTATGCGCATCGTGCTATTGTCGGATAGCGACGTCATCGCCCCTGGTGTTAACCCTGACATCGTGCTGCCTGTAAGTACCCGCGCGCAACATCACTTTTCCAGCTTCTCCGGAGCGATGGCAGTGCTTGAATGCCTGCTAGGTCATCTCTTTGCCGCCGGGGGATCAGCCGCGCGTGACCGCGTGGAACGCTATCAGACGGCACGAGAAGACACCGGCGCCTACTGGCGCCCCGCCAAGCCCCCAAGAGTTCGGAAAGAATAAAGAGCCCCGGCTTTCACCGAGGCTCTCAAAGCTGATTAACAATCAGATCAGCTGCAAGCTTCGACAGCCCGTTTCGTCATAACAGTGACCAGATGCGCCCGATACGTTTTGCTCCCGTGCAGATCACCAATCATGTTCATCGGATTGATGTGCAGCCCCATCAAAGCGTCCGCGCGGAACTCTTTGTTCAGGGCCTCCTCAGCCTCTGCCCAGCGGAAAACTCCGTCCTCGCTTGCGCCGGTTACTGCAACCCGAACGCCATTGGCGAACCGAGCGAGATAAACCCCGACCAACGCAAACCGAGACGCGGGCTGCAAAAACTTCTGATAACTCGCCGCCTGAGGCACAGGGAAACGCACCGAAGTGATAATCTCGCCCTCTTCCAGAGCTGTCGTGAACATGCCCTGAAAGAAGTCATCCGCCGCTATCTGGCGATTATTGGTGACAATGGTCGCGCCTGAACCCAGCACTCCCGCCGGATAACAGGCCGCTGGATCATTGTTGGCAATCGAACCGCCAATAGTGCCACGATTACGCACCGCAGGATCACCGATCTGGCCGGCCAGCGCTGCCAGCGCCGGATAGTTACCAGCAGCTTCAGCGGCCACATTTGCGTGGGTTGTCGCACCGCCTATCGCTACCGAGCCATCATCCTCGACGCAGACCCCTTTCATTTCAGCGATTCCATTGACCGAAACCAGCTTGGATGGCGCGGCCAACCGCTGCTTCATTGTGGGGATCAGGGTTTGCCCACCCCCCAATGCCTGCGCATCCTCAACTCCCAACGCAGTAACCGCCTCAGCGATGGTCAAGGGTTTCTCAAACTCGAAATTGTACATTTCGTTCTTCCTTTCCGAAAAGCGCGGATCCGCCCTTCATCTGGCTATAAATATCTCGGGGAGCGCGAGGGGCTGGCCCCTCGCACCCGAACCTCTCAACCATGCATTGCTGTCCAAACACGCGACGGGCTCATCGGCATGTCAATGTGATCAACAGCCTTTCCACCCGAGTTCAGCGCATCCAGAACCGCGTTGACTACCGCAGGCGGCGAGCCAATCGCACCAGCCTCACCGCAGCCCTTCACACCCAACGGGTTGTGCGTACACGGCGTCTGGCTGGAATGGTCGACCGCATAGAACGGCAGATCATCGGCGCGTGGCATCGCGTAATCCATGAAGGATGCGCTCAGCAACTGGCCATTCTCGTCATAGGCGCAATTTTCCAACAAAGCCTGACCGATACCCTGACCGATACCGCCATGTACCTGACCATCCACAATCATCGGGTTAACGATGTTGCCAAAGTCATCCGCAGCGGTGAAGGCTTCGATGGTCACCTGTCCAGTCTCGGGATCCACCTCAACCTCGCAGGCATATGCCCCCGCTGGGAAGGTGAAGTTGGCCGGGTCATAAAATGCGGTCTCCTCCAGCCCCGGCTCAACCTCCAATGGGAAGTTGTGCGGTACATAGGCTGTCAGAGTCACATCACCCCAGGCCACCGACTTGTCAGTGCCCGCGACGCTGAACTGACCGTCCTTCAGCTCGATATCGGCCTCGGACGCCTCGAGCAGGTGGGCCGCGATCTTCTTGGCCTTGTCGATCACCTTTTCGGTCGCCTTAACCATGGCCGAACCACAGACCGCGAGCGAGCGTGAGCCATAAGTGCCCATGCCGAACGGGATCTTCGAGGTGTCGCCATGCACAATCTCTACCATCGACTCGTCGATGCCGATCATGTCGGCCACAACCTGCGGGAAAGCGGTCTCATGCCCCTGCCCGTGGCTATGTGCACCAACCATGACGCTGATGGAACCGGTGGCGTTCACCCGCACCGTGGCAGCATCATAAAGACCCGCCCGGGCCCCCAGCATGCCGACGATGTTCGAGGGCGCGATGCCGCAGGCCTCGATATAGCAATTGACGCCTAGGCCACGCAGCTTGCCATTGGCCTCGCTTTCCGCCCGTCGCGCGGCAAAGCCAGCCAAATCAGCAGCAGCTTCAAGCTTATCCATCGTCCCGTTGTAATCCCCGGTGTCGTAGGTCAGCGCCACCGGTGTGTCATACGGGAACTGGGTGATGAAATTCTGGCGACGCAGGGCGATCGGATCGACACCCAGTTCACGCGCCGCCTTGTCGATGACGCGCTCCAGCTGATAGGTCGCCTCTGGCCGACCCGCACCGCGATAAGCGTCCACCGGCACTGTGTTGGTGAACATTGCCTTCACATTCACCTGAATGACCGGCGTCTTGTAATTGCCCGCCATCAGAGTGCCATGCAGCCAAGTCGGAACCGAGCTTGAGAAGGTCGACAGATACGCGCCCAGATTGGCGTAGGTGTTGGTGCGGAGGCCTGTGAAGTTATTGTCCGCGTCCAAAGCGAGCTCAATCGTGCTGACGTGGTCGCGGCCCTGCGCATCCGACATAAACGCCTCGGACCGGCTGGCGGTCCATTTGACCGGACGGTTGCAGGCCTTGGCAGCGAATGTACAGAACGCCTCTTCCGCGTAGTGGAAAATCTTCGTGCCAAATCCACCACCAACATCAGGCGCTACAACACGCACTTTGTGTTCAGGCAAGCCCAGAACAAATGCGCACATCAGCAAGCGGATCACATGCGGGTTCTGCGAAGTGGTGTAGAGCGTGTACTCATCCGTACCCCGGCTGTATTCGGCCACCGCAACGCGCGGCTCCATCGGATTAGCAACCAGACGGTTATTGATCAGGTCCAGAGTGGTGACATGGGCCGCGTTGGCAAAAACCTCATTGACCTTGTCATTGTCTTCTTCGCCTAGATGCCAGTCATAGCAGATGTTGTTCTTCAAATCCTCATGGATAAGCGTCGCGCCATCCTGCGCTGCGGCTTTCATATCCAGCACGGCAGGGAGCTCTTCGATATCCACTTCAATCGCTTCCGCCGCATCGCGGGCGAGTTCAAGGCTGTCCGCGACAACGGCAGCGATGGGATCGCCTACATGTCGGACCTTGCCTTGCGCCAGAATGGGATGCGGTGGTTCCTGCATCGGGGCGCCATGACGGTCGGTTACTTCCCAGCCGCAAGGCATTCCGCCCACGCCTTCAAAGTCCTTGCCGGTGAACACCTTCACAACCCCCTGCATACCCTCGGCGGCAGATGTGTCGATGTTGGTGATCCGGCCATGCGCGATGTCGGACCGTAGGAAATGCACATAGGCCTGGCCATGTACGTTGATGTCGTCGGTGTAATTGCCTGCTCCGGTCAGAAAGCGTACGTCCTCGCGCCGCTTGGAACTGGCTCCGATGCCACTGTCTTTGGGCATTGCTTGTTCTCCTCCGTGGAAAAGAATTTTCGTCGAAAATTCTTAACCGCCTCACTCGGCGGCGATGCTGGAAACGTCTTGACCCGATGCGGCCATGATTGCCTTGACGATGTTGTGGTAGCCTGTGCACCGGCATAGGTTACCCTCAAGGTACTTGCGAATTTCGCCTTCGGTCGGGCGCGGGTTATCCTTTAGCAATGCTGCAGCGCTCATCACCATGCCCGGAGTGCAAAACCCGCATTGCAGCCCATGATGATCCTGAAAGGCCTGTTGGATCACGTTCAGCGTGCCATCTTCGGCCGCCTGCCCCTCGATCGTGCCCACATCCGCGCCGTCTGCTTCCAGCGCCAGCATGTTGCAGGATTTGACCGCCTCACCATTCACGTGCACTACGCACGCGCCACATTGAGCCGTGTCGCAGCCAATATGTGTGCCTGTCAAATTCAGGTGGTCGCGTAGAAATCCGGATAATAGAGTCCGCCCTTCAACATCACCGCTGACGGCAACGCCGTTCACGGTCATTGAGACCTTGGTCATAAGATCCTCCCCTTTTTTTGGCTTATTTGCTAAGCCAGAGTTAAACACGGTAAATTTCGTTTGAGAACAAAAATATTTGCCTGATTTTTCCGCAGTTTCGCTGATCAGCCTTCTAACAATGATGCGCCCACCAAACAGGGCAAAATTGCCGTTACGTCATTTACTCTTGGCAGCGCGGGGCTGTGGCCGCGTCGGGATTTCTTTTAGCAGCCCACCGACACCCATCCCAGCGATGTCCGCGCCCGTTGTTTCGATTCCGCAAGCAACACGAGACAAGACCCAATCCGCCCCGTTCAATGCTGGTGAGCGCGCGCATCCGGGCAAACCGATGATGGGGCGCCCGCCGGAAGACCCCAAAAACAACAGGTTCCCCGGATCGACCGGCATTCCAAACCGGTCGACGATGCCCCCCGCCGCCCGCACAGAAGCAGGCGCCACATCATCTTTATCCGACGTGGCCGATCCGGTCAGGATCATGACGATCTCACCCCGAATGGTCGAAATCGATGCTGTTAAGTCGCCCATCCGATGCGGCACCACCTGAACATCTGACAGATTCATACCCAAAGCCTCAACCCGGCTACGAATAGCAGCGATACCTTTTTCATTAGATGGCCCGCCAGCAATGTCGGTAACGATGAGACCCGCGTTTTCGTATTTGGGCACCGATAACCGAATAGCGTCCTGCGCATGACGGGCCGCACTCTCAACGTCGGATCGAGGTACGGCATAAGAAATCACCTTGATCGTCGCGACCATGCCGCCAGCCGCCATCTGCTGATATTGCGGCACCGTGGCAACCGTGATCATCGGGTTGACCTGATTGAACTTTTGCAAGGCATCGGTATCCAGCACCGCGACGCCTGGTCCATTCGCTAAAAGATTCACCCGGCCTGTAAAGGCTTCGGTGACACGCAGATTTGCCTGTGTGGGACTTGGTGTAAGCGCTTCTGCCAGCAGCGCTGCGGCTTCGTCCTCATGGCAATCACCTTGCTCCAGTCTGGCGACTGTGACCTCGGTCAGACCGGCTTGGTGCAACTCGGCTATGTGCTCGGACGAAAGCGTTATACCTTTCCTAAGCTTGCGGTTTCCCGCTTTGACGGAATGGGCCAATATCGCGCCGTTGGCGTCGGAAACGGGTACCGGACCAAACTTCACGCTCTGCCTCGCAGGACCGCCGTCATCTGCGCCAGAATCGCAACGGCTATCTCAGACGGTCCAGCCGCCCCGATATCAAGCCCAACAGGTCCGTGAATCAGTGAAATCTGGTCATCGTTGAACCCGGCCTGCTTCATCCGCTCCACGCGTTTGGCATGTGTGCGCTTAGATCCGAGTGCGCCGATGTAGAACACATCGGCCGCCAAACCGGCCTGAAGCGCGGGGTCATCAAGTTTGGGGTCGTGGGTCAGCAACACAAGCGCCGTGCGCGAGTCGAGACCCAGCTTTGATACAGCCTCATCCGGCCAATCCGTCAGGATGGTTTCTCCGGGAAAACGTGCGTCCGATGCGAAGGCCTCGCGCGGATCTATAATCGCCGGGTCATAGCCCGCGATCCGGGCCATCGGCACCAGAGCTTGGGCGATGTGCACCGCTCCCACCACTATCAACCGTAGCGGTGGGTTGTGGACAGCGACAAAGGTTTGCCCATCCTCTTCGAACCCGGACCTGTCCATACGCAAGCGTTCGGAATAGGCATTACGGCGCAACGCGCGCTGGCCCGTCTCGACGTTGACTTCATAGGCCAAGGGTTCGCGCCGCGCCCGTGCCGCGACCAGTTCGGCCAGCATTGGTTCGGGCAGGACCTTGCCGACCGGTTCAACCAAAACCCTGATCGTACCGCCGCAGGCCAGACCGACGGCAAACGCATCCTCGTCGCTTACACCGAACTCTAGCAGCCTTGCCTCGCCTTCCTCTATGGCTTCCAGCGCTTCGACGATCACAGCACCTTCGACGCAACCACCAGAAACCGAGCCTTCGATCCGACCATCGCCCGCAATGACCAACTGCGCGCCTACACGGCGCGGCGCGCTGCCCCAGGTCTCAACCACAGTGGCCAAAGCCGCGCCCTTCCCGGCGCGATACCATTTTAGTGCGGTTTCCGGGCTGCTATCGAATCGTTCCATTTAGACCTCCGGCCTTGCTTGGGTTCAACATAGTCAGCTTTGGAGCAATGAAAAGCGCTCAGCGGGTTGATCTTGTGGCGCTAACAAGCCGATTTCGAACTCACATTCACAAATTGTTGAATGTTGGAAGGCGTCATTCTAGCCTGCATGCGATTCCGGGGCCTATTCGGGATCGTCCCAACATATTTCATAGCGGAGACAAACAGTTGAAACGCATTCTTACACTCGGAGCAGCGATCGGCCTGTTGACTGCCAGCACCGGCTGGGCTGACACATTTCTGAAATACGGTGAGGTCGAAGGCTGGAAGGTTTTCATCGATCAGGACAAGAAATCCTGCCTTATCGAAGCGGTTGATGACGCTGAAAATGTCGTACAGATGGGCCTGACCGAAGATCGCGGCGTTGGCTATGTGGGCGTCTTCACCAAAGCCGAGACCAACATCAAGAAAGGCGAGAAAGAGGCCGTCGCCATCCTTATCGGCGACAATATTTATGTCGGAGAAGCAACCGGTATGAAGGGGAACATCACCAAGGGCTATTCGGGCGGGTATGTTCTGTCAGACGACCCTCAGTTCGCAGATGATCTTGCCAAGAAGAAGGTGATGGTCGTTTTCCCGGAGAAAGAGTTCGCCTTCACCGTTGACCTGACTGGCACTTACAAAGCCATGGAAATGGCACGGAAGTGCAATGAAGAGCAGCTTTCGTAACAGCTAGTCTGAAAGCGCGGACATCAGCCGCGCTTTCTGCCCCTGATCATCTGGTTGCGAAATCACGGCGGCCAGATCTTCCAGCGACGCAATCGAATGCCCGGCGCGGAAGCTGTCGACATTTGGAAGCATTGTCGCCACACCCTGAGCTTTCGGTGCGAACCCGTCCCAGCGCAACAGAGGGTTCAACCAGATCAAGCGTCGTGACGACAGGTGCAAACGCTCGATTTCCTTTTCCAGCATCTCGGGATCGCCCCGCTCTAACCCGTCGGTGATCAGCAACACGACCGCCCCCTGCCCCATGACACGCCGCGACCAGTCGCGGTTGAACTGATGCAGGCATTCTCCGATCCGGGTTCCGCCTTCCCAGTCCTGCGCTTCGGCCCCAGCAGCGGCAAGCGCTGCATCGACATCACGTTGATGCAGATGGCGGGTGATGTTGGTCAGGCGTGTGCCAAACGTGAAGGCGTGCACTTTGGCCCAACCTGCGCCTTTGGCATTCGAAACCGCGTGTAGAAAGTGCAGAATGATCCGACTGTATTGGCTCATCGACCCGGAGATATCGCACAACGCAACCAAATTCGGCCACCGAGGTTTGGGTTGCAAGTGCGCGATATCGCGTAGTTCGCCACCCTGCCGCATCGCTGACCTAAGTGTCCGAGCGCGATCAATGCGGTGACCGAGGTGACTGGCCTGACCTCGGCGAGACTCAATGGGTTTGACCGGTAAGTTCAGGCGCGACAGCATGCGTTTGGCCTGGGCGATCTCGGATGTACTCATCTGTTCGAAATCGAGGTTGCGCAAGCGTTCTTCAGATGACGCGGTTTGGGTTGCGTCGATCTCGATCTCGCTTTCCTCTTGTTGCTCGGTTGATTCTGGCAAGTCGCGTTCGACGCCATCCAATAACGCCTCAGCCGCGCGCTTTTCAGCCGCATCCGCTTTGCGCTCCTCCTGAACACCGCGAATGGCGGGCAGCATCATGGACATCATATGTTCTAGATACCGCGGATCGCGCCAATAGAGGCGGAAGACTTGCGCAAAAACCGTTCGATGTTCCGGCCGGTTCACGAAACAGGCATGCAGCGTCCAGTAGAAATCTCTTTTCTCGGTGAACCCCGCAGCCTGCACGGCGCGGATCGCGTCAACCACGCGCCCAGTTCCTATCGGCAGTCCGGCCTTGCGCAAAGCGCGCGCAAAATGGGTGATGTTCTGGGCCAGTTTGGGGTTGTCCGGGATAACGAGTGGGAGTTGTTCCGCCATCAAACCCCCAAAGTATTTTCGAGCATATGAAGCATCAGGCTGGTTCGAGATCGGCTTTTGCCTGATCCAGAATGCGTTTGGCCTCGGACCCCTGCAACTTTTGGATGTCGTCCTGGTATTTCAGGATGGCACCCAACGTATCGCCGATTACTTCGGGACTGAGGTTGATAACGTCCAGCGCCAGCAGGCACTTGGCCCAATCGATAGTCTCGGCCACCCCCGGTTTCTTGAACAAATCTTCAGTGCGCAAGCGCTGAACAAAGGCGACCACCTCACGGCTCAGCGCTTCTGCCGCTTCGGGAGCCCGTGCGTGCAGGATTTCGATTTCGCGCGCAAAGTCAGGGTAATCAACCCAATGATATAGGCAGCGGCGTTTCAGTGCGTCGTGTACTTCGCGCGTACGGTTCGAGGTAACGATCACGATCGGCGGTTCTGGAGCTTTGACAGTACCAAGCTCGGGGATCGTGACCTGAAAGTCACTGAGCGCCTCCAGCAAGAAAGCCTCAAAGGGTTCGTCGGTCCGGTCTAATTCGTCAATTAGCAATACAGGTGCCCCATTGGCATCCGGACGCATGGCCTGCAGCAAGGGGCGTTCGATCAGATAGTCATCCGAGAACAGCTCGGTCTGCAACGCGCCTCGGTCCGCCCCACCCGACGCTTCTGCGGTTCGGATCGCCACCATCTGGGCGGGGAAATTCCACTCATACACAGCGGAAGAGGCATCAAGGCCTTCGTAGCACTGCAACCTGATCAGGCGCCGCCCCAATCCTGCGGCCAGCGCCTTGGCGATCTCAGTCTTGCCGACGCCCGCCTCGCCTTCCAGAAATAGAGGTCGACCAAGTTTCAGCGAAAGAAACACAACCGTCGCCAAAGCCCGGCCACAGACATAACCCTCAGAGCCCAAAAGCTCTTGCACGGCATCGATGGAGTTTGGCTGTGTCATGAGTTCCCCTTTTTCCTGCGCCCCAACAGGTCATGACCACAACCAGAGGTCAAGACCACCATCCGTCAGTGACTTACGGCGATCTGTCTCATCGGCAAGGGCAAGAGGGTCTTTCACCACCCAAGCGGCTGTGTTAGCCGGGGGCCATGACCCAATCCCTGACGATCCGCCGCCCCGATGACTGGCATTTGCATCTGCGCGATGGCGCGATGCTGCAAGCCGTCTTGCCTGAAACCGCGCGCCATTTTGCCCGTGCCATCATCATGCCGAATCTGGTTCCGCCCGTTGTCAAAGGTGACGACGCAGCAGCTTATCGGGACCGCATCCTTGCTGCTCTGCCTGAGGATATGACGTTTGAGCCGCTGATGACGCTCTACCTGACCGAAGACACGGACCCGGCGGATGTGGCCGCCGCACATGCAAGCGGGCTGGTCAAGGCAGTCAAACTGTACCCGGCTGGGGCAACAACCAACTCGTCTTCTGGCGTTCGCGATTTCGACAAGGTGCGCCCGGTGCTGGAGAAGATGGCCGAGATCGGTCTGCCGCTGTGTGTGCACGGCGAAGTCACGGATGCCGAGATCGATATCTTCGATCGTGAGGCGGTGTTCATCGACCGCGTTCTTGATCCGATTCGCAAAGCAACACCCGGACTGCGCGTGGTGATGGAGCACATCACGACGTCAAACGGCGTGGATTACGTCAAGGCGAACGAGAAAGATCTGGGTGCGACGATTACAACGCATCACCTGATCATCAACCGCAACCACATTCTGGTTGGCGGCATCAAGCCGCATTACTACTGCTTGCCGGTCGCCAAGCGCGAAGAGCATCGGCTGGCGCTGCTGACCGCCGCGACATCAGGCGATACGCGTTTCTTCTTGGGCACAGACAGCGCGCCGCACACGGATGCTAACAAGGAAATGGCCTGTGGCTGCGCCGGCTGTTTCACTGCAACTAATACAATGTCACTGCTGGCCGAAATGTTCGAGCGCGCAGATGCGTTGGACAAGCTAGAGGCGTTCGCGTCACTCAACGGCCCGGCCTTCTATCGCCTGCCAGTGAACGAAGAGACCATCACGCTGACCAAAGGCGATGAGGTCGTCTATCCGGCCAAAATCGAAAGCGGCGACGGCCCCGTGACCGTATTCGATCCGGGCTTTCCGCTGCATTGGCGGGTCACTTAATCGGTTAACCTTTCAGCCAAATCCGCTGCGCGCCCGCCGGTGCGCAGCATCGACCAGATGGCGTCCGCCTCATCCCCCCCGATCAGCTTCGCCGCTTTCTCCCTGACGCGATCTTCGCGATCCGATAGAGACATCGGTGCCAGCAGATCATGGCTGGCCTCGCGGCGCGCGCCGTCCCGGCGTAACAGGGACAGATGGGCTTGTGTCTCAGACAGACTCTCATCCGCCTCGACCGTGATTCGGTCCCTTAAGGATTGTAGCCTTGGATCAGCACAAATCTTGTCGGAATAGCTCCCTGGCAGAGCTGTATCGTAGCCCATTGCCTGCATTGCGATCACGGTACGATAGGAAAACTTCGCTCCTAACCCACTGGTCGGCTGCAGTTGATTGCACACACTCATCCAGCGGGGGTGGGTTTTGATCTTGATCTCGGCCACCTCAGGCTCGGCGATGTCGAGATCGCGCGCAGCCTCAAGCGCCGCGTGCAGGCCATGGCAGCAAGCGTGGAATTTGTGGCTGATGCTTTCGAACAGCCACTCGTCCCCCAAACCATCAAGCGCAGCAGCTAAATCGTCAGCCCCCAAATGTGTCGCCCCAAACCCAAACGGGCCTTCCAATGCGTCAGCACCGGGTTGAAAACCGTTGCGGATCAACTGGGCGGCCTCAACCCCGTTCGAGGCCGCAAGTCCAGCGTTATAGGGTTTACCCATAGTCCCGAACTGTGATTTCTGCCCTGAGGCCCGGGTCGCGGTTAGCCCCAGCAGGTCACGCATCTGCTTTACGTCAAATGCCATAATCCGACCCGCAGCCACCGCAGCCCCAAACGCACCAGCCGTGGCTGTTTGGTGAAAACCAGCCTGATAATGACCACGACCAAGCCACAAACCGATGCGGATCGATAACTCCATTCCCACTAGCGCTGCCTCAAGCAGATCGACCAGAGGTCGGTCTTCCCACGCAGTAAGAGCAAGGGCTGCAGGAAAAACAGCAACCGATGGATGACCGATATGAGCGAAATGCGTGTCGTCATAATCAAGCGCATGAGAAATGGTACCATTCACCAGCGCAGCTGCGCGTAGCGGCGCATCACCGCCTCCGAACAAACGCGCCTGTGCGGCACCGCTCTCGGAAAGAACCATCTGACGTATGATGCGGGAAACCGGCTCATCTGCGCCTGCCCGCCCCACAGCAAGCCAGTCCAACGCGGATAGAGATGTCACGATACGAGCCTGCGCCGTGGTCGACACAGAACCAGCAGCAAACTCGGCAAGGGCAGTTGTCAAATCGGTCATGTGGCGCAGTCTAGCGCGCGCCGCTCGGGCGTAAAGCCTCAGCCGTACAGGACGGCAGCACGTTGTTCAAATGCTCGGACGATACGGTGCATGGCTTCGTTGAAAACCACGCCAATGATTCCTTGCAGAACCGCGTTCTTGAATTCGAAATCAACGTGGAACGAGACGTTGCAGCCATCATCCGTATCTTCGAACTCCCAATCCGAGCGCATATATTTGAAGGGGCCGTCCAGATACTCGGTATCGATCCGTTTAAGCTCATCAAATAGCGTGACCCGACTGCCAAAGCGTTCGCGGAACACCTTGAATGAAATCACCAGATCCGCCTCCATCACCTTGCCATCTCCGGCTTGATAGGTCCGACGAATGCGGGCCGCCGCGCACCATGGCAGGAACTCGGGGTATTTCGCCACATCCGCGACCAGATCATACATCTGCTGAGCGGTGTAAGGCAGCGGGCGGGTCTCGGAATGGGTTGGCATGATATCCGGGATTAACTGGTGACAATGGCGCGTGATTTCGTATGTTGCGCGCCAAAGATCAAGGGGGCAGCGATGAGCCAGCGCGCATATGTGATAGATGAGATGATCTCGGCCAAGGCAATTGCTGCCCGGATCGAAGAGCTTTGCCGCGAAATAACGGCTGAATTCGGCGGCACCGACAAGCTGGTCGTTGTCGGCCTGCTGCGCGGCAGCTTCGTCTTTATCGCTGATCTGGTGCGTGAGCTGGACCTGCCCATCGAGGTCGATTTTCTTGAGGCATCATCCTACGGAGACTCGACGGAAAGCAGTCGAGAAGTTCGTATTCTTAAGGACTTACGCGGCGCTATTGAAGGGCGCGATGTTTTGGTGGTCGAGGATATCGTGGATACTGGCCATACCCTGAACCACGTCTCCAAGCTGCTCCGCACCCGCAAGCCGCACCGGTTGAAATCCATCGCCCTTCTGGACAAACCCAGCCGGCGCGAGGTTGATTTCCGCTCGGACTGGATCGGGTTTGAAATCCCTGATGAATTTGTCGTGGGTTATGGCATCGACTATGCGCAGCGCAATCGCAACCTGCCGTTTATCGGCAAGGTTCGATTTGTCGAAGATCAGGACTGATGAGTCTGCGCCATTTTGTTCGCATGTCGAAATGGGGGCGAAACCCGCCCTCGGAACGGCGCGTGAAACTGGTGTTTGGCGCGATCCTTATCTGCCTGATGATTGCCGGAATTGAATATATGGGTTGGTGGCCCGAATGGGCAGAAAGCCAGCCCAGAAAACTCAGGCCTTGAGCGTTTGTTCGATAGCAGCCAAAAAAATATCTGTCCCGATCGGGATCAAAGCATCCGGGAAATCATAGTCGGGGTTGTGTAGCTGCGGATGATCCCGCCCCGCGCCTAGCCAGAACATGGCGCTTTTTGCGCCTTTTCCGAACTGCCCGAAATCTTCCGAAAACCTTTGTGGTGTCGCAACCAGCTTGCAAGGAATGTCGCGGCTTTGGCAGGCCTCTGACAGGATCTGCACGGCTTCACCCGAATTTGTGCAAGCCTCAAACACATCGTCATAGGTGATTTCAACACCTAATCCCTGTGCCTGAGCACGTGTAGTCACCAGCTGTTCTGCGTCGCGGATCAGGCTTGCCATCCGGCTGTCCGAGACCGTGCGCAGGGTCACCCACAGTTCGGCCTGACCGGGTGCGATACCAAAAGTGGCCTCACCCAGCCTAGCATGGGTTACCGTTGTCAGCGCATATTCTGCATCCAGCGCCCCACCCTGCCCCAGAATGGCCAAAGCAGGCATAAGCTCTGCCAGCGCACCGGCTGGCGACACTCCATCCTGAGGAGCCGCCGCGTGAGAGGTTTTGCCCGTCAAAACAATTCGCATCCCACGCGAGGCGCAATTCGCCGGACCCGAGCAAAGCTCAACCCCGCCCAATTCCAAACCCGGCAAATTGTGCAAAGAAAACACATAGTCCGGAGCGATATCCGCAAACTTGGGATCAGCACGATAGGCAATCGCACCTTGACCGGTTTCTTCGGCGGGTTGAAAAATCAGAACCACCCGCCCCTTGGTCGGACGCTTGTCCCCCAATACAAAGGCAACACCAAGCACCATCGCCATATGGCCATCATGCCCGCAAAGATGCCCCTTTCCGGGATGTTGCGACGCGTATCGGGCACTTGAGATTTCCTGGATCGGTAAACCGTCCAATTCACACCGGATTCCGATGGTTGGTCCGGGCTGTCCGCTATCATAAACCGCGGCGACACCGTGGCCACCAATACCTGTCAGAACCGCATCGGGATCACACGCCTGAAGCAAGTTCGAGATACTCGTCGCGGTTCCACGTTCCTCGCCCGATATCTCAGGCACTTGATGCAGTTCATGGCGCTTTTCGGTAAGCCAGGATTGAAGTTCGGGTTTCACCTCTGATTCAACTTCTTTTGTCGAGCTTCGCGCAAACGGGCGAAATCATCGCCCGCATGGTAAGACGACCGGGTCAAAGGAGTTGCCGAGACCATAAGGAAACCTTTGCCGAACGCAGCTTTTTCATAGGCCGCAAACTCTTCGGGTGTAACAAAGCGGTCAATGCCATGATGCTTGGGTGTTGGCTGCAGATACTGGCCGATAGTCAGAAAATCGATATCCGCCGCGCGCATGTCATCCATGACCTGACGAACTTGCTGCTCGTCCTCGCCCAGTCCGACCATTATGCCGGATTTGGTGAAAATGGACGGGTCCATTTCTTTGACCCGCTGCAGTAAGCGCAATGAGTGGAAATATCGCGCACCGGGACGCACCTGAGGATATAGGCCCGGCACCGTTTCAAGATTATGATTGAACACATCTGGCTTGGCCTCGACAACAATCTCAAGCACCGAGGGATCGCATTTCAGGAAATCCGGCGTCAGAATCTCGATCGTAGTCTTGGGCGAGCGGTGGCGTACTGCGCGTATGGTTTGGGCGAAATGGTCAGCCCCTCCATCCTGCAGGTCATCCCGGTCCACGGATGTGATGACCACATGGTTCAAGCCCAGCTTCTGCACCGCATGCGCCACGCGACCCGGTTCAAATGCATCCAGAGTATCCGGCTTACCGGTCGCGATGTTGCAGAATGTACAGCCGCGCGTGCAAATCTCGCCCATGATCATCATGGTCGCGTGACCCTGGCTCCAGCACTCACCCACATTCGGGCATCCGGCTTCTTCGCAGACGGTGACCAGATTGTTGTCACGCATGATCTTATGCGTCTCGGCATAGCCCTTGCCACCCGGCGCTTTGACCCGAATCCAGTTCGGCTTGCGCGGAGCCGCATTGTCAGGTCGATGTGCCTTTTCGGGGTGTCTTTGCTCGGGTATTTTCAGATCACGCACGGCTGGCTTTCCTGACTTTGGGTCGGTTTTCTTTGTTCATAACATAGACCGACTCATTTGGTTACACCAGCGGCGCATAGCCGCTATGCGGCACGTCTACGCGCGTGCAGCGAAAGTGACCATGCACATCATTTTACGCATTACTTATAATGCTTTAACGCCATCAAAGATATTATGCTTTTGCAGCATATATATCATTGAAGCCGAGTTAGAATCATTTTAACTCTCGCGGCAAACATATGTGAATCACAGGAGTTTGATGATGAAAACCGGTGCAAAACTGCCTGACGTAACCTTCCACACCCGTGTCCGCGATGAGGCCGTCGAAGGCCCCAACCCGTTCCGTTGGGAAGACAAGACAACTGCGGATTATTTTGCAGGCAAGCGTGTTATCCTGTTCTCGCTGCCCGGCGCATTCACCCCGACATGCTCGACCTATCAATTGCCTGGTTTCGAAAAAGGCCACGGCGATTTTGCGGCCAAGGGCATCGATGCAATCTACTGCATGTCCGTCAACGACAGCTTTGTCATGAACAAATGGGCCGCCGATCAGGGTCTGGAAAACGTCAAGGTCATTCCTGATGGGTCCGGTGAGTTCACGCGTAAAATGGGTATGCTGGTCGACAAGGACAATCTGGGCTTTGGCATGCGCTCGTGGCGTTACGCAGCCATCGTCAACGATGGCGTTGTGGAGGCATGGTTCGAAGAGCCCGGCCTGATGGATAACTGCCCCGAAGACCCTTACGGCGTGTCGTCCCCGGAAAACCTAATGAAGCATCTGGACGAAGCCCGCGAACCGGCGCTGGCATAATCCTGTCATGCCCTACTTTGAAAGGCCCGCCATTTCGGCGGGCCTTTTTCGTTAGGTTCGAGTTTTAGCTACCACGTCTTCACCGACCTGCCGGATTACTTGCGCCAATCGATCGAACCACTCCTCTGCTCCGGTCGAGCTGCGACGCACAAGGCCAATGGTCCTCGCCGGTTGCGGCGCACCAAATCGCAACAATCGCAATCCGGGGACTGCATCCGTCTCGGCCTGCGCCGCAAGTTCAGGCATCAACGTCAGGCCAAACCCTTCGGCGACCAAACGCGACAACGTGGCAAGTGAGGACGCACCCATATTAATTTGGCCGCTGGTACGATCCTGACCGCAAACTTCTAGCGCCTGATCTGTCAGGCAGTGCCCGTCTTCCAACAGCATCAATTGCGCTGCCTTCAAGTCCACAGGCCGCAACTCTTCCGGGCTGATGGTCAATCGATTCAAGCGAGTCTGACTTCCTGCCAGCAAGAACCGATCTTCGAACAGTGGCTCTTCGTGGAAAGTTCCATTTCCCAAGGGTAGCGCCAGTACGGCGGCATCTATTTCGCCCAAGCCCAACATGGATAGCAGCCGCTCGGTCCGGGCCTCGCGAATCTGAACCCGTAACGAGACATCCGCAGCCCGCAACCCAGCCAGCACCCCCGGCAGCAAATAAGGTGCAACCGTAGGAATAATCCCGATCGACAGGGACCTATGGCCACCCGAATGGTCGCGTGCAAACCGGTCCAACCGTTCGGCCGCGTTCAGGACATGTTGGGCATAGTCCAAAACGTCTCGACCAAGTGGTGTCAACAGGATGTCGCGGGCCTGCCGTTCGAACAACGGCCCACCGATCGAGTCTTCCAGTGACTTGATTTGAACTGAAAGCGCAGGCTGCGAAACATGGCAGACCTGCGCGGCACGGCCAAAGTTACGTTGTTCGGCGACGGCTTGGAAATATTGCAGCTGGCGGAAGGTGAAATTCATAACCCCTGACTATCATTTAGGGTCATTTCCGCAAGGCCGGTATATGGCTGCATGAATCCTTCAGCCGATCATCCGATCCCGCTCGGTCTGGTCCTCGTAGTGGCGCTTCAGCCTTTGCAACGCGATCCGCAGCACGATCTTGCCTGATCGCGCAGACCAGCCCATCCGCTTTTCAGCCAGCTCAAGCCCTTCTAGATAACAACAACAGCGCAGCGCGACGTCGCTCAAACCCGGCCCAAGGTCAGACAGCGCGCGGGCCACACGATCCCTGGCACCAGAAGGTCCTCGCCCCACCTGGCTGTCCGAGGCAAAGTCACCGCGTCCACCGCCTGTCAGAAAGCGATCCCAATTCTGTGTGACCTGAGGTCCGATCTGGGCCAGTTCGAAATCTTCACGCAAGCGCTCGCCCGCGCTCACCAGAGTTTCATCCAGAAACGGCTTGCCATCCCGGTCGCGGCGGCGCGCCAAAGCGATCAGCGGGCTTTCCACAGTGCTGTAACGGACGCGAGGCTGTGATGGCGCCCTTGCACCCGCAGTTGCGGGTTTGAATGCGGCCTGCGCTTCCGCCATGCCAAATTCATTCTGCGTGCGCGCTCGGTTTTCGGCCTCGGCAATCAAATGACTTAGCGCAGCCCTGCCCGAGGTTGAAATCCGGTAGCGCGAGATCCGACCCGGACTATCGCATGAAATCCAATCATTCAGCGCCAGAGCCTGCGCGATCCGGCAATCTACAACTGCTGTTTTGGTAGTTCCTCCTTTGCCGTTGTCCCGAACCACAACAGCCTTGTCCATATCCTCGGCCACGGCAAGCACGGCACCGGATTCACACATGCGCCTCAGTACACGCAGCGACTCGCGCTCGAATTCGTCGTCTTGGGCTTCGGGCCGTCCTGCCTCAGACGTCACGATTGCAAATGAAGAACCTGTGCGCTCCATTGGCGCAAAGTGTGACTGGGCCAGAGAATGCAGAGCTGCATCCACCAAAGGATCGTCCCTGCGCATCTCAACCCTGCGGATCTGACGCAAAATGGTCGAGGCATGGCACCCGGCGGACCGCGCAATATCCCGAATAGATCGCCCTGACTCCGTATGGTCCAGATATCGTTGCGCCCCTTCGGGAACCCATGCCGGAACAGTGAATGCCACGCTGTTTTCCATATTTCTTCGCCCTCGTCGACAAAACAAACTGACAGTTTTAGCCGTCGGATTCTTAGTTAACCAAATCTAACTAGAGTTGCTTTCGTTACTCGTTCGTTAATCACAGACGGCACAGAGCAGAATTGATTCAAAAAGATAAACAGTGGTGAAACCATAGTTCGGGGTGATCCCGCACAAGGCAACACCCGCTTAGGTTGTGTCACATTTCAGACAGCGAAATTGAAAAAGAAGGAAAGCTGCCGTGCAGGACCTGATGACCATGATCACCACACTCCGCCGCCCGCGATTACTGGCCCGTGCCGCCAAGATCGGGGTGCAGGACTATAATCGCGACCGCCACCTGCAACGGCTTCTTGGATATGGATCAACACCGGGCACTGGTGCAGCGTTGATCCGTTTGCTGGAATTGGAGCGTGAGATTAACGCGCAACGCATCGAAGATGATGCGGCCTATTCACTGGTTCGCCATCTTGATCTGCTGATTGCATTGAATGGCGAAGCGCAACTGTATCAGGCCAGTCGCGCAACGCAGTATCAGTAATCAGGTGAACGCGTCCGGCATCGATGCTTTCTTTTCGGCAACATATGCGTCGAGCGCCGCCTTTACATCAGGGTCAAGCTGCGGCTGCTGGTAGTTCGCCAACAGATGCTCAATCCGTGCCGAAGCCAGCGTCCGTGTATCGCGGGCGCCTTCTTCTTCCCATGTCTCAAACGGCTTGTAATCCAAGAGATCGGTTTTCCAGAACGCTTCCTTGAAGTTGGCTTGCGTATGGGCACAACCCAAATAGTGACCTCCGGGACCGACTTCGCGGATGGCGTCCATCGCCTGTGCATTCTCGTCATAGGCCACACCTTTGGCCAATCCGTGCAAGACGCCCAACTGATCGGCATCCATGACGAATTTCTCGAAATCCGCCACCAAGCCGCCTTCGAGCCAACCGCAGGAATGCAGCATGAAATTCACACCCGACATAAGGCCCATGTTCAACGAGTTCGCGGTCTCATACGCAGCTTGCGCATCCGGCAATTTTGAACCACAGAACGAACCCGCAGAGCGATATGGTAGACCCAGTCGGCGCGCCAACTGACCCGCGCCATAAGTGACGTGCGAAGCCTCTGGGGTGCCAAAGGTCGGCGCTCCTGAATTCATGTCGATCGACGATACGAATGCCCCAAAGATCGCAGGAGCACCCGGACGGATGATCTGGCTATATGCTACACCTGCCATGACCTCGGCCAGAACCTGCGTCAGCGTGCCCGCGACCGAAACAGGTGCCATAGCACCACCCACGATGAACGGCGAAATAATGCAGGCCTGATTTTTTGCGGCATAAACTTCCAGAGAACCCATCATCACGTCGTCAAAGGTCATCGGCGAGTTGATGTTGGTCAACGATGTCATCACGGTGTTGTTCTGCACGAACTCTTTGCCGAACAGAATCTCGCACATCTCGATCGAATCCTGCGCCCGGCTAGGATCAGTGACCGAACCCATGAACGGTTTGTCGGACAGAGTCATATGCGCCATCAGCATGTCCAAATGGCGCTTGTTTACCGGAATATCTGTCGGTTCGCAGACCGTACCGCCCGAATGGTGCAGCCACTTGGACATGTAGGCCAGCTTCACGAACTTGTTGAAATCGTCCATTGTCGCGTAACGACGTCCGCCTTGCGCATCGCGTACGAACGGAGGGCCATAGACCGGAGCCAGAACCATATTGCGGCCGCCGATGACTACCGATTTCTCAGGATTGCGGGCGTACTGGGTAAATTCGCTAGGGGCGGTCTTGATCAGCTCACGTGCCAGGCCGCGCGGCAGGCGGACCCGCTCACCATCGACATCTGCACCCGCGTCTTTCCAGCGCTCAAGCGCTGCCGGATTGTCTACGAAATTGACGCCAATCTCAGCCAATACGGTTTCCGCATTGGTTTCGATAATCTCCAGCGCCTCTTCGTTGAGGACCTCGAAATTGGGGATATTGCGTTCGATATATTTCGCGGTTTCGATCTTGACCGCCGTACGCTCGGCACGACGGGCGGCACCACCGCCACCCCGTGCCCTGCGCCGGGTGTTTGCCTCTGCCATTGAGTAAATCCCGTGATTGGTTGGTTTGGTAGATGTGTTACATGAACGGCAAACTCCGCCACAGGTAGTTTACGGCGCTCTAGAGGTAAAAGCGACATGAACCGCGGGCCGCTGCGACATATGTCTGTCGGTTACTACTTTGCCTTTTTCTGCATAACGACAGTGTTTCCTGACACCTCGACATCAACCCACCCCAGATGAGTGTACATTTCGCGGGTTGCACGCATCAGCCGATGTGTCCGCAAGCGCAGGACTGAAAGCCCGGCCTCAACGGCCTTAGCTTCAGCAACTGCAAGCAGTTGCCGCGCAATACCCTTGCCCTGAGCCTCTGGCGAAACGGCGAGATTGAATATCATCATAGCCTCGGCCTGTTGATCAAATATGATGACACCAAAAAATGTACCGTCCACTTCAGCAATGACGACCTGATGCTCTGCGATCTCTTCCTCGATACCAGACGTAACATCCGGCAGATCGGCAATGTCTCTCATCGCATCGGCATAAGCGCTTGCTATACAAACTTGTATCGACTTGGCGTCGCTTCGTTCGGCAGTTCTGAGTTTTATGGTGGTCATGTATCAGCCTCCTCGCTGAATTGACGTCATTACGCTTGCACAAGCAAGGCTTGCGACCTAATAGCCAATCATGACCCAAGACAGCCATGACCGCCTTTTGATCATCGACTTCGGCAGCCAGGTGACGCAGCTTATTGCCCGCCGCTTGCGCGAACTGAACGTCTATTGCGAAATCCACCCCTACCAGAACGTCACGATGGATTTCGTGCGAGAGATGGCGCCCAAGGCCGTCATTTTTTCGGGCGGCCCTGACAGTGTTACGCGCGAGGGTTCACCCCGCGCCCCGCAAGAGATTTTTGACTACGGCGTGCCGATCCTGGGCATCTGCTATGGTCAGCAGGTGATGATGCATCAACTGGGCGGCAAGGTTGAAAGCGGGCACGGCACCGCAGAATTTGGCCGCGCATTTGTTACTCAGAATAATCGGCTTGATATCCTCGATGGCTGGTTCGCCGAAGGTGACGAGCAGGTCTGGATGAGCCACGGCGATCATGTAAGCGAAATCGCTCCGGGTTTTGAGGTGTTCGGCACTTCACCCAACGCGCCGTATGCCATCACGGCCGACGCCTCGCGTCATTTCTATGCGGTGCAATTTCACCCCGAGGTTCATCACACACCCAAGGGTGCAAAGCTCTATGAGAATTTTGTCAAACTGGCAGGGTTCAAGGGCGATTGGACCATGGGGGCTTATCGGGACGAGATGATCCGCAAGATCCGCGAACAGGTCGGGGACAAAAAAGTCATTTGTGGCTTGTCTGGCGGTGTCGACAGCTCGGTTGCGGCGATCCTGATACATGAGGCGATTGGCGATCAGCTGACCTGCGTGTTTGTCGACCATGGGCTGCTACGCAAGAACGAGGCTGCCGAAGTCGTCGGCATGTTCCGCGACAATTACAACATCCAGTTGATCCACGCGGACGAAAGCGAACTGTTCCTGGGTGAACTTGATGGACAATCCGATCCTGAAACCAAGCGCAAGATTATCGGCAAGCTGTTCATCGACGTGTTCCAGAAACACGCCGACACAATCGACGGCGCCGAGTTCTTGGCACAGGGCACCTTGTATCCAGATGTGATTGAATCCGTGTCGTTTTCAGGCGGTCCATCTGTGACCATCAAATCGCACCACAATGTGGGTGGCCTGCCTGAAAAGATGGGCCTGAAGCTGGTCGAGCCTCTGCGTGAACTCTTCAAGGACGAGGTCCGCGCGTTGGGCCGCGAGTTGGGCCTGCCCGACAGCTTCATCGGTCGCCACCCCTTCCCCGGCCCCGGCCTTGCCATCCGCTGCCCGGGTGAGATAACTCGCGAAAAGCTTGAGATCCTGCGCGAAGCCGATGCCATCTATATCGACCAGATTCGCAAACATGGTCTGTATGATGAGATTTGGCAGGCCTTTGTCGCCATTCTTCCGGTGCGCACAGTCGGTGTAATGGGGGATGGACGAACATACGATTATGCCTGCGCCCTCCGCGCGGTCACATCCGTCGATGGCATGACAGCGGACTACTATCCGTTCAGCCACGAATTCCTCGGTGAAACCGCCACGCGTATCATCAACGAAGTCAAGGGCATCAACCGGTGCACTTACGACATCACCTCGAAACCTCCCGGAACGATTGAATGGGAATGATTATTCCCCCTCGACAGTGCTGAAATGCACCGCGTTTGACGGGAGAAGGACAATTCGATGAGCAACTACTCGGTACATGAAACGGCAATCGTCGATGAAGGCGCGCAGATCGGAGATGGCTGCCGAATCTGGCATTGGGTGCACATCTGCGGAGGCGCCAAGCTGGGCCGAAATGTTTCACTCGGGCAGAATGTCTTCGTTGGGAACAAGGTCATAATTGGCGACGATTGCAAAATTCAGAACAACGTTTCGATCTATGACAACATCACGCTGGAAGACGGCGTATTCTGTGGGCCGAGCATGGTGTTCACGAATGTGTACAACCCGCGTTCATTGATCGAACGAAAGGCCGAATACCGCAATACTCTGGTAAAGAGAGGGGCCACGCTGGGCGCCAATTGCACAATCGTTTGCGGTGCCACAATCGGGGAATACGCTTTTATCGGCGCAGGTGCCGTTGTTAATTCTGACGTGAAGCCATACGCACTGATGGTGGGCGTCGCTGCAAAACAGATTGGCTGGATGAGCGAGTATGGCGAGCAGTTGGATTTACCTCTCACTGGTCGTGGTGAGGTTACCTGCCCTCATACCGGTGCTCGATACGTGTTGAACGGCGATTCGGTCAGCAAAGCTCTGCCAACCACCTGAGTATCAGAGCCAGCACGCCGAACGGCTAAGAACCCCTTTTATTTGCGGGTTCGCGTCAGAATACTGGCATCATCTAAGCCCCTCACCCAAAGCGATCATAGACGGCCAGACTTACATTTAGCCTTGCTTCATCGGGTAAAACGCAATCTATTCAGCCCGTTGCACCACAGCACATGTAAGAGATCTCATGAACAGCAATAAAATGCAGATCGGTAAGGCGGCGCTGTGGATGACAGGGGCGATCGCCTCATTCACATCGATGGCCATTGCCGGCCGCGAGCTGAGCGTGACGCACGACACCTTTGAGATCATGTTCTATCGCAGCCTAGTTGGTATCTGCGTGGTGGCAATCGTCCTCTCGGCTTCACGCAAATGGCATCAGGTAACCACCAAACGTCTTGGTTTGCATGGTATTCGGAACGTGTTGCATTTCACCGGGCAGAACCTGTGGTTCTATGCAGTAACGGTGATCCCGTTGGCCCAGGTCTTTGCACTCGAATTCACTCAACCCATCTGGGTGATCCTGCTATCCCCACTGCTGCTGCACGAGAGGTTGACCGCTTTGCGTCTGACCGCAGCCCTGATCGGATTTGCCGGGATTCTCATTGTGGCCCGTCCAGGGGCCGCCACACTTAGTCCCGGCGTTATTGCTGCGGCCGCATCTGCGATTTTCTTCGCGTTAACAGCAATATCGACCAAGTCCTTAACGCGCACAGCCAGCATCGGATGCATTATGTTCTGGCTTACTTTGATGCAGGCCGGTTTGGGTCTGGTTGCATCAGGTCTGGATGGGCAAATAACACTTCCAACCTTAACGACTGCGCCGCTTCTTTTGCTTGTCGGCTTGGCAGGCCTATTGGCCCACTACTGTATTACCAATGCCCTGGCCATCGCGCCTGCGACCGTGGTCGTGCCGTTTGATTTTGCACGCCTTCCGACCATCGCGATCCTCGGGATGGTCATTTATCACGAGCCGCTGGATCACTGGACGCTTCTGGGGGCCGTGGTGATCTTTGCCGGGATTTTCCTGAACGTTTGGTCCGAGAACCGTAACAATTCAGCAACACCCGCATAGAGCTATTTTGCTGAATAACGCTCCGTCACCGGTTGACCCAATTTTAAAGTTTAAGACAGTAAAAAGCGGTAACGAGGCCGAATACGCCCAATGAGGATGCGTATAACAGGCAATTTGGACAGTGTAGGGAGGAATATATGAAACGAGTGTTGTTGCACACATGCGCGTTGTGCATTGGGGCAACCGCGGCGCAGGCCGGCGGCCTAGACCGAAGTGGGCAAGGTGTTAACATCCTGTTCGAAGAGGGATCTGTCGTGCAGTTTCGGCTTGGGTATACAAAGCCGGATGTAAGCGGATCGATGGAGGATCAAATCCCGACCAGCCCGACGTTTGGGGAAACGATTGACTCGGGCAATGTCTCGAACAGCTTTTTCACGCCGCATCTGGCATACAAGACTTCTTTGACCGAAAAGCTCGACTTCGCGCTGGTTTATGACGAGCCGTTTGGCGCGGATATCGACTATTCTTCGGATTATCCCTTGTCGCAGAATGTCTTGGCTCTGGCAGGTCTTCCCGGAGCAACAACTGACGTGCTTCGCGCAAAAGCAGATACCGATGCGATCACGGCTTTGCTTCGCTACAAATTGGATGGTGGCTTTAGTGTTATCGGTGGTCTCCGCGCCCAGCGTCTGAAAGCAAGTGTTTCAGTTCCGATCGCTGGTGCAAGCACAACACCATTCGCGTCCGGCGGATACCGCGTTGAAACCGATGCCGAGATCGATTTCGGTTACGTTGTCGGTGTTGCTTGGGAACGGCCAGATATCGCCGCACGGGTCGCTCTGACCTATAACTCGAAAATCACACATGATCTGTCGCAGACCGAAGCCAACGATGCCATCACTGGAATTGTACCACCCGGCATACCCGTCGTGGGTCGCGTCAGCGCTGATTCATCGACCGAGGTTGTGACGCCTCAATCGGTCAATCTCGATTTCCAAACAGGTGTCGCGCCAAAAACCCTGTTGTTTGGTTCGATCCGTTGGGTTGACTGGCCGCAAACCGTGTACGCACCGCCGGTCTATACTGGTCTGACCGGTATTAACCTAGTCGACTACGAAGAGGCGACATGGACCTACTCACTGGGTCTCGGCTATCAGTTTAGCGAAGAATTCTCTGGCGCGGTAACGCTGGGTTACGAGAGCTCTCAGGGGAACTCGGTCTCGAACCTAGGCCCGACGGATGGGTTCTGGAGTATCGGCCTGGGCGGCACTTACTCTCTTGAAAAGGCCAAGATTTCCGGTGGTGTGCGCTATACGGATATTGGGGATGCCACTGCCAACGGTACTGGCCCCGATAACCGTGCCACGTTCACTGGCAACAGCGCATGGAGCGTTGGTATTCAGGTGACTTACGCGCTGAACTAAAGCAGATGCAAATGTGCATATTAAGCCCCGCCATCTCGGTGGGGCTTTTTCGCATGTTCCGGGTCGATATGCTGATTGAGAGATGCCAGAACAAGCCATGACTTCTCAGAAAACACTCACAGCTCGCACTTGGTCCGAATTGATACTGCTTGGTGTCATTTGGGGAATGTCATTCCTTGCGATCCGAATCGCGCTTGATACGATTCCCGTCATAACATCAGTTTTCCACAGGGTTTTTTGGGCAGCGCTGGCGTTGTGGATCGTCATCATCTTTCAACGCCAACCGGTCCCGAGCGATCCGAAGGTCTGGGGTATTTTTCTGATCATGGGGCTGTTGAACAATGTCCTGCCATTCTCGCTTATGGCCTGGGGGCAGCTCTATGTCGAAACTGGGCTGACATCGATTCTGAACGCTGCCACCGCGATCTTCGGCGTCCTTTTAGCGGCCTTGTTTTTTCGCGACGAGAGGCTGACCAAAACCCGCCTCCTTGGCGTAGGGCTTGGGTTTCTGGGCGTTTCAATCACAATTGGTCTCAGACAGTTTAGCAACCTAAACCCAAGCAACCTGGGTCAGGTTGCGATCCTGGCTGGGACGCTTTCTTATGCGTTTGCAGCCATCTGGGCGCGTAGCCACATGAGCGCCCTTCCCCCTAAGATCGCCGCGGCAGGTATGTTGACCGGATCTGCGATCCTGATGACGCCTGTTATGTTGTTGGTCGATGGAGTTCCGACCTTCAGCCTGCCCCTGCAAACCTGGCTGGCAATCGCCTATTACGCCCTGCTGGCAACAGCCGGAGCCTATTTGCTGTACTATCGGGTGCTACAACAAGCAGGCAGCGGCAATGTTCTGCTCGTAACGCTCATAATTCCGCCAATCGCAATACTAATGGGTGCTTTGGTGCGCGATGAAGCTTTGCCACCACGTGCTTTTATCGGTTTTACGGTACTGGCTATCGGCTTGCTCATCCTCAGCCGATCTCGCCGACGCGATTGACGCCGCCAGCGGCCCGTTTTAGCTAGGGCAAAACAAGGGACGGCGGATTATGATCTACAACTCGGCAACGGACTGGCGTCAGGCTGCGCGAAAGAAGGTGTTGTTCTTCGGTATGTCCGGGTTGGGAAAATCCTATGTCTCAAACACGCTACGAGATGCCGGGGACTGGTTCCACTATTCAATCGATTACCGCATCGGCACCCGCTATATGGGCGAACATATCGCGGACAATGCCAAGGCTGAGGCGATGAAAGTACCCTTTCTCCGCGAGCTTTTGCTGTCGGATTCAATATATATCGGGTCGAACATCACGTTTCAGAACCTGACCCCGGTGTCGACTTATCTGGGCAAGCCGGGCAATCCCGATCTGGGCGGCCTTGAAATCTCGGAATATCAGCTGCGGCAAGACCAGTTTCGGCAGGCCGAAATCCATGCCCTGTTGGATACCAAGTATTTCATAGATCGGGCCAACCGTCTTTATAGCTATCCACACTTTATCTGCGATACCGGCGGGTCAATCTGCGAATGGGTAGAGCCTGACAATCCAAATGACCACATTCTGACTGAATTGTCGCGCCAGACCCTGATGATCTGGATCAAGGGCGATGAAGCCCACACTGAAGAACTGATCAAACGCTTCGACAAGGCACCAAAGCCTATGTCCTATAAGGCCGAGTTCCTGCAGAGGGTTTGGGACGAATACCTCGCCCTCAACAAGTGTTCCGGCACCGAGGTTGATCCGGATGCATTCATCCGCTGGACCTATGCGCAAGCGCTGGCGCACCGGCAGCCACGCTATGAAGCGATGGCCCGAAATTGGGGCGTTACAATAGCAGCCGATGACATCGCCAAAGTGCGGGATAGTGGCGATTTCGATGAGTTGATCGAACGCACCCTTGAGACCCGCCCCAACCCCGCCTAAGTTCCAGACTTCCTTCGCAGTTTCAACAGCGTGACCAAATGCCGATCAAAATCCCCTCTGACCTGCCCGCCTTTGAAGTCCTGACAAATGAGGGCGTCATGGTCATGGCTGATGATCAGGCCGCACGGCAGGATATTCGCCCCCTTCGGATCGGGCTTTTGAACCTGATGCCAAAGAAGATACAAACCGAAAACCAGTTCGCACGCCTGATCGGAGCGACCCCGCTGCAGATTGAGCTGTCTCTAATCCGTATGACGGAACATCAGACTAAGAATACCGCCGCCGAGCATATGGCCGAGTTCTACCATCCGTTTCAGGAGGTGAAGGACCAGAAGTTCGACGGCCTGATCATAACCGGTGCACCAATCGAACATCTGGATTTCGCTGACGTCACCTATTGGGATGAAATCCGCGAAGTGTTTGAGTGGACCCAGACCAATGTGCATTCCACATTCGGCGTATGCTGGGGCGGCATGGCGATGATCAACCATTTCCACGACGTTGAAAAACACATGCTGGATGCGAAGGCCTTTGGCTGCTTCCGGCACCGGAACCTTGCACCCGCGTCTCCATTTTTGCGTGGTTTTTCTGATGATTGCGTGATACCCGTTAGCCGCTGGACCGAGATGCGGCAATACGAGATCGATGCGGTTCCCGATCTGATCACCCTGCTTGGCAGTGATGATGTCGGCCCCTGCCTGATCGAAGATCCCGTGCATCGGGCGCTCTATATCTTCAATCACTTTGAGTATGACAGCGATACGCTCAAACAGGAATATGACCGGGACATCGCAAATAACACGCCGATTAATGTGCCTATCAACTACTATCCCGACGATGATCCAAGCCAGAACCCTCAGAACAGGTGGCGCAGTCACGCGCATCTGCTTTATGGTAACTGGATCAATGAAATTTACCAGACAACCCCGTTTGATATGAGTAAAATTGGCCAGTAAGCTTTTGATATCACTCAGCGTTGCGCTTGTGGGTCTCGCCCTTGTGACCGCATGGCGCAGCGCGCAGCGTGAAAGCAGCGCCGAGGCTTCGTTTCCGCCAGAAGGCCAGATCGTCGAAGTCGATGGTGTTGCAGTTCATGCCGTCGTGATGGGAGAAGGGCCAGATGTGGTGTTGATCCACGGATCCAGCGGAAACACGCGCGACATGACTTTTGCGCTGGCCCCAATTCTGGCCGAGACCTATCGCGTCATCGTCTTTGACCGCCCGGGTCTTGGATACTCAGATAGCTTTAACTCCGACGGAGAAACCATTGTCGAACAAGCGGAAATCCTACAACGGGCCGCATCGAAACTAGGCGCAGAAAAACCGATCGTCGCCGGGCAAAGCTATGGCGGTTCGGTTTCGCTTGCCTGGGCTGTCACCCGGCCCGACAACATCGCAGCTTTGGTCCTGATCGCTCCGGCGGCGATCCCGTGGGAAACACCTCTCGACGCGTTCAACACTATTGGTGCGACGACAGCGGGCAACGCCCTTGCTTTGCCTTTGGTCAGCGCATTTGTTCCTGACTGGTTTGTTACGAAGGCGTTGGACCAGGTGTTTGCACCGCAAAAAGCCCCCGAAGGATATGCCGAGCATTTCGGGCCGGGCTTGACCATGCGCCAGTCTTCGATGCACGCAAATGCCAAACAGCGTGCAAATCTGCTGGATGAAATCACCGAGCTTCAACCCCGCTATGGCGAGATCTCCGTGCCAACCGAAATTGTCCACGGTACGGCGGATACGACTGTCGGGCTGGGCTGGCATTCCGAGCGCCTGATCGAACAAATCCCTGGCGCTGAGCTGATCGAATTGGACGGCATAGGACACATGCCGCAGGTTGTGGCCGCCCCAGAGGTTGCCGCCGCAATCGACCGCGCAGCCGAGCGCGCGGGTTTGCGTTAAGTCCATCCGTAATTCATAGTAAGATATGGATTTTATGGCGAGGCGTGCATGACCCAATCAGACCCGGACACTATCGAGAACTATTTTCACAACCACGCCCCAAAACCCATACGCTCGGCTATTGAAGAGGCCAAGAAGGGTGAAATTCTGAACCCGACCTACCCCTACTCCAAAAAGCTTAAAGGCAAAGAATACGATCAGCAGATGGAAGGTCTGCAGATTGAGCTGGTCAAGATGCAGCGATGGGTCAAGGAGAATGACCAGCGCATCGCTATCCTATTCGAGGGCCGTGACGCCGCTGGCAAAGGCGGAACCATCAAACGGTTCCGCGAGAATTTGAACCCGAGGGGCGCGCGGAACGTGGCGCTCAGCAAACCCTCGGACGCAGAACGCAGCCAATGGTATTTCCAACGCTATATCTCTCATCTCCCGTCGGCCGGTGAAATCGTGTTTTTTGATCGCAGTTGGTATAATCGGGGCGTTGTCGAAAATGTCTTTGGCTTCTGCACGACGGAAGAGCGTGAACGGTTTTTCCGGCAGGTCCTGCCCTTGGAAACCGGGTTCAGCAATGATGGCATCCACATTTTCAAGTTCTGGCTGAATGTCGGGCGTGCCGAACAATTGAACCGCTTTCTTGCCCGCGAAACCGACCCTTTGAAGCAGTGGAAACTCAGCCCGATCGACATCGCAGGCCTACACAAATGGGATGAATACAGCCAGTCGATTACCGAAACCCTTACACGAAGCCATTCCGAAAACTGCCCTTGGACGATCATTCGATCAGATGACAAGAAACGCGCCCGGCTGGCAGCCATTCGCACCGTGCTAAGCCAACTCGACTACGAAGGCAAAAACCTGGAAGTAGTGGGCATGCCGGATGAAAAGATCAGTGGTGGTCCGGAAATCTGGGATGCATAAGCTAATTGCAACACTCTGCTCAGCCTATGCTGGATTAGGCCCTAGCCGCTGCATATATACAATAAAACGCGCCTGAGGCCGGGATGACGAAACGCGGATATCACCACGGAAACCTAAAGCAAGCCTTGATGGAGGCCGCCTTATCCCTGATCGAACAGAAGGGACCAACCGGTTTTACATTGTCAGAGGCCGCAAAGACCGCTGGGGTCACTCCCGCAGCCGTCTATCGCCATTTCGAAGGGCGTGAGGACCTGATCGCCGAGGCTGCCCGTCAGGGGTTTGAGATGTTCGCCGACCTGATGCAATTTGCCTATGACAAAGGGCAACCCTCGGCGCTTGCGGCGTTTGAGGCCACGGGCCGCGCCTATCTTGCCTTCGCCCGCAAGCACCCCGGCTATTATATCGCGATGTTCGAAAGCGGGATTTCAATCAATCGTACACCGGAACTGGCGCTGGCCGCGAACCGGGCCAAAAACGTGCTTGAAAAGGCCGCCAGCGATCTGTCGCAGCATATTCCGCCGGAGAAGCGTCCGCCCGCTTCGATGTTCAGCGCCCATATCTGGGCCATGAGCCATGGTGTTGTCGAACTTTTCGCACGCAATACCGGCGCAAGTTCCCCCTTCCCGCCTGAAGACCTTCTGGAGAGCGGAATTGGAATCTATCTGCGCGGTTTGGGTCTGGTCGCACAGGACGAATAAGACCCTGCCAGTCAATCACTTTCGCGGGCGGTCCCGCCGTCGATCAACGGGACTCCCGCTGCCCTCACGCCTGCAATAAGCGCATCAACCGGTTGCGACTCTTTGAATACGCGGCGTTTCAGGGCCTCCAGCGGAAAACCAGGCCAAGTTTTCTGGTAAACATTGGCGAGACGCTGTGCCTCGACTTGTTCGCCATTGTTCCAATGCGCGGCCATCAGATAGGCCGCTGATATCGGCCCAAATGGTCCTCCGCGCTCGATCGTGTCCTCGTAAGTTCGGATCGCCGCTGCATAGTCTCCGGTATGAAAATGCGCAGACCCTAGTACATTGCCAAAGACAAGCCCGCCGCTGCGTTCCGCAAGCTCTTCATACCATTCAGATTGCGCGAGGATCCGCTCGAAATTCAGAGTATAGAGTGAAATAAGTGCATCGAACTCAGCGACATGCGGATCGGTGGGGGCCAGATCAACGGCTCTGCGAGACAGGGCTGATGCCCGATCGTAATTGCCCAGTGCAAATTCCAGCCAGGCCCGCGCCGAAAGCGCCCAAGCCTCATCAGGTGCGATATCCATCGCATGGGCGCTTTTTTCATCGGCAGACTTCAAATACTTTTCTGCATCCGGTTCAAAGAACAACAAAATGGCCAGCATGGTCTCGACCTGTGCCGCTCCGGCATAGCCGCAGAAAAAGAGTGGATCTCGTTCAATCGCCGTCTCAAAAATCAGCAAAGCCGGTTGCAGGCGCGATAGGTCAACGACGGGGAACATCACATCGCGGCCAGCACTACAAAGGTTTATCGCTTCTACCCGCGCGGGAGATACGTCATAAATCGCGCTTTGCCCTCGGCCCACAGCGCTGCGAGGCTCATTCTTTGAGTAATAGCCTGATACCCAGATGCCTAAGCCAATCAAAGCCAGAAAGAACGCGATGACCAACGCGCTTCGCCGAATGCCCTGTGGGTTCTGGGCTTGCGAACTCCCCAGCGTAAATTCGGGTGCATAGCTACCGACAGGCAGTGAAATCACCACGGGATCAGCTTCGCCATCACCTCCGTAGTAAGCTTTTAGCTTTCGCCTGACACGACCCGCATCAACGCGCACAACCCCTTCCCGCTTGGTCAAGTCGTCGGCGCTGTAACCATAAACATCCATGGCAATGGTCTTGGCGCGGATCTCATCCGTGCGGCCCGCAAGCGCTTCGGTCACGACATAGCTAAGAAAGGCCCGCATTCGGGCAGATCCTTTGAAGCCACCTGAGTTCAATACCCGCTCAAGAGCACTTCGCACCTCCTCATCTGAGAAAGAAAGCGCTGTGTCACGTTGTTTGTTATCCGCCTGGGCAGTCAAGAACTATCCTTTCATGACAATGGCTTGACCCCATGGTGCTACGGTAGCATGCGGCTTAATACGTTCAAGTCATATTCCAGGGAATGCATGCTTTATGAGCAATTTCCACGAAGGCAACGCGGATGGACGAAGAAGACTTCTTTGACGCACAATTCCCGGGAACCTCCGTTCTGCTGCGAAACATGCGCGCCCAAGACAGTGAGTTCGACCGGATTTGCCTCGACTATCAGGAGATGATGACCGAGCTGGCTCAGTCTCCTCTTTCCGACACGGGCGTTCGCCCTCGGTACCTCGCGGATCTGGCGGAAACCGTTACTGATTTGCGAAGCTCTATCGAAGCAAAGCTGTCAGACGTTCCGGGTACGCCCGGGCATTTGGATAAAACGAAAGGCTTGAAATGACACTGAAACACATTTTGCCCGCGCTAATCCTGACTGCAGCTTCGGCATATGCCCAACAGAACCCGATTATTCACGATGGTGAGTTCGAATTTCTGCGTGCCCAGTTCGGCGCGGTCTGGGATGCCCAGGACATTGAGATTGACGCGAAACTGGCCGAAATCCGCGACGCAAACGGGGGCAAACCACCCAATATCCTGTACATCCTGATCGACGACATCAGCTTTGGTCAGATGGGTGATCGCAAGATGAACTACGTCATGGGCATCGAAACGCCCAGCATCAACCAGTTCGCCACCGAAGGTTTGTCGCTGATGCGAATGTACACGGAACCCTCGTGCACGCCGACCCGAACGGCGATGCTGACCGGGCGACATCCGGTGCGTGCCGGTGTGACAGAAGTCAAAGTGGCTCTGGTAGGCGAAGGCCTTCCAGCCAGCGAGGTGACCCTGCCCGAGATCCTAAAAGAGGTTGGCTACAACACCGTGCATGTTGGCAAGTGGCACCAAGGTGACATCGAACAGGCCTACCCCCACAACCAAGGTTTCGATTGGGCCGCCTTCCCCCTGCATCAACAAGTTCAACTGAGCCTCATGACCCCCGAGGCGATGCGCGCGAATAATATGCTCGGATACGTGCCTGAGGGGCAGAACAATCAGTTTCTGCTGGATGAGCGTTTCAAACCCTACGGACTGGTGACTGGTGTCGAGGCAGAAGCAGGCGGCACCGCCCGAGAGGTGGATATGTCACCGGGCGAGGTCTGGACCCAAGCCAAGTATGAAGCGATGAACGAGAGGTATCAGCGTCAGGCTCTTGAGCAATTGGAGCGTGCCGCAGCCGAGGAAGAACCGTTTTTCCTGCAATATTGGCCGCTCTACCCGCTGAATTTCGTTCATGCCGAGAACGCAATCTCTCGCAACGGCGGGTTTCATGCTGACAAACTGCAACTACTGGATGGCTGGATCGGTGACCTGCTGGTCAAGCTCGAAGAAACCGGAGAAGCCGACAACACGATTGTGGTTTTGATGGCCGACAATGGACTGATGTACCACTACGAAGGAACTTCGGGGCTCAATCAACTGATCTATCGTGGCGGTAAGACCCAACATCTGGAAGGTGGCGTACGCACGGATGCATTCATTCGCTGGCCCGGAGTAATCGAGGCTGACAGCGCCGCCGGAGATATCTTTCATGTGTCTGATATCTATACCACAATGGCTCGGATCGCAGGCGCGACTGATCATATCCCACGCGACCGCATCATCGATGGTGTCGATCAGACCGCCCTGCTGCTGAACGGTGAAGGCAACGGTCGCCGCGATTATGTATATGTCTATGAAGGCCCGGTTTTGCGCTCGGTGGTCAAGCAGGAATTCAAAATGCACCTGCCCGCGCCCGGCCAACCCGGAGCGGCGGCCCCGACCTTCAACATCTATCGTGATCCACGCGAACTGCACCCTTTGGTCGGTTACTCACTTTGGGCCGGAGCGTCGTTTCAGGACATGATCAAACGCCATCAGAAGATGATCGCGAAACACCCGCATTCCGAAATCGGGCGCGGCATCCCCTACGAGGGCATCGACAACCTGCGCCCGGAATCTGAACTGGCTCGCGATGTGTTCACCAGCTGGCAGCAGTGAAGGCTACAGAAATTCCTGTTTAAATATGATAATGTTTTAATGTGAAATCAGCGGCAGGAGTGTTTGCGTTCCGCCCAGTACACGATCGGGGGATATCGAATGAAGATTTCAGGGGTATTGGTTTTATTCGTCGGCCTTGCCGCGCGCAGCACGTTCGCGCAAGAAAACCCAATCCAACACGATGCCGAATTCTATATCTTGCAAGCACAGCGCGCAGAGCAATGGGCCCAGGATGATATGGCTGTGGATGAAGCCCTGGCTGCATTTCGCGAAGGCAACAACGGTAAGCCACCGAACATCATCAGCGTTCTGATCGATGATCTGGGATTCGGCGACATGGGGATACCCGAGTTGAACGCCGTTCGGGGTTATTCGACGCCGAATATCAACGATTTCTCCGACGACGCAATGCGCATGGTTCGGATGTATACCGAACCCTCTTGCACCCCTACTCGCGTCGCCCAAATGACAGGGCGGCTGCCTGTACGCATGGGAATGGGTGATACCACCGTTGATATTGCCGGCTTTGGCCTGCCGGGGGCAGAAGTGACATTGGCCGAAGTGCTGAAACAGGTTGGCTACGCAACCAGCCATGTTGGCAAGTGGCACATGGGGGATATCGCGGAAAGTTGGGCGATGAACCAAGGCTTTGACTATGCGCAACACGCAATTCACCAGCAGGGTCAGCTGACGATTTTCAATGATGATGCAATCAAAGAGCAGGTCTCGGTCGCGATCAGAGATTATGATGACAAATACACGCTGGACGGTTGGTTCAGGCCGGACGCCTCAGCGATGATGACCGTCATCGAAGGCGAAACAGGCGGTCCAATTCGCGAAATTCGGATGGAGTCAGGGGAGCGCTGGAATGCGGCCAAATACGATGAGATGAACCAAGCCTTTCAGGACAAAACCTTGTCTGAGCTTGAACGTCTTGCCAGCGACGATACCCCCTTCTTCCTGCAATATTGGCCGATGATCCCTCTGGATAATACCCGCGCCGGACGTTCTGGTCCCGAAAGCGCGAATGGCGGTCTCTATGTCGACAAGATGCAACTTTTGGATCAATGGCTGGGTGATTTGTTCGCCAGCATGGCAGAGTTGGGGGTCAGCGAGAATACCATCGTCATCGTTATGGGGGACAACGGCCACTTTACCAAATACGCCCCGCAATCGGGCTATACTCCGATGATTTATGCTGGTGGCAAAGGGGATACGACCGAGGGCGGTGTTCGGGTCGATGCCTTTATTCGCTGGCCGGGGATGATTCAGGCAGATGGTTTGCTGAACAGCATCATTCACGTGTCGGACCTTTATACAACGCTTTCACGTTTTGCGGGGGCCGAGCAATACATCCCGCGAGATCGTCTGGTGGATGGCGTCGATCAATCCGCAGCGCTATTGTTTGCGGACGAAGCCAAAGCGCGCAGAGATCACGTGATCATCTATTCGGTGAACAAACCCGAGGCGATCGTGAAGGACCAGCTTAAGCTGAAGCTGCCGGGAGCCGGGGAAAGCGCCATTCTTGCAAAGTTCTTTGATCTCTACCGGGACACGCGCGAGGAATATTCAGTCTCGACCGAGGTTGGCGCCTGGGGCGGGCAGGAATTCGCACGCATCCTTGGCCGACACATGGCCCGCAAAGAGAAATTCCCCGACACGCCACCCGCGTATGGCGTGCCCTATGAAGGGATCGAGAACCTGCGCCCCGAAACCCAACAAGCGGTCGAGGCTTTCCTGATCAAAAGCCAATCCCCGCAGCAATAGCACGGTGTCGCCGTCGTCATTCACTCAAGTTTCTAGGATCATCACATGCTTGGATTACTCCTATTCGCACTGGGTTTAATCGGATCACTTGGGATCGGGTTCGTCTATTTCCGTGATTTGGGCGACGTGTCCCAGATGCTGTTGAAGGTAAAGCGCGAGAATATGGTGCGTTTCATCCGCAATGAATACCGCTTGATTGCCATCGGGTTGGGCGCATTTGCTCTCGCAACGCTCGCGCATTTCGCCCTGGGAGCCGGGCCGTTCTGGCTTTGGCTCATTGCCGCTTTACTTGTTCTACTTCTCTATGGCTTTCCCTATGTCTGGGTTCATCTAGGTCTGAGAAATCAGCTAAATGACGCGCAGTATTTTCCCATCGACGAGGCCCGCAAATATGTCGGGCCGACTGCCCCCGTGATGGTGATTGAGAATGACGGCCATGCCCGAGCCCATCCTGATGCACAAATCATGCGCCCACATTTGGCGGGCGACGACAAAGGGCTGGGCGGAGAAGACGTCGTGATGACCTATTGCGCCATGGCCAATCTCGGTCAGGGCTATGCGCCAAGCATCGAAGGCAAACGGCTGAACCTTGAGGTTCTCGCCCAGCATGGCAACAACCTGATCCTGCGGGACAACAATACTGGCGAGCCCATCCAGCACATATACGGTTTTCGCGAAGCGGATCGTGACACAAATTCAGACGGTCTCGCGTGCCCTCTGCGGCCCGAAGCGCAGATGACACCCTGGCCAACCTATCGGATGACTTTCCGTGGATTTCAAAAGGCTTTCCCGGATGGAGAGGTGTTTTTGAACAAACCCTCCCCAAACCCCTTGCTGCGGCTGCTGGACATGATGACCGAGATCACGTTCGGCTGGGGCATTGGCCGCCAGCATCAGGAAGAGGCTCCGGTGATGGACAACATGGACCGTTCGGACAATCGGCTGCCGAATAAAACCTATGTCTGGGGGATCACAATCGGACAGGATGCCACCTGCTGGACCGACGATTTCGTTGTCGACAACGATTGGATCGTCAACGCGCGTGTCGGCGGGCGGGATATCGTCGTCAGCCTCGATCCGAAATTTGAAAGCTTGGGCGTTTGGTACAATGACAGCGGTCAACCCGTGACCCAATGTGACTTTTGGGGAATGTCTGATCAGGGCCAACTGCAACGGGTCGAAACCCTGCGCGCAGGCGTGTTCTGGCATGTCTGGTCCGAGTTTTTTCCCAGCACCGATATCAATCGTGTCGGTGACGGCGCAGGCAAATCCGAAGACGTGGCAGCATGAAAGAATGAACATTGCGCTTGGCTAGATTGGCATGAGGCGACAACGGAATTTCAATTCAAGGTTCTTGGCGGGAGACGGAAAAATGGATGTGACAGTAAAGTGGACAGGATTGGCGCTTGGCCTCACAATGGCAGGTTCGATGGCACCAATGGCCTTGGCCCAACAGTCGGACTGGTCATATGAGGCCTCAATCTATCTTTTCATGCCGGAAACTGAGACCTCACTCAGCACACCGATGGGTACACTGGATGGCACCCTGAGTTTTTCCGATGCGTTGGACAATCTCGATTTTGCCTTCATGGCCGCGTTTGCCGCCACAAATGGCCGGTGGTCCCTGTTGGCCGACTATAACTATACCAATCTGTCTTTCAGCAGCGACACTCCCGGCCCTGCCAGCTCAGGCTTGGACACATCCTTCACCACGCAATTTCTCAGCGGCTATGTCGGCTATAGGGTCTACGAGGATCAAACCGCGAATGTGGATATTGTCGGTGGATTCAGGTGGTTCAGCACGGAAACCGACTTTGAATTGCAACCAGGCGCGGCCCTCGGCCGTCGAACAACGGTTGATTCAAGCTGGACCGATCCCGTGATCGGGGCCCGCGCACGCGTCAAGTTCTCGGACAAATGGTCAGGAACTGGGTTTGTAGACTATGGCGGCTTCCGCAGCGGCAGCGAGACATGGCAGGTTCTGCTGACAGCCGACTATGCGATTAATGATCGTTGGCTGATCCGCGGTGGATACCGCTATATCTCATTCGACCACGACATCGACGGAAACGATTTCAAGTTCGACCAATCCGGTCCACTGATTGGCGCGACTTACCGCTTTTGAGCGGCTTCTAGTGACCGCCAAAGTAGGCCTCAAGCAATCGCTTATCATTCCGCAACTCGTCTGCGGTGCCTGATGTCTGCATGCGTCCTGACTCGAGCACGTAAATCCGGCTCGCCAGCGAAAGCGCGAAGTTGGCGTTTTGCTCGGTGATCACAACCGTCAGCCCGTATTCCTTGTTGAGCTTGCGCACCACCTCGGCGATTTCGTGACAGATTTTCGGGGCCAGACCAATCGTCGGTTCGTCGACGAGCAACAGCTCGGGGCTGGTCATCAGCGCGCGTCCGAACGAGACCATCTGACGTTCCCCGCCCGACTGGGTCGAGGTCTCCTGCCCTTCCCTCTCTTCGAGACGCGGGAACAGGCTGTGTACCATTGCCAGATTGCTCTGGATGTCTTCGCGGGCCGTGAAGGCACCGACCATTAGGTTGTCACGCACTGACATATAGGGAAACAGGTTGAAGCGTTCGGGCGCATAACCCACGCCATGTCGTACAATTTCGGAAGGCGTCCGACCGGCAAGGCTGTGCCCCCTGAGCCGGATATCGCCCTCGATTTTGACTAGCCCCATGATGCTGTCCAGCAAGGTCGATTTTCCAGCCCCATTTGGACCCACCACAGCGACAATCTCACCGGGTTGGACGGTGATCGAGATGTCGGTCAGCGCTTGCGCCTTGCCATAGAATGCCGACAGGTTTTCGATTTCCAGATACGACATTACGCGCCCCCCAGATACGAGGCCTGAACAGCCTTGTCGTTCATGACTTCGCTGAACGAGCCCTCGGCAATCATCGTGCCCCGTTCAATGGCGATCGCGCGGTCGACCAATGGCTCAAGCGCAGGCAAATCATGGCTGACGATCAGAAAAGTCATCCCATCTTTGCGCATCGACTGAATGAGATCAGAGATTTGGGCGATCTCTCCTGTGGTGAGACCCGCAAACACTTCATCCAGCAGCATCACCTTGGGCGCGGTTGCCATTGTGCGCGCCATCTCAAGTTTACGCAGATCACCCATGGCCAGTTCTGTTGGCGCGCGTTTCAAATCCGCTTCTGTAAACCCGACGCTGAGCGCAAGCTCTCGCTCACGTTCTTTATCTGGGGGTGAGACGATCATCTGCCAGATATTGTCGGGCATTAGGCCAACCCGGATATTTTCGGCAACGCTCATATCACCAAACGGGCGTGGGATCTGATAGGTTCGGCTGACCCCGGCCCGAATGCGTTGTGGCGTCGACAGTGTCGAAATCTCCTGCCCGAACAGTTCGATCGTTCCGCCGTTTTGCCGCAACTCACCCATGATCTGGCTGAACACGGTCGTCTTGCCTGCCCCGTTGGGACCGATCAAGCCAAGCGACTCGCCCTCTTTGAGAGAGAACGAAAGATCATTCGTCGCGACTAATCCGCCGAAACGTTTTACCAGACCTGAAACCTGTAACGCCACGCTCATGTCGTCCGCCCCTTGCCCAGGCCTTTGAAACCACGCCGAACCAGCTCAACAATGCCTTTCGGCTGATACATATAGAGGAGCAGCGCTATGGCTCCGTAGACGAAATACCGTTCGGCGCCAGGAAGGACCGGTCGCAGATACTCCAACAGGAATGTCATGAAGAACGCGCCGATCATGGGGCCAATGATGGTCGAGGTTCCCCCCAGAAGTGCCGCAACGATGATTGTGAACAGGAAGTTAATATCAAACAACGCACGCGGCGCGAGCGATCCCAGATAGTGAACGTAGAAGGCACCACCCAAGCCCGCGATCATCGCACTTGTCAGAAAGGCAAAAGCTTTGAGGCGCGTGGTGCTGAGGCCCGAACCGCGCACACTTTCCTCGTTCATTCCGATGGCAGACAAGGCCGTACCTAGTCGCGTCTTCATCAAAAGCCACATGCTAACGGCGATCGCCAACATCAGCGTCGTGGACAGATAATACCCGTTCGCCGCGCCGCGCGTCAGAGTTTGAATACCCGACATGCCGCGTGTTCCGCCGGTCAGATCCGGGCGAATGACCTGAACCAGTTGGTAGAGCAACTCCATGAACGCCAGCGTGACGAGCGCAAAATAACTTCCACGGATACGCAGCGCTGGTAGCAGCACCAATAGGCCCGCGATCATGGTAACAAGTACGGCGATCGGGATCGAGATTTCGACAGCGACGTCAAAGCGCTTGGTCAGGATTGCCGTGGTGTAGGCCCCGATACCGATCAGGAATGGATGACCAAAGCTCACATAGCCTGTTCGGCCAGACAACACGTCCCAGCTGATAGCGAAGATCGCCAGGTAGTTGGCAAAGATCATCGTGCGCATCGTCCCGTTCGAGACGAATTGCGGAAGCAGGAACATTCCGACGATCAAGCCACCCCAGAGTGCAAAGTGAAACCAGCGTAGCCCCATCGTCACAGCTCCTCTCGGCCGAACAGGCCCTGCGGTCGCGTGACCAGCACCCCGATGATCAACAGCATCGTGAAAACACCGCGCAACTCAGGTGCAAGCGTCGCCACAACGATGACTTCGAGGAAGCCCACAATATGCGCCACCACCAAAGTGCCCAGGATCGATCCGATCCCGCCAACGATAACCACAGCCACCGAAATGATTAGCGGAGCCACCCACATGGATGGCGATAGCTGAGTGTAGCTGGCAAAGAAGACGCCTCCGATTGCGCCCAATGCGCCAGAGATACCCCAGGTGATCAGATTGATGCGATCCGGATCGATCCCGGAAATTGCAGCGCCTTTAGCATCCATCGACACCGCCTGCATCGCCCGTCCGGTATGTGTGAGCCGCACAAAGGCATAGAGCCCTAGCAGAATTGCCCAGCTAATAAGGGTTGCAATCAGGATGTTATACGTGACCGAGGCCCCGGCCACATTGATCACACCGGGGACAATCGGCAAAAGGATTTTGCTGCTGTCGCCAAAGACCAAAACGATCCCGGCCTGAATGACGACAGCAAGGATCAACGTCGAAATCTCGACAGCCACGTGATCCCCTTTGAGCGTTTTGACGATCAGGCGGTACTTCAGAACTCCCATCAAAACACCCAGCACAGCGGCAACGGCAACGCCCATGAGTTTTGGCATACCAAGTGACTGCGATATCCAGAAGTAAATGTAGCCGCCGACCATCAGATAGGCGCCATAGGCGAGATTCAGAACGCGGCCTATGCTGAAGATCAGCGTAAACCCCATTGCTATAAGCGCGTAGAGACCGCTGAGCAAAAGCCCCTGAATCAGTATCTGCAACATAAATGGATCCTTGGCTGCGGGTGCGCGCTGCCGCGCACCCGTTTCAAGCTAACGACGCGACCGGGTTACGGCTTGACCCAGCTGGGAAGCGTGAATTCGCCCGTCGCGTATTTCTCGGGGTACACAACTGCGGCAGTGCCGTCTTCATACCACTGAACAACGACCATTGACGGGGCCGCATCATCAAACGGCTCGGACAGATCAAAGCGAATGTTGTGAGGATAGGTGCGGCCTGTCACAGGCTCGACCTCATCATCGCCCCAGAAGGCGTAGCGCAGCCAAAGCTGACCATCCATCTCAAGAACCAGATCCTGCTTCTTCATTGCGTCGGCCCAGCCTTCGACATTGTCGAAGCCACCCGCCTCTTCCGCGGCAGCCATAGCCTGTTTCAGACCGTGGTAGGCGTTGAAACCATTGAAATGCGGCAGCAGTGGGCGGCTGTCATACTTGGCCTGATAGGTGTCGACAAAGGTCTGGCTTGCCGGGTCAAGTTTGAACCCTACAGACGGGATCGGTGACAGGGTCGAGATGCCGCCCCCGGCTCCGCCAGTGTCTTCCCAATATTCCATACCCAATGCAGCTACGTTCACCCCTGTCATCGCCATGGGCACCTGCAGTTTCACATATTGCGACGAGACCACCTGAGAATTTACGGATGAGACCTGGTAGATGAAATCCGCCCCAGTGTCCTGCGCACGGCTGAAGATCGGCGCAAAATCAACGGTGGCAACATCATAGGTGATGATGTCCTTGACCTCGATCCCCGCAACCGGCGCAAGCGCCTCGGTCACCAATCCTGTGATTGCCTCGCCAAACGCTGTATCCTCAGCCAGAATGACAACGGAGTCCCAACCCATCTTTTCCTTCAGAACATCCGCACCGAAATTGATATAAAGCGTGGCAAGCGCCTCGTCTGAGGCGATGTTCATGAAATATGGTGCCATGCTTTCGGGATCTTCGACCACCATGTCGATGATGCCGATATATGACGTCCATGTGTCCAGCGTCGGAATCCGGTATTCCTGCATTCGCGGCAGCCAGCCCAACGAAACATCATCGATAGAGCCTGAGATGATGAAATCTACTTCCTCGGTTTCCGCCAGATATTCATAGGCCCGCACACCTTCAGTCGGGTCCTGACCGGTATCGGCAGACACCAGAGTGATCTGTTCCCCCATAACGCCGCCATTCGCATTAAGCTCTTCAATCGCGATCTCTGCACCACGCAGCGTCGACAGACCGGTGTCTGAGGAAAGAGATCCAATAAAGCCCACCTTGATTTCAGCTGCGGCCGCCGAGGCCACAAGCGCGATACATGTTCCGCTGAGTAGCGCTGTCTTGATCATCACATTAGCTCCCTGTGTCTTATTGTGCCCTTCTTGTATTCTGTATACAGTACACAAGACGATAGTTCGATCAAATCCTTTCTTGGTGACTCATGTTCAGATTCCGCTGATTTCGCCGTTTTCGTCGTGAATTACCGCATCCACATCGATTTCCACCGTCAAACCGGGTTGCGTCAGCCCGGCTTGAACGGCTGTCAGAACAGGATCGATATGTTTGAATACCTCTCCGTGAACGCTCGCGAATTCACCCGCGCGCGACAGATCGGTCAGATATGCGCGGACCCGGCCTACATGGCGCATCTCGGCACCGACGGCCTTAAGCGCCTCTTCTATACGGGACAGAATGTATTTTGTCTGGGCTCCCACATCTCCTGGCGCATGAATACGCCCGCTGGGTTCGATCGCTGTGGTCCCTGCGACCCAAACGAAGGGACCGACGCGCTTTGCGCGGGAATAAGACGCAACTTCTTCGAACCGCCCGCCTGACTTCCAGATGCGGAGGGTCACAGGCCCAACCTCGATCGGATGGCATCCGCCGCTTTCTGCAAGGCTGCTTGTTCCTGATCGGTCAGCCTCAACTCCTCGACTTCGACCAACCCGGAAGACCCCAGATGGGCAGGAACACCAAGCACAACCCCATCGATGCCATATTCCCCCTGCAACATGACCGAGACCGGAACCGGGCCGGTGCGTGCGCCCCGGATATGGTCGATCAACTCGATCGACGCGTGCGCCGGTGCTATGGTTGCGGAACCGGATTTCTTCAGGGCAACTACCTGCCCACCGCCGGTCACGGCGTCCTGAACGCAAGCCTCAATCTGATCAGGCGATAAAAACACGTCTAATGCCCTGCCCTTAATTTTGGCCCGGCTTGGGATTGGCGCCATCTCGTCCCCGTGGCTTCCGAGCGTGAAGGCTTCGACATCAGCGGGCGCTACTCCCGCAGCCATAGCAAGGGCGTTGCGAAACCGGCTGCTGTCCAGAGTACCGGCCATTCCCAGCACCCGTTCACGAGGGAACCCGGTTGCGCGCAGCATTTCTACGGTCATTTCGTCAAGCGGATTGGTCACCACGATGACGATGGCATCAGGCGCAGCGGAGCGTATGGCCTCAGCGGCCTGGCGGATCACGCGCGCATTCACATCGATCAGATCCGCGCGGCTCATACCTGGACGCCGGGCACGGCCTGCGGTCACCACGACCACCTCAGCACCTGCCACAAGGTCCAGCGACTCGCCGCCAACACATCGTGACCGAGCGCCGGTAATGCCTGACGTGTGGCTCAGATCCAACGCCGTAGCAGCGGCCATTCCGGGCGCAATATCGATCAGCGCGATCTCATCCGCGATATCCTGCATCGCCGCCAGATGCGCCACATTGCCCCCGACGCCCCCTGCCCCGATCATGGCAAGTTTGCCAAGCCTTCGGGCCTTGCGTTTCGAACGCACCGGAGCAACCCATTTGGGCGAGCGGCGATACAACACACGCTGCATTGAAATAGTAGCGTCTGTACGCGTTGGTTGTGGCTTTTCCAGCGGTCCGTCGACAAGCTTTATGCCAACACGCTCGGCAGTTTCGCGTGCCAAGGCCGTCACGATATCGTCGGGCAGGACTTCAAACACGATCCGACCGCGACGGCGGGCATCTTCAACCGCCTCTGAACCTATAACGCGCGGCGCTGCCATCAGTTGGCTCGCCCGTCCACCGCCTCTATGGCGCGGGTTGCGGCCTCGACGGCGGTCTTGACCGAGTTTTCAAACCCCGAGATGAACAGGCGGCCAAACCGCCCCACGGCGCGCACTTCGACAATATCGATCTCTGCCGCCTTCTCCGCTTCATTCGCGGCAATCGAGATATAAGCAGCCGGGGCACACTCGACGATGCCCAACGTCTGCCCTGGAACGATCAGAGCCCCTTTGCGCCATTTGTTCAACAACTGTGCCTGATAGGGTTCGACGCTGGTGATAATCTGCGTGGAACTGATCGCCGGCTTCAACCGGTCAGACATTGTTGCGCCGAGCTCGGCCAGCATCGCATCGCGCGCGGCGGACACCTCCGCATTCGACGGAGACCGCAGGATAAAGAACCCGAACTCGCGCTCGACCATCTGTGTTGTCGCCTCAACCGAAGATGCCTTGAGCGCCCGGTCGATCAGCGAGAATACTCCGTTACCCGGCGCAAACTCTCCGATCAAAACCGTATCCCCGGACAAGGGCACCGACCCTTGCACCGTCGCGCCATTGTACGCGGCGAATTTTGGTTGCAGGTTGTCGATCTGCATCAGCGCCCGGATGGTAATCTCGCTCATGCGCCATACTCCTCGTAAATGTCGCGCCAGGGTCTGCTTTCATAGGCTACCCGTTTGATGTTGATGAGATGCAGGGCTGTCACATTGTCCGAAGTGATCGAACCTGACCACGTGCCGGTGCCCAACATGAAGGATGGTTCCAGATCAGTCGAATATCCCATACCGCCCATGATGCCCGGTGTATTCACCAGTACCCGACCCGTCGGCACGGTGGCAAAACGGGCCACGATCTCAGGGTCGTCCGAATGGATGACCGAGGAATGACCCCACCCTTCGAACTTGGCGATGGATTGCGCCAACTCGATCCCATGGTCTGTGGATTTCGCCGCGTAGAACGCCAGAACGGGGTTCAGCTTTTCTGCAGACAGCGGGCGCTGCCAACCTACTTCAGTTTCTTCCGAGACGAGGCACCGGGTGCGTGGTGGGATGGAAAAACCGGCAGCATCCGCCAGCGCCTGCGGGCTTTGCCCCACCTTCTCAGGGTCCATGGTCTGCACGCCTTTGAAGATCACCCCGGCAAGACGATCCGCTTCGGCCGGAGTGCAGAAATAGGCACCTTTCAATTTTAGCTCGTGGCGCAAATCACGTGCGATCTCGGGATCAGCGACGACGGCCTGCTCACTGACGCAGGCGGTCCCGTAGTCAAAGCTCTTCGACGTCACGATCATCTCGGCGACTTCCGCCAGATCGCGTGCTTTCGACTTGTGTACGTAACACGGCACGTTGCCCGCACCGACCGCGAGCGTGGGTTTGCCGCTGGAATACGCCGCTTTGACCATGGCAGGACCACCGGTTGCCATCACAACCGAGGTACGGCGATGTTTCATCAACTCGGCTGTGCCCTGAATTGTCACGGAATCCAGACATTGGATTAGACCCTTGGGCGCACCAATTTGTTCAGCCACGCGCGCCATAATTCGCACCGTTTCGATGCCACAACTCACACCACGCGGATGCGGCGCACACACGATCGCATTGCCTGCCTTCACCGCAGAAAGCACTTTGTAGATGATGGTTGAAGTGGGGTTCGTCACCGGGATCAGAGCTGCCACAACGCCCATCGGTTCACCGAAGGCTGCGATCTTTGTCGCATCATCGCGCCAAAGCAATCCCAGCGTTGTCACATCTCTTAGATAATCCGCGACTGAAAGCGCGTTGAACAGGTTCTTGACGCGCTTGTCCGGCACATTCCCATATCCGGTTTCCTCGACGGCCATTTGCCCCAGCCGTTCGGCCTCGGGCTCGATGGCGCGCGCCATGGCGTCGACTATTGCGTCTACCTGCGCCGGGTCAGTGCCCAAAAAGGCGCGATAAGCCTCGAAAGCGCTATCTGCGGCACGCCGTGCGGCGGCGATTGATTTCAGATCTGCATCCATCAAGTAGCTCCGGTGACGATGGTGTCAAAGATACGGCGCGCTTGATCAACGTCGCCCGCTGAAACCCCTATGGCTTCGAGGCGCCGTCCAGCGGCAGCCACATCCGCCCCCAAAATTCGGTCGGACATCGCGATCAGGCTGTGCGTCAACGGGCTCGGGATACCCGCAAGCTCACCCGCTGAGACCAAAGGTACAAGCGAGCCCAACACGCCATCCCGCATCATACCGCGCGACGTTTGCTGATCCGGGATCGGACGCGCGCCCGAGCCACGTTCGGCGCCGACAAAAGTGGATATCCACTGCCCTGTCTCCGGCAGGTTGCGAACTCCAAACGCAGCAGCAATGCGTCGCCGTTCGTCTGCAAGCCCCTGAATGACCTCTGTCTGGTCCGGACCAATCAGAGACGCAAAGGTCTGGTTATCCTCAAGCGGAACACCACCCATTGGAATGTCAGGACCACCTGTCCCCATTGCGGCACCGCCGAGGATCAGTGCAGGTATCTCGACTGCGGCCGACAGATCGTTGAAGCCGCACGACAAAACCGAGTCGACCGCCTGAACATTGGACAAATAGGCGGACACGGTGTCCAGAACCTCTTCCCGACCGCGCGGCAAGGTTGCCGCAGCCATCGGTGCCGCCTGCGAAAGCGTCAAAGCTGCGCCCTCGGAACGGAACCAGTATGGCAGACCCTGAACCTCGACCAGCGTGACGTCCGCCGCGCAGCCTCCGATACGCAACAACCAGGCTGTTTCCACAGCCCCCAGAGATCGTCCTGGCGCAAGGACCAAGATTTGCCCGTCGCTGAGGTGATCGGCCAGCACCATCGCATACGTGCGCTGTTTGTGAAGCGGTCCGGTCAGGAATATCACCTGTGCATCGCGCACCGCTGCATCCAGCTCAGCAGTTGTGCGCACCGACGGCCCATCCCGATCGACTTGATAGGTCCCGACCGGACCCTCACCCCGAAGCGAGATGCCCGAGGACTGGGCCAACAGCGACAGTTCGGCCCCATAGGCCGAAAACAGTGTGACCTCAGCCCCTTCGGCAAGGCAAAGAGCTGCCAACAGGCGTGCATCAGCCCCGCCGCCCAACACCGATATCCGGTCGAGCTTGGGATGTTCAGGTGCACCCCGGGTTGAGCCACGTGTCGCTGCACGCGTGAATTCCTCGAAACCGGCTGACATAGCGTCTCCTCAAGACAGACGGACTAAGCCGCAGAGCCAGCACCAAGGCTGTCGATTATGGCCTCAAGTTCATCATGTGGGCGCGCGATCACGTGGACGGATACGACTTCACCCACTTTGTTTGCCGCTGTCGCACCGGCATCCGCGGCGGCTTTGACTGCGCCGACTTCACCACGCACAAGGGTGGTGACTAGGCCTCCGCCAGCCTTGGTTTGGCCGACAATCGAAACGCTGGCCGCCTTGACCATCGCATCTGCCGCTTCGATCGCGCCGACCAGTCCGCGCGTTTCGATCATGCCCAGGGCCATTTGCCCCGCCACTGGTTTCGCCATTTTTCGTTCCTCCAAAGAAATTTAGATGTTTGGTGTTCTTGGTTCAGGTCGTGGACACGCGATCCACAATCGCGATGATCGCCAGATCGACGGGCGCGGTGGACAGACCGGCGGCCATACGCGCCGCCGAGCCGTTGACCAGCAGAACCGTATCCCCCACCCCGGCACCGCAGGTGTCGACGGCGACCCGCGCCGGTTCGATCACCTTGCCTTTGCTATCGACCAAATCCGTCACCAGCAGTTTCGTTCCGACCAGTTTTGCCTCTTTGGCCGTGGCTGTGACGGTCCCGACGACCTTGCCCAAATGCATCAGAAGGTCCTCAGGTAACGGTCCAACTCAACCGGAGTGACCTGTTGATTGAAGAATTCAAGCTCGCGCTCGGCCTGTTGCAATACCAACTCCCACAGCATTTCGCCCATGAGATCGCGAAGCCATTCGGATCCTCGCGCCAGTTCGATCGCCGTTGGCAAGTCGGTCGGGATCGGATCGCCGATCCCTTCTTCGTAACCGTTGCCGGTTGTCGGCTCTGACGGAGCCAGGCCCTGCTCGATCCCGTCCAGCCCCGCTGCAATCTCGGCCGCCAGCAGAAGGTAGGGATTGGCATCTGCACCAGCGTCACGTTTTTCTACGCGCACCGCGCTGTCGGATCCTTCAATGACCCGAATACCAACGGTCCGGTTGTCATAACCCCAGCTCGTGTTGATCGGGCAGAAAGTATAAGGCTGACGGCGTCGATAACCATTGACGGTGCCACTGCCACAGATTGCAGTTTCGCACATGCGTTGTTGCAGCCCGGCGATGAAGGATTTGCCAGTATCGTTTATCTTGCCGTTATCGGCAAAGACATTCTTGCCGTCTTTCCAAAGCGAGTAGTGTGTGTGGAAGCCGTTGCCGGACTGATCGAAGAACGGTTTTGGCATGAAGGTTGCCAGATAGCCGTGGGCGATTCCCAGCTGGCGGATCAGCGACTTAAACAAGACGACACGATCTGCCGCTGCCAGCGCTTCGCCGTAACGGATATTCACCTCAATCTGACCCGCAGCGTATTCGGGGTTCGATTGCTCGATTGGAATACCGCACTCGTTGATCTGTTGGCGGATCGGCCCAACGATGTGCTCCATCCGCGCAGCACGGCCCAGACCGTAGACCTGGATCCCGCTATCGCGCGGCTGTCCGGTCTCCGGATCCAGTAGATAGAATTCAAGTTCAGTACCGACATTGACCTCGAACCCCATTTCGCGGGCCCGTTCAACTTGACGCACCAACGCCTGACGCGGATCGATCGGAACAGGCTTGTGATCCATACCTTCCGCCCGACCAAAGCAAACTGCGACGCCTGGCTCCCACGGCACAGCGACGGGCTGGGTCATTGGGAAGACGTGCATATCGGGGTAGCCGTTGTCGAAATTGACATAAGGCGTATCCCAGACGTCGCACGTCATATCGATCGCCATCAATGCAATCGACAGCGCATTGCCGCTTTTGCAGACGTGGTCCCAGTGGCTGGCCGGAATGCGCTTGCCGCGCATGATGCCGTTGAGGTCACCCACACCAAGTATGACGGTGTGCGTGCCTTCGGGCAGATCAAATCCCGAACTCATTGATGCGCTCTCCCTGTTTTTTGGCTTTATAATTGTTGTATTCTGTATACAGTATTCACAAAGACAATCGATAAACAAGGAAAATCTGCATCATGTCCAAGAACTCGGTCATCGTTGTCGGAGGCGGCATCGTCGGCGTCATGACGGCGCTTACACTGCAACGACGTGGTGAGGCAGTGACTTTGATAGATCGCTGGGAACCGGGACATTCCCGTGCATCTTCAACGGATTACAACCGTGTCATCCGTGCGATTTCCGGGCGGGATGAGTTCTATACACGTTGGGCCCGCGAAAGCCGCCTGCGCTGGCTGGAACTGCAAGCCGAGAGCGGCCAGAACCTGATGTATGAATGCGGTGCGCTGATTCTTGCAACAGGCGGTCATTGCGACTGGGAGAATGCCACAGCCGAAACCTTCGACCGCGTTGGTGTGCCCTACTACAAGTTCGGGCGGCAGGACATCGAATCGCGATTTCCGCAGTTTCGCGTTCCTGACATCGAATACGCCCTGTTCGAACCCGAAGCCGGAATGCTGATGGCGCATCGCTGCGTCCTGACCGGGCTTGAGCTGTTTCGTCGAGCGGGCGGGATCGTACAGCGCGGTCGCGTGACCACCGATGGATCAGAGCGCCCAATGCTGGATGGAAAGCCGCTTGAGGCTGATCTTATCATTGTCTCAACCGGCCCCTGGATGGCGGACATGTTCCCCAGGACGATCAAGCCAATATCGACGGTGGTTGGTGTGAATGTCCTCTATACCTCGACGCCAGATGGGTCCGAGGAGTTCGATATGAGCCGGATGCCCTGCTGGATCGATCATGGTCAGGGCTCATTCGGGCTACCCTCATCCGAAGGTTCAGGCGTGAAAGCTGCGGTCGTGATTCCGGACAAGATCGACCTAGACAATGACGAAAGGCTGATCCGACAGGAAACGCTGGGACGCACTCGCAGCTACATCCGTCATCGTCTTCCCGGCCTTGAGGGTGAGCGGGTTGTGGATTCCAAATTCAACCAGATCATCCTGACACCTGACACACACTTTATTGTCGATTGGCACCCCGAGCATGGAAACGTGCTGTTCGCCGGGGGCTGCTCGGGACATCTGTTCAAACACGCGCCGGTCTTTGCAGAGTTTGCGGCAGGTGTTGGAATGAAGGATTTCGGAACGGCTGATCGTTTCAAGATCACTGGTCGAAGAAAACTGAGCCCAAAAGAAAGTCCAAGCGGGCGTTAAAGGTCCGACAGAGCACTATAAAAACCTGAGTTCGGGCACTCCTCCTGGGGCAAGCGATTACCTGATCGAATTGCATCGCGGCAGGTTTTCGCCTGACGGCAATGCCCACATTTTTCTGCAAGCTCAAGGCTAAGCTCAGGATGTGCATTGAGATCATCTTCGCTAAGACCAAACTGACTTGCCATAGAAAGGATACGCTCTCGCGCATTGGGCGCGCCAGAGCGCAACATGGCCAAATCAGCGCGGGACAGGCCGAGATCCGATAGCTCCAGATCGCTGATACTTCCCTCGCGTGGAGCATTCACAATCCGCGCAATCCTCTCAAAGAAATCCTTGTATCCCGTCATTGCCAACTCTCCCAACCGATTTTGTATACAGTATACATAATGCGGCTTGGCTGGACTTGATTAGGATCAAGAGCCGTTCGCTCAAAGGCTTATTGTTCAGGGACGTACGTACCGCGAAAAAGCTCTACTGCTTGAAGCGCTGCAATATCGTCCGGCACCTTTGCCGCGTTGATCGAGGACATCCCATCATCCGCCTCCGTAGCTGACAAAAGCACCTCTCGACCTCTGGTGAACAGATCGCGCAAGTGATGCGCCTTGTATTCGGGATGAAACTGAACAGAGCGGGCAGGAAAATCATAATCCAGTGCACCAACTGGACAGTGGCTCGCCGATCCGGTCACCCGAGCCGAGTCCGGAATGCTTGTTACCTGATCCTGATGCCAGACATATGCATCCACGCTATCTCCGCCATAGTCGAAGGGCCGTGCGCCAACGACATTGCCTACCTCGGCTTTCTCGGCCCGACCACCATAGACGTCAGCCATGATCTGATGACCGAAACAGATACCAAAGACTGGTTTTCGGATTTCTCGACAACGGTCCAGGAAGGCACGTAGCGGCTGCATCCAATCCGTGTCATCATAAACACCAAATTCAGATCCGCCGACTATAGCGCCGTCGAAATCGCTCTCGTCCGGGAGCGGTTCTCCATCAACAACCCCTACTACTACGAACTCGGCTTCCGGTAGGTGTGGGGCGATCCACTCCTGAATCTGCTGTGAAGTCCGCGGCATTCCCTCCAACAATGGCAGCGGGTGGCTAGTCAACTCAAGAACTGCGATTTTCACCAGTCAAAAGCCCTGTCAATTCCAGCCATTTTCACCCCAGTGAAAGCTGACGCTTGAAAGCTAAGCGCACGCAAGTCTTCGGTTTCCAGATTGTGTACCGAGGACTTTCCGCAGGCTTTCGCAAGCGCTGTAATCTCCATGGTCATGGCCGTCAAATAGCGCGCAATGCGCTCTGCCCCTGCATTCGGGTTCATACGAGCTTCGAGACTTTCATCCTGCGTCGCAATCCCGACCGGGCAGCGACCTGTGTGACAATGGTGGCAGGCACCGGGGGATGTTCCCAAGGCCGCGTAATCTTCGAGATAGCGCGGACTGTTGCACCCTAGCGCAACCATAGCCGCGTTGCCGATCATCACAGCGTCAGCACCGAGAGCCAGACACTTCGCCGCGTCCACACCGGACCGAATGCCACCGGCAGCGACCAGAGAGACTTTGCCGGTCATGCCGCATTCGTCTAATGCTTCACGCGCAGCGCGAATGGCGCTCATCGTCGGGATACCGGTATGGTTTAACAACAACTCCGGAGACGCGCCGGTACCACCTTCGGCACCATCAACTACTACAACATCAGCACCCGCTTTGGCGGCAACTGCCACGTCAAACCGGGGACGTGTCGCACCCATCTTGATGAAGATCGGCACCTGATAGTTGGTGGCGATGCGCAATTCTTCAATCTTCACTGCCAAATCATCAGCGCCGAGAAAATCTGGATGGCGGATCGTAGATCGCTGATCCACGCCTTCGGGCAAAGTTCGCATCTGGCTGACGCGCGGGCTGACCTTCATACCCAGCAACAGACCCCCGGTTCCGGGTTTCGCACCCTGCCCCACGACAAGTTCCAAGGCATCCGCGCGGCGCAGATGATCCAGATCCACACCATACCGCGCGGGTGACATCTGATAGAGCAGGCGTTGGGAGGCTTCGCGCTCCTCTTCCAGCATGCCACCCTCACCCGTGCAAGTCATGGTTCCTACTTTCGAGGCCCCATAACCCAGCGATGCCTTGGCCGATGCCGACAAAGCACCAAAGGACATTGAAGCGATGTAGATCGGGATCTTCAATTCAAGCGGGCGCTCCACAAGGCCGCGCCCTCCACCCAGTACGGTCGTCGTATCGCAATTCTCGCGATAGCCTTCCAGCGGCAGGCGGGTCATCGTTGCAGGAACGAATGTCAGATCATCAAAGGTCGGCAATTGCTTGTTGAACGTGTTGTATCCACGTACCTGATAGCGCCCAAGCTGCGCCAGCGCGTGAACTTCCGAGATCGCCTCGGGTGTCCAGCGGGTCGAACCTCCTTCATCATACGACGAAGGAACGCCAGCCGGGCGGCCGTCGATCGCTCCCGCATCGCGGAACCTGATTTCCTCTTCCGAGGCAACGTCGAACGGATATTCGTAAGGTTTACTCAGATCATGAGCCATGCGCTTGCGTCCCTGCTTTCAAAATACCAAAGACGCTGGCCCGAAACCATTTTGCGCCAATTTCGCGAACTGTCGACAAGCCCGAGCGGGTCGAGGATCGCATCGACCTCGGCCACTTCTTCAGCAGTCGGTTCGATCACGTCGACATCCACACCCAGGCTGTCGACCTCGCCAGCTACCCAGACCTCACCTTCCCAAAGCGCATCAGCACAGGATTCCCCCGCTCCGCCAAGCGCTATGATCCGACCGGAATGCGCCATGAAGCCGGACTGATAGCCAATCTTTCCTTCGACGACGATGTTTCCACCTTTCATCGCAACGCCGACCCTTGGGCCCGCATCGCCTTTGACATGGATCGTGCCGCCGATCATCGCAGCACCACAGGACATACCGGCATAGCCACCGACAGTGATGTGCCCTTTGGCCATACCTTCGCCAACGGCCCACCCACAATTGCGCTCAATTGTGATGTTCGCCCCGGTGTTGAGGCCGCCGCAGTAGTACCCCACAGAGCCCTCAAATGTGATATCCACATTGTCTGGCAGACCCACGCCCAAATTATGACGAGACAGCGTATCTACCACGCGGATCGGCCGACCCATTGTGCAGGCTTCCATTATCTCACGATTGACCTCGCGGATATGTCGCTTGCCGACTTCGATGACGATCTCATCCATCTTTGCAGCCACCTCATTCATGCCGCCAAACTCCGGTTTCCGACGCCCCAGATACCGGTCAGCGACGGGCCGTCGTAGTTGATCACATCGCATTCCTCGGTCATCACCCGGCGGACCGCTTGTTCTTCGGTCGCAGCCGCCAGATCGCCATTGCGGTTGACGACGACCAGAGGCTTCATTGCAAATCGGTCTTTGGCAAACCCAATCCCGTTTGGCGTTGCGATCATGTAGGTAAACACACCATCGATAGAGGTAATGGACTTCTTTAGCGCCTGCTCCATGGTCAGGCCCGCCTTCATCTGGTCGCTGACCCAGACGGCAATCAACTCGCTGTCATTCTCAGTCAAGAACCGATAACCCATTCGGGTCAGCTTATCGCGCCAAGTGAAGTAATCGGTGATCTGCCCGTTATGTACGATCGCGACATCCGAAAATGGGCGCGCCCAGAACGGATGCGATGCGTTAGGCAATACCGAACTTTCCGTCGCAAGCCGCGCATGCCCCAGCCCATGTGTTCCTATCATATCGCGAACGCCGTGCTTTTCGGCCACGGCTTCGGCACCACCAATATCCTTGATGATCTCAAGACTGCGGCCGCAGGATTGAACTTCAATGCGGTCTGTCAGCTCATCCGCGTCCGCGACCCAGGCTTGAAGATTCCTTGGGTCTGAAATTTCCATCCGAAAGCAATAGTGACGACTTTGGTCCGTTACGATTTGGGGGTCAGACAGAAAGCTGCTTCCGTGTTCACGCAATATCGTTTCAAACGCGGAGAGATCCGCATCCTGTTGAGACTTGTCGAATCCCATTCCGCGTAAAACGTATCCCGTTTCTCGTGGCAAACCATAAACGGCGAAGCCAGTGCTGTCGGCGCCTCGATGTTCCTGCGCATCCATCAGGTCAACAAGATCCGCCCCAACCTTCCCGGGCGCGGCCAGTATTCTACCAGCAATTCCACACATGAAGAGCTCCCTGTTCATTCTTTCTTGTATACTGTATACAGTACACGAACAATAGCAACCCCATTCGCCTTGGCAGCAGTTGTTTTATTGAATACAGAATTCATGAAGGACAGAAAGAGAGGCTCCGAGTGGCTCTGAAACAAATCAAAACACAACGCAGACGCCTGGCGGACGAGGTCTATGACCAACTGGTCGAAGCCATCATGAGTCGCGAGATCACCGGTGAAGATCGGCTGGTGCAGGAAAAGCTGGCCGCCGAGTTGAACATCAGCAGGACGCCTGTACGTGAAGCGCTCATGCGGTTGGAGACTGAAGGCGTGTTGGAAGTGGCCGCCAGCGGCGGATTTCGACTGGCGCGCATGGACCAGACCGAGGTGCGGCAACTATACCAGGCACGTGCAGCCATCGAAGGACAAGCCGCGCGCATACTTGCGGTACACGCTGAACCAGAGGTTCTTGATCGATTGCGCGAACTCATTCGTCGCGAAGAAGATCTGAGCCAGCCGACGACCCGAGACTACTTTATCGCAAACCGGCGCATTCACCGTGCCTTCATGGTTGAGGCGGGCAACAAATTTCTGATCGACATGTTCGATATGATTTGGGGCAAAGCAATGGCGTTCCATCTGTTTTCGGCGATTGAAAACGTCGATATCTCTAAATCGCTCGGAAACCACCTGACGCTCGTTGACGCGATTGCGACGGGTGATGTCACCGAAGCGCTGGAAACTTTCACCAGCCACATTCAGGAAGGTTTCGACCTTCAGATCGAAGGTCTGAAAGAAGCGGATAACGGCTAAACCGCGTTTCTGATCGAGCGACCAATCAGGGCCTGAGACCTGATTGGCCGCAACTGGTTCAAATCACAAAATGCAACCTATCGAACTCACTGCGCCATCCAGATACCTCGGATAGAACGGATTCACCGCCCAAGCCACGTCGGATCAGTTCTGCCAGACGCTCTGCATCTCCTGCTGTCATACCCCACCGGACCAGCTCGGGCGTGCCGATCCGTAGGCCATTCATGTCGCCTTCCACCGGCTCAACTGGCAATCCGATGCCACATGCCAGAAACCCGGATTTTCGAAGCAGTTTGGAGGCAGTCTGACCCCCACCATACGGCGCTGCCAGTACCGCGAATTGATGAGAATTGGTGAAACCCTCTCCACCCGCGAAGACCGGAACACCTTGCGCATCCAACGCGGCAGCAAGTGCTTTGGACATCGCAATCATTTCATCTGCATAGGCTGATCCGAACTCTTTCCAATCCAGCATGGTGACGGCAAGTGCAGCCGTTTTGGCTGCATCAAAGTTGGCTGTCATGCCGGGGAAAGCAATTGTATCCAGCGCCTTGGCGATTTCCGCATCGTTTGACACAATCAGCCCCCCGGCCGGTCCGCCAAGGCTTTTGTAGGTACTCATGGTCATGAAATGCGCACCCTCCTTCAGCGGGTTGGACCACGCATGCCCGGCGATGATCCCGCACTGGTGGGCGGCGTCGAACATGACCTTTGCGCCGATTTCATCCGCTATGGCACGCACTTCGGCCACGGGATGCTCAAACAGGTTCAGACTGCCGCCTATCGTGATCAGCTTGGGGCGTTCGGCTTTCGCCAAAGCCCTCAACCGTTCCAGATCAACGGTATACCCATCCGCATTGACGGGGGCTTCAATAGTGCGCAGACCAAACAGCCCCGCACACCCCGCCAAATGGTGAGTCACATGGCCACCAATCGATGCTGGCGGAGCGATTATCGCATCACCGGGTTTGCAGGTCGCCATAAAACCATAGAGGTTGGCAATTGCGCCCGAAGGCACGCGAACCTCGGCGAATTGCGCGTCGAAAACATGGGCACACAACTCTGCTGCGATGACTTCGATCTCTTCGATCGCCTCCAACCCCATTTCATATTTGTCACCAGGATATCCCAGCGATGGTCTGGACCCGATGCCTGACGACAAAAGTGCCTCGGCCCTTGGGTTCATGACATTTGTCGCCGGGTTGAGATTGAAGCACTCTTTTTCGTGGATGCGCCGGTTTTCCTCTGCCAAATTCTCGATCCGGGCCAGTAAATCGCCAGACGACGTCGATGCGGCCTTGTTCGCGATATCCTGAATCAGGGTTTCGCTTGCGGCAGGCACCCAGTCTCTTTGTACAAGTGTCATCTGACATCCTCCTGTTTTTCGCAGTTTGGCGGCTTTCGCGTGACACCGCAAAGCAGAATTGTTATTTCTTGGCGTAGAAAAACTAAGGCTAGATCAATGAGTGTCGCCCCCAAACGCCCCAAGGGACCTCCGCTGAACGCAATGCGGGCGTTCGAGGCAGCAGCGCGGCATGTCAGCTTTGTCGCGGCGGCGGAAGAGTTGAACGTCTCACCGGGGGCGATCTCGCAACATGTAAAGGCGTTGGAGGGTTGGGCAGGTGCGCCGCTGTTTCGCCGCAACGCGCAAGGGGTTGAACTGACGCCCCAAGGTCAATCACTTGTCGCGGTCTTCACCACAGCCTTTGATCAGATGGGCGATGCCGCTCGGGCCCTTCGGAACCTCAAGCCAAATGCCGATTTTCACATCGCCGCCTTGCCTGCTGTTGCCCAACTCTGGTTGCCCAAACGATTACGCCGGATCAGAAAGTGTTTTCCGCATATCAATTTTTCGGTCACGGCGCTGGAAACACCACCCAGCCTTTCGCGTGAGATGTTCGATTTGGCGATCTTCTTCGCGGCCTTGGACGAAGCACCTGACCAAATTGTGCTGTGCGAGGATGAAACCCAACCGGTTTGCGCCCCTGCTCTGCTGGATCAGTTAACCGGCAACAACGGGTTTCAAGGCACTCCCTTGTTGCACGATCAGACGTGGAGCAGCGATTGGTCCACATGGTCGCGAAGCACAGGTTGTGAGGTCCCAGATGTCAAAACTGGCCCGCATTTTTCGCTTTACAGCCTTGCCGTGGAAGAGGCCAAGGCCGCAGCTGGCGTGCTAATGGGGCACCTATGCTTACTCGAAGAGCCATTGAAATCTGGTGCACTCGTAACGGCCCACGCGCAATCCTGCCCGACAGGGCGTGCTCTAGCGGTTCAAGTGCCAGTGGCATCGCGACGAAGACCTGAAACCGATCAAGTCATCGCCTTGTTGTCAGATTGAGTCAAATCTCATCAATCCGGTGCATTGTGCACGACACTTCACATTGAAAGCCGTGCACAAAACAGTCTCGCATAGACCGCAAGGCATCTCAGATTTCATGGGGTATATGGCGGAGAGACAGGGATTCGAACCCTGGAGACGGTTTCCCGCCTACACACTTTCCAGGCGTGCGCCTTCGACCACTCGGCCACCTCTCCGGTAGAGGTGACTTATGCGAATTTCTGAACCGAGTGCAAGGCCCCTTTCGCAAAAATGGACGGGTCAGAAAATACGAAAGCTAGCGACAAAAGGCAGATGGTCCGACACCTCATCCTTGAACGCCTCGCGCCCCATATTCATGGTCCAGTGCATTGGAAACAGCCGCAGGCTGCCGCGGACATAATCGGTGGAATAGGTGCGTGATACGGCAAAACCGTCCAGTAAATTGGCGCGACCCTTATCCAGAATATGCGAGAACCGATCCTGCAAGTCCCAGCACGAAACAAAGTCCATCATGTCATCCCCACCAAGATGGTGGAAATTGCTGACGTCCTGACCGGGGATCATGTTGAAATCACCCATCAGAAGGATCGTGCGCTGTGTCAGACCGGGGGTCGAGCGGATCTCGGCGATCTTGTCTCCGATAATCCTGCATTGGCTGTCACGTATCTGCTGCTCGGGCCGGTCTCGTCCGGATTTAAGATGCACAGCGATCAGTTTGGCCTTGAATTTGCCGACCTCGACATCGGCGATCAGGGCCTGACGTCCGCCGGGATCGTCACCTTCCGAGCCGTCGATCAGCTGCAAACCTGTCACCGAGACCCCCGGTTTGTGCAGAAACCCGATATGGATATTGCCGTTGGGCTGCGGCAGGATCTTGACCTGATAGTCTAGCCCCTTATCGGCCAGACCCAAGGCCAGCCGATCGATATGTTCGATGGGGCTGACCTCGACCAGAGTGATCAGTTCGGCGTCCAGCAGGGCCAGCCCTTCGATTTGATGGGTGACCCGGTCACTGCTGGCTGGAATACCCAGACTTGTGTTTACTGGATTGAAGCCGGCCAGATTCCAGACGGCAATACGCGCGAGGCTGTGTGAAAATGTAACCATCAAAATTCCTCCTGCAAATGACTTCAGACTACATCAAAATGAAACAGTCCGATAACCATTTGCGGGAAAATGCCGATCGCATCACGCTCAGTGGTTGTCGCCCTCGCCGTCCTGATCCCCTGCCGCGTCCAGATCGTCTGCTGTCATGTCCACTGGTTTTGTCGATGGCGCTTGGGGTGATAGGTCGTCATCCACGGCAGAAGCATCATTGGACGGATCGGACTGACCCGTCAGCACCTCAGGGTTACGGAGCCACAGGTCACGCTGCGCGAACGGGATCTCGATGCCTTCCTCAACGAACCGGCGATTGATCTCGTGGTTCATGTCGGATTTGACAGACAGCACCCAATTCACATCCCGCAGGATCGCGCGGATTTCGAAATCCAACGAGTCTGCACCGAAGCCCTGGAACACTACGCTGGGCGCGGGATTGGCCAGAACCATCGGGTGCCCGTTTGCGATCTCGCCCAGAATAGTTTCGACCTTGCGGGTATCGGTACCATAGGCGACGCCTACAGGCACGATCACTCGGCCAATCGTATTGCCCCGGGTGTAATTCGTAACCACCCCACTGATCAGGTCCGAGTTCGGAACGATCACATCCGTCCGGTCGAACGTCTCGATCCGCGTCGACCGGACTGAGATATCGCGCACATATCCCATCATACCGTTCACATCGATCCAGTCACCTTTGGAAATAGGACGCTCAACCAGTAGGATGATCCCTGAGACAAAGTTCGATACAATGGTCTGAAGACCGAAACCGATGCCGACCGACAAAGCACCCGCCACGATCGCAAGCGAGGACAGGTCAAAACCGGCAACCATGATAGCGATCAGTGCCGCCAGAAAAATTCCGACATATCCGGTACCCGACACGATGGCATTCTGCCCGCCGGGATCAATGCTGGTCTTCGGCAGCAGTGAATTGCGCAGCCCGCTTTGCAGCAAACGGGTCAGCGTATATCCAATGGCGAAAATGGCAACGAACGTCAGGAAATTACTGGGTGAAATCGTAACCCCGCCAATATCAAACCCCAGCAACAATCGCGACCAAGCTTCAAGCAGGTCCGTCTGGCGCGCGCCCCAGTAAAGCGCCAATATCGGCAACGCCAGAATGGCAAGCGCGAACCCGACCAGAACCGAAAACAGTGAATCGCGCGCGGCGTCGCCCTGCCCTGAAAGCCAGCCATATACCGTACCAATAAATCGCTGCACGATCACCAGTGCTGCAATCAGAACCAGCGTTTTGATGGCAGGAAATACGATAGCTTCGGCAGCGTTAATGTATCCAAAGGCCCCCAAGATCGGAGTCGCAATCCCAAGCATGAACAAGGCGCGCCGCAAGAACTCGACCAATTGGCTGAACCCTGCGCCACGGCGGGTAGCTTCCTGGTCCGTCTGTTCTTGCTGAGGCTCTGATTGGCGAACCTGACGCACACGCAGCAGAAGAAGAGCAGACACCACAACGATCGGGAAGCCAACAACGGCGCGGGTCGCGTCAGAGATATTCTCGATCTGCTCGAACAATTGCGCCAGCTCGTGCAAAATAAGCATGACCGCCAACAGGTCTATATAAACCCGCAATTCTCTGATTTTGCCTGCGGACAGTCTTTGGAAGTTCTGCGCCGCTCCCATCAGATAGACCTGCCGGCCGATCCAATCAAAATAGAAGATAATCGCGGCCCAATAGGGGATTTGCTGGAACAAAAGTGTACCGCGCAGGCCCAGCACGCCAGTTAGCACGACGGCGGTGACCAACGCCAACACGCCCAACCAAGGCAATAGAATGCGCAACAGCGAGACAATAAAGGTCCAGACCCCGCTGCCGCTACCTCCTAGCGAGCGGAGATATTCGCCGCCTTTCTCGGACCATTTGCGCCCAAACAGCAATAGAACTGCTGAAACAACCAACAGCACGAGAATGCCAAGACCGCGCTCGCGGATTTGTTCGCGCACCACATCAGAGCGCAAGTTTTCGATGGTTTCGTTAATAAGGCTGTGCGTCGCCTCTTTGATGTCGACCCAAGCTGGTCCCCAATAGACGGGGTTGAGCGGCGACGGCCCGCGTTTCAGCATCTCTTTCTTTTGTCGGTCTCGGACTATCCGATCAATTTCGCTGATCAGCCCATTCGCGCGACTGAAAGCCTCTTCCGAGATGATGCGGGGAACACGCAAACTGTTCAGCTGGGTTTCGAGTTGCGCGCGCAGCTTGGCAATGTCTTCGGCCTCGCTTTCCCCGTCAGCCGGCTTTGGGCCAAGCGCCTTGAGTTGGCTTTCCAGCGTCTGAATACGATCGGTGTTGGCACCTCGGGCTTTATTAAAGTCTTCGCGATACTCATTTATTTCCGAACGCAAATTCTCTAATGCTGCGTTGGATGCACGGTTCGCGCGAATAACAGATTCCGCCCGGTCCGCCGTGCTGACCCAGCCCTGATAATACTCGCTCTGCCGGTCAGTAAGTTGGGCAGAGGCGATCCCGCCCAACCCAATCAAGCAGAATAGCACCAGAACCAGACACAGGCGGACCTGTTGCAGCATCACACGTCCTCAAACACGCCAGGAATACTGCGCGGCGCATCGGTCATCCAATCGGGTACGGGAAGTTCCTTTTCACGCAGGAATTCAGGATTGAACAGTTTGGATTGATAGCGGGTGCCGTAGTCACACAAAATCGTAACAATGGTGTGCCCTGGCCCCAGTTCTTTCGCCAAACGGACGGCACCGGCAATGTTGATCGCGGTTGACCCGCCCATCACCAGACCCTCTTCGCGCAGCAGATCGAAGATATAGGGCAGCGCTTCGCTATCGGTAATCTGCCAGGAATGGTCAGGTGTGAACCCTTCGAGGTTCTTGGTAATCCGCACCTGTCCGATACCTTCTGCGATAGAACCACCCTCCATCGCGATCTCACCAGTGGTGTAGAAGGAATAGAGCCCCGCCCCCATCGGATCAGCCAAACCGATCTTGACACCCTTGGGCTGCAACGCTTCGGCCACCCCGGCCAGAGTACCACCCGATCCAACGGCACAGATGAAGCCATCGACTTTACCGCCGGTCTGCTCCCAGATTTCGGGACCAGTGGTTTCCACATGTGCCTGACGGTTGGCGACATTGTCGAACTGATTGGCCCAAATCGCGCCATTTGGTTCGGTTTGAGCCAACTGCTCGGCCAGACGGCGCGAATAGTGCACAAAGTTGTTGGGATTACGGTACGGCGCCGCAGGCACCTGCACAAGCTGAGCCCCCGCCAGGCGGAGCATATCCTTTTTCTCTTCGGATTGGGTTTCAGGAATGACGATCACCGTCTTGAACCCCATCGAGGCACCAACCAGCGCCAGACCGATGCCGGTATTCCCGGCCGTACCCTCAACAATCGTGCCGCCGGGTTTCAGATCACCGCGCGCAATCGCATCGCGGATGATAAACAACGCAGCACGGTCTTTGACGGACTGACCCGGGTTCATGAATTCGGCCTTGCCGAGGATCTCGCATCCCGTTTCTTCGCTGACGCGACGCAGCCGGATCAAAGGTGTTTTACCGACGGCGTCGGCAAGGTCTCGTGCAATGCGCATGGCATCCTCTTGTCATATGGTATTGCAGCAGATTTACAGGTGCCCTGACGCGATCACAAGCAGGGATCACTTAGCGCGCAGTCGATCGCGGTTCCGCGCCAGCCAATAAGCAAGAGTTAGAAGCGGCAGATCCTTGAAAACATGAGCATCTACCATGTTGATGAATTCATCAAACGGCAGAATTCTGCTGCGGATATCCTCACCTTCCGAAGCGAGGCCACCGCTTTCAACCGTACTAGTCAGATCCCCAAGACCGACATAGAGATAAACATATTCTGTTGACGATCCGCTGGATGAATAGGCACCACCTGCATATTCCAGTTGGCATAGTGAAATCTGCGCTTCTTCCATGGCCTCGCGGGTGGCCGCCTGCTGAGGTGTTTCGCCCGGATCGATCATGCCAGCCACAGGCTCCCACATCCACGGCTCGGGGTCGTCGATCAGGAACACGGGCGCACGGAATTGCTCTACCAGCAACACCGTATCGCGCACCGGATCATAAGGCAGGACGATCACTGCAGACCCCTGCATCAACCCGCTGCGATGCAGCACCGGGCTCAGGGCGCCGTCATACTGACGATGCTGCAGTTCAATTTCATCCATCCCAAAATAATTTATATAGGCGTGCTTGCGGTCATGAACGATCACGTCATCCGCAACGCTCCGCTCATCCCCCGTTCCACGTTGTCTTGCTGCTAATCTGGCCCAGGCGCGTGTTCTTATGGCTGGAAAGCTGCGCACGATGTCCGAGGCATCGACTCTTCCGTAATGGGCCATCACCTCGTCTGCTGCGAATACCGAAAGCGCACCCCAATCCCTGATCCAGGTTTCAAGATCCCACGGTGCGCCTTTTTTCCAAATGTCAGTATCCGGAAAGAACACCAAGGCCTGATGTTCTTTTCCATCCTCAGTCACGATTGTCTCCTGGCGCAGTTCATATTCGAAACCGCCTTCATAGAAGGCCAATCGACTACGCTCAACGTCACCTAGGCCCTGCACCAGAACGCCACTGGCCTTACTGCCCTTTTCGGTGACAATCATTGGAAAGGGTTGATCTTGAACCGCGTATACGGCGTGATCCGGCAAAACAGCCTGCATCGCCGATAAATCGCCTGCGCTGCGACCCATGACGAGTTCCAGCAAAGAGACATGGCGCAAAGTGCCATAGAAAAACAGATTGGACAAAGCAGAGGCCCCAAATTGGCAGATCAGATTTAACGCCAGCGGCGAAAGGCAATTTCGGTAAGTATCCCGCTGAGAACAGCACCAAAACCCAGCGTAAGCAGGATTTCCGGTGCCAGAAGCTGTTCACCATAGCCAATCCCGATCTGAAAGATGGCAAGCAGAGCCTCAAACGGACCACCAAACCGATGGCGCATCGCCTGACTGAACATCTCGTAGGTGCCCTGAACGAACAGCCCCCAGAACACCAGCGCCGCAACACCGGTCAAACCGTTGTTGACGGCCGCGGTCCAGCCACGGCCAGCACGTTTACCCATGACGACCCAGCCGCAGATCCAACCCAGGATTATGTTCACGTAGGTGAAATAACCATAGTCTTTACCCTCTTCCCCGTTGTCGATGATCATGCCCGACACAAGGAACGCGATCACCAGCAGACACAACGCGGCGGTGAGACGTGAGGCTGTAGGCATCCGATTTTTCCGTTCTTCAACTGGGTTTGGCTATCGTGATCTGTGTCACATCACAATTACCGGTGTCAAAGGCTGCGCCACATGCGGTCAAATAATAATTCCACATGCGGCGAAAACGCTCATCAAACCCCATCTCCGATATCTGATCCCACTTGGCATTGAAGGTCTCGTACCAGCGCCGCAGGGTCAGATCGTAGCTTTTGCCAAACTCTTTTGAGCGTACAACGGTCAACCCCGCCTGATCGATCTGATCTCTAAGGATAGACGGTGCTGGCAACATCCCGCCGGGAAAGATGTATTTCTGAATGAAATCAACGCCGTTCTTGTAAATATCCCAACGATGATCCGCGACCGTGATGATCTGCAAAGTGGCATGGGCACCCGGCTTCAACCGATCACGGACCGTGTTGAAATATGCGGGCCAATATTTCTGACCGACCGCCTCGAACATCTCGATCGAGGCAATTCCATCATATTGACCCTGCTCATCGCGGTAGTCCTGTAGTTTGAACTCCACCAGATCAGAAAGCCCTGCTTTTTCAATTCGCTCTCTAGCAAACTTCAACTGCTCTTGGCTAATGGTCAGCCCGGTGACGCGCAACCCACGCTCTTTCGCGGCATATTCGGCGAACCCACCCCAGCCGCACCCGATCTCAAGGATATGATCCCCCGGTTTGGCCCCCATTTCATCCACCAGGCTGGCATATTTCGCAGTTTGCGCCTTTTCGAGGCTTTCCTGACCCGTTTCAAATATGGCGCTGGAATAGGTCATCGTGTCATCCAGCCACAGGCCATAGAAGTCATTGCCGAGATCATAGTGATACGAGATGTTCTTTTTCGCCTGCGACCGGTTGTTACGATGCAACCAGAACCGCAGTCTTTCATAGGCTCGCACAAGAAACTGTCCGGTAAAATCATCGTAGACCGTTTCAGTTCCCAGATGCACGAGGTCCATGAAACTGCGTAGGTCCGGTGTGCTCCAATCGCCTTCAAGGTAGCCGTCCGAGAAGCCCAGCTCTCCCTCGCGAACCAGCCGGGAAAAGACGTCGGGGTCGTGGATGTCCACATGTGCCACGGGGCCTGGTTGGGGCGCATCCGCGCGGAAAATGCGTCCGTCTGGCAGCGCGATGTCAAGTCGGCCGCGCTCCATCCTCTTCAGCATCTTGAAGACTTGTGTAAAATATCTCGGCAGGTTTTCCTGCCCTTCGGTGCTCGTCAGGAACATCCGCTCTCCCCTCTGCGGTTGCGGGTCAAAGCTAGGACGGGATTCGGTTTCTGGCAAGTTTTCAGTTCCTTACTGGTCTTTTCCGGCATTATACGCGCCCAACGCACGGGCGCGGCCTTCCTTCAGCCCCACCACCGGTGCGGGATACATCTGGTCACGAGAAAGCCCCCATGATCGCGGCACGGCATCAAAATAGGCCAGCGCGGTCGATGGCGGCTCGGATTGGCCCTCGGCAATCCAGCGACGCACATAACCTGAGTTTGGATCAAACCGCTCGCGCTGTGTGTCGGGATTGAAGATACGGAAATACGGTGCGGCATCAGGGCCGCAACCGGCCACCCATTGCCATCCCATCGCATTTGCAGCTGGGTCCCAGTCGATCAGGCAATCCCCGAACCAGTCGGCGCCGATTTTCCAATGCGTCATCAGATGCTTTGTCAGATAACTCGCGACAATCATCCGCGCTCGGTTGTGCATGCGTCCGGTGACATACATTTGTCTTAGACCGGCATCGACAAGCGGAATTCCGGTTCTTCCCTGACGCCACGCGCGCACTTCGGGCGTGTCGGGATCAGTATTCCAAGGGAATGCGTCCCATTCAGGCTTCCAATTGGCACTCAGAAGATGCGGCCAGTGGTACATTAAGTGATATGCGAACTCACGCCACACAAGCTGACGCAGATAGCCTTCACCACCATGCGCCCCGGTTTGGTCGGCGATTTGCACTCGATGCCAGATTGTACGCGGCCCGATCTCGCCCAGAGCAAGGTATTCTGAAAGATCAGAGGTTCCAGATTGATCCAGTTGGTCCCGCTGTTCGCGATACTGATCAATACGTTCTAGAAACGCATCCAACTGGTCCAGCGCCGCATTTTCGCCCGGGTGGACAAACGGGCGGACCACTGCGGCCCCGCGCTGCATATCCCGATCCAGTCGCCAATCAGACAATTGATCGGACGCAGGCCAGGTTTTCGGCGTCATAAGCCGCGTGGGCACGGGCTCGGGCAAAGAGACTTCGCGCCCCTGCACTGATCGCCACATCGGAGTGAAGACCCGAAACGGCTGGCCGGTTTTGGTGGCGATCGTCCAAGGCTCAAACAGAAGTTGGCCAGCAAAAGACTGTGCCTGGATACCCTGTTCGGTCAAAGCGGCCTTGATCTGGGTATCCCTGTTGATCGCCTCCGGATCATAAGCCCGCGTCCAGAATACGGAGCCTGCCCCAGTTTCTCTGACCAGTTCACAAAGAACATCCAGTGCTTGACCCTGGCGCAGTATCAACTTGCTGCCAAGCTGCTCAAGCCTGCCGGCAAAAGCGTCAAGGCCCAGACCAAGGCGCCATTTCGGCGCGGCACCCAAAGTCTGAACCTGATGATCGAGAACAAATACGGGCACGATGGGTCGACCTGATTGCACCGCCGCGCTCAGCGCCGGATGATCTCCTAACCGAAGATCGCGCCTGAACCACAAAATGATCGGAGAATGATCAAAATTCATGTCCGCCCCATGTTTTCTTCGAACTACGAAGCGCCGCAGAAACTGGATCACAAAACGCGGTCAAGCGCCTCCAAAAGCTGATCAATTTCCTGTCGACTGGTGTAGTGTGTAAAGCTAAGGCGCAAGACCCCTTGTTCTGCGTCAACGCCCATCGCTTGCAACGGGCGATGTGCGTAGAAATCACCGCCACCTGCCATGATACCGTGTTTGGAAAGCTCGGCAGCAACAGGCTCGGCCTTCTTATTCAGACTTAACGCTACCGTCGGTGCACGCCGGCTGGCATCAGACGGTCCGATGAGGCGCAGAGCGTTCCGGTCTTTGACCGCGTCCAGCAGAGGTTGCAATAAAGTGACCTCGTGTTCCCGCATCAGATCATGCACAAAGGACCCCCTTGCCGAAGCTCCTGTTTCCGGTCCTCCATGATGGGCACAAAGCAGGTCCACATAGTCCGCCATGCCTGCGCTGGCCGCGATCTGAGCATGGTCAGGCCCGGCTGGTGTGAACCGCTTAAAAAGAGTGTCGCCGTTAAAATAATGCGCTTGGTTGGGCAGCAATTCACCCAAAGCTCGTCGAATAACCATGCAACCCTGATGCGGGCCATAGGTTTTGTAGGCGGAAAACAGATAGATATCAGGGCCCAGATCACCGACATTGGGGAACCCGTGCGGTGCGTAAGAAACCCCGTCGACACAGGCAAAAGCACCCGCAGCATGGGCGATCGCGGTGATTTCCGTGACCGGGTTGATTTCCCCAACGACATTCGAGCAATGCGGAAAGCACACCAGCCGCACTTTCTCGTCCAGCAAATTCTCCAAATCTTGCGGGTTCAAAGACCCACTCTCCGGATCAATCTTCCATTCCCGAATTTCGATCCCCTCATCGGCCAATCGCCGCCAGGGCCCCGAGTTTGCTTCGTGGTCCTGATTGGTCACGACAATCGCTTCGCCCGGCTGCATCCACTGCCGGAATGCCTGAGCCAGTACATAGGTGTTCTGCGTCGTCGAAGGGCCAAAGCTCAGCTCATCTGTTTCCACCCCCAATATCGCGGCAAGTCGCGCTCGTGCTTCGTCCATTTCCGCGCCACCCGCACGGCTCGCCTCATAGGGCGCGTAGGGCTGAACCTTTCGCTGGGTGTAGAACCGGCTCAACCGAACAAGCACAGGTTTGCAGGTATAGGATCCACCTGCATTCTCAAAAAAGGCCTGTCCCTGAAGGCTGGGTTCCGAAAAGGCCGGGAACTGTGCCCGAACGAATTCAATATCAAGAGCGCCCATCGCATCTCTCTCCCTTATCATGCACTACAGTCCGGGTTGTTGCCAGCGCAAAGTCCGGACATCCCCGAAAACAAGGCAGGTCTTCCAGCCCAGCCGCAGGTCCTTGGAACGGGTAAGGATCGACGGCAGCCCCCATGATGGCCCCATCACCACCAGCGGACCCGGCCAGATAGCCAGAGGCAGAAGGTTGGGTCAAGTGATTGCGTTAATGGTATTTTTTGCCGCCACGCAATGCGTGCACTGACGACGTCATTGGCTCACGCCGGGCTCAGTTTCTTTTAAGTACGAAAATGCCGGGCAGAGATGCCCGGCTCAGTGTTGTTCAAATCAGCATTAGCCCTGAACTTTGGTATAAGTCCCCTCACCCGCCAGGATGCCGCGGAACCCGCCGGGTTCATCCAGACCGAAGACGATCAGTGGCAGATTGTTGTCGCGCGCCAATGCAATGGCCGATGCGTCCATCACGCGCAGCCGCTTGGCCAAAACATCGTCATAAGAAACCTGATCATAGCGCACTGCATCCGCGTGCACCTTGGGGTCTTTGTCATATACGCCATCCACACCGTTCTTGCCCATGAAGATCGCCTGACACGCCATTTCGTTAGCACGCAGAGTCGCAGCGGTATCGGTGGTGAAATAGGGGTTCCCGGTTCCTGCGGCAAAGATGCAAACCCGCTTTTTCTCAAGGTGACGAACAGCACGGCGGCGAATGTAAGGCTCGCACACCTCATCCATCCGAATGGCCGAAATTACACGTGTAAAGACCCCTACCCCCTCCAGAGCGGATTGCATCGCCAGCGCGTTCATGACAGTCGCCAGCATGCCCATGTAGTCGGCTGTCGTACGCTCCATCCCCTGCGCAGATCCAGACAGACCACGGAAGATATTGCCACCCCCGATGACCATGCAAATCTCAACACCAAGATCATGAACCGATTTGACCTCTTGCGCGATGCGCTGAACGGTGGGCGGATGCAGTCCGAATCCCTGATCTCCCATCAGCGCCTCGCCGGAAATCTTCAACATGACACGGTCATATGTTGTTTTTGGGGTCTCGGTGGTCTCGACGGAAGGGGAAAGGCTCATGTTGCGCTCCGGGCTGGCACGGGGTTATTTTCCGGCGCAAAATGAAGCAAAACCTCCGCAGGTTCAATGCGGATAGTCAGGAACGGGGCAACCAGTCATGGCCGACAACTCTGAGAACCGGCTTTTGGCGCAATTGCCGTCGATTCCCGATGACAAACCTGTATTGATCGCCGGGCCCACTGCCTCGGGCAAATCGGCGCTGGCGCTGTTGATCGCCGAGCGTTTCGGAGGCGTGATTGTCAACGCCGATGCCAGTCAAATCTATGACTGCTGGCGTATTATCTCGGCCCGACCCTCGCCCGAGGATGAGGCCCGCGCACAGCACCGTTTGTATGGGCATGTTGCCTATGACCAGACCTATTCGACTGGTCATTGGCTGCGAGAGGTCACGCCGATGCTGTCGCAACGCCCTCGTCCGATAATCGTCGGAGGGACCGGTCTGTATTTCACAGCTCTGACCGAGGGGATGGCCGATATCCCTGCAACCCCGCCGGAAATCCGGGAACACGCGGATAAGTTGCCGTTGCAAGAACTGATCGCGGGTTTGGACGGTCTGACCCTGCAGAGGATCGACACCCAAAACCGCGCGCGTGTTCAGCGCGCCTGGGAGGTTCAGAACGCAACCGGGCGATCCCTTTCGGATTGGCAGGCTGACACACCCGCCCCGATACTGGATATTCAAAACACGGTACCGATTGTTTTCGACGCCAGAAAAGACTGGCTGCTGGATCGCATCAACCGACGGTTCGACCTGATGTTGGACCAAGGAGCTATAGAGGAAGTGGAGGCCATGCGCGATCGCTATGACCCCTCTTTTCCCGCCTGTAAAGCGATCGGCGTTCCGGAGCTAATGGGCTACCTGGACGGCCGCATGACACTGGATGAGGCGCGCGAAAAAGCGACGATCGCGACACGTCAGTTTGCCAAGCGCCAACGCACATGGTTCCGTGCGCGCATGAAGTTCTGGCATCACCTTGACGCTGCGTGTTGAAGGCTGCAGTCGCCGGAGACGATAAAGCCTAATATAACAACGCTTTAATCAGCACTATGGTGAGGGATAGATATGTATCCATCTATCCGTCACAACGCGACTCGGTTCCTTTCACATTGAAACTTTCCGAACCTCACTTTCTGCCCGGATGTCGTTTTTGTACCATCTATGACGATTTCCAACATTGACGCAGGGAAAAAACTGGTGCCGAATGCGGCTATGGGGATGTTGATAAATCGTAAATCCAAGCCCGTGGCCCTACCAACCGAGACCAAACGGTCCCTGTAGTGCCCGGCTCTATCAATCAGAAACACGAAATCTAAAAAAATTATGTGTCACAGGGAGACATCTATGGAAAACCAGACAATCAACGGAAAGCCGATGCATTGGGCGGCAGAGATGCACGCCAAGGAATATCGTGAGGGCAATCTGAGCCGTCGTGAATTTCTGGCCCGTGTAACCGCGCTGGGCGTTGCCGTACCGACCGCATATGGCATGATTGGCCTGCAGTCACCGGCAGCCGCTGCCGAACCTCAGCGTGGCGGCACCATCCGCTATCAAATGGAAGTGCGCGCACTGAAAGACCCGCGCACATATGACTGGACGCAGATCGCAACCTTCACGGCTGGCTGGCTGGAATATCTTGTCGAATACAATAATGACGGCTCGTTCAAACCCATGCTGCTGGAAAGCTGGGAAGCCAATGATGACGCCACTGAATACACGCTGAACGTCCGCAAAGGTGTGAAGTGGAACAATGGTGACGATTTCACTGCCGAAGACGTAGCTCGCAATATCGAAGGTTGGTGCGACGGGTCTCTGGAAGGGAACTCGATGGCCTCGCGCATGGCCTCACTGATGGATGAGAGCACTCAGAAAGCCGCAGATGGCGCCATCACCGTTGTCGACTCGCATACAGTCAAGCTGAAGTGCAACGCGCCGGATATCACGATCATCCCCGGCATGGCAGATTATCCGGGTGCAATCGTACACAGCAGCTTTGATGCAAATGATATGCTGTCCAACCCAGTTGGTACGGGTTTCATGATGCCCGAAAGCCATGAGGTCGGCGTGAAGGGCGTACTGGTCCGCAACGAAGGCTTTGATTGGTGGGGCTACGAAGCTGGTAAAGGCGGCTATATCGACCGGATCGAATTCATCGATTATGGCACTGACCCTGCTGCTTTCCTGGCCGCCTATGAGGCCGAAGAGATCGATATGAACTGGGAATCGGTTGGCGAGTTTGTCGACATCTTTGACAGTATTGGCCTTGTCCGCTCGGAAATCCCATCGGGCTTTACCATTGTCATTCGCCCCAACCAGCTGGCTGAAGACGCCGATGGCAACAAAATCTATGGCGATAAGAGGGTCCGTCAGGCCCTTGCCATGGCAGTTGACAACGCCGTCTGCCTTGAACTTGGCATGTCCGGCTACGGCATCACTGCCGACAACTGTCATGTCGGCCCGATGCACCCCGAGTACGACTCGGCTGTGACGCGTATCCCTTACGATCCGGCAGGCGCAAAGGCGCTGATGGACGAAGCGGGTATGGGCGATTTCGAGCACGAAGTGCAGTCGATCGACGATGACTGGCGTCGCAATACCACGGCTGCGGTAGTGGCTCAGTTGAACGATGCGGGCATCAAGGCAAAGCACACGGTTCTGCCCGGTTCGACATTCTGGAACGACTGGACCAAGTACCCGTATTCCTCGACCAACTGGAACCACCGCCCGCTGGGCACGCAGGTTCTGGCACTGGCGTATAAGTCGGGTGTCGCTTGGAATGAATCTGGTTTTGCTAACGAAGAGTTCGACAAGCTGCTGGCCGAGGCGAACTCGATCGCGGATGTCGATATGCGCCGTGAGGTGATGGCGAAGCTGCAGACGATCATGATCGACGAAGGCGTGGTCATCCAGCCCTATTGGCGGACCGCGATGCGTCACCACCGCGACAATATGGTCGGTGTCGAAAAGCACATTGCGGACCTGCCGCAGCTTTATAAGTTCGGCCTGACTTCCTAAGCCGAAACCTACAAGGGCCGCGCCGAACTGGCGCGGCCCTTCGTCCTCAATACGGCGACCAGAATAATAGCAACGCGTGGGGCGAAATGCCTGTCACGCCAGCCGATCAACAGGGGCTAACATGGGACTTTTCATTCTAAGGCGTGTGGGGATTATGCTGCTTACAGCGTTGTGCCTGACATTCCTGGTCTTCTTCCTTACCAATCTCTATCCGAACCTGGAAAAACTTGCGAAGACGCAGGGCAATTTCCGGATGTCTGATGAACAGGTCGAAAGCTATCTAGAGAAAAACGGCTACCTCCAGTCCACGCCGATCAAATACGGTGAATGGCTGGGTGTCCTGCCCTCGTTCCGACACACGAATGAGGACGGTACCGTTCAGGGCAGATGTATCCTGCCAGGCAAAACTGCCGAGGAATCTCCGAATTTCTGCGGTATCCTGCAGGGGTACTGGGGATATTCAACTGTCTTCAAGGAAGAGGTCTCTACCGTTGTTGGCAACCGGCTGGCACTGACCGGACGGCTGATGTTCTGGGTGATGCTGCTGATGGTCCCTTCGGCACTCATTCTGGGCATCCTGGCCGGGATGAAGGAAGGTTCGGCCACTGACCGGACGCTTTCAACCTTTGCCATCACGACGACGGCGACGCCAGAATACGTCTCGGGCGTTATCTTCATAGCGATCTTCACATCCTCCGCCGTCGGGTTGAAATGGTTCAAAGGCACCGCCACGCAAGCGATGGAGAACCCGACGTTCGAGAACTTCTTCCTACCAGTTCTGACCATCGCGCTTTACGGGATGGGCTATATCGCCCGGATGACCCGCGCCTCAATGACCGAGGTGATGACGGCGCAATACATCAGGACGGCGCGTCTGAAAGGCGTGTCATTCCCGAATATCGTCATGAAACACGCGCTGCGCAACGCGCTTATCGCGCCCTTTACTGTCATTATGCTGCAGTTCCCATGGCTGCTGAATGGTGTCGTGATCGTCGAGACCCTGTTCAACTACAAGGGTTTTGGCTGGGCGCTTGTACAGGCGGCGGGCAACAATGACATACAGCTTCTGCTGGCGATCTCGGTCGTGTCGGTCTTTGTGGTGCTGGTGACGCAGCTGATCTCGGATATCGGCTATGTCTACCTCAACCCGCGCATCCGCATTTCGTAAGGAGGGATAGATCATGGAACCACTTACCTGGACCGGCTCTATCGCCTTCCTGAACCCGCTGTTGATGCTTGCGTTGGGACTGATGCTTTTGTCCATCGTTGTCTGGATGCTGGCAAGTATCGTGCTGCCCGAAGATCAGATGATTGTGAATGCCGATGGGACGCTCAGTTCGAGCTCTGGCCTGAGAATCCTGATACAATCGGCGCTGCGATATAGCTTTCTGGCAAGTGTGGGAATTGCGGTGGCGTACATTGTCCTTGGCATCCTGATGGGGACCAGTGCTGGCATCATCGGCGCAATCTCTCAGCAGTTTCTGCCCGTCTGGCTGTCGCTGATCATCCTTTATGCGATGTCGATTGCGTTCAAGCGCAAGCTGGGCCTATACGGCAAGCTGTTCGACAGCCCCATTGGTATGATCGGCTTTGGCCTTGTGATGTTCTGGGTGTTCACCGGCATATTTGGCGCACTCGATCTGATCGTAACCCACGATCCGCTGTCGCAGGTCTCAGGCATGAAGAACAAGGTGCCGGGCACCCCGCTTCCCAATCTGGAGGACGGTCAATACGCTTGGTATTTGCTGGGTGGAGATAACCTCGCGCGCGACGTCTTTAGCCGTATGGTTAAAGGTGCCTGGATCGTCGTGCAGATCGCGCCGCTGGCGACGATGTTTGCCTTCATGGTTGGTATCACTCTGGGTTTACCCGCAGGCTACTATGGCGGGCGTCTGGATACGCTCCTGTCATTCCTCGCGAACCTGATCCTGGCCTTTCCCGTGATCTTGCTGTTCTACCTTTTGGTCACGCCCGAGATCGTAGCGACCGGCGTGCCGAACTATATGGCCGCGATCCTGTTCGTGTTCCCGATCATCTTCCTCGGCGTTCTGCTGAATTCGCGTTTCTATACGCGTCCCAGTTTTCGAACGCCTTTGTTGATCGGGGTTCTGGGTGTTGCGCTCTGGCTCTACCTGTCGCTGATTTCGACCGGTGGCTACATCATCAACACCGACAGCTACCGCATCTGGGGTCTCCCGACCTACCTTGATCTGTTCGATATTCCAGGCGGTATTCTGGTGGTGTTCGTCTCGGTGGTCTTCGTGAACTCACCGACCGTGTTCCGCATCGTGCGCGGACTGGCGCTGGACATCAAAACTCGCGACTATGTGGCTGCGGCCCAAACGCGCGGCGAGGGTCCATGGTACATCATGCTGTGGGAAATCCTGCCCAACGCGCGTGGTCCGCTGATCGTCGATTTCTGCCTGCGCATCGGCTACACGACCATCCTGCTTGGAACCTTGGGTTTCTTTGGGCTGGGGCTGCCACCGGAAAGCCCGGACTGGGGCTCGACGATCAACGAGGGGCGCAAGCTTCTGTCGATCTATCTACATCCCGCACTGCCGCCCGCGCTGGCATTGCTGTCGCTGGTTCTTGGCTTGAACCTGCTGGCGGATGGTCTGCGCGAAGAAAGTCTGAAGGACTGATTGTGATCGAGGCCGGGGGCTCTGCCCCCGGACCCCCGAGATATTTTTAGCCAGATGAAGGGGAACCCCCGGACTCTCGCGAGGAGTAATAAGATGAACAAACTGGCGGATTATGACGGGCCAATCCTGGAGATCGACAAGCTTTCGATTTCCTTCTTTACCCGCCTTCGTGAGATCCCTGCCGTGATGGATTTCTCGGTCAGTGTGCAACCCGGCGAAGCCGTCGGTTTGGTGGGTGAATCAGGTTGTGGGAAATCTACCGTGGCGCTGGGTGTCATGCAGGATTTGGGCAAGAATGGCCGCATCGTCGGTGGCTCGATCAAGTTCAAAGGGCGTGATCTGGGTGAAATGACCACCGAAGAGCTGCGCGACATACGTGGCAATGAAATCGCGATGATCTATCAGGAGCCGATGGCCTCGCTGAATCCGGCGATGAAGATCGGCAAACAGCTGATGGAAGTGCCAATGATTCATGAGGGCGTTGGTGCCGAAGAGGCCTATGCTCGTGCGTTGGAAGTGGTCACCGATGTACGCCTGCCCGACCCTGAGCGGATGCTGAACTCGTTCCCGCATCAGCTGTCAGGCGGTCAGCAGCAGCGGATCGTGATTGCGATGGCGCTGATGTCGAAACCTGCCTTGTTGATCTTGGATGAGCCAACAACCGCTCTGGACGTGACGGTCGAGGCCGCCGTGGTCGAGTTGGTCAAGGATCTGGGCAAGAAATACGGCACCTCGATGCTGTTCATTTCGCACAATCTGGGTCTGGTGCTGGAAACCTGCGACCGGCTGTGTGTGATGTATTCAGGTGAGGCCGTCGAGCGTGGCTCGATCAAGGATGTATTCGACGAAATGCAGCACCCGTATACGCAGGCGCTGTTCCGCTCGATCCCGCTGCCGGGGGCAGATAAGAACTCGCGCCCGCTGGTTGCCATCCCGGGGAACTTTCCCCTGCCCCATGAGCGCCCCCCAGGCTGTAATTTTGGCCCGCGCTGTGACTATTTCGAAGAAGGTCGCTGTGACGCAAAAGACATTCTGATGGAGGCGGTGCCGGGCAATGACCGCCATCATACGCGGTGTCTGAAATTCCAGGAAATCGACTGGAACGCACCGATCACAGTAGGTGAGCAGAAAGAGAAAGGCGAGATTGGCCGGACTGTTCTGAAAATGGATAACCTCAAGAAATACTATGAGGTGGCTGCGAATGCATTGTTCGGCGGTGGTGAAACCAAAGTGGTCAAGGCCAATGAGACGCTAAGCTTTGAAGCGCATGAATCCGAGACGCTTGCCATTGTCGGCGAATCCGGTTGCGGCAAATCCACTTTTGCGAAGGTTTTGATGGGGCTAGAAACAGCCACCGACGGGCAGATCCTGCTGGACAATCGCAATATCGAGGACGTGCCCATCGAAGAACGCGACGCCAAGACCGTTGGCGAAGTGCAGATGGTGTTTCAGAACCCGTTCGACACGCTGAACCCGTCGATGACCGTAGGCCGTCAAATCATCCGGGCGCTGGAAATCTTTGGCGTCGGTGACTCCGAGGCCGATCGCAAGAAGCGGATGCTGGAACTGCTGGATCTCGTGAAATTGCCCCGCGCCTTCGCGGACAGGATGCCACGCCAGCTATCAGGCGGTCAGAAGCAGCGCGTCGGTATCGCCCGCGCCTTTGCCGGTGATGCACGGATCGTGGTTGCGGATGAACCGGTGTCGGCACTGGACGTATCTGTACAAGCTGCCGTTACGGACCTGTTGATGGAGATTCAGCGCGAGCACAAAACCACGCTGCTGTTCATCAGTCACGACCTTTCAATCGTGCGCTATCTCAGTGACCGTGTGATGGTGATGTATCTGGGGCATGTGGTTGAACTGGGCACCACCGATCAGGTCTTTAGCCCACCCTATCATCCCTACACTGAGGCATTGCTAAGTGCGGTTCCAATCGCGGACACATCGATCGAAAAACAGCACATCGTGCTTGAGGGCGATATCCCCTCGGCCATGAACCCGCCGCCGGGTTGCCCGTTCCAAACACGCTGTCGCTGGAAATCAGAAGTGCCGGATGGGCGATGCGAATCCCATGTGCCTCCGGTGCAAACACTTGCGGATGGTCATCAGGTGAAATGTCACCTTGCCGAAGACATTCTGGCCAAAATGGAGCCGGTTATCAAAATTGCGGCCGAATAAATCCGCGCGAACGAAAGAAAAGGGCCGGTCAAAGACCGGCCCTTTCAATTTGCGTCACGTTTTTTGGGGAGACAGGCGACGCAGGTCGTGGGTGAGTGGCAGTTTCTGATCGTAATCAGCCCGTCATCACGTTGTTGCCGAAGTGCATGAACTCCTGATTCATACCCGCCACATCTCCGGCTTCCAGTTTTAGACTGGCGCTGTCGAGCATCTTGTAACTCTGCTGGCTTTTTACCCAATCGTCTGCGGTCTGCAGCGTCGTAAGCGTGTATGACGTAACATCATTGAGGTAATGCGTCGGGATGATGATCTTGGGCTTGAGCTTGGCGACAATATCGTTGCCCTGATCGAAGCTAAGGATGTGTTCCGATCCGTCGACGGGCAAAGTCAGCACGTCTACCTGTCCTATAGCATCCCAGAACTCCTGAGGCGGATTGTGGCGGTTGTCGCCCCAGATCAAGGTGCGAATGCCTCCGGTTTCGACAAGGTAGACCACCATATCCATATGTCCGACGTTGTTGGGCGGACAAGCTTCCGCGCCAAACTCGGCCAAGGCGTTGGTCCATTCGTACCAACCCGGCGCAACGCAGGCATGTTTGTCAGCAAAACCTGTGATCTTAAGATCAGCAAATTCAAAATTGCCCGCCATCCTGTCTAAAACCATTGTGGAACTTGGCCGCTCGATAGCGTCATGGTCAAAATGAGCATGAGTGGACATAGTGATATCAACTGGGATCTGCGGGAACTCGTTGCGGAACCACAGGCCCCATGCGCCGGAGGGATCATCGCGCCAAGGATCAAACAACACGGTCGCTCCGTTTGGAGAGGTGATTTTAATCGCGCAGTGACCGTAATAATCTATTCCAACCGCTCCCGTGCTTGCCTGACCAGTCGAGCCCTGTAGATCGATTACGTGGTTATTATTGCCAGGCTGCAGCCAGGCCTGCGATTGCGCCTCGGCCGGTTTGCTACCCAACAGTGAGGCCCCTGCACCGACGCCGGCGGCCCCGGCAGCCATAAAGAACGACCGACGCGACAGACCACTTGCCAATGTGTCGCGTTCTCCGTTTAGAATTGTGGGTTTCAGATCTTTGCGATCCATTTTTATCCTCCCGAGTTGAAAAGGCCCGGCTTGGTCCGCACCCTTGCGACCAGCCTAGCGCGCGTGGCACAGGTTGCTCAGATCAGAAAAATCGGGGGGGAATATGGGGGAAATCCCCATATTCAGAAATCACGAAATCGACAAAAGATGGCTTCGCAAGTTCTGATCACGGCCTTCGAGGCCAAGTTTTCGACGAATATTGTTACGATGAAAATCAATTGTAGAAGTTTCGCGCGACAGCGCCCGGGCGATATCTTTCGTGGTTTTGCCCGACATGACCAGCTGAGCAATTTCGATCTCAGTCGGCGTCATGACCGAAAACGCATCCGATAGTTTGTCGGAAATCATTGAAGTAATCTCTTGCAGATTACGCTCGGCGAGATCCAGATAAACTTGCGAGGCGTCGCCTTCGGTCAATAGCCCGCGCAACTTGTCCAGATAAGGCAACACCAACGTGCGAACCTGATCTACGATATCCTGATCCCGGTCTTTCCGATCGTCGTCCAAACTGGTCAGCAGCACCCGTAGCGCCGTGTTTGTTTCCTGCAGCTCACGCGTCCTCGCCGCGACGCGGTGCTCCAGTTGCGCCAGAGTTTCATTCAGCTTCACTTCCAGCGCTCGGCGCAGGTAAACCTCTTGGATCAAAGCCAAATCCGATTCAACCATGCGCGCAAACTGTGCCAAACCTTCACGAAACAACAAGGCTCGGCGATTGCGGTGACGGTCCAAGACGCAGATTGTTCCGAATACCGAACCATCCGGCCACTTCAGCGGAAAACCGATATAGAAGGACATACCATGCTCCATGTCCTCATTGTCGCTCCAGGCCGGGTCACAGGTTGCGTCCTCGACAACAAATTCGCCGTCGCGTTCCAGAACGCCCTGACAATAGAGCTTGGGGTTCAGTCGAAAATTCATGCCGACCGGGTATGGGTTTTCTGGATGATCCGATGTGATCAGAACCGCATGATCCGGCGCTTCGGTCTTCATGATCAAAGTGGCGGGCACATCGGCCAGCTGCGAAACAAGGTCGACCAAACGCTGCCAGTTCGCCATTGTTTCGGGCGGTATGTTGGGTCGATCTTGGATCATCGCAATTCGCACCAGTCCGAAAAGTTATTCAATCAGACTAGGACAGCGTTTGGCGGTAGATCAAGAAACAGACACGCTGCGGCGCAGCTAGCCCCCCCAGATCACTTTTACGTAGTTCTGGGTTTCCTTGTAGGGTGGAATTCCGCCGTGCTTTTCAACTGCTTTGGGCCCTGCATTGTAAGCTGCCAGTGCAAGGCGCCAGGACTTGAACTTGCGGTATTGCCAGGAAAGATAACGCGCACCACCCTCCAGATTCTGGATCGGATCGTGCGGATTGACGCCAAGCAGCCGCGCGGTCTGGGGCATCAGTTGCGCAAGACCCAAGGCCCCTTTGTGGGATTTGGCATTCGGGTTCCACCCGCTTTCTTGTTGAACAAGTCGCAGGAAAAGTTCTTCCGGCACGTTATGTTGCCGCGCTGCTTTTCTGGCATGATCCAGATACTGGCCTCGATAGTTACCAGAGTAACGCTTGACGAATTTCCCACGCTCGGTCTTGGGTTTAAGCCGTTCAGAGCCGCGATATTGCGTAGCGGCCCGATTATCCAAAACCTTGGATTGCTTGAGGAATATCGCCTTGCGATTCTTGGTGGACAGCGTTTCTGCCTGCGTCGCGAACGACGTCAGACAAAGACCCAATACCGAGATACCGCCGACCAGAAAACGCATTAATGCCAATCCTGCACCCTCAACAACCAATCAGATTATAGTTAAATCAGCCGGAAATGAAAGCTTGGTTAAGACAGTCCTAATGTTTTCCTGCTCAGCGTTGCACGATCAATCATGTTTCAACCAAGTCGTAGCCCGTATAGGGTCAGCACCAGAATACAGCGCCAGATTCGGGCGCCATCCAGTCAGAGTAAAACGAGGGAATATATGGCGGGTTCAGTCAACAAGGTCATTCTGATCGGCAATCTCGGTGCCGACCCCGAGGTGCGGTCGTTCCAGAACGGTGGTAAGGTGTGCAACCTGCGCATCGCAACGTCAGAGACATGGAAAGACCGCAACACTGGTGAGCGTCGGGATCGAACCCAATGGCACACAGTCGCCATCTTTTCGGAACCTCTGGTTCGCGTTGCCGAGCAGTATTTGCGTAAAGGCAGCAAAGTCTATGTCGAGGGCCAGTTAGAGACCCGCAAGTGGCAGGATCAGTCGGGGCAGGATCGCTATTCGACTGAGGTTGTCCTGCGCCCTTACCGCAGCGAGCTGACTATGCTGGATGCCCGCGGTGAAGGCGGTGGCGGCGGTGGTGGCTATGGCGGTGGTCAGGCCGGAGGAGGCTATGGTGATCCCTATGGCGGCCAGTCCAGCGCCCCTGCCCCTGCATCCGGCGGCATCGATGACGACGAGATTCCGTTCTAAACCAAACGGAGAAACAACATGGCATGGTCCTTCTCACTTGGCCGATTGCTCGGCTCGGAACTGAGGGTCCATGTCACCTTCTTCCTGCTGCTCGCCTGGGTTGGTTTTGCAGCGTATTCCAGCGGCGGTTGGCCCGCTGCGCTCAACAACATCCTGTTCGTTCTGGCTTTGTTTGCTTGTGTCGTGGCGCATGAATTCGGTCACGCGCTCATGGCAAGGCGATACGGGATTCGCACCCCTGATATCACTTTGCTGCCAATCGGTGGACTGGCACGTCTTGAGCGGATGCCAGAAAAACCGATGCAGGAGGTTTGGGTCGCCTTAGCAGGCCCGGCCGTAAACGTCGTCATCTGGGCCATCCTTGTGGTTTTAGGCGCGGGGATACAACTTGGATCGCTGGCCCAGATCGACTCGGCAGGCACGAACCTATTGAGCCGTCTGGCCTATGTGAATCTGCTGCTGGCGGCCTTCAACATGATCCCGGCATTTCCGATGGACGGCGGGCGTGTATTCCGCGCCTTGCTATGTATGAAGATGGAACGTACCAAGGCCACGCGGATCGCCGCCCTTGGCGGTCAGATCGTAGCGGTCGGGCTTGGCTTTCTGGGGCTGACCTCTGGCAACCCGATACTGGTTCTGATCGCCGTCTTTGTCTTCATTGCCGCGAATTCCGAAAACCAGGACGTTGCGCTACGTTCGGTTGCGCGGCGTGTTAAGGCCCGGGATGCGATGATCACCGAGTTCAAGGCATTGTCGCCCGATGATACGTTGGCGACGGCGGCTCAAGCGGTCATTCATACGACCCAGCACGAGTTTCCGGTCTTGGCCGAGGATGGCAGCCTTTTGGGTTTTGTCACCCGTGACCGACTGTTCGCAGCGTTAGCAAGCGACCATCCCCGATCCGAGCCTGCAGCGTCGATTATGGATAAGGACATACCACAAGTCGCGCTCACCAGCGGTTTGGATCAAGTTCTGAATGGCCTGCATAAAGGTGCACCCGCAATTGCTGTTTGTACCAAATCGGGACACATGGTTGGCTATATCACCCGCGAAAACATCGGCGAGCTGATGGTAATCCAGGGGCGCTGAATCTCAGCAGGCGGCCAGCGCATCATCAAGCACCGAGACCACTGTCTCGCGCGGCACTTCTGAAGTGACGAACGCCTGTCCGATGCCTCGTGCCATAATGAAACGCAACTGGCCATCCATTACCTTTTTGTCCTGCGCCATCAGATCGACCAGTGTTTCTGCATCCGGCAGTTCACCCGGAATATCGGCCAGATCAGTCTTCATGCCCATGGCGCGCAAATGCGCCCTGACACGGCTTGGATCTTCTTGCGGGCAAAGCCCCAACCGAGAAGAAGTTTCAAACGCCAGCGCACAGCCGATGGCGACACCTTCACCGTGCAGCAATCGATCAGAATAATCGGTTGCAGCCTCAAGCGCGTGGCAGAAAGTATGACCAAGATTGAGCAGCGCCCGGTCGCCCTGCTCGGTCTCGTCGCGTGCCACGATATCGGCCTTCATCTGAACCGAGCGTGTGACGGCCTGCACGCGCGCAGCCATGTCGCCGGATGCTAACAGAGGCCCGTTATCTTCAAGCCACTCAAAGAACTGGGCATCGCCCAGCAGTCCATATTTGACGACTTCGCCATATCCAGCGAGAAAGTCCCGCGCCTGTAACGTGCCCAGCACGTCCGTGTCGGCCAACACCAGTGACGGCTGGTGAAACGCTCCAATCAGGTTCTTGCCCTGTGGCGCGTTGATCCCGGTCTTGCCGCCAACCGAGCTGTCGACCTGTGCCAGCAGCGAGGTCGGTATCTGAACAAAGCGCACCCCGCGCCGCATCACTGCTGCAGCAAATCCCGCCAGATCACCGATCACACCCCCACCTAGCGCAACGACGATGTCGTTCCGTTCGACCTTCTCTGCCAGCAACCATTCTACAGCGCGCTCAAAATGCGGCCAGCTTTTGGTCGCTTCACCTGCTGGTAGCGCCAGGGCGCTCATCCCGACCCCGGCTGATGCCAAGCCATCGCGCAGGGCGTCCAGATGCATGCCCGCGACCGTTTCATCAGTCAGAACCGCGACGCGCGGGCGCTTTAACAACGGGGCAATCCGTTCCCCTGATTGCGCCAAAAGGCCGGGGCCGATCTCTACATCATAAGAACGCTCGGCCAAATCAACATGTACGGTTTGATGCATTAAATTCGTTCCAATATATCCGGGCGCGTCACCAATGCGGCAATCACCCGATCCACCATATCTTCGATTGCGGTTTCGCCATCTGAGTCAGCCACCAGATCGGCCTGTTCATAGATCGGCACCCGCGCCTCGTACAAACCGCGCAACGTTGCATACGGGTCTGCCGTACGCAGCAACGGGCGCGTGTCTTTATGTTTGACGCGATTCCACAACACGCTCAGATCGGCCCGCAACCACACAGATGCACCGCGATCTGAGATCATTTTTCGATTGCCTTCTGCCAGAAACGCGCCGCCTCCGGTCGACAGGATGCCTTTTTCTTCGTCCAGAAGCCGCCCGATGATCTGACTTTCCTTGCTGCGAAAGAACGCCTCACCATCGCGTGCAAAGATCTCGGGGATGGTCATGTTGGCCGCCGATTCGATCTCGGAATCGCTATCGAGAAAGGGAACGCCGAGCCGAGCCGCCAGAGCCCGGCCCACCGCAGTCTTTCCAGCCCCCATCATTCCGACCAAAACGACGGTTTTGTGCAGTTGAAACTGCGCCGCTGTGTCGGAACGCACCGTGTTATGCTTAATTTCGCTCATTTCGTCGTGAATGACGTGATCTTAAGAAAAATGCTAGTTATAACTTGGGCAAAAGCAAAAATTGAGGCAGCGTTCACCCATGGGCCGTTTAATCAAGTTCCTGATTTACCTCATCTGCCTGTGTTTCATCGGGCTGGTTGGGTATGCCTATGTCGGGCCGTTTTTTGGTGCGGACTTTTCCGCTCCTCAAAGTGAAGTCCGCGAACCGGTCATCTTGAATGCCGACTAGAACCACTCTTCTGGCGTTTTTACTGGCCGGAACTGCGCAGGCACAATCGACGGAGCCCTTGTCGATCATTGACTGGCTGACCGACCCCCCAGAAAATCTGCCGGGCACAGTGCTGATGGAACCGCCTGTGACCCAGACAGGGTTGCAGCCGGATATTCAGGTCACCCCGCTTGAAGCGCTGTCGCCACCGCTGGGTTTGGTGGCCTCTTCCGTCACAGGTCTGCCGGTCAACTTGTGGCAGAACAGCGATGCGGATCGCTTGGCGGAACTGATCGCGCAGGTGCGGGTCAAGTCCAACCCCGCAATGCAACGGCTGCTGTTCACCCTGCTCCTTTCCGAGGCACGTCCCCCGAGCGGAGGACAGGCAGAAGACAAATTGCTGATGGCGCGACTGGACCGCCTTATGCAATTGGGCGCATCCGATCCGGTACAATCTCTGGTTCAGCTGGCCGGTCCGACCGATACGCAAGCTCGTTTCAAACGCTGGTTCAATGCGACGTTGCTGACGGGTGACGAAGACCGGAGTTGCACCGCGCTGATCGCGCAGCCGAATTTGTCTCGGGATTACGCAGCGCAAATATTCTGCAAGGCCCGTCGTGGAGATTGGGCGTCAGCTGCTCTGACACTCGAAGCCGCTCATGCGCTGCAGGTGCTGCCCGAAGACCAGCTTGCGTTGCTCGATCGCTTTCTCAGCCCGGAATTGTTCGAAGGGGCCGAGTATCTTCCTCAGCCCGACGACCCGAATCCGCTTACGTTCCGTCTGTTCGAAGCCATTGGTGAACGTTTGCCCACGGCTTCACTACCACGGGCGTTCGCCAATGCCGATCTGCGCGATGTGGCGGGCTGGAAAGCCCAGGTCGAAGCTGCTGAACGATTGACGCGGATTGGGGCGCTGACACCCAATCAGTTGCTTGGCCTATATACCGAACGTTCGCCGGCTGCTTCGGGTGCTGTCTGGGACCGCGTGGCTGCCATCCAACGGTTCGAAACCGCATTGGAAACCGGAAATCCCGAGGCAGTTTCCAAAACTCTTGTTGAGGTCTGGGCTCAGATGAAAACCGTCGGGCTTGAGGTTCCGTTTGCCGAACTTTTTGCCCCGCGTCTGGCAGCAATGAAACTATCTGGTTCGGCCGCCGAGAATCTGCGGTGGCGTATTCTGCTGTTGTCCGAGCTTTATGAAGACGCGGCGCAAGATGTGCCCGAAGGTTCCGATGCGAATATGTTTCTGGCCGCCCTGGCACAGGGCGATCCGCAACGCGCGCCGTCGCCAACCCCTCTGGCGGATGCCATTTCGCAGGGCTTTGCCTGGTCCGCGCCCATCCCTTCGGATATCGACGGGCTGCTGAGTAACGATCAATTGGGCGAAGCCATTCTGGAAACGATGCAATTGTTCGCCCATGGCGCGCGCGGCAATCTGGTCGACCTGACCGCTGCAATCGCTGCGTTCCGCCGCGTGGGTCTTGAAGACACCGCACGTCGGGCCGCGTTGCAGTTGATGATATTGAACGGGGCTTGAGCATGACCGCGCCCGCGTCTCAGGAGCTGTGGATTTCCACCTTCCTCGAAGCGCAAGCTGCCGAGCTTGGCGCTGCCACCAACACCCTGCTCGCCTATGGCCGGGATCTGAAAGATTTCTCTGATTGGTTGACGCGTCGGAAATCGGGCTTTTCCGAAGCGGATCGCGATCGGATCGAAGGTTACCTGATCGATTGCGATGCGCAGGGCCTGTCGCGCTCGACAAGGGCACGGCGGTTGTCGGCGATCAAACAATTGTATCGATTTGCTTTCGAAGAAGGCTGGCGCGAAAGCAACCCGGCCATCCAGATCAAGGGACCAGGGCGCCCCAAGCGATTGCCTAAGACACTGGACGTGCCAGAAGTTGACCGCCTGCTTGCAGCAGCGCGGCGCACGGGTCGTTCCGACGCAGACAAAATTCGCAACACGTGCCTGATGGAACTGCTCTATGCGACGGGGATGCGGGTGACAGAACTGGTATCGCTGCCGGTCAGTTCAGCCAGAGGTGATCCGCGCATGCTGCTGGTTCTCGGCAAAGGCGGGAAAGAGCGGATGGTTCCGCTGTCCCCCCCTGCCCACGAGGCGTTGGCAGATTGGCTGAAAGCCCGCGATACCGCGGAGGAAAAAGCCATTTCCAAAGGGGGGCAAGCGTCACGTTTCCTGTTCCCGTCGCGCGGGAAGTCCGGGCACCTGACGCGGCATCGCTTCTTTCTGCTGGTCAAGGAACTGGCGATCGAAGGCGGTGTTTTGCCTGAAAAAGTCACACCTCATACGCTGCGCCATGCGTTTGCGACGCACCTGCTGGCCAATGGCGCGGATTTGCGCTCGATCCAGACGCTGTTGGGCCATGCAGATGTGGCGACAACCGAGATCTATACGCATGTTCTGGATGAACGCCTGTCGGAACTGGTGTTGGAACACCACCCGCTGGCCAAAGACGACACCACAGATCAGGGCTAACCCCTTGATTGGCCGGGCCCGCACCCCCATAACGAATGCAGCAACACGAACAACCTAGGACCAATGGAACCCACTCCTTCTCTGCTTGATGGCGCATTCTGGATCACGACAGGATCCATTCTTCTTCTCCTTGTCCTATCGGGCTTTTTCTCGGGCTCCGAAACTGCGCTGACCGCATCATCGCGTGGCAAGCTGAGAGCGCAGGCTGACAAAGGCTCGCGCGGGGCGAAAAAAGCGCTGGAAATCACCGATGATAACGAACGTCTGATCGGCTCGGTCCTTCTCGGCAACAACCTTGTCAACATCCTTGCCGCTTCGTTGGCAACCGCCCTGTTTACTCGCCTGTTCGGCGAAAGCGGTGTGGCGCTAGCGACGCTCGTGATGACCCTTCTGGTGCTGATCTTTGCCGAGGTGCTGCCCAAGACCTACGCGATTACCAACGCCGAAAAAGCCGCCGCCTTGGTGGCACCCGTTATCAGCGTCGTCGTAACGGTGTTCTCTCCGGTGGTGGCTGCCGTCCGACTGCTGGTGCGCGGTGTATTGCGCCTGTTCGGCGTACAGATCGACCCTGATAGCAACATCCTTGCGGTCCGTGAAGAAATCGCTGGCGCATTGCAACTGGGCCATTCCGAAGGTGTGGTCGAAAAAGAAGATCGCGACCGTATTCTGGGCGCGCTCGATCTTGGCGACCGCGCGGTGGAAGAGATCATGCTTCATCGCTCGAATATTGAGATGATCGATGCGGATGACGAACCCGAAGCGATCTTGAAACAATGTCTGGAAAGCCCGCACACCCGCCTGCCTGTGTTCCGTGAAGAACAGGAAAACATCGTGGGTGTCGTGCACGCCAAAGACCTGTTTCGCGCAATGTATGCGCAGGTAGGTGGCGCGGATGGTGATCCAGAGCGGCTTAAGAATTTCGACATCGCGAAGGTTGCCAACGATCCTTATTTCGTGCCCGAAACCACCACTCTGGACGACCAGATGCGTGAGTTTCTTCGGATGCACAGCCATTTTGCCTTGGTTGTCGACGAATACGGATCGCTGCGCGGGCTGATCACGCTGGAAGATATTCTGGAAGAGATCGTGGGCGAGATCGCAGACGAGTTCGACATCGACGAAGATGTCCCCGTTACCCGATCTGACGACGGCCAGTATCTGGTCGAAGGCGCGATGACCATCCGCGACGCAAACCGCGCGCTAGACTGGTCGCTGCCGGATGAAGAAGCCAACACGCTGGCCGGGTTGGTGATCCACGAGGCTCAGATGATCCCCATTGTGGGCCAAGTATTCTCGTTCCACGGTTTCCGATTTGAGGTCACGGCCCGCGAAGGCAACAGGATCACCGCCCTCAAGGTTCGTCCTCTCTAAGCCCTACAGCGCGCGTATTCAGCAAACGACGCGCGGTGTCGCGAACGGAACAGTAATACGCCAGAGCCCTCGGCAGGCTCGGCCAAAAGCCGAGGGAGAAACATCGTGAAAACCACCACCCGTGTCGCAGTTATCGGAGGCGGCGTTGTCGGATGCTCGGTCCTCTATCACCTGACCAAGCTCGGTTGGTCGGATGTGATGCTGCTGGAACGGTCTGAGCTGACCAGCGGTTCGACCTGGCATGCGGCGGGCGGGTTTCACACCCTGAACGGTGACACAAACATGGCCGCCCTGCAGGGCTATACCATCCGGCTGTACAAAGAGCTGGAAGAGATCACGGGCATGTCGTGCGGCCTGCACCACGTCGGCGGCGTCACGCTGGCCGACAATCAAGACCGGTTCGACATGTTGCTTGCCGAACGCGCCAAGCACCGATTCATGGGTCTTGAGACCGAGATCGTCGGGCCTGAGGAGATCAAAAAAATTGCTCCGATCACCAACACCGATGGCATCCTTGGTGCGCTGTATGATCCGCTGGACGGGCACCTTGATCCGTCGGGTACAACACACGCATACGCCAAGGCCGCGCGTATGGGCGGGGCTACGATCGAAACACATTGCATGGTGCGCGAGACCAACCAGCGCCCGGACGGAACTTGGGACGTGGTGACCGACAAGGGTACAATTCACGCCGAACATATCGTCAATGCGGGCGGATTGTGGGCGCGCGAGGTCGGTGCGATGGCCGGGATCTATTTCCCGTTGCATCCGATGGAGCATCAATATCTGGTCACCGATAACATACCCGAGATCGAGGCCATCATCGACGCAGGTAGCGAGCACCCGCATGTGATGGACCCCGCTGGCGAAAGCTATCTGCGGCAGGAAGGGCGTGGACTGTGCATCGGCTTCTACGAACAGCCCTGCAAGCCTTGGGCGGTCGACGGCACCCCGTGGGAGTTTGGCCATGAATTGCTGCCCGATGACTTCGACAAGATCACCGATAGCATCGAATTCGCCTACAAACGCTTCCCTGTTCTCGCTGAGGCGGGTGTCAAATCCGTCATCCATGGGCCGTTTACCTTTGCCCCGGATGGCAACCCTCTGGTCGGTCCGGTGCCTGGCGTGCGGAACTACTGGTCAGCCTGCGGTGTCATGGCCGGTTTCAGCCAAGGCGGTGGTGTTGGCTTGACCCTTGCTCAATGGATGATCGAAGGCGAACCCGAACGCGATGTGTTTGCCATGGATGTGGCGCGGTTTGGCGATTGGATCAGCCCGGGCTATACGCGCCCCAAGGTGATCGAGAACTATCAGAAGCGGTTCAGCGTCGCTTATCCGAACGAGGAACTGCCTGCAGCGCGTCCCAACCGAACCACACCAATGTACGACATCTTCAGCGATCTCGGTGCCGTTTGGGGGCAGCAATACGGGCTGGAAGTACCAAACTACTTTGCCCAAGGCGATGAACCGGATTTCGAGACACCCTCGTTCCGCCGTTCCAACGCCTTTGAGGCCACCGGCCGCGAAGTTCGTGCCGTGCGTGGAGGTGTTGGGATCAACGAAGTCCACAATTTCGGAAAATACCGTATTACCGGTGCCGGTGCTCGTGCATGGCTGGATCGCATCATGGCGGGCCGCATACCCAAACCAGGCCGCGTTTCACTGACGCCAATGTTGTCGCATAAAGGTAAGCTGATCGGGGATTTCACCGTCTCCTGCTTGGGCGACGACCTGTTTCACCTGACCGCCTCATACGGCAGTCAGGCATTTCATATGCGCTGGTTCCTGCAAAACCAGGACCGTGGCGTGGGCATCGAGAACATCAGCGACCGGTTGAATGGGTTTCAGATCGCAGGCCCCAAGGCCACCGAGGTTTTGTCGGCCTGCACCCGAGAAGCAGTCAACTCGCTCAGGTTCCTCGACGTGCGCGAGATGACAATTGGCATGACCGACTGCATCGTTCAGCGTGTCAGCTATACCGGCGATCTGGGTTATGAGATTTATTGCGACCCAATGGCCCAACGGCAACTCTGGTGGAGTTTGTGGCAAGCGGGTCAAGCCCATGACATGACCCCATTTGGCATGCGCGCAATGATGAGTCTGCGTCTGGACAAGTTCTTTGGCTCGTGGATGCGAGAATTTTCACCCGACTATACAGCTGCAGAAACCGGGTTGGATCGGTTCATCTCATTCTCCAAGAGCAGCGATTTCATAGGCCGAGCAGCGGCGGAGGCCGAGCGCGCATCTGGCGCTGATCGCCGCTTGGTGGCTTTTGAGGTCGACGCGGCAGATGCAGATGTAAACGCGTACGAACCGATCTGGTTAGACGGCGTTGTTGTCGGCTTCTGTACATCTGGTGGGTATTCGCACTTTGCGGGCAAGTCGATTGCCATGGGGTTCCTCCCGACTGAACAGGCCACCGAGGGACGTGCGGTTGAAATTGAAATTCTAGGTCAGATGCACAATGCGCGTGTCATCACGACCCTACTTTTCGATCCCGATGGCGCAAGAATGCGGGGATGACTTATTAATCCACCGACGGCATGCTTGCGAAATGACCCAGATTCCCATCATCCTGCTCGCTGCCGGGCAATCCAGCCGCATGGGTGGTGCTGATAAGTTAATGCAACCGATTGAAGGCGTGCCGCTTCTGCGCCGAGTGGCTCAGCGGGCGCTTGTCGCAGGTCACGTTATCATCGCCCTGCCCCCGGCCCCACATCCCCGATATACGGTGCTGGAGGGCCTCGGTGTTCAACTGGTCGAAATCCCAAATGCGCAAGAAGGCATGAATGCCAGTTTGAGAGGCGCAATGGCCTCCATTCCAGCAAATGCACCTGCGGTCATGATCCTGTTATCGGACCTTCCGGACCTCACAACCCAAGACCTGAACAGCGTTCTCCGATCAGTCAAAACCCACCCTGACAATCTGATATGGCGTGGGGCTACTGAGGAAGGCGCTCCCGGCCATCCTGTCGTCTTTGATCGTTCTCTATTTTCAGAGCTTTCGGAACTGAACGGTGACAGCGGCGCGCAGATTGTCGTGCAACGCTACAAGGGCAAGGTTCATCTGCATCGCCTGCCCGCCCAGAATGCGCTGCTTGATTTGGATACACCCGCCGATTGGACCCGTTGGAATGCGGGCCGACCGCAAAAGCAGCCCCTCAAATAAACGCGACCCGGTCAATAATGACCGGGTCGCATGCCCAAAAACAGGACTACCACTTTCACCAATCTCTAAAGCGCGGTCAGATCGCCAATCAGGCTTCCCGACGTTGTGCTGCTGAACCTAAACAAGACCCCCTCGTTAACATGCCGCTCAGCGCTATGGAGACTGAGATGCGCCTTTGACACCCCCTAGTGCCTAAGACCCCCCTCACTTGGGCAACTCCAATGTCGCTGATCCGATGCGTTCAAACAATGTAAAATTGGATGAAATGGTAAATTTCAGCGCAGGCGCACTGGCTTTTGAGCAACAATGCAACACTCTGGATTCTACCAATGGTTGCATCGACTTATACTTTTTCCAGAAGTTTCCGTCAGTTGCGCACTTAGAATACGGCTAACTTACCTATTTCAAAGGCATCGACGGGCGCGTTCGAAATTTGAACACTCCATCTCACGCAACTTTTAGGAGAAGTATTTTTGAGACCGCAAAAGCGTCGTTTCTTTGTTAACAAAAATGAATCAATTCAATGCTTTTTCGAAATTATTGACTTTATCGGCAACAATCCACCGATTCGCCACATAGCACCCAAGCTGATTCTTGCTACCCGAGCACGTTGAACGGAGTCATTAAAGCGGCGAAACGTGGCGAAATTAAGGTTTCTTAATATTTCTCTCAGGATATCCCAAGGTTGCCAGTGCATCTCCTGTCTCAATGCGCGGGATCAACCGCCGAAATAGACAGGAGTCAAAATGAGCATCCGTAAATCCTCACTGCTTATTCCACGCACATCCAGCTGGATGGGAGCTACCGCACTGGGCGCGGCCATGATGGCCACCACCGCCCTGCCCGCAATGGCAGACGAGGCTCTGGCCGATCTGGTCGAAACCGTCTCGCCTTCGGTGGTCACGATCACCGCCAAGCAAGATGCCAAACCACGCCCCACACAAGGTCAAGAGTTCGACCTCGAAAACCATCCCTTTGGCGAGTTCTTTAAGCGGTTCGGCGGTCCTGAAGGATTTGACATGCCGCAGCGAGGCCCCAGCCAGGGTTTGGGATCAGGCTTTGTGCTGGATAAGGCAGGATACATCGTCACCAACCACCACGTTGTCGATAACGCTAGCGAAGTGACCGTACGTCTGAGCGATAACCGCACATTCGAAGCTGAAATCGTTGGTACAGATCCGCTTACTGACATCGCCGTGCTTAAAATCGACGCAGGAGAAGACCTGCAAGCCGTTCAAATGGGTGACAGCGATGTCATTCGCGTGGGCGAAGACGTCGTCGCCATCGGCAACCCGTTTGGCCTGAATGCAACTGTTACGACCGGTATTGTTTCCGCGAAGGGGCGCAATATTTCGGAAGGTCCCTACGCCGAATTCATCCAGACCGACGCTGCTATCAACAAAGGCAACTCGGGTGGTCCGCTATTCAACATGGATGGTGAGGTGATCGGTGTGAACTCGGCGATCTATTCGCCCAGCGGCGGCTCAGTCGGGCTCGGCTTTGCGGTGACTTCGAATATTGTAGATCACATCACGGCTGATCTGCGCGATGACGGCGAGGTCAGCCGCGGTTGGTTGGGAGTGTCGATCCAGAATGTCAGCCCCGAACTGGCTGCTGCGATGGGTATCGATACGGCAACAGGTGCGCTGGTATCGGATGTTGTACCTGACAGCCCGGCCGATGGCGTACTGCAGCAAGGTGACGTGATCCTGACCTTCAATGACGAAGCCGTTGATTCCAGTAGCGATCTTCCGATCCTGGTTGGCACGACCAAGGTAGGTACTGATAGCACGCTGACTGTTCTTCGAAATGGCAAAGAAGAACAGATCGAACTGACAATCGGTCAGCATCAGTCAGCCTCGGCGGCTACCGATAGCGTGGTTGAAGACAAGTTCGAAGGTACGTCGCTGGGCGTAACCGTGGCACCGCTGACCGAAACCGCCCGCGCCGAGATTGGCGTGGCCGAGAACGTCGATGGTGTTGTTGTCACCGATCTGGAGCCCGAAAGCCCTGCGGCCAAGGCCGGATTGCAGCGTGGTGATGTGATCGTTCGACTGGGCAATCTGGATACCGTTACGCCAGACGCTTTGAAAGAAGCGCTGGAGAACGAAAAGACGGATCCAGCTCTGGTTTTGATCAATCGCGGTGGCAACCAGATCTTCGTCGCGGTCGAAATCGCCTAACCCTACACCTAAGCGCGCCACATGATGGGGAAATCTGGAGCGCTTATTCTGGCAGGCACGGATTGTCCACGTGCCGCCGGAACAGCCGGGTGCACCTTTGCACCCGGCATGTTTTTTTCAAAGAGTATGTGTGTTTAAATCCCATTGGGAAGGAGCCCTGACCATGAGCAGACGCTTGTTGATCGTTGAAGATGACCAAGACACACGGGACTTCATTGCCAAGGGATTTGGTGAAGAAGGCTATGTTGTCGAAGTCGCATCAGATGGCCGCGAAGGCCTGTACCACGCAACTGACGGCGGATTTGATGCGGTCGTACTGGACCGAATGCTTCCCGGGCTGGACGGGTTATCACTGATTAAGTCAATGCGTGCGGCTGGGTTGAAAACACCTGTTCTGATGTTAACCGCCATGAGTGCAGTGGACGAGCGAGTCAAAGGCCTCCGCGCGGGCGCAGACGATTATCTGGTCAAACCATTTTCATTCCAGGAACTTCATGCCCGGATCGAAGCCCTGTTGCGTCGACCGCAAGAAGCCGAAGAAACGCCGACCCTTGCCTGCCGCGATCTCGAAATGGATCTGTTGACCCGCAAGGTCACACGCAACGGTCGTGAAATCACCCTGACCCCGCGCGAATTTCAAATTCTGGAGTTCTTTCTGCGCCGAAAAAACCGCGTCGTCTCGCGCACGATGTTGCTTGAAGGTGTGTGGGATTACCACTTTGACCCGAACACCAACGTGGTCGACGTCCATATTTCGAAACTGCGCCGCCAACTTGATGAAGACGGAGCTGACCCGGTGATTGAAACAGTCCGAGGCGCCGGATACATGGTTTCGGATGGATAACCTGCGCCTGTCGCTGAAAAACTCTCGTACTCGGTTGGTTCTGGCCAGCATGGTGCTTAGCACTTTGCTGACGGCGACCGTTCTGACGATGGTGTATTTTACGGCCAATCGCACGATTTCAGGCGAGACGCGTTCGGTCGTTCAGGCCGAGCTTACGGGCCTCGCAGATGAATATGAACGGCGTGGCATGATCGGGTTGATCTCTGCCATCGACCGCCGTTTGCCGACAGCGGCTGAGCGGGATGCCTTGTACCTGCTGACAGGTCGGCAAGGCACGAAACTGGCGGGCAACCTGACGCATTGGCCGGAAGGGATAACTCCGGGCAGCGGCTGGGTCGATCTTCAGCTTCGCAAAGAAGATACGGATCAATATGTCCCGATCTCTGCCGCTTCAGTCCGGCTGCCGGGTGGTGAGAGGCTGCTTGTCGGGCGTGATTCATTGGCTAGACAGCAATTCGACCGGGTTCTGTTCCGGTCTGTCGCGCTGGCACTTGCCACGGCATTGGCGCTGAGTTTATTGACCGGCTGGCTGCTGACCCGGCTGGTGTTTTCACGACTGAAAGACATCGCCAATACAGCCGACAATATCGTTTCCGGAGATTTAGCTCTGCGCATGCCTCTACGAGGCACGGGCGATGAATTCGATCAGGTCGCGGCCACATTGAACAACATGCTGGATCGTATTGAAGAACTGATCAGCAACCTGCGCACAACGTCCAATTCTATTGCTCATGACCTGCGCTCTCCCCTGTCGCGACTGCGGCAACGGGTCGAATCCCTGGCTGAGCCCGGCAAAAGCGATCAAGATCGCGAGATCGACATGGCGCGCGCGACTGGCGAGATTGATCACCTGCTGCGCGTTCTCAGCCAACTGACCGAGATTTCGCGCGCCGAGGCCGGTCTGGGCCGCGAACAATTTGAACCGGTAAAGCTTTTGCAACTGGTCGGTGACGTGGTTGAGTTATACGAACCTGTCGCGTCTGATCAGAACATCCGACTTGAGGTCGTTGGAAACGCGGACCCAATCCAAGGCCATCGCCCTCTGCTGTCTCAAGCACTGTCGAACCTTCTTGAAAACGCCATGCGCTACGCCCCGCCCGGCACAGCGATCACCATCGAAATTCAAGACAACGGCGACTATGCGTTACTCAGCGTTCGCGACCGGGGCCCTGGCGTACCCGAAAGCGATCTGCCCCGATTGCAGATGCCGTTTGTGACGCTTGATCCTGCAAGGACAGGCCGCAATGCCGGTCTTGGACTGGCGCTTGTGGCGGCAATTTCGCATATGCACGGCGGCACATTTCTTGCGCGTAACCGGAAGCCAGGGCTTGAGACAACTCTGAAGTTGTCACGCAATTCGTAATTACATGAAGAACATCTACTATAGCCTTGATAAAATTACATAACTGCAGGCAAGAAAGCGTATCCGTGAAAGCGAATGCGACCACCCTGCATCCGTTTTCCTTGAATCTGGTAATCGGGATAACGATTCAACAACCGGCCCAATGCAACACGACCTTCAAGACGCGCCAAAGTCAGGCCAACGCAGACATGCGGCCCGCCTGCGAAAGCTAGGTGCCTGTTCGGCTTGCGTGTGATGTCAAACCGGGTCGGGTCGGTGAACACCTCGGGATCACGGTTCGCTGCCCCGATACATAGATGCAGGTTCGTTCCTTTGGCGATCTGATGTCCTCGGATTTCAACGTCCGACGTAGTTTCCCGGTTGCCAAATTGGTTGGGCGACCGAAAGCGCAAGACCTCTTCAACCGCCGGAGCAATCAATTCGCCATCTTCCAACAGTCTTTGGCGTTGTTCTGGATAGTCATGAAGCAGCGCCAGCCCATTGCCGATCAGATTGGTGGTCGTTTCGTGGCCCGCGTTCAGTATGAAGATGCAGTTTTGCAGAAGCTCAATCTCGCTCAGCATCTCATCCGCGCCTTCGCCACGGATCAGACGTGTCAGAACATCTGTTTCCGGATCTCCCGGTTTTGCGCGACGACGGGCGACGAGATCCCGAAGGTAAGTTTTGAAGTCGCGAACAGCAGTGTGACCCTTTTCCAGCTGAGCTTCCGTCAAAGCGGGTTCCAAAGCACCAAGGATAGCCAGAGACCAATCGCGCAGAGGCGCGCGTTCATCCATCGGTACATCCAGCAGATTGCCGATGATTTGGATTGGAATGGTCGAGGCAAAATCCGCAATCAGATCAACCCGTCCCCTGCCCGCCATATCATCCAGCAGCGTATCAACGGTTTCGATCAGACCCGGCTCCATCCGCGCGATTGCCCGGGGCGTCAGGGCTGAGGTCATGATCTTGCGCACCCGCGTGTGCAGCGGTGGATCGGAGAACACCAGTGAAGTTGTATGATGTTCGAATAACGGCGAGCCAACACCGAATTTAGGGCCGAACGCAGCCTCCTTATCCGAGGAATAAAGCGTCGTGTTGCGATAAATGGCATCCAGATCCGCATGGCGCGACAACAACATGGAACCGTCCGGCTGCCGCAATACAGGCGCATGCTTAAGCAGTGCATCATAAAAGGGGAACGGGTCGTCGACAAACCCCTCGGGCGGGTTCATCAGGTCCAAATTTTGCGCGACATTCTCTAGGCTTAGATCGTTCATGCTTGACCCCTCCAACGCTTGGGTAGCGGAAAGGGAAGCTGCAAACAACCTTGAGCGGGTGACAGGCCGTATCGGGCGGGATAAGACAAGGCATGTCTGATCCGATATCCTCCATCCGCAATCTTGGCCCGGCATTCGAGCAAGCCTGCGCGCGTGCGGGCATTATGACAGCTCAGGAATTGCGAGCGTTGGGAGCAGACGAGGCTTATACGCGCCTGCTACAGGCCGGAACGCGCCCTCATTTCATCGGTTATTATGTGCTGGTCATGGGCTTGCAAGGCCGTCCCTGGAATGACTGCAAGGGCGAGGAAAAGAAGGCCTTGCGCGAACGGTTCGATGCGATCAAAGCCGGAGTCAGCATAACGCCAAAGCATCAGATGATTGCCGATCTTGATGCTTTGGGCGTGCGAATATCAGCCAAGGATTTGTCGGCAGACTAGGCTTCGAGAGCCTCGATCATGTCGACCCGCATTGCGTGGCGACCACCTTCGAATTCGGATGTCAGGAAAGCAGCCGTGATTTCCAGTGCTTGCTTTTCATCGAGAATCCGCGCCCCCAGCGAGAGCATGTTTGCGTCATTGTGCTGACGGATCATCTGGGCCGAAAAGACATCACTGCAAACGCCACATCTGACGCCGTTGATTTTGTTCGCCGCCATCATGATACCCTGACCGGTGCCACACAAGATGATACCAAAGCGACAATCACCCGAAGCCACAAGGCGCGCTGCAGCAGCTCCGTGTTCGGGATAATGAGTGCTTTCCGATGTGGTCGGGCCGATATCTACGGCCTCCCAACCTTGGGCTTCAACGTAAGCAGAGATAGCCTGCCTGAGGTCGATTGCAGCGTGATCACTGGAAAGAACAATGCGTTTGTTTGTGCTCATGACGGCATTTCGCTCCTGTCGACTAAAGCAATGCGGACAAACACTCTTGAGCCCTGCCCTCATAAGAAAGGCCGCACCCGATAGGGGGTACGGCCTAAAGCTGTGATCTGACGGCCGATTAGCCGACCAGTTCGATGCCCGAGAAGAAGTAGGCGATCTCAACCGCGGCAGTTTCCGGTGCGTCCGAACCGTGGACCGAGTTTTCACCGACCGATTCAGCGAACTCGGCGCGGATGGTGCCAGGTGCTGCGTCTGCAGGGTTGGTTGCGCCCATGACTTCGCGGTTCTTTGCAATGGCGCCTTCGCCCTCGAGAACCTGAACAACAACGGGGGCCGACGACATGAATTCGCACAGTTCGTCATAGAACGGACGCTCGGCGTGCACGTCATAGAACTTGCCAGCTTGAGCTTTGGTCATGTGAATGCGCTTTTGCGCGACGATGCGTAGGCCAGCTTCTTCGAACTTGGCATTGATCTTGCCAGTCAGGTTGCGGCGGGTTGCATCGGGTTTGATGATCGAGAATGTGCGTTCCAGTGCCATATTGGCCTCTCCTTGACTTAAGGGCGCGATACCCGCGCCGAAATCCATCGCGCGCCGCCTAACATGGTATTTGTCTCATGAAAAGCGTTATGATCGTTTATCACTCAGATCGCCTCGGGCAGTGGGTCGGTACGATCCAACCGGCGGACATAGAGCACTGCCAAAAGACCAGCAAAGCTGCTGCCGCACATCATACTCAGCACCAGATATGGCCCGTTTTCAGGGCTTACAAACGTCCCGGTCATCATGGTCAAGACAGCCCCCAATGCCACGATCAAGGCGCCTGATAATCCAGCCGCACTGCCGGCCAGTTTCGGACGTACCGACATCACCCCGGCCGAGGCATTTGCATTGGTCAAACCATTTCCGAAACCAACGCAGATGGCGGATCCAAAAAACACCCAGACCGAGCCCATATTGCCGATGAACAGCAGCAGCCCGCAAAATGGCCCAACCGAGGCCACGACCCGACCGAACAAGATCATTGTCGTCAGCTGGGTACGCTTTGCGATGCGCCCTGTAACAAAGTTGCCGACCATAAACCCGCCCGTGATGATACCGATGCCCAGACCCAGCATTGCTGGGCTCAGGTCGAACCAGGCTGCGGCGACCAATGGCGCGCCGGTGATAAAACTAAAAAAACCGCCGATGGAGAACGCGGCGCATAAGGCGTAACCCCAGAACCTACGCGCGCGGAACAAATGCGGGTATTCCCGCATCTGCGCCGCGAAAGTCGACGAGCGGTTGGTGTTGGTTTCACCCATGTCAGCCCAAAGCAGCAACAGCACCCCTGCCCCAAGCAGCGAATACAGCACGAACCCGGCCCGCCAACCAAAAAGCATATCCAGCGCGCCGCCTAGCATTGGCCCAAGCATCGGTGCCAGTGCCATGGCCATTGCGACATAACCCAGCTTGCTGGCGGCCTCGTTTGGTGGATATCGGTCGCGGATCGAAGCACTCGACAGCACCGGCCCGGCCACCACCGCCGCCTGAATCATCCGAAACGAAAGGAAAACCCAGATTGACTCGGCTAAGACGCAACCGATTGATGCGGCGACAAATATGACCATCGCGATCAACAAGACAGGTCTTCGCCCGTAGCGATCCGACAGCGGCCCGACGATCAACTGCAAGACCGCCGAGACAAATAGGTACCCTGCGACGGCCACGTTCATCAGGCCATAATCCACGCCGAAATCTTCGCTCATATGCGCCAGCGACGGCAGGAACATGTTCAGTGTCAGAACCGAGAGCGCCGTTGCAAAGATCAGAGTTATCAGGGTCGGAGGAGATTGAGCCGCACGCATATCGAAACCGTTTGGAAGACGAACCGGAACAGCGCTAACACATTGCTTCTGGCTTGAACATGGTGACCTCTGGCGGCGTCTTGGATGCTCTGATAAGAGCGCCTCATGCTACGGATCGATAACATCACATACGCCGTTGAAGGCCGTCCTCTGTTCGACGGGGCCAGTGCGACCATTCCCGATGGCCACAAGGTCGGCCTTGTCGGGCGCAATGGTACCGGAAAGACGACGCTCTTTCGGTTGATCCGGGGCGAGCTGTCGCTGGAATCAGGCAATATATCCCTGCCAAAACGCGCGCGGATCGGGGGCGTGGCGCAGGAAGTGCCGTCCTCGGATGTCTCGCTGATCAACACGGTTCTGGCCGCGGATGTGGAACGCAGCACATTGATGGCCGAAGCAGACAGCGCAATAGATCCGGACCGCATTGCTGAAATCCAGACACGGCTGGCTGATATTGATGCTTGGTCGGCTGAGGCTCGGGCAGCCTCGATCCTCAAAGGACTGGGCTTTGACGATGAGGATCAGCTGAAACCCTGTTCGGATTTCTCGGGCGGATGGCGCATGAGGGTGGCGCTGGCGGCCGTACTGTTTTCGCAGCCTGACCTGTTGCTGTTGGACGAACCGACCAACTATCTGGACCTAGAAGGCGCGTTGTGGCTTGAAAGCTATCTGGCCAAATACCCTCACACCGTCATCATCATCAGCCACGACCGGGGGTTGTTGAACCGCGCCGTCGGATCAATTCTGCATCTCGAAGATCGCAAGCTGACATATTACGCGGTTCCCTACGACAAGTTTGCCGAACGTCGCGCTGAACGTCTGGCACAAGCAGAGTCGGAAAACGCCAAGGCCAAGGCCCGCATCGCACATCTGCAAAGTTTCGTGGATCGTTTCCGCTATAAGGCGTCAAAGGCCGTACAGGCCCAGTCTCGTTTGAAGATGATCGAGCGCATCCAACTGGTTTCAACTCCACAAGAGGCGGCTTTGCGCGCCTTTTCATTCCCCGAGCCAGAAGAGCTGTCGCCACCGATCATTCAGCTTGAAGGAGGCGTGACCGGTTATGGTGATACCGAGGTTCTGCGACGACTGAACCTGCGTATTGATCAGGATGATCGCATCGCTCTGCTGGGCAAGAATGGTCAGGGCAAGTCAACCCTTTCAAAACTGCTATCTGACCGCCTACCCCTGATGGCAGGTAAAATGACCCGAAGCTCCAAGCTGCGCATCGGCTATTTCGCGCAGCATCAGGTGGATGAGCTGCATGTTGACGAAACACCATTGGATCACCTGCGCCGCCTACGCCCAAATGAAGCACCCGGCAAGTGGCGCTCGCGTCTGGCGGGGTTCGGATTGAACGCGGATCAGGCAGAAACGCTGGTCGGTCGCCTGTCGGGCGGACAAAAGGCGCGCTTGTCGCTACTGATCGCCACCATCGACGCGCCGCATATGCTGATCCTCGACGAACCGACGAACCATCTGGACATCGAAAGCCGCGAAGCGTTGGTCGAAGCGCTGACTGCCTATTCCGGCGCGGTCATCTTGGTCAGCCACGACATGCATCTACTGTCGCTTGTCGCTGATCGGCTATGGCTGGTCTCGGATGGCACCGTGAAGCCATTCGATGGCGATCTTGAGGCCTATCGCGCTCTTTTGCTGGCCCGCGAGAAACCGGTCAAAGATAAACTACAGGCGCCCAAACCCAAACGTGCGTCACGCGAGACCGTATTGGCCCTGCGTGCGGATCTGCGCAAATGCGAAGACCGGGTCGAGAAACTGACCAATATGCACAACAAGCTTTCTGCCAAGCTGGCCGATCCGGCGCTTTATGAAGATGACCGGATCAACGATCTGGAAACCTGGAACCGCAAATTCGCCGAGGTGGTCGAAGCCATGCAAAAGGCTGAAGCCCTATGGGTCGCCGCCGCAGAACGGTTGGAACAGGCAGAGAGCGCAGCATGATCGACATGGCCTTTTTCATAACGGCTTTCACCACGATGTTTGTGGTGATCGACCCTTTCGGAACCACGCCAATTTTCGTTGCCTTGACGCAGGACATGGATGCGGCCACACGCCGTAAGATTGCCATTCGCAGCTGCCTGACCGCGGTTTTCATCCTGATCGCCTTTGCCGCTTTTGGTGAAGCGGTTCTTGGATTCGTCGGCATCTCGATGGAAGCCTTCCGCGTTGCAGGTGGCGCGCTTTTGTTTCTGACTGCGCTGGACATGCTGTTCGACCGCCGTACCAAACGCCGCGAGGACCGCGCCGAGGAAGAAGATCATTCTGACCCTTCGGTGTTCCCCCTGGCCATACCCCTAATCGCGGGCCCTGGATCGATCGCAACAATCATTCTTTTGGCCGGACAAAACCCGGGCGTCCCTGGGATCGCAGCGGCCTGCGCTGTTATGCTTGCCGTCATGTTGGTTGTATTTGTGTTCTTTCTGGCCGGAGGCATGATCGCCCGTATTCTTGGTAAGACCGGGCTGAACGTGCTGACACGGCTGCTGGGTATGCTGCTGGCTGCACTGTCGGTTCAGTTCATTCTTGATGGCCTCAAAGCCTTTGGTTTCGCCTCTTGAAACACCATATTGGTATGAGAAAACTGATTTCGGGTGATTGAATGGACGGCTACGATATTGGGCGATTGACCTATCTGGTTTTGCTGGGTGCGGCCCTGTTGATGTGGTTTATCACTCAGAACCGTCAGTCTTTGGGCAAAACCATGCAGCAGGTCGCGGCTTGGGTGTTTATCTTTATCGGTGTCATTGCCGTTGTCGGATTGTGGGATGACATCCGTTCAACCGTCAGCCCGACCCAGCAACTGACCGTAACTGATCAGCGGATTGAAGTGCCCCGCTCTTATGATGGACACTACTATTTACCAATGCTGGTGAATGGCACAGCGGTGACCTTTCTGGTCGATACCGGGGCCAGCAATATCGTCATCAGCCCGAAAGATGCCGAACGAATTGGAATCGATACGGATCAATTGAACTATCTCGGCCGCGCCTCGACGGCCAATGGCATTGTGCGTACGGCGCCGGTTCGGCTGGACAGCCTGTCTTTGGGTCCCATCACCGATCGCGGTATCCTGGCCTCGGTCAATGAAGGCGATCTGGGTCAATCCTTGCTAGGGATGGCGTATCTGCACCGCTTTTCGAACATCCAGTTCGCAGATGGGCGTCTAATCCTGTCGCGTTGACCGCATTCCCCAATTGAGAACAAAATGAGAACATGCTAATTTGATCAGCATGTCCACCAATCTTCTTGGCCGCAAGCCCGCGCGCACCCCACCCGGGGTGGCCCTGCACCCACAGATCAGTCTGCAACTGGCCCGTGTACACGAAGCCTGCGGCCCTGCCCGGCGTAGCTTTGCTCTGTGGGTGGCGGGGCAGACTCAAGGGCCAGTGATGTGGATTGCCCCGGCTTGGGAGGTGGCGCAGCTGCATCCCGAGGGCATGCTGCCTTTTGCCGATCCGTCCCGGTTTCTGCTGATCCGCCCTGACAAACCCGAAGACCTGTTGTGGTGCATGGAAGAAGCCTTGCGCAGCGGTGCCGCCCCGTTGGTCATTGGCGATTTGCCCGGCCCGCCGGGTCTGACCCCGGTCCGGCGGATGCATCTGGCTGCCGAACAGGGCGGCATATCGGGACAGGCTCCGCTGGGGCTATTGCTGACGCCTGACGATGGTGGCGCACAGGGGATTGAGACGCGCTGGCATATGGCGCCCACCTATCGGGACGAGGCCTGCAGTTGGTGTCTGACCCGCCGCCGCGCCCGCGCCCTGCCCCCGGCCAGTTGGCACGTGACGCGGGCCGCTCCTCATTCCGGACTGCAGCTAAAGCAGATCAAATCCGAAGACGCCCCGATGATCACATAACTTGTGACTGGCCAAAACCGGACTTGCCCCCTAGCGTGCCGGCATGACACACCCGATCCATGACAGCCGATATTCCTGGCTTCGCCTGCTGATCACCCTGGCCATCGCAACCGTGGTCAATGTGGGCATGTGGGCTGTGATCGTCGTCATGCCCGCCATCGAGGCCGAGTTTGGCGCAGACCGAGCCGCAGCGTCGATGCCCTATACGCTCGCCATGATCGGCTTTGCCTTCGGCAACATGTGGCTAGGCAAGCTGGTGGACCGACTGGGCGTGACAATGGCGTTGATCGGCGCCGCTGTGCTGAGTGCGGTAAGCTATCTGCTGGCAACCCTTGCGCCGAATATTGCGCTGCTGTCGGTTGCGCATCTTCTGCTGGGGCTCGGCACGTCAATCGGATTTGGACCGCTGATCGCCGATATCTCGCATTGGTTCATGCGCAGGCGAGGGATTGCCGTGGCACTGGTGGCCAGTGGCAACTACCTGTCGGGCGCGATCTGGCCCACGCTGCTGTCGGGCATTCTGCAGCGCGACGGGTGGCAGCAGGTTTATCTGAGTCTCGCCGTCATCACCCTGGTCGCCGTCATTCCTCTGTCCCTGCTTTTGCGCAGACAGGTCCCCATCGAGGCGCACGGCACGGCAGCGGCGGCAGCACAGGTCAAAGCACAAAGCGTCGGCTTTTCACCCCGCGCCCTGCAGTACATCCTTGGGCTGGCTGGCATCGGCTGCTGCGTGGCCATGTCGATGCCCCAGGTCCATATTGTCTCCTATTGTGTGGGCTTGGGCTATGGCCCGGCCGTTGGTGCCGAGATGCTGTCTCTGATGCTGTTGGGCGGCGTGGTTAGCCGCATCATCTCGGGGCTTGTCGCGGACCGGTTGGGAGGGCTTTCAACACTGCTGATCGGCTCGGTCCTACAATGTATCGCACTGTTCCTGTTTCTCCCTTATGATGGGATGGTTTCGCTTTATGTCGTCAGCATGCTATTCGGGCTGGCCCAGGGTGGTATCGTCCCCAGCTACGCGCTGATTGTACGCGAATATATGCCCCCGCAAGAGGCCGGTGCGCGCGTGGGTTTTGTCATGATGATGACTATCCTCGGCATGGCTCTGGGTGGTTGGATGTCGGGCTGGATCTATGACGTGACTGGCAGCTATCAGCTTGCTTTCATCAATGGCATCCTTTGGAACGGGCTGAACATCGCAATCGTGCTGATGCTCATGAAACGCTCGCGCCCGCGCGGTCGCACGGCAATGGCATGAGGAACCTTACCCGACGCAGCCTGATTGCAAGCCTTTGCGCGTTACCAATGGCACGGGCAGCGATGGCCGCCCTCACCCCATATGCGCTGGCAGCATCGCGCAGTTCCGTTGGCTTCACCTATGATTTGTCCGGCGCGCTTCAGACGGGCACGATACCAGTACAGTCGGCCCAAATTCTGATTGATACCAATCGCTTGCAAAACAGCCGGGTCGATGTCGTGCTGGACGTGGCCCGTGCGCGGACGAACCTACCATTTGCCCGAGGTCCGATGTTGGGAAAAAGTGTGTTGAACGCTGCCCAATACCCCACCATCCGTTTCATCACGACTAAGATTCAGCTGGGACCCACTGGCCGTATCTCGGAAGGTGCAACCGTGACCGGCGATCTGACAGTGCGCGGTATCACGCGTCCGGTGACTTTGAGCGCCAATCTGTATCGGAGACCGGGAAGCGCGGTGGATGATTTGGACACCCTGTCCATCCGGCTACAGGGGGCGATCAATCGAAATGAGTTTGGCGCGTCTGGATATCCTGATCTTGTACAACCCACGATCGGCCTGGACATCCACGCCGAAATCATCCGGCAGGATTAACCACAAAAAAGGCAAAAAACGACGTCAGGGCGTCGATTAGGCGCGCGCATTTCGTGGCGACAAGGTCAAGTTGCACCTATCATGCGTACGATCATTTCATTTGCCGCCCTCTTTCTTTCGGTCATTCTGCTGCAGCTCTCAACGGGCGGTGTTGGTCCGCTGGATGCAATCTCGGGGCTGACGCTTGATTTTTCGACCGAACAGATCGGTCTGCTGGGGTCATCGCACTTCATTGGGTTCTTTGTTGGTTGCTGGTGGGCTCCGCGGCTTATGGGCAGCGTCGGGCACTCGCGCGCATTTGCGGTCTGCACCGCTTTGGGCGCGATGGGTTTGCTGGGGCATACGCTGACTGAAAACCCTTATGTCTGGGCCGCGCTGCGTATCGCGTCGGGCACTTGTGTCGCCGGTTGTTACACCGTGATCGAGGCTTGGCTGAACGCCAAGGTCACCAACGAAACCCGTGGGCGCGCGATGGGTACCTACCGTATCGCCGATATGGGGGCCTCGCTTTGTGCACAGCTTATCATTGCTGTTCTGCCACCCGCCTCTTACGTTTCATACAACCTGCTTGCGATCCTATGCTGTGCATCGATCTTGCCGCTGGCCCTAACTCGCGCCAGCCAACCCAAGACACCGGACACCCCGCGCCTGCGTCCCAAGCTGGCCTGGCACAGCTCACCACTGGCTGTGGCGGGCGTTATCGTGGCTGCGCTTAGCTCGGCATCATTTCGCATGGTCGGCCCGGTATACGGTCAGGAGGTCGGACTGGGCGTAGATCAGATTGCATTCTTTCTGGCCTCTTTCGTTCTGGGCGGCGCACTGGCCCAGTACCCCTTGGGTTGGCTCGCAGACAAGTATGATCGACGCTGGGTGCTGATCTGGCTATCCGTGGCAGCGGTGCTAAGCTGCGGTGTCACGATGTTGGCTAGCGGAACTGGAACGGTCGGCGTTATGCTGGCCGCCGGGTTCTTTGGCCTGACCACGTTTCCGATTTTCTCGGTTTCCTCGGCGCATGCGAATGATTTTGCCACGACCGAACAACGCGTTGAATTGGCAGCGGCCTTGATGTTCTGGTACGCGCTGGGGGCGATTGCATCGCCCTACATCTCATCCACGTTGATCCAGCAATTCGGCCCTGGAGCCCTGTTTGCTTTTGTTGCATTGGGTCATGTGTTTCTTATTGTTTTTGGCCTCGCCCGTATGCGCTCGCGCCCGACGCCCGAGAAACGGACGAATTATGTCTATGCTCCGCGCACATCCTTTACCATCGGCAGGCTGCTCAAGGGTTCTCGCGAAAAGCAATGAAAAAGGGCCGGGAAATCCCGGCCCTTCTGTTTTACTGCTGGACCGCTGGCCCATGGCCCTCGACCACGTCGACCACCTCATCTGGATCCACGGTGCTCTCAAGCGCACCGTTCACCACGCCCCCGACGCCGTTCTCCATGGACAAGCCAAGCTCTTCGCCCAGTTTCTTGAGCGCTGGCATCTGCACGGCCATTCCCATGATCGAATCCAACGCCTGATTGACAACCGGCTTTTCACCGCTTGAAACACCACCACCATTGGCAGCTCCGATCCCACCAACCTGATGGATTTTGATCGAGTCGATTTTTTCGGCCGGTTTGACCATTTCCGAGATGATCGAGGGCATGGTTTCAATGCGGGTCAAGTCGACCTTCATCCGGATCTGCTCAGGTGACAGGGCATTGTCGGCCTCTACGATCGCACGCTTACCTTCCGCCTCGGCCAGCATGTCGTTCTTCTTGGCCTCGGCGCGAATGTTCAACGCGTCTGCTTCGGCCTGCGCTTCCTCGCGGCGGGCTTCGGCGCGATCTGCGGCGGCCTCTTTCTCGGCCTGCGCTGACAAACGGATCGCGGTGGCCTGACGTTCGGCCTCACGGGAGGCTTCAATCAGAACAATCTGCTTCTGGCGCTCGGCCTCGGCCACTTCGCGCGCCGTAGCCACGGCTTCGGTTGCTTTGGTCGCCTCGGCTCGAGCCAGATCGGCGGATGCGCGTGCGCGGCTTTCCTCTTCGGATTTCTGCGCGATGATGATCTGGCGTTCCTGTTCCGCGACTTCGATCTCACGCTCTTTGGCGATCTCGGCATCGCGGATCTTGCGCTCGCGCTCAATCTCGGCGGAACGAATGGCCTCTTCACGGGCAATCCGGGCGCGTTCGGTTTCGCGTACCGAGTCTTCAGTTCGCGCAGCGATCTCCGCCTCTTGCGCCACACGAAGAGTTTCCACCTTCTGCGCCTGCTCGATGCGCGCCTGCTGTTCGTCCTGTTCGATCAGCAACTTCTGACGCTCCGCTTCCATCGCCGCACGACGCACCTCAACCTCGGCCTCGGCGTCGATCTGCGCGCGTTCTTTTTTGGATATGGCGATCACCTCGGCCAGCTTACGCATACCCACGGCGTTAAAGGCGTTATTCTCGTCCAGAGCCTCGAACGGGGTCTGGTCCAGCGCGGTCAGCGAGACGGACTCCAGCGAAAGACCGTTCTTAAGCAGGTCCTCGGACACCGCATTCTGCACCTCTTGCACAAAGTCGGCGCGGTTTTCATGCAGACCGTCCATGGTCATCTGAGCGGCCACAGCGCGCAGACCGTCGATCAGCTTGCCTTCGATCATCTCACGTAGTTGCTCGACGTCAAAGGTGCGATCACCCAGCGTTTGCGCGGCGCGTGCGATGCCCTCTTCAGTCGCCATCACCGAGACGTAGAATTCGACACCCACGTCGACACGCATCCGGTCTTTGGTGATGAGCGCGGCCTCACCGCTGCGCTGCACCTCAAGGCGCAGAGTCTTCATGTTGACCGGGCTGACTTCGTGCAGCAACGGTACGATGATGACGCCGCCATCCATAATGACCTTTTTGCCACCCGCGCCGGTTTTCACCAGGCTGATCTCGCGCGTGGCGCGTCGATAAAGGCGGCCAAGTACAAGGCCTATGAACAAGAGTACGGCTAAAATAGTCACAACTGTAACGGCCAGGAATGATAGTTCCATGCAATATCCTCCGGATTGGGGTTAAGATTTTTTGGTTAAACTGACATGCGAACCAGAACGAACCGGTCGCGCCGTCGATCACGCAGAACAAGGACCTCTGTTCCCTGCTCCAGCGCATCTTTGTCCTGCAACGGCTCTGCGCGCAGGTAGTGCGTGTTGCCAAAGCGATCCATGACGCGGACTTCGGCTGGACGGCCTCGCGATGCGATACCCTGAGTGATCACGCCACGGCGGCGGGCCAGCATCCGTTCCGACATCGCTTCGGTTTCGGTTTTGGGCAGGAGGCGAGCGAAGACACCACCAAAGCCACGTGCGAACCATAGGCCGAATACTCCGGCCGGAATCGCGGCCAACCATGCAGGTAAGTCAAAGCCCAGCAGATCACGCAGCGCCAGTTGCAGGCCTATGCCACTCAGGCCGAAACCAGCCAGCAGCACAACGAGCCAGATCATGAATGGCATCTTGCCAATGCCCAACCAGCCAAACGGGCCGACGGGCGTAGCCGCAGGCACATCGGTTTCAATTTCGGCCAGTTCCAAGTCACTCAGATCGATGTCGGCGTCGATATCCAGATCAAAGTCGACGACGTCCAGATCGGGCGCGTCGACCATGTCCAGATCAACCTCGCCCTCGCCTGCCAGAAGACTTCCCCCGAAAACCAATGCGATCAGTTCAAGGCCCAGAAGACCGAACAGAAGCGCAAGCGCCAAGGTAAAGGGCACAAATGCGCCCTCTAGTAAAAAGTCAAACATCAGCAGATTGCCCTCGTTATTGTATACTTTTGTATACACTACAAATGGGAAGTCATTGCTACAATTTCAAGAGGTTGTGATTCTGTGTTTCAACCTGAGGTTATTTACATCCAAATGTCAGTTACAATCTGCAACCATGACATTAAGCTCAATTTCTTTCGCCCGTGCGAAACGTATTACCTGTTCACACCTGCTGGAGTAATTCTCTAATCGGTGGGCTTTGGCGGTGGTGCCGGGATCATTTCATCCAGGATTGATCCCGCCTCATATCCCAGCAGGTCAACCCGCATCCGTTCAGGGTCTCCGAACACCCATGCACCAACATGCCTCTGCATTCGAACGTATCCGGCGTATCCAGCCAACGCGTCGTTCCCGTGTGCGTTCTCAGCGAACAGAACCTGCCCGGCAGCAACCTTTTCCGGCATCACGCGCTGTAGGTACAATAGCACGACATTGACGTCTTTGACGCTGGAGCCGCCGTGATGCACCACATACATCTTGGCCCACTCCTCTTCGCTTATGGCTGCGCGTGCATCGGACACGGCGGTATGAAGTGCGTTCAACTCCGCACGTGCAGATTTCTCCATATTCTCTGCCCAGATGGGCCGCATGTCGTTGATCACCTGCGAAACCGCTTCACGTGTGATCTGATCCTTGTCGAGTGCACCTTGAGCAAATGCCCGGGCTGTTTCGAGCATTTTGCGCTGGCTCGCCAAGTCGCCCTCGGTCATGCCCAGTTCGCCCAATGTCGCAAGAAATACATCTATCTCATTGATGATAGTTGCAAACTCCGCCTTCCAGCGCTCATCATCGGTATTATCATCAGGCCATGGAGTCACCGCCCCGATCAATCCCAACACAACATGCGACGTGGACTTCAGATGTTGATAGGTTGGCGCATCCCTTGGATACCTCGCCTCTCCGTCTTCGGTCATGACTGTGACATCACGTGCGATAATCATGACGGGCCGGGTTTCAGCCGTCAGCGCATCCTGGCCTCGGTGAAAGATCGAGAGCATAGCGTGGTCAAAAGCATGCACCGGATCATCTGTGGCGCTCTGGTCGGCGATGGCGCTGGCGGTAAATACAATAGCTGCAACGGCGGCACAGCAGCCCATCCATAAACTCTGCATAATGAAATTCCCCCTAAGCTGGGTTCTCCTGATCATCATACACCATTGGTACGCACGGGGCGAAATCGCTGACGAACGCGACACAAACTCCCGGGAATGCACGAAGTCGCGTAGTAATACCCGTTAAATTCAAGCGGGTATGAATGCGGGCTTTTGCTTACTGGCCACATAAGGTAGACGGGCGCGCAGACAGATACGTGGAAGCGCATTATGGCCCGAATTCTCATCACCTCGGCGATCCCTTACATTAACGGGATCAAACATCTCGGCAACCTGATCGGCTCGCAATTGCCTGCCGATCTGTACGCTCGCTATCAGCGCGGCCGGGGCAATGAGGTCATGTTCCTGTGTGCAACCGACGAGCACGGCACCCCGGCCGAGCTGGCCGCCGCCAAAGCGGGCAAACCTGTGGCTGAATATTGCGCTGACATGTACGCAGTACAGGCCGATATCGCCAAGCGCTTTGGCCTGAGCTTTGATCACTTTGGCCGCTCGTCCAGCGATCAGAACCGTAAATTGACCCAGCATTTCGCTGGCAAACTGGATGAAGCCGGGCTGATCCGGGAAGTCAGCGAAAAGCAGGTTTATTCCAACGCCGATGGCCGTTTTCTGCCCGACCGCTATATCGAAGGCACTTGCCCCAATTGCGGTTATGAGCGCGCGCGCGGCGACCAGTGCGAAAATTGTACCAAGCAGCTAGACCCGACCGACCTGATCGAGCCCCGCAGCGCGATCAGCGGCTCGACCGATCTTGAGGTGCGTGAGACCAAGCACCTGTATTTGCGTCAATCCGCAATGAAAGATCAGTTGGACGCGTGGATTGACAGCAAGACAGACTGGCCGATCCTGACAACCTCGATCGCCAAGAAATGGTTGCATGATGGCGACGGCCTGCAGGATCGCGGCATTACCCGCGATCTGGATTGGGGTGTACCAGTCAAGAAAGGTGATCAAGATTGGCCCGGCATGGAAGGCAAAGTCTTCTATGTCTGGTTCGATGCCCCCATTGAATACCTCGCCTGCGCCAAGGAATGGGCCGACGCCAATGGTAAGTCTGATGCCGATTGGGAACGTTGGTGGCGCACCGACAAAGGCGCAGAAGATGTGCGTTACGTTCAGTTCATGGGCAAGGACAATGTGCCCTTCCACACCCTGTCTTTCCCGGCCACCATTCTGGGATCGGGCGAGCCCTGGAAGATGGTCGACCACCTGAAATCATTCAACTACCTGAACTATGACGGTGGCCAATTCTCGACCTCACAGGGCCGTGGAGTGTTCATGGATCAGGCGCTGGACATTCTGCCCGCCGATTACTGGCGCTGGTGGCTGTTGAGCCATGCGCCAGAAAGCAGCGACAGCGAGTTCACATGGGAGAACTTCCAGCAGTCGGTAAACAAAGATCTTGCGGATGTTCTGGGTAACTTTGTCAGCCGGATCACTAAGTTCTGCCGCTCGAAATTCGGTGAAGCAGTGCCCGAAGGTGGTGCGTATGGCGAACGTGAACAGACCCTGATTGCTGAGCTTACTAGCCGAGTACGTGCCTACGAAGGCCACATGGAAGCGATGGAAGTGCGCAAATCCGCGCAAGAGCTGCGTGCGATCTGGGTCGCGGGCAACGAGTATCTGCAGGCTGCCGCACCATGGTCAACCTTTAAGGAAGATCCTGCGCAGGCTGCGGCGCAGGTGCGGCTGGGGCTGAACCTGATCCGCCTCTATGCAGTTCTGAGCGCGCCGTTCATTCCGGATGCGTCTGCAAAAATGCTTAGTGCGATGAACACACTCGATACCAGCTGGCCCGAAGATGTCGATGCCGCGCTGCGCGCCCTGCCCGCTGGCCATGAATTTTCGGTTCCCGACGTGCTGTTTGCCAAAATCACGGACGAACAGCGCGAGGACTGGCAGAATCGGTTTGCGGGAACGCGTGAATAACAACAAAATTCGATTTATGAATGCCGCAGCGGAGCCCTGAAGCCTCTCCGCTGCTGGTTTTTGGCAGAGAAAATTCGCCCGCCCCTATTGTCATCGGGCAGGTAAACGCCTGCGGATGCAGGCTAAGTCTGCAGACTGGAAAGAAATTTCGGGTCGATTCTTGCCAACGCATTACCTCAACACGCTTGAGAAACCGCGTCAAACCCGCCATCCTGCCTATAAAATCAATCGACTCATCCGGGGGTTTCTGTTGCCCGGTTGTGCAAACTTTACTTTGAACGAGGCGCCAACATGTCCCTTGCATTTAAGAAGCCAGCACTCCGCCCACGCGGCTATTTCAGGGCACTCGGCGTTTCTGCCGCTTTGTTTGCATGTTCCAGCCTGCCCCAGATAGCGGTCGCGCAGGATCAGGGCGATGCCCCTGCGCCCAAGGTGTCGATCGCCGCAGCTTATACCGAAGAGATCACCGATCAGGCCACCTTCATTGGACGGGCCGAGGCAATCGACAAGGTCGATATTATCGCGCGCGTCAGTGGTTTCCTGGACAGCCAGAACGTCGACGATGGCTCTCCGGTGAATGAGGATGACCTGCTGTTCACGATCGAACCGGATCTTTACGAAGCCACGCTTGAGGCACGTAAAGCCGATCTGGATCGGGCGCAGGCAAACCTTGAACTGGCCAAAGTCGATCTCGCCCGCAAGGAAGAGCTGTACAAGCGCGACGCTACACCGGAATCAGAACGTGACATTGCCCGAGCCAATGAACTGGTCGCCGAGGCCGAGGTCAAAGCCGCCAATGCAGCGATCCAACAGGCCGAGCTTGATCTGAGCTACACACAGATCCACGCCCCGTTTTCGGGCCGCATCGGCCGCGTGGAAACCAGTGTCGGTGATGTTGTGGGCCCCAACAATCCGCCGCTTGTCACCCTGGTCAGCGAAGCCCCCATCTATGTGAATTTTTCGTTGAATGAGAAGCAGTTCACGTCGGTTCTTGAACAATTTGGTGAAGACCCGGCCACGCTAGCTGAAAGCAGCCAAAGCCCGAATGTTCATGTGACTCTGCCGAACGGTACTGAGCTGGATGAAACCGGCGAAATCATTTTTGTCGACAACCGCATTGATCCGCTGACCGGCGCCATTACGATCACGGCTCAATTCGACAATGCCAAGCGTCTGCTCGTTGATGGTGCCTTCGTGAACGTTCAGATCGAAGCGCTTGAGCCGACGCTGCAGGTATTGATCCCTCAAGCAGCGCTGCAGCGTGATCAGCGCGGCGAATTCGTTCTGGTCGTCAATGACAAGCAGATGGTTGAACAGCGCTACATCACAACCGGAGATACCGTGGACTCGGCGATTATCGTCACAGATGGCCTGCGCGAAGGCGAAAGCGTCATCGTCGAAGGCCTGCAACGCGTGCGCCCCGGCGTCGCCGTTGATGCAGTCGTCGCGTCCGAGCAGCCGGAGAATAACTGATGTTCTCAGCCCTGTTTATCAGCCGGCCCAAGCTGGCGCTTGTCATTTCGCTGGTCCTGACCATTTTGGGCGGGATCGGTTATCTGGTTCTGCCGGTTGCGCAGTTTCCCGATATCACGCCGCCGGTGGTCAGCGTAACGGCCACCTATACAGGTGCAAATGCCGAAACCGTGGAAAACACCGTGGCCGCCCCGATCGAGGCGCAGGTCAACGGTGTGGACGACATGATCTACATGACGTCGACCTCATCGGATAACGGCTCGTATTCGTTGAACGTTACGTTCGAGGTGGGCACCGACCCCGATATCGCCTCGGTCAACGTACAGAACCGTGTGGCACAGGCGATGGCATCGCTGCCGTCCGAAGTGACTTCATCCGGTGTTGTCACGCAAAAAGCGTCAACCAACATGCTGTTGCTGGTCACGCTGACATCACCGAATGGCACCTATGATAGTGTGTTTCTTTCGAACTATGCCTCAATCAACCTGAAAGACGCTCTGGCGCGGGTTCAGGGCGTGGGTAAAGCGGATGTTCTGACCAATCTGGAATACGCCATGCGGATCTGGATGGATCCGGACAAGATGGCCGCGCTGTCAATCACTCCGGGTGATGTGATCAATGCCATCCGCGAACAGAATATCGAGGTCTCTGCGGGCTCAATCGGGTCACCGCCTGTACCTGAAGGGCAGACCTTTCAGTATACGATCAAGACCAAAGGCCGCCTGACCTCGGCCGATGAATTCGGAGATATTGTAATCCGTACAGGCGAAGCCGGTGCGATTGTGCGCGTCAAAGACATTGCGCGCGTCGAGTTAGGGGCGCAGTTTTATTCCGCCTCGGGCTATTTCGAAAGCGTTCCTGCGACCGTTATCGGCATCTATCAGGCCCCCGGCGCAAACGCCCTTGCGGTGTCCGAACGTGTTGAGGCCGAACTTGAGCGCCTGTCACGGTCCTTTCCCACGGATGTCGAATACGATGTTCCATTCAATACGACTGACTTCGTGGAACAGTCGCTCAATGACGTGGTCTCGACCCTCATCCTGACATTCATATTGGTGATCACAGTTGTGTTCATCTTCCTTGGCAGTTGGCGGGCGACGATCATTCCAGCGGTGGCCATTCCGGTTTCATTGATCGGGACATTTGCATTCTTGCTGGCCTTTGGCATGTCGCTGAACACGATCTCGCTGTTCGCATTGGTGCTGGCCATCGGGATCGTTGTAGATGACGCCATCGTTGTGGTGGAAAACGTCGAGCGTATCATCGCCGACGAAGGCCTATCCCCTGCCGAAGCGACCCGCAAAGCCATGGGCCAGATCACCGGCCCCGTGATCGCAACCACGTTGGTACTGCTGGCCGTGTTCGTGCCGGTGACGTTCATGCCCGGCATATCCGGGCGATTGTATTCGCAGTTTGCCGTCACGATCTCGACCGCTGTTGTGATCTCGTCGATCAACGCTCTGACGCTTTCACCGGCCCTTTGCGGGTTGGTGCTGCGGGCGCGTTCAGGACCGCCCAAGGGGCTGCTGGCCGTGTTCGAGGGATTTATCGGCGGCATGCGCAGCGGCTATGTCGCCATTGTGCGGAAGCTACTGATCCTGCCGGTCATTTCGCTTGGGATCATCGCGGCCTTCGCGGCAGGCACCGGGACCATTATGGGCAACACGTCCAAAGGGTTCATTCCGCTGGAAGACAACGGATATCTGTTCGTCGATATCCAGCTTCCCGATGCGGCGACGCTTGAACGGACCGAGGCGGTTTCTGCGCGGATCGATGAACAGATTCAACAGATTTCCGGCGTATCCAGTACCGTTCTGGTCAATGGGTTCTCGCTGTTGAACGGGACCACTACCAATGGCGCAGCCATCTTTGTCAACCTGACCAACTGGGAAGAGCGGCAGGAACCCGAGCTCAGTGCGGATGCGATCCTGAACCAGGTTCTGGCGATTGCATATGGTGAATCTGCGGCGTCAATTGTTGCGTTCAACCCGCCACCCATTCAGGGCCTTGGTATGTCCGCAGGGGTAGAGATGGAGGTGCAGCAGACCGGTGGCGGCTCGCCGCAGGATCTGGCCTCGGCCGTTGGGTCGTATGTCTATGCCGCAAACCAGCGTCCTGAGATCGCGCAGGCCTACACCACCTTCCGCGCGAACGTGCCGCAATTGTTTGTCGATCTGGATCGGGAAAAGGCCAAAACCCTGCAAGTCTCGGTGGCCGAGATTTTCCAGACCATGCAGGCGCAGCTTGGCTCGTATTACGTGAATGACTTCAACCTGTTTGGTCGTGTCTACCGCGTGATGATCCAGGCCGAAGGGTCATACCGGAATAAGGTCGATGATATCTCAGAGCTTTATGTACGTTCCACCAAAGGTGAGATGGTACCGCTTGGCACGCTGATCGATATCGAGAACGTGCTGGGTCCGGTCCTGCTGAAGCGGCATAACCTGTTCCGCTCGGCCACTGTGACAGCGGTTCCAGCACCGGGGCTCTCCACCGGGGACGCCATCAATGTCATGACCGAGGAGTCGGCGACCGCCCTGCCCCCCGGCTATGCCTATGAATGGACCGGAACGGCGCAGCAGCAGCTGGCCTCGGGCGGCCTGGTCGTGGTGATCCTTGGGTTGGCGATCCTGTTTGGGTACCTGTTCCTTGTCGGCCAATATGAAAGTTGGACGATGCCCGTTTCGATCCTAATGTCGGTGACCGTGGCCTTGTTCGGTGCCGTCGCAGCGGTGGCGATCGTTGGCAGCGACATCAACCTCTACACGCAGATCGGGATGATCATGCTTGTCGGGCTTGCGTCAAAGAACGGGATTCTGATCGTCGAATTCGCGATGGAGCAAAGGGCCAATGGGCTGTCAATCAAGGAGGCCGCGGCCGAAGCCGCATATCAGCGTTTCCGCGCTGTGATGATGACCGCCCTGTCCTTCCTTTTGGGCGTGGTTCCCCTGCTGGCCGCGAACGGGGCCGGAGCTGCCAGCCAGAAGGCCATCGGCGTCGCCGTGTTCGGCGGCATGCTGGCTGCGACGCTGTTCGGGGTCATTCTGGTTCCCGTGCTCTACGCCGTGATGCAGAGCCTGCGCGAGTGGGTCAAAGGCAGCAAGAACGATCCGGAACCGTCAGAGGAAGCTGCGTAGGGCCGGCATTGAAATCGAAATACGCCCCGCACATCTGCGGGGCGTTACTTTTTTTTTGCACGGATCAACCGATCCGCGCGCTAGTCAGCTAACCGTTTGGCCATCCAGTCGTCTATCCGGCCGATCTGCTCGAGGCTGAGCCTTAGACCCAGCTTATTGCGCCGCCACACGACATCCTGAGCGGTGCGCGCGTATTCCTTGTCCATCAGCCAAACCAGTTCGGCCTCGGTCAACGTCGCGCCGAAATCGTCACCCAGATCGCTCTGATCTTTTGCCGGACCCAGAAGGTCCCAGGTCTCGGTGCCATAGGCCCGGATCAATCGACGGGCCCAAAAATCGGTCAGGAACGGGTACTCCGCTATCAGTTCCCCGATCAAATCCTGCACGCCGTCGACCGGAAAATCCCCGCCGGGCAATGGGACGCCTGCGGTCCATGGTCCGCCAAGATCCGGGAAATGCTCTCCAATCTTCTCCAGCGCGCTTTCCGCGAGGCGTCTGTAGGTGGTGATTTTACCACCAAAGACATTCAACACCGGAGCCCCGCTCTCGGCATCAACTTTCAGCGTGTAATCGCGGGTAGCCGCCGTGGCACTGCTTGCGCCGTCATCATATAGCGGACGGACGCCTGAATAGGTCCAGACAATATCTTCACGGGTAACGGGCTTCGCGAAGTATTTCGATGCGAAAGCGCACAGATACTCCTGCTCGGCCTCCGTACAAATCGGAGGCTCGGAGGGGTCAGAATGATCCTGATCCGTGGTTCCGATCAAGGTAAAATCCTGCTCGTACGGGATCGCAAAGATGATGCGCCCGTCTTCGCCCTGAAAGAAATAGCACTTGTCATGGTCAAACAGCTTGGGTGTCACGATATGGCTGCCACGCACCAGACGGACGCCTTCTCGGGAATTGACCCGGATCTTGGTCTGGATGATGTCACCTACCCAAGGTCCGCCCGCATTGATCAACATCTTCGCAAGGACGGTTTCGGTCTTGCCGCTATCCCGATCCCGGATCGTAACCTGCCACAGTTCATCGATCCGCTCAGCCGAAAGAACCTCGGTCCTGACCAAGATCTTGGCCCCGCGTGCCTCGGCATCGCGGGCGTTCAAAACCACCAGCCGCGAATCCTCGACCCAGCAGTCCGAGTATTCATAGGCGGTTTCAAATTTGTCTTGCAGCGGAGCCCCCTCGGGTGTCGCGCGCAGGTTCAGCGAACGTGTACCCGGCAGGATTTTGCGACCGCCCAGATTGTCATACAAAAACAGGCCAAGCCGTATTAGCCAGGCAGGACGACGCCCGCGCATCCATGGCATCACCGTACTTAGCAACCGTGAGGTCGGCGTTTCAGAGTCAAAACGCATATCGGCGTGATAGGGCAGCACGAAACGCATGGGCCAACTGATATGGGGCATAGCGCGCAGTAAGGTCTCGCGTTCGACCAGCGCTTCACGCACCAAACGAAATTCAAAAAATTCCAGGTACCGTAGCCCGCCATGAAACAGTTTGGTCGAGGCTGACGACGTCGCCGAGGCCAGATCGTTCATTTCAGCCAAGGTGACCGATAGGCCCCGACCTGCCGCATCACGTGCGATACCGCACCCATTTATACCCCCGCCGATCACAAAAAGATCGGTAACTTGGCTGCTGTCCGATGACATATCCAATTGATTCCCCAACGTGGCAGTTTCAAGCGCATTAGCAGTATGATGGTTCGTATCGTCAACTTTATTTTTCGATATTGTTCGTTTTTAGCTGAAACAACGAATATTAATAAGTGCAACTAACGAATTCCCTTGCTTAACCGCAAAATTAGAACAAAAACGAAAACTCCGGAACTCAGGACCGCCCATGTCACTATCATTTCGCCAATCGGACATTCTTTTAGTCGCCGAGCAAGAGGGCCGCGTTACTGTCGAAGGACTGGCCGAGCGCTTTCAGGTGACGGTTCAAACCATTCGCCGTGACCTGACTGAACTGTCAGAAGCTGGTAAGTTGGATCGGGTTCACGGGGGTGCCGTTCTGCGTTCTGGCGTGTCTAATATTGGATACGAAGACCGGCGCGCCCTGAACCATGAAGCCAAGACACGCATCGCTGAACGCTGCGCGGCCGACATCCCCGAGGGCAGCTCGATCTTTATGAACATAGGCACCTCGACCGAGGCCGTTGCCCGCCAATTGCTGAAACACAAAAACCTAATGGTCGTGACCAACAATATGAACGTTGCCAATATCCTGGCCGATAACCCCGATTGCCAGATCGTCGTTGCAGGCGGTGTGCTGCGCAGATCAGATAGTGGGTTGGTCGGGAATCTTGCGGTCTCGACCATCCGCCAGTTCAAATTCGATCACGCGATTATCGGCTGTTCCGCATTGGATGCGGATGGGGATCTAATGGATTTCGATCTCCAAGAAGTACTGGTCAGTCAAACTATCATTGAACAAGCCCGGCAGATCAGCCTAGTAGCGGATGCTTCAAAGTTTCAGCGCACCGCGCCCGCACGCATCGCCTCATTATCCGATGTTGATATGGTTTATACTGATCTACCGCTGCCCGGCGACCTCCATCAGAAGTGCATAGATTGGAACACCAAAATTATTGAATGCTGATGCATCCTTCCGATCAGCCAGAAAGTGATTGATTAGCTGGACAACAGCGCCCGAGGATGGAACAGTTTCCAACAACAGGAGGCGCGAGCATGGGACTTTTAGGGCAGCCGCTGGGCTACTATGACTATCTGACATTTGTGGCACTTATCTTGCTGCTGGCAGCGGTGATGGCGTTGTTTCTATTCCTAATGGGTCTGCCCGGACGTATCGCGATCAAACGCAATCACCCCCATGCCGAAGCGGTCAAGATCATGGGATGGATGGGATTTTTGGCGATTGTCCCTTGGGTGCATGCCTTTATCTGGGCGTTTCACGACGGCGTCACCGTCGACATGCGCCGCGGCCCTGATGAAGAACGCAAGGCCATAAGGGATGAAATCAAGCGTCTGGGAGGCACCGTCAAACCGGAATACCAGGACCCACTTGATACCGACGAAACAAAGCAAGCCTAAGGCCAAAGGAATTCAGCACTCATGTTCGTCGCCCTAGGCATCACGCTTTTCTACATTATTTTTGTCTGGTTCATCTTCTTCAAGGTGCAATGGCTGAAATTCAACATCATGTGGGGGATCGTCTCATTCTGGGTCGGCGCTCATCTGCTGCTGATCTTTTTGGTCGCGCTGCGCTTCTTTCAGCCCTTTTCCGTCGACAGCCACGTCGTGCGCTCCACCATCCAGATCGTCCCGCGCCTGACACAGCCCACAATCCTGTCCGAGGTTTTGGTCGAGCCCAACACCTGGGTCACTAAGGGCGATCCGCTGTATAAGTTCGACGACACGGTGTTTTCGCTGGCCGTGGACAAGGCGAATGCACAGCTGGTGGCGGCGCAGCAAAACGCAAAGATCCTTGAACAGGACGTTATCGCGGCGGGAGAAGCAGTCGAACGCGCGAACGCGCAGCTGGCCTATGCGCTGACCGAACAAGCGCGATACGAGAACCTCGTTCCCGCCGGGGGCGCCCGCCAGGATGAACTAGACCGCTGGAACGAACAGGTCGCGGAAGATCAGGCGAAGATTAAGGAAGCTCAGGCCAATTTGGAAAAGGCCAACCTTGCGCTGGATTCACAGATCGACGGCGTGAATACGGGCATTATTGAGGCTGAGGCGCAGCTGGCCGAGGCCGAGTATTTTCTCGATAACACAACGATCTATGCCCCCGAAAATGGCATGATCGTTTCGCAACAGGCCCGCCCGGGGATGGTTGTGGGGGAAATTCGTCTGGGTGCCATTGCCAGCTTTGTCACCGAAGAAGACCCCTATATTCTAGCCACCTTCCGCCAGCAGAACCTGAAATTTGTCGAGGTCGGCCAACCGGTCGAAGTTGCTCTGGACCTCTATCCCGGAGAAATTCTGACCGGCAAGGTTGAGGCGGTCTGGTGGGCTACACGTCAGGGCCAATACTTGCCCTCAGGCCGCCTGCCCGGCTTTGAGCTGCCAAAACTGCCCGGTCGGATCGCTGTTCAGATCTCGGTCGATGTGCCTGAGGGGCATACTTTTCCTGCAGGTGGCCACGCTGCGGTGGCGATTTACACCGGCATGGGAAAAAGCTTTGAATTTCTGAGGCGCATCAACATTCGCCTCTATTCCTTCGCCAACTTCATCCGGCCACTGGATATCTGAGGATGCGTACGATGACACTCCGCCGGTTGTTAGGCACTGCCCTTTGCGCCGCTACCCTCACCGCCTGTACGCCGGTGGGGCCTGATTTTGTGCGCCCCAACTCTCCGGTCGTGAAGCAATGGATGGAGGTCAACAACCCCAGCGCGGGCCAGAGCGGCCTGACCTCACGCAGCGCTCCGGTTGTGCGCTGGTGGGAAACGTTTAATGATCCGACGCTGAACAAGCTGATCGCCGAAGCCTATGCGCAGAACCTGACCTTACAGGTCGCAGGTGCCCGCGTACTTCAGGCCCGCGCGCAGCTTGGTATCGCATTCGGAGAGCTCTACCCGCAATCGCAGGCCGTGGGCGGTTCGCTCCAACGCCGACAGATCAGCGACAATCTTGGGCCGATTTCGGACATCCGGCGGATTATTCCCTTGGACACCGAATTCTCGACTTCGCAAGTTGGGTTTGATGCGCAATGGGAACTGGACGTATGGGGCCAGCAACGTCGCGGCGTACAGGCCGCGCGATCGAACCTGGCACTGCAGGTTGCTAATTATGACGACGCACTGGTCACGCTGACCGGGGACGTAGCGGCGCTTTATATCAACATCCGTTCGTTGCAAGAGGCTCTGCGCATCGCGCGGGAAAACATCACGATTCAGCAGGCATCGGCAGACCTCACTCAGCTGCGCTTTGACAACGGCGTTACAACCGAGTTGGATGTGCAGGAATCGACTGCCCTGCTCAACAACACCAAGGCACTCGTGCCCGAGTTGGAAAGCGATATCCAACAAGCCAAGAACGCACTGGCGGTTCTGTTAGGAAAAACGCCGTCTCAGATGACTGGCTTGATCGGCAATTCAGGCCGAATTCCAACAGGGCGCAGCAACGTGGCCGTTGGTGTGCCCGCCGAATTGCTACGGCGGCGGCCTGACGTCCGCGCCGCCGAATTGGCGGCAGCCACCCAATCGGCGCAGGTGGGGATCGCGTTGGCTGATCTCTATCCACAATTCATCCTGTCGGGCGCGATCGGTTTGCAGGCCTCGGGTGGGCGCGATCTGTTCAGCACCAACAGCGCCACAGGATTGGCTAGCGCAGGCGTTGTCTGGAACGTCCTGAATTATGGCCGCATCAAGAACAATGTCCGCGCGCAGGATGCCGCCTATCAAGCGTTGATCGCCAACTATCAGAATACTGTTCTGACCGCGTATTCCGAGGTCGAAAGCGCGATGGTTGCTTACGCACAGGCGCGCAAACAGGTCACCTTTTATCAGCGCAGCGTCGAAGCTTCGCGCAAGGCGGCTGAAATCGCGGTCGATCAGTACCGAGACGGCATCGCCAGCTATTCGCGTATCCTGAACACGCAGACCGCGCTATTAAGATCGCAGGCGAACCTGATCGAGGCCCGGCAGGAGGTCTCTTCGAATCTGGTCGCGATCTACAAAGGTCTGGGTGGTGGTTGGCAGATTCGGCAGAATCAGGAATTCCTACCCGAGACGGTGCTGGCCGAGATGGCCTATCGCACCGATTGGGGTGATCTGTTGGAGAAAACGCCAACACGCGCCAGCTTGAACTAAGGCCTATTTCGTCAACCCGCGCAGGCCACCCGAGATCAGGATGTTAACTTCGTAGAGGATACGTGGCGCGGCCAACCCGCCGGGGCTGGCTAGATAGTTGGGGCTCCATTCCGGATCGAATTTTTGCTTGAAGGCGCGCAGGCCTTCGAAGTGGTAGAATTGTTCGCCATGTTCATAAACGAACCCACCGATCCGATTCCAAAGCGAGGCCAACTGCCGGTTTTCGATCCCTGAAAATGGCGCTGCGCCCAGTGAGAACCAGTGGAATCCCTGCTCGGACCCCCAGACCATCATCTCAGCAAACAGCGCATCCATGACAAAGCTGGGGCTGTCCGGTTCATAACGCATCAAATCCAGAGACAGTTCGGATTTATTTCCGCCTTGAAACAGGTTGGCGAAGGCCATGATCTTGCCCGTCTCATCCCGCAGAACCGCATGGTCGAAATAAGAAAGGTAGGCATCATCAAAGCCGCCCAAGGCAAAACCCTTTTCCTCACCTGCCTTTTGCGCCAACCAATCGTCCGAGATCTGACGAAGTTCGGGCAACACCGGTGCAAGCTGTTCCTTGGGGATAATTTCGAACTTGTACCCCTCACGCTCAGCCCTGTTCTTCGCCTGCCGGAACCGTTTGCGCGATTTTCCGTCCAGCGAAAAATTCTGCAGCGGTACGCGGGCCACTTCTCCGATCTTCAGGATCGATAGGCCGAGGTCCAGGAATGTCGGCAGATATTTGGTCGATACACTGTAAAACGCACAAAGCTTGCCTTCGCGATCGGCCATTTCTCGCAATTGCCAGATCAGTTGCTGTCCCGCTTGCTCATCACCCACAGGCTCTCCTTTGGTGATCAGCGCATTGCCAGTATCGGCATAGGCAAGGAATGCGGTTTCGTCAGGCGAGATCAGGAATTGCTTATCGCCCGTCAGTGAAATCTGAGATTCGGTGTCTTCGCTCTCCATCACGAGACGTTCGACAACTTCGGGGATTTCAGTCCTAACCGGCGCGGGGATTTCACGGCCGAACAGCGAGTTCACCGCCACGATGCCAACGATCACGGCCACCACGAGGCTGGACCGCAGGAATCGCGAGGCATCTCCACTCCAGGCAAAGTCCCACCACAGCGCGTTTTGATATTCGACATGGGAATAAGCGAACAATCCAATCCAGAAAATCACCGCCAGCAACGCGACGACGCTGACCAGCCAAGGGATATTTAGCCGAAAGATAGATGCACCGCTTACCCGGTAAAACGCCCCCCGAAACATCGCCAAAAGGCCAATCGTGAACAGCAATGAAAGGGCTTCATGCGTATCAAGCCCTTTGGCGAGCGAGGCGAAGAAACCTGCCACCATCAAAAGCATGGCAACAACCCATGCCCGATAGAGCTTGCGGAATAGACCACGTGAGACAAGTAGCAGTAGGACACCCACGGCGCTGCCTGCAAGATGAGATGCCTCGACAAATGACAAAGGCAAAACCTCTCGCAGTACGCCAAGGTTCTGCGTACTGGAAGGCAAAGCCCCTGAAACCAACAGGATAACTCCTGCCACAGCCGCGACGCCGGCAGCCACCATCGGGACAATGGGGCGAATTGCGCGATAGACCCAAGTGACCGCGCCCCCGATGCGATGGCGCTGTGTTAGCACCGACGCGACCGCGATCGACAGGCTGGCGATGGCAAACGGAAGGAACGTATAGACCAGTCGGTAGAGCAGAAGCGCAGCGATCACATCAGACCGGCCCGACGCCCCTAGACCAGCGATCAGAGTGGCTTCGAACACACCGATTCCACCCGGTGCATGGCTAAGGATACCCACCGCTATTGCGCCTATATAGACCGCGAAGAAATACGGGTAGCCAACCCCCAGATCGTCCGGCATGAGCACATACAGCGCCATTGAAGCGCCGAACAGATCGCCTACCGCCGCGATTGTCAGCAGACTTGCCAGCTTGCCGCCCGGCAGGTTGAACCCAAACCCGCCATAGGCCAATCGCCGCCCTCCGCTTGAAAGCCAGACAAACAAGACCGCAAGCCCCGCCAACATGCTCAGACCGATCACAGTTTCCGTCGTTTCACTGATCGGCAGGACCTTGGAAATGCCATCCGGGTGTATTGTAAGCAACAGGCCCAAAAGCAGGATCAGTCCCATCCAGAACGCCACCCAAGAGGTCGCGATCACCCCGGCCACGCGGCCAAGATCAAGCCCCAGCGACGCATAGATACGGTATCGGATCGCGGTGCCGGTGATATAGGAGAATCCTAGGCAGTTCGATACCGCATAGCCGCTTGCTCCGGCCATCCCTGCGACGGGCAAAGGCACTTTTCCATCGGCGACGCTCTGCACGGCAAGCACATCGTAGAACGAAAGCGACAGAAAACTGAAAGCCGTCCAGCACATCGCAAAAAACATGAATTTCCATGGTTTCGCTGCGATATCGCTTTGGATATCTGACCATTTCACATGCGCAGAGAGGTCATGCAGAACCGCAAGCGCGATTCCTGTAATCAGCAACGGAACCGCAATCTTGACCAGCGGCTTTTCCAACAGCCCTGTCACATACTCGGCCAGACGTACGGCGCGTGTCTCTTCCGTTGTCGGCTGTGTCGTCATTCCGTTCGCCCCTGCCCCGCGATCCTCAGATCAGTGTCAATTCAAAGCTTTGCACGAATTTTCCATCCGGCAAAGGGCCTAGGCCAACGCGTCACGAGCGTCCCTTGCGTGTCGAGAGCAACAGATTGGTCTCAGATCGTGTAACGCCCTCCATCCGACGGATCTGGAACAGGACTTCATCAAGCTCATCCAGTGTATCGGTTCCGATCTCTGCGATCAGATCCCAACTTCCATTGGTTGAGTGCACCGCCCGAACCTGACGCATCGCAGCGATCCGCGATCTGATCCGCTCGGTCCCGCGGCCTGCGATCTCAAGCATCATCAATCCACGAACAGGGCTTTCCGATACGCCCTGCCGTGTCACAACGGTAAAGCCGACGATTTCGCCAGACTGCTGAAGCCGCTTTAGTCGGCTGCGCACGGTTGTTCGGGTCACCCCGAGCAGTTCAGCCAGTTCCGACAACGATGCCCGAGCGTCCCTGTGCAGTGCGTTCAATAAGCGATTGTCCAGTTCGTCCATGCGTGATTACCAAATCGGAATTAGCCAATTCACTTTGACCAATTTGATCTCTTTTCTCAACTCATATCGTATCGATAGATAGACTTATGAGCAAAATGAACATCATTCTCGCCGGAGCGCCTATGGATGCCGGCAAACACCGCCAAGGCTGTCGGATGGGTCCAGATGCCTATCGGGTCGCGGGTCTCGCCCAAGCGCTGTCAGATCTCGGGCATTCTGTGTCGGACATCGGTGACACGCGACCAGATGCCGTCGACATGTCGGAAGACACCCATCTATTCTCGTTACCGGAATGCGTTGGCTGGACACAGGCGCTGAGCCGCACGGCTCAGGAAGCCGCGCTTGAAGGCCTTCCTATTTTCATGGGCGGTGATCACGCCCTGTCGATGGGCACAGTGGCAGGAATGGCGGCACATGCGAACCGTATCGGGCGCCCTCTGTTCGTGCTCTGGTTAGATGCACACAGTGATTTCCATACGCCCAGCAGTACGGCCAGCGGTAATTTGCATGGAACGCCGGTCGCTTATTTCACTGGCCAGTCAGGCTTTGACGCCTTTCCACCGCTGATATCGCCGATCCCAACGGATCGCGTCGGTATGATTGGTCTGCGCTCGGTCGATCCCGCCGAACGTGCGGCATTGGAAAAAGATCACGCGATGCTCGCCGATATGCGCAGCATCGACGAGCATGGTATCAAGACACCCCTACTGGCCTTCCTTGACAAAGTGCGCGCAGCAAACGGCATCCTGCATGTCTCGCTGGATGTAGATTTCCTTGACCCGTCGATCGCACCAGCCGTCGGCACCACTGTCCCCGGCGGTGCCACCGAACGTGAGGCCCATCTGGTCATGGAATTGCTGCATGAAAGCGGTCTCGTTTGTTCGCTGGATCTAGTTGAACTGAACCCGTTCCTGGATGAGCGCGGCCGAACCGCAAAACTGATGGTCGATCTTGCAGCCTCGCTTATGGGTCGTCGCATCTTCGATCGCCCAACCCGGAGCTTCTGATGATTTCTCTTCAATCTCCTTCAGCTGTCGTGATGGTGCGCCCCCATGCATTTGCGTCAAATCCAGAGACCCGCGACGACAATGCGTTTCAAACATTGGCAAATCGATCTGCTGCAGCGACGTCTGCTGCCGCGCGGGATGAGCATGACAAAGCAGTAGAACAGCTTCGCGCTGCTGGTGTGACCGTTCATGTGTTTGACGACGAAGGCGAACGTGACACACCCGACAGCGTGTTCCCAAACAACTGGTTTTCGACCCATCCAGGCGGTCATGTCGCTGTTTATCCGATGTTCGTTCCATCGCGCAGACGCGAAAGACGCTCAGATGTAATTGAGTTACTGAAGCGGGAATATCGAGTGCAAGACGTCATCGACTATTCCGGCCTCGAACAGGACGACCTCGCGCTTGAGGGCACTGGCGCAATGGTTCTGGATCACGTGGGCCGTATTGCCTACACTGTTCGATCCAACCGCGCCGATCCGGTGTTGTTGGAGCGTTTCTGTACGCATTTTAACTATGAGCCGATTGCCTTTGATGCAAAGGACGCTGAAGGCCGTGATGTCTATCACACCAATGTCCTGATGGGGATCGGCACGCACTACGCCCTTATCTGTTTGGACATGATTTCCAACCCAGAACGTCGGGCAACAGTTCGGGCACGGCTTGAGGAATCTGGCCGTACTGTCATCGATCTGTCCCATGAGCAGATTGCAGATTTTGCAGGAAACGCGATTGAGCTTAGTGGCAATGATGGTCTTGTCCTGGCGTTATCTAGCCGAGCGCTACAGGCTCTTACACCTGCTCAAGTCGCGATCATCGAAGCCAGTGCAACTCCGCTGCCGCTCTCGGTTCCCACAATTGAAACAGCCGGTGGATCCGTACGTTGTATGATCGCTGGTATCCATCTTTCCCGCCGATAGGAGTCTTTGATGCAACCTTCTGATAAGGCCCTCGTGCCATTTGTATCCGTCGACAACATGATGCGTCTGGTCCACCACATCGGGGTCGAACAGATGATCACGCAGATTGCCGCGCAGATCGAATCCGATTTTAAACGCTGGGAGAGCTTTGACAAAACGCCCCGCATCCCGGCCCACTCACCACATGGGGTGATCGAACTGATGCCAACCTCGGATGGTGAGGCATACGGGTTCAAATACGTTAACGGGCATCCCAAAAATACGTCTGAGGGACTGCAGACCGTTACCGCATTTGGCCTTCTGGCTGATGTCTATACCGGTTACCCGACATTGTTGACCGAAATGACGATGTTGACCGCGCTGCGGACGGCGGCAACCTCGGCGCTAGTCGGCAGATACCTCGCGCCCGAATCCGCAACGACGATGGCGATGATTGGAAACGGCGCGCAATCCGAGTTCCAGTGCCTGGCCTTCAAAGCCATGTGCGGGATCGATACGGTCCGACTCTACGACACAGACCCGAACGCGACGGCGAAATGTGCAGCCAATCTGCAGGGCAAAGGGCTGACCGTCGTGCCATGTAAAACACCTGAGGACGCGATCGAAGGCGCTCAGATCATAACGACCTGCACTGCCGATAAGAAATACGCGACCATCCTGACCGACAACATGGTTGGCCCCGGCGTCCACATCAACGCGATCGGAGGGGATTGCCCCGGCAAGACCGAACTGCACCGCGACATTCTTTTGCGGTCGGAGATCTTTGTAGAGTACCCCGAACAAACGCGGATCGAAGGTGAGATTCAGGCTCTGGAGGATGATCACCCTGTCACCGAGATGTGGGAAGTTTTGACCGGCCAAGCCACAGGGCGCACCGATGATCGACAGATCACGTTGTTCGACAGTGTCGGCTTCGCGATCGAGGACTTCTCGGCACTACGTTACATCAAAAGCGCGATTGAAGGCACTGATTTCTATGAGGCATTGGATATGCTGGCAGACCCTGACGACCCAAGGGACCTGTTTGGGATGTTGATGCGGGCAGGATAAAGAACCCGCACTTCTAAAACTGTGCCCCGGCCTTTGGCCGGGGCTTTTTCTTATCCCGCAAGCGATGGCAGGTATAGAACAATCCCTGGAAAGGCCACCAGCAGTGCGATGGTAAGTGCATCGGCAATGAAGAACGGCGTTACCCCTTTGAAGACATCCTGAACACTAAGATCAGGCCTCACGCCTGCGACAACAAAACAGTTTAGACCAATAGGAGGTGTGATCAGGCAGAACTCGGCCATTTTGACCACCAAGATACCAAACCAGATCGCACACATCGGCCCGGACATACCAAAGGCGCTGTCTGCTGCGCTGACGGCCTCGCCTCCGTTCAGGGCCATAACGGCGGGATACACAACCGGAAGTGTCAAAAGCAACATACCGATCGCATCCATGAACATGCCCAGCACTGCGTAGGCCAGCAGGATGCAAATGAGGATCAACATAGGCGACATTTCGAGCGAAGTGATCCAGTCGGAAAACGCCCCCGGCAGATCTGCGAAACCAAGAAAGCGCACGTAGATCAAAACACCCCAAATAATCGCGAAAATCATGGCGGTCAGTTTGGCGGTTTCAAGCAAGGCCGATTTGAATTCAGGCCAGCGCATGCCGTGGATCAGGGCAAAGCAGAACACGATGAAGGCCCCGATGGCCCCGCCCTCGGTCGGGGTGCCCCAAGCCTTGTCGCCGAAGGGGTTATAGACAAAGCAGATGATGATGAGGATCACCGCCACAATGGGCAGTGCGCCCGGAAGTGCAGCAAATCGTTGTTTCCAGGTAAACCCGGTGACCGGCGGTCCGACGGACTTGAAGATCACGGCGATACCGACGATCAGCAAGCCATAGATCACCGCCGAAAACGCACCGGGGATGAAGCCTGCGAGCAGCAGTTTTCCCACATCCTGCTCGACAATGATGGCGTAAATCACAAGGATCGCAGATGGGGGGATTAGCGAGGCCAAGGTCCCGCCAGCGGCAACCACACCGGCGGCGAAACGTTTGTTATACCCGACAGCCAGCATTTCAGGGATGGCGATGCGCGCAAAGACGGCTGATGTGGCGACCGATGCACCTGATACGGCGGCGAAACCGGCGGTCGCAAAAATCGTTGAAACGGCCAACCCGCCAGGCACCCATGCCACCCAGCGTTTTGCCGCCTCAAACAAGGCGCGGGTCAGGCCAGCGTAGTAGGCTAGATAGCCGATCAGGATGAATGTTGGGATCAGGCTCAGCGTATGAGACGCCACCTTGGAATGTGGCACCTGGCCAGCCGTTTTGACGGCCACCGTCAGTGCCTTACCAAACCGCTCGGGATCATACCCAAACTTTGCCCAGAATATCCAAACAAGGCCAACCAACCCTGCCAGACCTGCAGCAAATGCCACCCGCATGCCAGTGACGACAAGAACCAACAGTCCGGCAGTGACCCAAAGGCCGATATCAATCGTGTCCATGGGTCAGTTACGTCCTTCGAATTGTTCGGCCTCGGCTGCAGCCTGTGCGGCGGCATCCTGTATCAGCGGTACGGCCACCGGTGCCTCGAGCCCCAGCATGAAGGCGCGTCCATAGCCCCAGACCTGCAAGATTAGCCGGGCGCACAGCACCGAAAAAGCAACGGGTGCCAGCAGCTTGGCTGGCCAAATAGGAATCCCGATATCAATCGAGCTGTCGCGACTCCACATCGGAGCGCCGAAGTCAAAGGACCGGTCAAAGTGGGACCAACTACCCCAAACCAGCGCCAGCATCAGCAGCAGTATCAACAGAACCGAGATCAGCTCGAACAACCACAGCGCCCGCCCTTTCAGGCGCGAGATAACGATATCCATTCGGATATGCCCGCCATCACGTTGCACAAACGAGATACCCAGAAACGCGATCAGGGGCATCGCCTGTTCAATCCAGTCAACATATCCGGGCAAAGGCGCGTTTAATGCGTTTCGGCCGCTGACTGACACAACAGCTAGCACCATGAGCCCGAAAACCGCGAAACCGCTGATCAGCGCCATAAAACGCTCTAGACGTAACAAACGGTGATCCAACCGGCTTAGAAGACTGCCATCCTCAAGCACCGTGGCATGTCCTGCCATCTCAGCATTCCTTTGATTGAAGGAGATGCCGGGTGCCTAATGACACCCGGCTGTGGCGATCAGTTACCGCCGCGCTGCTGTTGCAGTGTCGATTGCACAAGATCATAAAGATCCTGCGCAGGTAGACCCTGAGCGGTCATGTCTTCGATCCACTTCGCGCGAATCGGATCAGCGGCTTTGGCGCGAAACTCCTCAAGCACGGCATCGTCAATCTCGACCTTTTCAACGCCTTTCTCTGCCAGCACGCCATCCCACTTTTCAAGCAGTCCACCGTAGTTGGCCAGATAGTGATCGATAGCCTCATTAATCGAGCTGTCCAGCGCTTCGCGATGTTCGGCTGGCAGCGCTTCATAAGCGTCGATATTCACCACCACCGGACAGTTTACCGTTCCAGGATTCAGATTGGCCGTCCACCAGTCAGCTTCGTTGATCGTCCCGAATGACAAATGCGCATGCTGAGCGAAGGCCACGGTATCGACCACGCCAGATTCCATCGCATTATAGGCTTCGGTCGCGGGCACGGACGTAGGTACGCCACCAACCGCTTCAAATGCTTGCCCCAAACCGCCAGTGGCGCGTACGCGCATGCCGTCGAACTCGGCAAGCTCATCACGAGGGTCACCGGTACCAACAAGGTTATATTGAGGCATCGGTGAAGTCATGATGATGCGCGCGTTCCACTGCGCCATCTCGTCCTTGACTGCAGGATGATCATAGACTGCGTGGCTGACGGCCACCTCTTCATCCAATGTGTTTACGCCAAGGAAGGGCAGTTCCAAAACGGTGATCGCGCGGTTCTTATCGCGGTGATAGCCCGCACAGAACTGCGCCATCTCGAACGCGCCAATCTCGATACCATCCAGGTTTTCCTTGGGCTTCGACAATCCACCATAGCTAACATTGATGGTGAAATCGCCGCCGGTTTTTTCGTTCACCAGTTCAGCCAGTTTCTCAACATGCTCGGTAAATGCGCGGCGCTTACCCCAGACCGAGGCATTCCATTCGGTCGCGGCTGCTTCGGTGACAAACGCCACACTCAGGGCGGCAAAAGCCGCACCGCTCAACATCTTTTTCATAGTGGTATCTCCCTTAGTTGCGCCCCCTGTCGGGATGCTTGATTGTGAAGCTAGCGCCAAGTCTAGAAGCTGCCAACCCCTGCGAGGATAAGTGGTGTTATCGCCACCAGACTTCGAGATTAAAGTGAAGCTATCGGCCAAAGCCCCAGACACATGCCAATGAGCACTTATGTCATTACAGCTATCTTGCTGATTTAAAGTGTATATTACGCACAATTTCAGAATTATTTACAATGTTAGTGCCGAAAATGAAATTTCTTCACAAAGAAATCCAAGGATTATGGCAATTTATTTATTTCTTTTCTGATCCCCGTATTATTCAACTTGGGGAGGAACCGGATCGACATTGCCTGATCGGCTGGCAAAATCGATCCCATGTAATCCAGTCCAGAGGGAGGAGCCTCAAAGATGACTACCGCTGCCCAGGCAGATGCCAAGACATATCCGCCATCCGCAGAAACTGTCGCCCGTGCGCATGTCGACGCCGACAAATACGCAGATATGTACGCTGCGTCGATCAACAACCCCGAAGCATTCTGGGATGAGCAAGGCAAGCGCGTTGACTGGATCAAGCCTTATACTCAGGTCAAAGACGTCAGCTATGATTTTGGTTCGGTTGGTATCAACTGGTATGCGGACGGCACGCTAAACGTCTCGGCCAACTGTCTTGACCGTCATTTGAATACGCGCGGCGATCAGACAGCGATCATCTGGGAACCGGATGATCCAAACGACGAAGCTCAGCACATTACCTACGCCGAACTGCACCGTCGCACCTGCCGCATGGCCAATATTCTCGAGTCGATGGGCGTGCGCAAAGGTGACCGCGTTGTGATCTATCTGCCGATGATCCCTGAAGCAGCCTATGCGATGCTGGCTTGTGCACGGATCGGAGCAATCCATTCGATTGTATTTGCTGGGTTTTCACCCGATGCGTTGGCAGCCCGAGTCAACGGATGTGATGCCAAGGTCGTCATCACTGCCGATGAGGCACCACGTGGTGGCCGCAAGACTCCGCTGAAGTCCAACGCAGACGCGGCCCTGCTGCACTGCAAAGACAGCGTGAAATGTCTGGTGGTCAAACGCACCGGTGGGCAGACCACTTGGATTGATGGCCGCGACTATGATTACAACGAAATGGCGCTTGAAGCGGATGACTATTGCGCACCCGCCGAGATGAATGCCGAAGATCCGCTGTTCATTCTCTATACTTCCGGTTCGACCGGTCAGCCCAAAGGTGTCGTCCATACGACCGGCGGTTATCTGGTCTATGCCGCGATGACGCATGAGATCACATTCGACTACCATGAAGGCGACGTCTACTGGTGCACCGCCGATGTCGGCTGGGTCACCGGTCACAGCTATATCGTCTACGGACCACTGGCCAACGGCGCGACCACACTGATGTTCGAAGGCGTGCCGACCTACCCGGATGCATCACGCTTCTGGCAGGTGTGCGAAAAGCACAAGGTGAACCAGTTCTACACTGCTCCGACGGCAATTCGCGCTCTGATGGGTCAGGGTACCGAGTTCGTCGAGAAATGCGACCTGAGCGATCTCCGGACGCTGGGCACAGTCGGCGAGCCGATCAACCCGGAAGCCTGGAACTGGTACAATGAAGTTGTTGGCAAAGGCAAATGCCCGATTGTTGACACCTGGTGGCAGACCGAAACCGGCGGTCATCTGATGACCCCCCTGCCTGGTGCGCATGCGATGAAGCCCGGCTCGGCGATGAAACCGTTCTTCGGCATCCAGCCGGTGGTTCTGGACCCGCAATCCGGTGTTGAGATCGAGGGAAATGGCGTTGAGGGTGTTCTGTGCATCAAAGACAGCTGGCCCGGTCAGATGCGCACCGTTTGGGGCGATCATGAGCGGTTCGAGAAGACCTATTTCTCGGACTACAAAGGCTACTACTTCACCGGCGATGGCTGCCGTCGCGATGAGGATGGCGATTACTGGATCACTGGCCGCGTCGATGATGTAATCAACGTCTCCGGCCACCGGATGGGCACGGCCGAGGTGGAAAGCGCGCTGGTCGCCCATGCCGCCGTCGCCGAGGCCGCTGTGGTTGGTTACCCCCATGAAATCAAAGGGCAAGGCATCTATTGCTATGTCACTTTGATGAATGATCGCGAACCTTCGGATGAGCTGCTAAAGGAACTGCGCACCTGGGTCCGGACCGAGATCGGACCGATTGCCTCGCCTGATGTGATCCAGTGGGCCCCCGGCTTGCCCAAGACACGCTCGGGCAAGATCATGCGCCGAATTCTGCGCAAGATTGCCGAGAACGACTTTGGTTCGCTTGGCGATACGTCGACCCTGGCCGATCCGTCAGTGGTCGAAGACCTGATCGAAAACCGGGCAAACAAGTGAGGATGTGATGGACGCTGCCACGACCATATCCCCCGCTGTTCTGATCCTTCTCGGCCCTCCGGGCGCCGGGAAGGGTACGCAGGCTCGTATGCTTGAAGAGAAGTTCGGGCTTGTACAACTCAGCACCGGTGATCTGCTGCGCGACGCGGTCGCCGCAGGTACCGAGGCTGGTAATGCTGCCAAAGCGGTCATGGAGGCGGGCGATCTTGTTAGCGACGGCATCGTCATCGCGATCCTTCGCGACCGCATGGCGGAACCGGACTGCGTCAAGGGCGTCATACTGGATGGTTTCCCCCGGACCACAGTCCAGGCCGAGGCTCTTGATGGTCTGCTCGCGTCTTCAGATCAGAAGATCAACGCGGCCATCAGCCTTGAAGTTGAAGACGCCGAGATGGTGACGCGGATTTCTGGCCGCTACACCTGCGCCGGATGCGGTGAGGGCTATCACGACTCGTACAAGCAGCCCGTCGAAGACGGCAAATGCGACAAGTGCGGTCACACAGAATTCAAACGCCGCGCCGACGACAATGCCGAGACGGTCGCGTCGCGTCTGGCGGCCTATCACGCGCAGACCGCACCGCTGATTGACTACTATCAAGCCCAAGGTGTGCTGAAAGGCATCGATGCCATGGGCCAGATCGACGACATCGCGCAAGACCTTCAAGGGATTGTCGGCGAGGTCATGAAATAAGGGGAGGAGATAAGCCCTAGGGCTTTGATCCTAAATCAGAATACTTCAATGGACCCGCCTTGGCGGACCAGAGAAGTTATGCCTGACGTCACGGGGCGTTTGGCACAACCGAGAAGCGGCCCACCGCACTGGAGGAGTTGGGCAATGGGCCGCCAATGAGGGAAGCGAAGGAGGAACCCGCGATGGCGGATCATTCAACAAACTCCGCGCAGACTGCCGAAGCCGACAAGGGCTATTGGCAGGCCAACCTGCGCCTCATCTACATCAGCCTCGCGATTTGGGCGCTGGTGTCGTTTGGATTCGGCATTCTGCTGCGTCCGCTGCTGTCCGGCATCGCCGTTGGCGGTACAGATCTGGGCTTTTGGTTCGCTCAGCAAGGATCGATCCTGGTCTTTCTGGTGCTGATCTTCAACTACGCCTGGCGCATGAACAAGCTCGACGCTGAGCACGGCGTGGACGAGGAGTAATCGGCATGGATCAGTTTACCATCAACCTGCTGTTTGTGGGCGCGTCTTTTGCGCTTTACATCGGCATCGCGATCTGGGCCCGTGCGGGTTCCACATCGGAATTCTATGCCGCCGGTCGCGGCGTTCACCCGGTCACCAACGGTATGGCGACAGCGGCGGACTGGATGTCTGCGGCCTCGTTCATCTCGATGGCGGGCCTGATTGCCTTTACCGGCTACGACAACTCGACCTTCCTGATGGGTTGGACCGGTGGCTACGTGCTGCTGGCCCTGCTGCTTGCGCCCTACCTGCGTAAGTTCGGCAAGTTCACCGTGTCGGAATTCATCGGGGATCGTTTCTACAGCCAGACCGCACGTATCGTTGCGGTGATCTGTCTGATCGTTGCGTCGGTGACCTACGTGATCGGTCAGATGACCGGTGTTGGCGTGGCCTTTGGTCGCTTCCTCGAAGTGTCCAACACTACAGGTCTGCTGATCGGCGCCGGCGTTGTGTTTGCCTACGCAGTGTTTGGTGGGATGAAGGGCGTGACCTACACTCAGGTCGCTCAGTACTGCGTGCTGATCACCGCCTATACCATCCCGGCCATCTTCATCTCGCTGCAGCTGACCGGCACGCCTGTTCCGGCACTGGGTCTGTTTGGTGACACCGCCAGCGGTGAACCCCTGCTGACTAAGCTGGACGCCATCGTGACCGAGTTGGGCTTCAACGACTACACGGCCCACCACTCGAATACGCTTAACATGGTGCTGTTCACCCTGTCGCTGATGATCGGTACTGCGGGTCTGCCGCACGTCATCATGCGCTTCTTCACCGTTCCCAAAGTGTCTGACGCACGTTGGTCGGCAGGCTGGGCGCTGGTCTTCATCGCTCTGCTGTACCTGACGGCTCCTGCTGTTGGTGCAATGGCGCGCCTGAACATCACCGACATGATGTGGCCCAATGGTGGCATCGAAGGTGGCGCTGTTTCGGTTGAGGAAATCGACAATGATCCGCGTTACGACTGGATGGCCACTTGGCAGAAAACCGGTCTGCTGGATTGGGAAGACAAGAACGGCGACGGCAAGATCCAGTACTACAACGACAAATCCGAGGCGATGACTGCAATCGCCGAAGAAAAAGGCTGGGTCGGTAACGAGCTGACCAAGTTCAACCGCGACATCCTGGTTCTGGCCAATCCTGAGATTGCCAACTTGCCAGGTTGGGTGATTGGTCTGGTCGCTGCTGGTGGTCTTGCGGCTGCTCTGTCAACCGCTGCGGGCCTGCTGCTGGCGATCTCGTCGGCTGTGTCCCATGACCTTGTCAAAGGTGCAATCAACCCGTCGATCTCTGAAAAGGGTGAACTTCTGGCGGCACGGATTGCAATGGCTGTAGCCATCGTTGTTGCAACCTACCTGGGTCTCAACCCTCCGGGCTTTGCGGCACAAACCGTGGCCTTGGCCTTCGGTCTGGCGGCTGCCTCGATCTTCCCGGCGCTGATGATGGGGATCTTCTCGACCCGCATCAACAACACCGGCGCGGTTGCAGGTATGCTGGCTGGTCTGACCGTAACCCTGGTCTACATCTTCCTGCATAAGGGCTGGCTGTTCATTCCGGGCACCAACTCGTTCACCGATGCTGATCCGCTTCTGGGTCCGATCAAGTCGACCTCGTTCGGCGCCATCGGTGCGATGATCAACTTCGGCGTCGCCTACGTCGTTGCCGGTATGACCAAAGAGACTCCGCAGGAGATCAAAGATATGGTCGAAAGCATTCGCATTCCCCGTGGTGCGGGCGCAGCTCAGGATCACTGAGTGTGATGCGGTCGGCGGCTCTTGTCTTCGATCGCATCTTTCGACTTACTGTTCCCGCCCGGCACACCACCGGGCGGGATTTTTTATTCGGAACTCCGGAGAGCGTAAATGCCCCTGTCCCATGACGAAATCACCCGGTTTCTGAAGTCTGTACACCCCTATGACTCGTTGCCCCATGATGCTTTGGACGATCTGGCCAAGCAGATCGAAGTGCGCGAAGTCGATGCCGATGGCAGCATTTACCAGTTGGGCAACGCACTGCCCGGCGTCTTTGTGATCTATGAAGGACAGGTAGAAATTACCGATGAAAACGGCGCTGTCGTTTCGCATCTGGGATTGCGCAATTCTTTTGGTGAGCGCGGATTGCTGAAGGACGGCAAAGCCGCCACACATGCGCGCGCGCACACGCCGTCAGTATTGATCGTGTTGCCGCCAGACCTTGTGAAAAACCTGATCGAAGGTCACGATGTGGTGTCCAAGTTCTTTAACCGTTCACGCGGTGGGCGGAGCGGACCGCAAAGCCTGGCTACCAGTGCAATTGACGTGCTGATGGCTCGTGACCCTGCCACCTGCCCGCCCGATACACCGGTTCAAAACGCCGCGCAGATCATGCGCGACCGCCATATCTCATCGCTTTGCGTGACCGAAGGGGACAGATTGTTGGGTATCGCAACCCTCCGCGATATTTCCGGCAAATACGTCGCCGAGGCGATGCCCGCTGACACCGCGGTTTCGGCGATCATGACCGCCGATCCAATCATTCTTGCCCCGACAGATATCGGCTCGGACGTATTACACGTGATGATGGAACGTGGCATCGGTCATATTCCAATTTCCGAGGCCGGTAAGCTGGTCGGAATCGTAACCCAAACCGACCTCACCCGCTATCAGGCGGTCAATTCTGCCGAGTTGGTAGGACGAATTGCCCGCGCCGACAGCCCGCAAGAGATGGCTCAAGTCACCGCTGAGATACCACAACTTCTGGTCCAACTCGTCGCGGGTGGCAACCGGCACGAGATCGTTACACGGCTGATCACCGACATCGCAGACACTGCGACGCGGCGGTTGCTGGCACTGGCTGAGGCTGAACTGGGTGCGCCGCCAGTGCCCTACTTGTGGCTTGCTTGCGGCTCGCAAGGACGGCAGGAACAGACCGGAGTTTCTGATCAGGACAATTGCCTGATGCTAGATGACAGTGTGGCGGACGGTGATATGGCCTACTTCGCTGCGCTGGCCAAATTCGTCTCAGACGGGCTGGATACCTGCGGTTATTTCTATTGCCCCGGTGACATGATGGCGACCAACCCTCGCTGGTGCCAGCCCGTGCGTGTCTGGCGCGAGTATTTCAATGGCTGGATCGCCAAACCCAACCCTGAGGCGCAAATGCTGGCCTCGGTGATGTTTGACCTGCGGCCCATCGGAGGGTCCTTCGATCTGTTCACAGACCTGCAGGCCGATACGCTGGCGGCAGCCAATGCGAATTCGATCTTTGTAGCTCATATGATCTCGAACTCGCTCAAGCACACCCCTCCTCTGGGCCTGCTGCGTGGATTCGCCACCATACGTTCGGGTGAGCATCGCAATACGCTCGACCTCAAGCATAATGGCGTGGTGCCTGTCGTGGATCTGGCACGCATCTACAGCCTGCAGGGACAATTAACCGAAGCGAACACCCGCGCCCGTCTTGGCGCCGCCGAGGCTGCGGGTGTGCTCAGCGCGTCTGGAGCACGCGATTTACTGGACGCATATGACCTGATCGCTGAGACCCGATTGGAACATCAAGTGCGTCTGGTCAAATCCGGGGATGCACCGGACAATTACCTGCCACCCACTGAATTGTCGGACTTTGAGCGAAGTCATCTCCGCGATGCCTTTGTCGTGGTAAAAACCATGCAATCAGCGGTTGGCCATGGCAAAGGAATGCTGGGTTAAGAAACTGGAAATGAACGGAGAAATCACATGTTTCTGGAACTGATCGGCACGATTTTTGCAGGCTTTGCCTTTGCGGGTGTCGTGATGGTGGTGAACAAGCTGACCGGGGGCCGCTTGCCCAAATGGGCCGCGCCGGTTGCGGCAGGTGCGGGGATGATCGGTATGACGATTACCAGCGAGTATTCTTGGTATGACCGTACGCGCGACCAACTGCCCGACAGCCTCACCATCGTGCAGGAGGTGGAAAGCCGCGCCTTTTATCGCCCTTGGACGTATGCCGTGCCCTTTGTCGACCGCTTTGCTGCGATCGACGCCACATCGGTACGCACCAATGCCAATTTGCCGGACGAGCGTCTGGTTGATCTTTACTTTTTTGGTCGCTGGGCACCGGTCTCAAAGATGCCGGTCGCTGTAAACTGCGCCGAAAACAGCCGCGCCAACCTGGCAGACGGGGCCGAATTCGCCGATGACGGACGTTTGCTGAACGCCAGCTGGATCAAGATCGACGCTGAAGATCCGGTAATCGAGGCAACCTGCGGGGTCTGACCATGTTGAACCATCTGAGCCTGCGCCTGAGGGTGTTCCTGTTCTTCCTATTACTTGCGGCAGGAGGGCTGATCATCAGCACCCTGGCTTTGTGGGTCGGTTATCAGAGGGCAAGTGATCCTGCCCTTATGGATGCGTTCATCTTCGCAGAGATACTGATCGCTTTTGGAATGTTGGCGCTAGTTGCCGGAGTCTGGCTTCTTTTTGATGACAACGTTGCAAAACCGATCGAGCGGCTCTCGGCCCAACTCCGGGCGCGCGCACACGCCGGGGTCAGCACGGATTTGGACCTTCAGGCGGCGCGCTATTTGGGCGATCTGGCCCCCGCCGCCGCTGGACTGGCCGAACAACTGGCTGCCAACGCCATGACCACGGCTGAGGCCGTGGCCGCGGAAACGGCCCATCTGGCCTCGGAAAAACAACGTCTAACGGCGCTGCTGACCGAGATTCCGGTTGCAATGCTTTTAGCCGGACCGAAGCATCAGATCGTTCTATATGACGCGCAGGCGGCTGAGGTTCTGGCACAGATCGCACATCCCCGGTTGAACGCGTCGCTGTTTGACTATCTCGAAGCGACGGGCCTGACGGATTCTTATGCGAAGCTGGTCAAGACCGGGAAAGACGTCCATTGCACGCTGACCAGTGTTGATGGGCGGCAATCCTATTCGGCCCGTATGAAACCCTTGGGCGATGCCCCTGGTTACATGCTGGTTTTCGATGACAGTGCTGCGCAGATCGACCCCGACGCGGCCCGCCCGCTGGTTTACGATTTCGAACTTCTCGACACACCCGGTGATGACGCGTTTGAAGATAGACCTCTTTTGGACCTCTGCTTCGTGGTCTTTGACACCGAAACCACGGGCCTGCTCCCGCATAAGGATGAGATCGTACAGATCGGTGCGGTGCGCGTCGTAAAGGGTAAGATCGTCGAAGGCGAACGGCTTGATACCCTGGTCGACCCCGGCATCCCGATCCCCCCAGCTTCAACCAAAGTGCATAAGGTCAGCGACCGGATGGTTCAGGGTGCGCCTGATATTGCCGAGGCCGGTCGCAGCTTTCACCAATTTGCCCGGGATGCCGTCATTGTTGCCCATAACGCACCATTCGACATGGCTTTCCTGCGCCGCCATGCCGAGCGTATGGGGGTGGAATGGAGCCACCCCATTCTGGATACGGTCCTGCTGTCGGCGGTGCTGTTCGGGGCAAGCGAAACGCATACGCTGGACGCGGTCTGCGAGCGGTTAGGCATAACGATCCCGGAAGCCTTGCGTCACACGGCCTTGGGTGATGCCGTCGCGACCGCCGAAGTGCTGGTTCGGATGCTACCGATGCTTACGGCCCGTAATTTGGTGACCTTTGGCGACGTCATCACCGAGACTCGCAAACACGGACGGTTGCTTGAAGACCTGAACTGACCAGAAATTCCTAAAATCACCGCAGCTTTCCGTGGACAATCCCGGCGTCGCGTGGCACCTGAGACAGGCCCATGTACGAGCGCGCGATGACGGAAAAAACTTTCATTCCCAGCCCCGAGCAAAGCCTTGCCTTTCGCGAGGCCTTGGGCTGTTTCGGCACCGGCGTCACCGTTGTGACCACAAATACCTCCGAGGGCCCTGCAGCAATCACGGTGAACTCATTTGCGTCTGTATCGCTGGACCCGCCGCTGGTCCTGTGGTGTCTCGATCGGGGCTCGAACCGGTACGACGCGTTCCACAACTGCGAACATTACGCGATCCATGTAATGGCGCAGGACCAGCACGACCAAGCATTGCAATTCGCGCGAAACGGGTTCGATTTTTCCCATGCGGATTGGCAGGAGGATGACGCCGGGCGCCCCCGACTTGCGGAATGCCTCGCCCGCTTCGATTGCCGCCTGTCGGCCCGTCATGAGGCAGGTGACCACCTGATCCTTGTTGGTCATGTTGAACAGGTCATGCATCGCCCAGGTCAGGGGCTGATCTTCAAGCGCGGACAATTCGGCGGCTTCGCCGATCTGATCTAATCGTCCAGCGAGCCGTGGACGGCCAACGCTTCAAGTTGCGTCTCTTGCGGGGTGATCACTCGGAATGCCTCGTGCACCCCTGCCCCCGTCAGCTCTCGGGCGACGGTCAGCAATGTGTTCGGGGCATGATCTTCGCACAGCTCGGACATATGTGAGACTTCGGCCTGCGCCACTTCTAACGCGGCTTCAACCGAAGGCGCGCCGTAGAATTGCACGAAATGCTCGGCCAGATATTGCGTGATCTGGTCAATCTCGGCCTGCTCGACTTGTGTGACGGCAACAAATGTAACGCGCCCGAAGGTTTCAAGCCCCAGCCATCCATTGGCAAAGGCCTGACGCGCCTTGCCTTCCAGATCAGCCTCACTCCAGTTCGAAAACTCGAATCCGCCCGAGATGCACCATTCACCGGTTCTTGCGGGTGAATGAAACACGTTCATATCGCTTTCATCAAAATGGATAGCACGGGCGAGTTTCATCTGGCGGTCTCCAATAATTCTGTCAGCGGGCGTAAATGTGTGTCCGCGCCGTCGCGGATCAGCATACCGAAGCGCTCGTCGGTGCCCAGAAAGACACCCCCTTCTCCAATAGGTTCTCCGACACCGCGCAGCAGCCCCATCCACTCAGCGTGAATCGGCGCGTTACCGTCCTCGGTCCAGCGGTTCAACCAGGTCAACATGTGACGCGACCAGCTCTCGACCAACTGCGTCGCAGAAACCTCGGCGCATCCTTCATCATAGAGCGAGGTAACATCCGGTGTTTCCCCTGGTGCATCGCTGGTTTGAAGCAAGGCCAGTTCCCAACCAACGATCAGCCAATCGGGAACCTCATCCACCTCGGCAGACGACGCTGCAACTTTTATTGTCCCACATTTTGCACCGTTTACACAGATCAGCCCATCCCAACCCAAGTGCACCGCGACCTCGGGCGGGGCCAGCGCGCCCAGCGCATTCTGGAACCCGACAGCACAAAGCGGCAGCATTGCCATAGCATCCCGCAACGGAACCTCGGGCGCGAATACTATCGCAACGCGCAGACGATCCGCCTGAATATTGTGGACCACAGTTCCCGCGTCACAGCCCAGCGCTGCCATGGCCTGGGCTCGCTCGAACGGGTCTTCGCCGGCCTTGGCAGGTTGCCCTTTGAGCAATGGGGGAAAGACCGGCTGGGTCACGCGTTGCCCTTGGCAATCATGTCGCGGGCGATCTTGCGGAAGGCTTCGGCTTGCGTGCTGTCTGGTTTGCTGACCACGATGGGGGCACCCCCGTCGGCGGCAACTCGGATATCCAGATGCAGCGGAATTTCCCCTAGCAATGGCACGCCCAGCGCCTCGGCTTCTGAGGCAACACCGCCATGGCCAAAGACATGTTCTTCGTGTCCGCAATTCGAGCAAATATGCGTCGACATGTTTTCGATCATCCCAACAATGGGCGTCTTGAGCTGGTTGAACATATCGATCCCCTTGCGGGCGTCGATCAAAGCAACATCCTGTGGGGTTGAGACGACAATGGCTCCATCCACCTGAAACTTTTGGCTCAGCGTCAGTTGCACATCGCCGGTTCCGGGGGGCAGATCAACGATCAACACATCCAATGCGCCCCATTGCACCTGACTCATCATCTGCTGCAAGGCGCCCATCAGCATGGGGCCGCGCCAGACAACCGCCTGCCCTTCGTTGGTCATTAACCCCATCGACATCATGGTGACACCGTGATTGCGCAGCGGCAGGATCGTCTTGCCATCTGGGCTGGCCGGTCGCCCCGACACACCCAGCATCCGGGGTTGTGAAGGGCCATATACGTCTGCGTCCAACAGGCCTACGCGGCGGCCTTCAGCGGCCAGCGCGCAGGCAAGGTTGGCCGACACTGTGGACTTGCCCACGCCACCCTTGCCCGACGCAACCGCGATGATCCGGTCCACACCGGGAACGGCCTGCGGTCCGGTTTGCGAGGGCTTTGGCTTGGGCTTCAAATCAGGCGGTGCCTTGTCCGAATGCGCGGTCAACATTGCCGAGACCTTTGAAACACCATCAACCATCTGCGCCGCCTGTTCGGCTGTGGCGCGAACGGGCTCCATCTTCTCGGCCTGTTTGGGATCGATCTCCAGCACAAACCGAACGGTATCGCCTTCAACATTCAATGCACGCACGATACCCGCGCTCACAATATCCTGACCAGAAACCGGATCGGTAATCTTCTTTAAGTTCGCTAGAACTGCATCACGGATGCTCATGCCGTCTTCCCCTTGATCCGCCCCACGCTGGGCGCCTTGCGTATCGACAGAATATAGTCGCCGCTCATTGCATGTGTCTCCGTCTCATTTTGTACATTTGACGCATCGGGTCAGCCACCGTTAGGCTTAACCATGCGCTTTGTCCTGTTGTGCCTGAGCCTGACGCTCACCGCCACCCCCTCTTGGTCGCAAGAGGCATTGGGCCTTGCCGCCCCGGATGAAGTGACAAACTCAGGTCTTTTGCAACATATTCTTCCGCGCTTTTCTCTCAAGACCGGAATACGTGTTGTTGCGGATGAAAGCGGCGTCATGTCACTGGCCCCGAGTTCGCCCGGCGATCCGGTCTTTGCCCGTGACGGGGTGGTCTATCATCTAAGAATCGACGACAGCGCCAAGCAGGTAAGGTTTCGTGAATGGCTACTTTCCGACATTGGCAGACGGACGGTTGAAAACTTCATCCCCGATGAGGGCACGCCCTTTAGCGCAAGTTTCGAAACTGCCACTGTTACCGAAGAGGTCGAGGTCGACGGAAACGCGCTGCTTGGCGAAGATCTGTCGATGACCCATTGTGGCCGGTGCCATGTGATCGGCCCACAGAATCGGATGAACGGGCTGGGTTCGACCCCGTCTTTCGCAGTGCTGCGCGCAATGCCCGACTGGTCGGAACGGTTTCAGGCGTTCTTTGCCCTGAACCCACACCCAGCTTTCACGCAGATCGAGGGCGTCACCGAACCTTTCCCGCCCGAGCGCCCCTCGCCGATCCATCCGGTCGAGATGAGCCTGGATGACCTCGAAGCAATTCTGGCTTTCGTGACCGCCATGCGCGCCGCCGATCTGGGCGCGCCACTGCAACTTCAGTGATCCTTGCGCTTTGAAAGGTAATCATCCGTTGTGACAACCCGTGGTCTGGGGGCGGATTGAAATGGATTGTCAGCGCTATGGAACTGGGCGTTCACCCGGCAATTGTCGCACATCTGGATCATCCGCGCCTGATCCGAGGTCGCGAACATCGGATGTGTGCCCGACAACTTTTCCATGATCCGCTCAACCGTTGATTTAACGCCAAACGCTGCGCCGCATTCGACGCATTCAAAGGGTTCCTCTTCATTCAGCACCTGTTGTGACAGCGCTTGGTCGCTCAGATCAAGCTGGGGCACTAGTGTGATCGCCTGTTCTGGGCAGATCGTTCGGCAAATCCCGCATTGCAGGCAGGCGTCCTGCTGGAAATTCAACTGCGGCTTGTCCGGGTTATCGATCAGCGCCCCCGATGGGCAAAGGGACACGCAACTCAGGCACAATGTACAGGTGTCGGTATTCACTGCAATCGCGCCATAAGGCGCGCTCTCGGGCAAGGCCAGCGGCACCTCGACCTCCGGGTTCAAAGCTTGCCCCGCCAGACGCGCTATTTGACGACGATTACCCAGTGGAAGCACCGGATCAATCAATGGCTGCGGAACATCTTGCGCATAAAGCAGATCTGCCAGCGCATCCGGGTCGGTTTCATCGATCAGACTCAGTGCGTCTTGCACTGCGATAGCCCGAGCCAGCTCTAATTCACGATCAAGCGCGTCCCGTTCGGTCTTAGGGCTAATCAGGATATCGGCGCGCGCAAAGCCATGCGCCAGCGCTGCGAGCATCTCGGCATGTCCAAAGCCCGAAACCACGTTCAGCTCCAGCGGAATGACATCCGCTGGCAGTCCTCGTCCAAACCGGGCCGCCATCCGGATCATCTGCGCCCCATGGGCGTCGTGCACCAGCAGTCGCGGTGCAACGCCGCCCGCGCGCCGGAAGGTCCGGGCCAGTATGTGCATCCGCGACAATACCGCCGAGACCGGAGGATCTTCATATGTGATGGCAGTCGACGGGCACAACGCCGAACACTCACCGCACCCGGCGCAAATCATCGGATCAATGGCTACATGATCGCCAGCCGGTGTGATCGCACCGGTCGGGCAGACGTCCAGACAGTTTGAACACCCCGTTTGTTCCGCTCGCGAATGGGCGCAAAGCGTCTCATCCAATCGGACATAGAGCGGTTTTTCAAAGGTCCCGACCAGTTGCACCGCTTCAAAAGCAAGACGCGCGACGGCCACCGCATCTCTGGGATCAGCGCGCAAGTACCCCTCGCGCTTTTCGGGGGCATTAACCAAAGGTGTTGCTCCGGTCAGATCAACAACAATGTCGCAACGCGACGTTGCACCGTCACGGGGTGCGCTCCAACCAAATTCTCCGCGTCCGCCGGGATCCAGTTGCTGCACTTCATCCAGATGCCAAACAAATCCACCCAGCGCGCCGGTCAGTCTGCGTATTCGTGCGCGCGCAACGTCATAGTTGCGGCTTAGCGGTTCTGCATCGTCAACCAAAAGCACAGTCACGGCCAACACAGCGGACAGCTGTTCGGCCAACGGAAAGACAACCTCTCCGGGCCCCACAATACAGCAGGTACCTTCACTGATGACATCGAAACTTGGGGTCACTGGCTGCGGCAGTAATGCCTCAGCCGCGAGCGCAGCCATTTTGGGGGTTGCATTGGTCCCCTGTTCGGACCAGCCAGCTCGGTCGCGCAGATCGACAAATCCGGGCGCTTCAACACCCAGTTCCTCGGCAAGCTCGCTAAAAACTGCACTTTCCTGAGCGCAGGCAAACACCACCTGCTCATCGCCCGTCATCAACTCGGCGGCAGTTTGAATCTGGCGCGTACAAAGGGCGGTATGCACCTTCGAGCACTCCGTATCGCAGGCTGCAGAAATACCATCTGCGTTCAGGGACTGCGTCCCCTCGCAATCACACAATATGAGCTTGCTGGCCATTTCCCCTCCCGACGCTGCGTTCTGCCCCATCAGCAGCTTAGACCCAATCCGCGCCGAGGCAATGCGAAGCATCAGAGAAAATCCCGATATGTGCATTATTTTTCATCACAAATCGCCATCAAAACCTGAAGTTGGAAATAAACTCTAAGTGAATGTCTCATATTAGGCGAAACTAGACTTGGCAGGTCGCCAATTTATGTAACATAGTACATCAATGGAAGGCAGGGGAGAGCCTTCCGGGGAGGAGCCAGTGGCCAAGGCCGCAAGCCGGACTGAAATGACAATTGGCGTCGTCGTGCGCAGAACACCCGGGGTGACACGCTGGGCGCGTTGGAACTGGCGCGCGGTCGCTGTTTTGCCAGGTGCAAAGCCTGCCGACTGGCAAGAGTTGCGACGTGAAGGTGAGGCCATCGAATACCATGCAGCCACCCTGCCCCTCACCCTGTGGGCCGATGAAACCGAAGCCTACATGGTCAACCTGTCGGACGGTCAACCTTCGCTGTACCTGGTTTTGCGGGATGAGCTGAAAGGCGAAACACCCCTGAATGCCGTATTGATCACCGCCTCACCGTTCGAGGGTCAGGATTATGCGGATACCGGCGAAGAGATCGTTGAGAAGATTCCGATGACCGAAGGGTTGATTGCATGGCTCCGCGATTTCACCCTGCAGCATCATCAGGACGAGGTGTTCATAAAACGTAAACGGGACAAGAAACGCACCGATCTGGTGGAAGACGGCAAGGGCGATGCACGAATCCGGCAGGATTCAGATGTCTACCGGGCTCCGCGTCGGGTGCTGCAATGACCCAGGCCCGCGATTTCTGGTCCCGCCGCAAGGCCGCCGTTCAGGCCGAGACCGAAGCAGAAGCTTTGGCCGCAGAGGAACAGATTATCACAACGCGGCAAGCTGAGTTGGAGGAAAAAAGCGACGCTGAAATTCTGGCCGAGTTTGATCTGCCCGATCCCGATACACTGGAAGCCGGCGATGATGTCTCGGGCTTCATGGCCAAAGCTGTACCTGACCGTCTGCGCCGCCGCGCCTTGCGGCGCCTATGGCGGTTAAATCCTGTTCTGGCCAATGTCGACGGGCTGGTCGATTACGGCGAGGATTATACCGATGCGGCTTGCGTGATTGAGAACATCCAGACCGCGTATCAGGTTGGCAAGGGTATGTTGGCGCATGTCGAAGCGCTCGCTGCCGAGGCGGAAATGTCCGAAGCAGAAACAGAAGCTGACATGCCCGAGGCGATCGAGTCAGGTGAAGAACCGATCAACGCCGTCGAACCAGAACCGGAAGCCCCACAGATGGTTGAAATGGAAGAGCCAGAGGAAATCGAACTCACCCCTGCTCCACGCCGTATGAAATTCGAATTCGAAGGATAACTCTATGACCGCAGACAACGCGCAAACATTGGATATCTCAACTGAGGATCGTCTGCGTGCGGATTTCTATAATTTTCTTGGCCTGCTATTGGCCGGTCCACCCGATCAGTTGCTTTTGGATCATATGGCCGGGCTAAGCGGTGATGACTCGGATCTAGGTCAGGCCATTCAGGCAATGGCACGGGTGGCCAAGGTGACCAAGCCTGCCGCCGCAGAGCGCGAATTCAACGCACTGTTCATCGGATTGGGCCGAGGCGAACTGCTGCCTTATGCCTCTTTCTACCTGACGGGCTTTCTGAACGAAAAACCCCTAGCGCAGCTGCGCAATGACATGGCCGCGCGGGGCATCACCCGGGCGCAGAATGTTTATGAACCCGAAGACAACATCGCCTCGCTAATGGAAATGATGGCGGGCATGATCGTCGGTCGGTTCGGCGCGCCCGCCACGCTGGAAGATCAAAAGGCGTTCTGGAGCAAACATATCGGGCCCTGGGCCGCGCATTTCTATTCGGATTTGGAAGGTGCCGAGAACTCGGTTCTCTACGCCTCGGTCGGCACGGCTGGTCGGGTGTTCATGGAGATCGAACGTGAAGCCTTTCGAATGACGGCGGCCTAGCCCGCCACTCGCCGGTGCCTTTAGGCACCAAACCGCAATTGGGACAGGAGGAGCCCATGAGCAAGACCAAGGAAGAAGGCGCAACCCGCCGCGACTTCCTGAAACTGGCCGGTACCGCAGCGCCCGCTGCTGTAGCCGCCGCCAGCCTGTCTGGGAAAGCCGAAGCAGCCGAACTGCCGACGGACGAAACCCGGATGCAGGACACCGCGCACACGCGCGCATACCTCGACAGCGCCCGGTTCTGACCCGGACGTAGTCATACCCGACTGACGGTTGCGATTGGCCCTGAAGTCGGTTTCGCGAAGTACCAAGCCAGCCATGGGTTACATGGCCAGCAAGGGAGGAAAGAAATGCTTAGGAAAAAGACCAACGGGGTTGCGAGACGCCCCCAGCGGACAAGTATCCTGTCCCAGGTCGGCGAGAAAACCGTCGATCGCCGCGCATTCTTGCGTGGCTCGGGCCTGACGATCGGCGGCCTTGCCGCGATCAGCGCCACGGGTGGAACCGTGACGCCCGCCAGTGCCCAGACAGCGGCAAACACCGCCGTTGAGAATATCAAATCCGTATGCACTCACTGCTCGGTCGGCTGCACGGTCGTTGCCGAGGTACAGAACGGAGTCTGGATCGGGCAAGAACCCGGCTGGGACAGCCCATTCAATCTGGGTGCACACTGCGCCAAGGGGGCCTCGGTCCGCGAGCACGCCCATGGCGAGCGCCGCCTGAAATATCCGATGAAAAAGGAAGGTGGCGAGTGGAAGCGCATCAGCTGGGAAGAGGCGATCAACGAGATCGGCGATGGCATGATGAGCATCCGCGAAGAATCCGGGCCGGACAGCGTGTACTGGCTGGGGTCTGCGAAGCACAATAACGAACAGGCCTATCTGTTCCGCAAGTTCGCCGCCTATTGGGGCACGAACAACGTGGACCATCAGGCGCGTATCTGCCACTCGACCACTGTTGCGGGTGTTGCGAATACATGGGGCTACGGCGCCATGACCAATTCGTACAACGACATGCACAACAGCCGGGCCATCTTCATCATCGGTGGTAACCCGGCCGAGGCGCACCCCGTCTCGCTGCTGCATATTCTGCGTGCGAAAGAGCAGAACAATGCGCCTTTAATCGTCTGTGACCCGCGCTTTACGCGCACCGCGGCCCATGCGGATGAATATGTCCGCTTCCGCCCCGGTACCGACGTCGCTCTGATCTGGGGTATCCTGTGGCACATCTTCGACAACGGCTGGGAGGACAAAGAGTTTATCCGCACCCGTGTCTGGGGGATGGACCAAATCCGTGAAGAGGTTGCCAAGTGGAACCCGGATGAGGTTGAACGTGTCACCGGCACGCCCGGCTCGCAGCTGCGCCGCGTCGCACGGACCATGGTGAACAACCGCCCCGGTACCGTTGTATGGTGCATGGGTGGTACGCAGCATACCAACGGCAACAACAACACTCGCGCCTACTGCGTGCTTCAGCTTGCGCTTGGCAACATGGGCACCTCGGGTGGTGGCACCAACATCTTCCGCGGCCATGACAACGTGCAAGGCGCGACAGACCTTGGTGTTCTGTCCCATACCCTGCCCGGCTACTATGGCTTGTCAAAAGGCGCATGGGGTCACTGGGCCCGTGTCTGGGGTGAAGAGCCCGAGTGGCTTGCAGGCCAGTTCGCCACGATCAAAGACAAGGAAGGCAAGGATAAACCGCTGCAGAATGAGCGCGGCATCCCGGTTTCCCGCTGGATCGACGGTGTTCTGGAAGACCCAGCTAACATGGATCAGGACAATAATGTCCGCGCCATGGTGCTGTGGGGCCACGCGCCCAATTCACAGACCCGGATGACGGAAATGAAGACGGCGATGGAGAAGCTGGACATGCTGGTCGTGATCGACCCGTATCCCACCGTCTCGGCCGTGCTGCATGACCGCACCGATGGCGTCTATCTGCTGCCCGCCTGTACGCAGTTCGAAACCCGTGGCTCGGTCACGGCCTCGAACCGATCGCTGCAGTGGCGGGACCGCGTGGTCGAACCTCTGTTCGAAAGCCTGCCGGACGAGGTCATCATGGCCAAGTTCGCCAACAAGTTCGGCTGGGCAGATCGGTTCTTCCGCAACATCGAGATGGACGACCCGGAAACCCCGAATGTTGAAAGCATCACGCGTGAGTTCAACTCGGGCCTCTGGACCATCGGCTATACCGGTCAGTCGCCGGAACGTCTGAAAAGCCACATGGCCAACCAGCACACGTTCGACAGAACCACGCTGCAAGCCATTGGTGGACCCAACGACGGTGAGTATTACGGTCTGCCCTGGCCCTGCTGGGGAACGGCTGAGATGGGTCATACGGGGACACCGAACCTCTATGACATGTCCAAACCGGTGGCCGAAGGTGGCCTCACCTTCCGCGCGCGCTTTGGCGTGGAACGCGATGGCGACAACCTGCTGGCCGAAGGGGTCTATAGCGTTGGATCGGAAATTCAGGATGGCTATCCCGAATTCACGATGCAGATGCTGATGGACCTTGGCTGGGATAGAGACCTCACGGCTGAGGAACGCGCGGCAATCGACGCCGTTGCGGGACCAGAGACCAACTGGAAAACCGACCTTAGCGGCGGCATCCAGCGGGTCGCGATCGAGCATGGCTGTGCGCCCTTCGGGAACGCCAAGGCCCGCGCGGTCGTCTGGACCTTCCCGGATCCGATCCCGCTGCATCGCGAGCCGCTCTATACCAACCGGCGCGATCTGGTGGAGGATTATCCAACCTACGAGGATCGGCATGCCTATCGTCTACCTACCCTTTATGCGTCGATCCAAAAGAACGACTTTTCAAAGGATTACCCGATAATCCTCACGTCTGGTCGTCTGGTCGAGTATGAGGGTGGCGGCGATGAGACGCGGTCGAACCCGTGGCTGGCTGAGCTCCAGCAGGACATGTTCGTCGAGATCAATCCGCGCGATGCCAACAACCTTGGTATTCGGGACGGATCACAGGTCTGGGTCGAAGGTCCTGAGGGCGGCAAGGTCAAGGTGATGGCGATGCTGACTAACAGAGTCGGCGCCGGTGTCGCCTTCATGCCCTTCCACTTTGGCGGCCATTTCCAGGGCGAAGACCAGCGGCACAAGTATCCTGCTGGTGCAGACCCCTATGTGCTGGGTGAAAGTACCAACACCGCCCAGACCTATGGCTATGATTCAGTGACCCAGATGCAAGAGACCAAAGCGACTCTCTGCAAAATCTGGTCAGCGTAAGGAGGACGATAATGGCTAGAGCAAAGTTTCTCTGCGACGCTGAACGCTGCATCGAGTGTAATGCCTGCGTAACCGCGTGTAAGAACGAGCACGAGGTGCCGTGGGGCATCAACCGCCGCAGGGTGGTGACGATCAATGACGGCAATCCGGGTGAACGCTCGATCTCGGTGGCCTGTATGCATTGTTCGGATGCGCCCTGCATGGCGGTGTGCCCGGTCGACTGCTTCTATCAGAACGAAGAAGGGGTCGTCCTGCACTCCAAGGACCTGTGCATTGGCTGCGGCTATTGCTTCTATGCGTGCCCGTTTGGCGCACCGCAATACCCGCAGGCGGGCAACTTCGGATCGCGAGGCAAGATGGACAAATGTACCTTCTGTGCTGGCGGCCCCGAGGAAACGCACTCGACCGCAGAGTTCGCCAAATACGGACGCAACCGGATCGCAGAGGGCAAATTGCCCATCTGCGCCGAGATGTGTTCTACCAAGGCCCTGCTCGCCGGCGATGGCGACGTGGTCTCGGCTATTTACCGTGAGCGTGTCGTCGCGCGCGGATTTGGTTCGGGCGCTTGGGGTTGGGGCACGGCCTACGATCAGAAAGACGGCTGACCCCGTCTACTAAAGCAAAACGGATGACCCGCAGATGTGGGTCATCCTGCATTGGATTTTTATTGAGGTTCCGATGTTGCGCTTATTCATCGCTTTCCTGCTTTCGCTAACGCTGACCCAAGTTGCGGGCGCTCAAACCAGTGAGGGGGCCGCCCCTGCGGATTCGACCGACCGGTCTACAACCGGCGGCGCGACCACCCTTGAGGACATTCTGGCCCGCCAGCGTGGCGAGAAGGTCGACAACAGCTACAGGTCTGAAAACACCGGTCAGGGCAATGTTGAAGGCCTGCTGGGACAGTTCGGCACCCATGGTGTTGCCTCTGACAGTGACGTCTACCGCGCGCTGCGTTACGGATCTGCGGACGTCACCGTTTCATCCCAGGGACCTGCGGACAGCGTGCTGATTCAAGACGGCGGCATGTGGTGGTTGAACTTCCGAACTGGCCCGTTGCGTGAATATGGAACCTACATTCTGGGCGGAATGCTTGCGATCATTGTGCTTTTCTTTCTGATCCGAGGAAAAATCCGCATCGACGGAGAAAAAACCGGCCGCACGGTCCTTCGTTTCAACAGTTTCGAACGTTTCGGTCACTGGCTCTTTGCCGGGTCGTTCCTTGTGCTCGGCATCACAGGCCTGCTGACCCTTTATGGCCGCGATTTCTTGATCCCGGTGTTTGGCAAAGAAGGGTTCGCCACTATCGCGCAAGGGTGCAAGTGGCTTCACAACAACCTCGCATGGGCCTTCATGCTGGGACTGATAATCATCACCATAAATTGGATTGCCCATAACATCCCCAACAAGACCGACCTGAAATGGTTGGCCGCCGGAGGGGGCTTGTTCACCAAAGACAGCCACCCACCAGCCAAGAAATTCAATGCGGGTCAAAAGATAATCTTCTGGGCTTGCATTCTACTGGGTGTCTCTATCAGCCTGTCAGGCCTGTCGCTGCTATTCCCGTTCGAGCTGCCGATGTTCGCCAAAACCTTCTCAATCGCCAATTCGACAGGTATTCCGCAGGCGTTGGGTCTGAACCTGCCAGTGCAGATGTCACCGCAGGAAGAGATGCAATATGCCCAAGTTTGGCATGTCATGGTCGCCTACGTGTTCATCGCCATCATCATCGCCCATATCTACCTTGGCTCGGTGGGCATGGAGGGTGCGTTTGACGCCATGGGCACCGGTGAAGTCGAAGAACAATGGGCACGCGAGCACCACTCGCTGTGGCTGGAAGAGGTGCAAGAAAAAGAGGCCGGCAAGGCAGCGGCCTCACCTGCAGAATAGATGCGCTGGCTCGCTCTTGCGCTTGTTTTGACCCCCCTGCCCGCCTGGTCCGAGTTTTTCACGCTCAAAGGCCATGGCGGGCCGATCATGGGGATCGCTTCGGCGCCGGATGGGCGCATCGCAACGGCCAGTTTCGACAATTCGGTCGGTCTCTGGACCGGACAGACACCGGAATGGCTGGAGGGGCACGAAGCGGCAGTGAACTCGGTCGTTTTCAATGGCACTGCAATCTATTCTGCCGGGGATGACTTCACCCTCCGCCGCTGGCCCGGCGGGGATGTAGTCGGACAGCACAAAGGCAAGATTATCGGCATTGCAGCGTCAAAAACTCATATCGCGACGGCCAGCTGGGATGGCACCATCGGCCTGTGGCCGGTGGACGGGTCCGAGCCGACCCTGCTTGGGCCAATCGGCAGCGGGGTGAATGCAGTTGTTTTTACGCCGGACGGAAAGCAGCTTTATTCGGCAGGTGTCGACGGAGCGTTGCGTATCTGGGATGTCGCCAGCGGTCAGGAAACAAATCGCCTGATCGAGCATGGTTTTGGCATCAATGAATTGGTCCTGAACGCACAAGACAACTGGATCGCCTACGGTACCGTCGATGGAGTGACACGCATCCTGAGCCTCACCACCGAAGAAGAACATGACTTTACGTTGGATCGGCGCCCGATCCTCGCCATGGCACTGAGCCCCGATCGCAAGCTGTTGGCTGTCGGTGATGGTGAGGGCTTTATAATGGTCATCGACACGGCTGAATGGCGCATTGCACAAGATTTCCGCGCCACCCTGCGCGGTCCGGTTTGGGCGCTCGCTTTTTCTGCCGATGGTCAAAACCTTCACGCAGGCGGCATTGATGAGGCAATGTACAGCTGGCCCGTTTCAGCATTGGGCGATCGCGAACAGATGGCCGCTGCCGAACCCAGCTTTCTGAAAGACCCAAGCGAGATGGGCAACGGAGAACGGCAATTTGCGCGCAAATGTTCGATCTGTCACAGCCTGACGCCGGATGGGGGTCGACGTGCAGGTCCTACCTTGCACGACATCTTTGGGCGGAAAGCGGGCACATTGCCCGGTTATTTGTACTCGGATACGCTGCAAGACTCTGATATTATTTGGAATGAAGAGACAATAAATGCTCTTTTCGACGAAGGCCCGGACCATTACATTCCGGGGTCAAAGATGCCAATGCAGCGGATCACGCAAGCACAGGACCGGTTAGATCTGGTCGCGTTTCTGCGCAGCGCCACCGCACCGCAGGATTGAGCCGGAGGAGAACATGAAAGCCTTTCTGACCGCCGTCGCCGCGATGGTCGTGATCACTGTCGCCGCTCCTTACACGCTGGATCAATTCGGTTTCAGCGCCGCCGACAAGACGTCCGGTTCGGCTGTACGCCTCGACTGAATGCCGCAATACCTGACCACCCGCGAATTGGCGGATCTGCTGCGCATTGGTGAGCGGAAGGCCTATGATCTGGCATCCTCGGGCGAAATCCCGTGTGTACGCGCCATGGGCAAGCTGTTGTTCCCAAAAGCCGAGATCATAGCGTGGCTCAACGCCTCACGCTCTGGCCCCGATGTCGTCGAACCACCCCTGCCGCCGATCGTGGCAGGTAGCCACGATCCCCTGTTGGACTGGGCTTTGCGGGAAAGCGGCTCTGGGCTTGCGACTTACTATGATGGGTCTTTCGACGGGCTGAATCGTCTTGCGGAGCGCAGCGCACAGGCGGCGGCCTTGCATATCCACGAACCAGAAGGCTTCAACACTCAGACCCTGCGCGACACGATGGGCGAAGCACCTGTGATCCTCTACCAGATTGCCAACCGGCAGCGCGGCCTGTTGCTGGCACCCGGCACTTCGGACATCTCGGGGTTTCAGGATCTGAAAGGCAGACGGATCATTCTGCGGCAAGACAGCGCCGCCAGCCAGCGTCTGTTCGATGCACTGCTCGACGCCCACGGTCTGGGTCGTGATGATCTGAACACCCTGCCCGTTTGCGCCCGCACAGAAGAAGAGCTGGCCACCGCCCTGCGTGACGGCAAGGCAGAGGTTGGTTTTGGCCTTGGTGCACTGGCGCGCCCGTACGGGCTGAGTTTCGTGCCCACCCATTCCGAGCGTCTGGACCTTGCAATCTGGCGCCGCGCCTTCTTCGAGGCCCCCATGCAGACGCTGACCCAGTTTTTGAAATCCGAGCGTTTTATCGAACGCGCTGATGAACTAGGCGGCTATGACCTCGCAAATCTGGGTCGGATCCACCACAACGGCGCCAGTGGTTGATCTGTCGTCTATTCGCGGTTGCGCTAACCCAAGTCGAACTTACTGAGCGTTTGGAAAAAACAACTGCTCACCATCCAGCGTGTAAGACGCAATCGCCGCCTGTCCATCAAGGCCGATAAGCCAATCGATAAACCTTTGCCCGGCAGCGGCGCGAACGCCGGAGTGCTTTTCAGGGTTCACGAGGATTACACCATATTGGTTAAACAGGCGCGGATCGCCCTCGACCAAGACCTCCAGATTGCCCCGGTTTCCGAAAGACAACCAAGTCGCCCGGTCGGTCAGAGCATACGCGTCCATGCCGCTGGCCACGTTCAGCGTTGCCCCCATCCCCGATCCGGTCTCGCGATACCAAGTCCCCGAGGCCTCCGTCGGGTCAACGCCTGTCGCCTCCCAATAGCGCATCTCGGCTTTGTGAGTGCCGCTATCATCACCGCGCGAGGCAAAGGGTACCTTCGTTTCGGCCACAGCTGTCAAAGCGGTTACAATGTCGTTGCCACCGGCAATTTCGGCTGGATCAGATTTTGGGCCAACCAATACAAAATCATTGTACATGACATCGAACCGTTCGACACCCCAACCGTCTGCTACAAACTGCTCTTCAGCGGGCTTGGAGTGAACCAGAAGAACATCGCCATCGCCGTTGATTGCGTTCCGGATCGCCTGACCGGTCCCGACGGCCACAACCCGTACATCGATACCGGTTTCGGCCTCGAACCCCGGCAGGATATAGTCCAGCAGACCCGAATTCTGCGTCGAGGTCGTTGATTGCACAACGATAAAGGGTTCTTCGGCCAAACCTGCGCCTGCGGTCAGCCCAAGCGCGACAATTGATGCCCGAACGAAATCAGGGATCATTCGAAGTCTCCATCTCTGTTCATCAGGTTACCAGACCGCCAGCCAGATACCGGCGCGACTCGTTGCTTTTGGGGGCTTCCAGAACCTGCTGCGCCCTTCCGTGTTCCACCACACGCCCTGCCTGCATCATCACGATGTCAGATGCCAGGCGCCGCGCCTGCCCGATGTCATGCGTCACCATCACGATGCGCACACCCCGGGCCGAGGCGCGCAAGACCATCCGTTCGATCATCTGCATAGCACTTGGATCCAATGCGCTGGTGGGTTCGTCCAGGAACAAGGTCTTGGGGTCTAAGGCCAACGCGCGCAGGATCGCCAACCTTTGCGCCTCGCCACCAGACAGCGAACGCGCGGATTGACGTGCTTTACCATCCAGTCCTCCTTCGGCCAGCAAAGCTTCGATACGATGCCTGCGCAAGGCACGGGGCATCGATTTCCGCTTTAGCACAAAGTCCAGATTGGCCGCGACCGAGCGGCGCAGCAACACGGGGCTTTGAAACACCATCGCCTGCCGCGATTTGTGGGCTGCATTCAACACAACACCGTCCTGACTGACACGCCCGCTGTCGGGTTGAATCAGACCATGCAGACAACGCAGCAACAGACTTTTGCCAGCGCCGTTTGGACCCAAGATCATGGTCGGACCCGCGCCATCCAGGCACAAATGCGGGACATCGAGCAGCACCTTGCCTTCGCGTGCAATGTGCAACCCTTGGACCTCTAACATGCCTGGCACCTCGGTCACGACATCACGCATGGCGCAGCCCTTCCCGCTCGGCCCGCAGGGTCAATGCGCTGACCATCGCGTTTACCGCCACGGCCAAACCGATCAGGATCACACCCAAGGCCAGCGCCAGCGCCAAGTTCCCCTTCGAAGTCTCAAGCGCAATCGTGGTCGTCATCACGCGCGTCACGTGATTGATATTGCCGCCGACGATGATCACTGCGCCTACCTCGGCGATTGCCCGGCCAAACCCGGCCAGTAATGCGGTGACCAGAGCCAGACGCGCGTCCCACAACAGCACCGGGATCGAAGCCAACCGCGATACGCCGAGCGAGCGAAGCTGTTCAGAATACTCTTCGGCCAGCATCTCGACTACCTGCCGGGTAAGTGCGGCCATGATCGGCGTCACCAGCACCACCTGCGCTATGATCATTGCGGTGGGGGTGTAGAGAAGTTCCAGCACCCCCAGAGGACCGGATCGGGACAACATCAGGTAGACCAGCAAACCGACGACGACTGGTGGGAACCCCATCAGAGCGTTCACAAGGATAATCAGCGCCCGCCGTCCCGGAAACCGCGCGACGGCCAAAGCTGCCCCAATAGGCATCCCGATGACCGCCGAAATCAGAACAGCAAAGATCGAAACACGCAGCGACAACAACACAATTGCCCACAGCTCTGCATCCCCTTCGAGGATCAGCGAGAGCGCCTGAGTGAATTCTGATGCAAATCCCTGCATATTCTACCATTCATGCCGTATGCTGTGACAAAATGCTATGAATTACAGGGAAATACTAAAGGTTCTGGCCAGCAAGTACAGGCACAAATTCGACATTCAAAACTAAGAACGCGGCCCTGACGGGGCCGCGTTTGATTGGCACGTCTTTTGCTGTAGCTGGTTCAGTTCAGCGCAGCGTCGGTGATCTGATGTGTCCATGCCCCTTCAGGCTTTTTGGTGATAACCGGATCAGATCCGCCCGCCAGCAGGGTATCAACCGTGCGATCGAAATCGGCTGGATCCAGCGCCCCGTTCGACCCTGCGGTCAGCTTGGCAATCTCGCCCATCATGCGCTTTTGATGCTCTTCGGTCTGGGCACCGGTCGCATCGTTTTCGAGAACGATCTCGGCGGCTTCATCCGGGTTCTCTTCGGCGTACTTCCAACCCTTCATCGAGGCACGGACAAACCGTTCCATCTTGTCGGTGAAGGCCGCATCGCTCAAATTTTCTTCAAGCACATATAGACCATCCTCAAGCGTGGCGACGCCCTGATCTTCGTATTTGAAGGTTACCAGTTCTTCAGGCGTGACACCGGCATCAATGACCTGCCAATACTCATTGTAGGTCATGGTGCTGATGCAATCGGCCTGACGCTGCAGCAGCGGGTCGACGTTAAAGCCTTGTTTCAGCACTTCGACACCGCTGTCGCTTTTGCCATCGGTACCGATTCCCAGCTGACTCATCCAGCTCATGAACGGGAATTCGTTGCCGAAGAACCAGACTCCCAGCGTGCGATTTTTGAGATCTTCGGGCGAGGCAATCCCCGCATCTTTCCAGCAGGTCAGCATCATGCCCGAGCTCTTGAAAGGCTGCGCGATGTTCACCAGAGGCAGACCCTTTTCGCGCGCGGCAAGTGCAGCCGGCATCCATTCCACCGTAACGTCTGCTCCGCCACCTGCGATCACCTGTGTGGGCGCAATATCAGGACCACCGGGCAGAATGGTGACGTCCAGCCCCTCTTCTTCGTAGAACCCTTTATCTTTTGCCACATAATAGCCCGCAAACTGCGCTTGCGTGACCCACTTCAATTGCAGTGTCACCTCATCCGCAGCAAGTGTCGCACTGGCTGCCAGGCTAAAGGCCGCAACCGCCCCACTGAGTAGCTTCTTCATCTTCATATCTCCTAGTTGCTTATGTTTGCCCCGTTTATGGGGTCTGTTGAGTTATTCCTTTATCCTCGCTGCGACGGATGCCAGAAGGTCACCGCCTTTTCGATCATCGCCACTACGCCATAGAAGGCCGTCCCCGCCAGCGCGGCCACCACAATCTCGGCCCACACCATATCCAGCGACAATTGCCCGACGCTGGTCGATATCCGAAAGCCCATGCCCAATGTGGGGGAGCCAAAGAACTCAGCCACGATAGCGCCGATCAGCGCCAGAGTGGTAGAAATCTTTAGCCCGTTGAAAATAAACGGCATCGCGGCGGGGAGGCGAAGTTTCAGGAAGCTCTGCCAATAGGTGGCGGCATAGGTCTCCATCAGATCGCGCTGCATCGTTGTGGCTTCGCGCAGCCCTGCCACCGTGTTCACCAGCATCGGGAAGAACACCATCACTACGACGACCGCCGCCTTGGAATGCCAGTCGAACCCGAACCACATCACTAGAATGGGTGCGGTGCCCACGATCGGCAGCGCTGCAACGAAGTTGCCGACGGGAAGAAGCCCGAGGCGCAGGAAATCCCATCTATCCACGGCAATTGCCATGAGAAAGGCCGAACCGCAGCCGATGATATAGCCGCTGAGTGCTCCCTTGATGATCGTTTGAACAAAGTCAGCCCAAAGTGTCGGCAAACTGTCCCAGAAACGGTCCCAGATGACTGATGGCGCAGGCAGAATGACCAAGGGCACTTCTAGTCCACGCACCACCAGCTCCCAGATGCCAATCACGGTCAGACCGAAGATCAGGGGCGCAAGAAACCGCACCATCCGTGTGTCAGAATAGGGTCCGCTGGCCAGACGGCTGTTCAACCACCAGCCCAATAACCAGACAGCGATTGCACCAAGAATAGGTATCATTGTGCCATCCCCATTCGCTTCAGGACGGTCCGCTCGATCAGCCCCAGCAACCCGACGAGACAGGCGGCGAGAATGGCCGCAGCAAACAGCGCCGACCAGATCTGTACCGTCTGGCCATAGTAGCTACCGGCCAGCAGCCGTGCACCCAACCCGGCAACAGCCCCGGTCGGCAGTTCTCCAACAATGGCCCCGACCAGCGAAGCAGCGACGCCAATTTTCAGCGATGTGAAGAGATAGGGCATCGAGGCCGGCAGGCGCAGTTTCCAAAACCCCTGCGAACGGCTGGCATTGTAGGTTCGCAGCAAATCCAACTGCATAGCATCCGGGCTGCGCAGCCCTTTTACCATGCCTACGACGACGGGGAAGAAACTCAGATACGCCGAAATGATCGCCTTAGGAATGATCCCCTGAACCCCGACAGAATACAGAACGACAATGATCATCGGAGCCAGCGCAATGATAGGAATGGTCTGGCTAACGATCGCCCAGGGCATCACCGACAGATCCATCACCCGACTGTGCACGATCCCGACCGCCAGTAGGATGCCCAACCCGGTTCCGATAGCAAAACCCAGCATCGTGGCGCTCAGCGTGACCCAGCCATGATAAATCAGAGAGCGTTTCGAGGTGATTTTTTTCTCAATCGTGGTTTCCCACAGCTCAATCCCAACTTGATGCGGTGCAGGCAGCCGCGGGCGGTCCTGCTCCCATGTGGCTGGGATTGCAAACGCGTTGTTCAAGGCCAGACCGATCTCCCCCATGTCCCGGCGATCCTTGGCTGAAGGTGGTTGGACTTCAGCACCCGCGCGCTCCTGTTCAGTCAGAACCCCTTTGATATTCATAGGAATACAGGCCGCGTACCAGACAACGACAATGGCGGCGATCACGGTGAGGACTGCAATGATCTGCTTCATGCGTGCCACTCCATCCGAATGACAGGCACCGTGTCAGGTGGCACCGGAGGCTCTCTTCCCGTCTCAACAAAGCCCTCGCGCCGATAAAACCGTTGCGCGTCGACATTTGGCACATGTGTGGTCAGCCAAAGATGGTCGCGCCCCTCCTTCGCCTTATCCAGCAATTGCTTGCCGATGCCCTGCCCAGTGCGCAAACAATACAGCGCACCAACCTTATGTTCGACCGGATCGACAGACATATAGCAATCAATCGGATCACCTGCGATCCAGATGTCCCTGTTCGGAAACGCCTCAAGGATCAGATCCGCCAGCTTTTCTTCTGGCAATTCCTCGGGTATCCAATCGGTCTGGGCGGCCCAGGTCGCGATGATGCGCGCGCAATCCCCCACATCTTCGCGGGATGCCCGTCTGATGCCTTTATCCGCCATCACACATCATCCCCATGACCCGCTCGCAATCCTTCTCGCACGCGGTGGGCGACTTCGATAAACTCGGGCGTGTCACGGATATCCAGAGGCCGCTCTTTCGGCAGAGGGCTATCGATCACATCCGTGATCCGGCCAGGCCGAGGGCTCATTACCACGATCTTGGTGCTGAGATACACCGCTTCGGGGATCGAATGTGTTACGAAACCGATGGTCTTCTCGGTGCGCGCCCATAATGCCAGAAGCTGTTCGTTCAGATGGTCGCGCACAATCTCATCCAGCGCACCGAACGGTTCGTCCATCAGCAGAATATCCGCATCAAATGCCAAGGCCCGCGCAATACTGGCCCGCTGTTGCATCCCGCCCGAGAGCTGCCAGGGGAACTTACCGCCAAATCCATCAAGATCAACAAGTTCCAGAACCTTTCTAACGCGTTCCTCCTGCTCGGCGGAGGAATAGCCCATGATCTCAAGCGGCAGCTTGATGTTCTTTGCAATGGTCCGCCACGGGTAGAGCCCGGCCGCCTGAAACACATACCCATAAGCGCGCTTTCGCCGTGCTTCGTCAGGCGTCATGCCATTCACGGTCAGGGTCCCGCCGGTCGGTGTTTCCAGCGCTGCGATACAGCGCAGGAACGTCGTCTTGCCGCAGCCCGAGGGGCCGATAAAACTAACGAACTCCCCCTTGCCAATCGACAAGTTCACATCTTTCAGCGCATGAATAGGCCCATCATTCGTCTGAAATGTAAGATCCAGCTGCCTTGCCTCAATAACGGGCTGAGTAGTATTTTCTGTATTCATTCCATTGCCTTGAAGAAGCTCAGACCCGAGTCGCCAGAAAGGCGACCCAAGGGGTTTATACTCCCGTTGCCGGTATACCTGTCCGCTCAACAGGCCGGGGCGCTGTCAACTCTTTCCAGGTGCTCAGCGCCTTGTTCACATGGGTATTGGCCTCACGTGCCACGAACTTACCGTGCCCTTCCTGAGTCTGAATCTCGCCATCATGTACAGCCACCGCACCGCGGGTCAGCGTGAACCGAGGCAGCCCTCGCACCTCTTTGCCCTCGAAGACGTTGTAGTCGATCGACGACTGCTGCGTATCAGCCGAGATCACCTTGGCCTTATCCGGATCCCAAACCACCAGATCAGCATCCGCTCCCACGAGAACCGCACCTTTTTTCGGATAACAATTCAATATCTTGGCGATGTTAGTTGAAGTAACAGCCACGAACTCATTCGGCGTCAATCGCCCGGTATTCACCCCATGCGTCCAAAGCATCGGCATCCGATCCTCCAGCCCTCCGGTCCCGTTCGGGATTTTGGTGAAATCACCCACGCCATATCGTTTCTGCTCGGTCGTAAAGGCGCAATGGTCCGTGGCCACGACGCTTAGAGTTCCCGATTGCAAACCGTTCCACAAGCTGTCCTGATGCTGCTTATTCCGGAACGGAGGGCTCATGACTCGCCGTGCCGCATGCTCCCAATCGTGATGGAAATACTCGCTTTCATCCAATGTTAGGTGTTGGATCAAAGGCTCGCCCCAAACCCGTTTGCCCTGCATCTTGGCGCGTCGAATAGCCTCATGCGCCTCCTCACAGGAAGTATGCACCACATAGAGCGGTACGCCCGCCATATCCGCGATCATGATCGCGCGGTTGGTTGCCTCACCTTCCACCTGTGGCGGGCGGGAATAGGCATGCGCCTCTGGCCCGGTATTACCTTCTGCCAATAGCTTCGCACTCAGTTCTGCAACCACATCGCCATTCTCGGCATGAACCATCGCGGTGCCACCCAACTCGGCCAGACGCTTGAACGAAGCAAACAGCTCATCGTCGTTCACCATCAGCGCGCCTTTATAGGCCATGAAATGCTTGAACGTATTGATGCCACGCGTCTCGATGACGGTTTTGATGTCGTCAAACACCTGCTCGCCCCACCAGGTCACCGCCATATGGAACGAATAATCACAGTTCGCGCGCGTAGACTTGTTGTCCCAACGCTTCAGGGCGTCCAACAGGCTTTCGCCCGGATTAGGCAACGCGAAATCCACAACCATCGTGGTCCCGCCTGCCAGCGCTGCGCGTGTTCCGCTTTCGAAATCATCGCTGGAATAGGTTCCCATAAACGGCATTTCCAGATGCGTGTGCGGGTCGATCCCTCCGGGCATGACATAACAGCCCGATGCATCAAGTTCCTTATCACCTCGCAGGTCCGGCCCAATCTCAGTAATCACACCACCTTCGACCTTTACATCCGCCTTATAGGTCAGATCAGCGGTCACAACGGTTCCGTTCTTGATTACAGTGCTCATGTTAAACTCCCTGATGCGGTCTGCGCCGCTTGCTTCATCTGGCTAAAAATACCCCGGGGGAGCCGCCCATCGGGCGACGGGGGCAGAGCCCCCTATTCCACGATCCCAGCCGTCTCGACGACCGCATGCAGTAGAACATCCGCCCCGGCTGCAGCCCAATCCTTGCTGATCTCCTCAGCTTCATTATGGCTCAACCCATCAACGCATGGGCACATCACCATCGCCGTTGGCGCTACCCGGTTGATCCAGCAGGCATCATGCCCGGCGCCCGAGATGATATCCGTATGCGAATACCCCAACCGCTCAGCCGCATCGCGCACCGCCGCCACGCAACCTTCATCAAACTTCACCGGATCAAAACCGCCCACTTTCTCGAATTCGATCTGCAGCCCCATCTCTTCGACGATATCTTCAGCTGCGACTCGCAGACGGTTCTCCATATCAGTGATCACGTCCAACTCGGGCGAGCGAAAATCGACCGTGAACACTGCCTTTCCAGGGATCACATTGCGTGAGTTCGGATAGACATCGATATGCCCCGCCGCACCCACGGCATGAGGTGCATGCGACCATGCAATCTCGTCCACTTTCTCAAGAACACGCGCCATCGCCAGCCCGGCATTCTTGCGCATCGGCATCGGTGTAGACCCAGTATGCGCATCCTTGCCGGTCACGGTAACCTGGGTCCAGCTCAAACCCTGACCATGGGTTACAACGCCAATATCCTTACCCTCAGCTTCCAGAATCGGGCCCTGTTCAATGTGCAACTCAAAGAAAGCGTGCATCTTGCGCGCGCCAACCTCTTCATCGCCGCGCCAACCGATGCGGTTCAGTTCATCCCCGAACTTCTTTCCTTCGGCATCCTCACGTGCATAAGCCCAGTCCTGAGTGTGCATTCCGGCAAACACCCCCGAAGACAACATCGCCGGGGCATATCGCGTTCCTTCTTCGTTGGTCCAATTGGTGGCCACAATAGGGTGCTTGGTCTTGATGCCCAGGTCATTCAGCGTGCGAATGATCTCCAGCCCACCAAGCACGCCAAGAACGCCATCATACTTGCCACCTGTGGGCTGCGTATCCAAATGCGACCCTACATAAACCGGCAGTGCCTCGGGGTCCGCTCCCTCTCGTCGGGCAAACATGTTGCCCATCTGGTCCAACCCCATCGAGCAACCGGCATCCTCGCACCATTTCTGAAACAACGCGCGCCCTTCGGCATCCTCGTCCGTTAGCGTCTGACGGTTGTTCCCACCCGCGACGCCCGGGCCGATCTTGGCCATCTCCATCAGGCTGTCCCATAACCTGTCGCCATTGATCCTGAGATTCTGCGCCGGAGCTGCCATCTTGTTCTTCCCTGTTGCTTGCGATTTGGCTCGCTTTTGGTGTCTTGATTTGACCATCTGGTCAAACTCACGCTATCACGGGTTCGACATCAGTCAAGAAATTGCAGTGGCCTGCCGGAATTTTCGACATAATTGACGCCCAACTGGCCGAAAAAAGGACAACAGGTGAACATGCCCAAAGACCGCGCCCCAACCCGGATTCAGCAAAAGAACCGAGCAGCGATTCTCGAGGCGGCCCTGAATGTGTTCTCAGCCCACGGTTTTCGCGGCGCAACCGTCGACCAAATTGCAGCTGAGGCGGGGCTGAGCAAGCCCAACCTGCTCTATTATTTTCCATCGAAAGAAGCGATCCATACAGCCCTGTTGTCGGGTCTGCTTGAAGTCTGGCTCGCTCCCCTGCACGCGTTGAATGAAGATGGCGACCCACTGGAAGAAATACTATCTTATATCCAACGCAAGCTTGAGATGAGCCGCGATCTGCCGCGCGAGAGCCGCCTCTTTGCCAATGAGCTTGTTCAGGGCGCGCCGCGCATTCATGAAGCTTTGTCCAGCGATCTCAAAAAACTGGTCGATGAAAAAACCACGATTCTGACAAGCTGGATGGCTCAGGGCAAAATTGCACGAGTCCATCCCTATCATCTGATTTTCTCGATCTGGGCACTGACACAGCATTATGCGGATTTCGATGTTCAAGTCCGGGCAATTCTTGGGGAAGAAGACCCTTTCGAAGGCGCGGTTCCGTTCGTGGAAACGCTCTATCGAAAACTGCTTACACCTTAAGAGACGCTTAACCCTATTGAGAAAAGCTCGGAGCATGATGACGTATCGCTCAGATCCCGAGCCTTGGATCACCCAGCTTTTCTCGTCCCGATCTGCTCGAATGGGAGCTGTTGTACGACGCTCAGTTGCTTGGGTCGAACGCGAGGTTGGTCACGCGGCTTTTCAGGCAGAAGTGAAACGGCGCGGATACCATTTGATCCGCACCGCCAATCAATATGTCATCATCTGCCACAACGGACCCATCGACATTCTGTTCTGAGTAAATTCTTCGAATTTTCTCCGCCAAGATTTTTCGACGAAAAATCTCTGACTACTCCGCCGCTTTCGCCATGGGGTTGTTGGGGTGTGTCGTCCAATTGGCATATTCAGGATCAACGACCTTGCCTGTGCGCGGATCAACCGCTCCGGCGGCCATCGGCTCCATGGAAATACACCCCTCTACAGGGCACACATCCACGCAAAGATTGCAGGCCACGCATTCCTCGTCGATAACCTCGAACACCCGATCCGCCGACATCGAAATCGCCTGATGGCTGGTATCTTCACAGGCTGCAAAACAGCGACCGCAATTGATGCACTGATCCTGATCGATCTTCGCTTTGGCGATGTAGTTGAGGTTCAGATATTGCCAATCCGTCACATTGGGCACTGCGCGTCCGATCACTTCGTCGATATTGGCATAGCCTTTCTCATCCATCCATTCTGATAAGCCAGCCGTCAATTCATCGATGATTTTGAACCCATAGGTCATCGCTGCAGTGCAGACCTGAACATTGCCGCAACCCAGCGAGATAAACTCTGCTGCATCGCGCCAAGTGGTGACGCCACCGATGCCTGAGATCGGTAGCCTATGCGTGGCTTCGGCCCGCGCAATCTCGGACACCATCGACAACGCGATTGGTTTCACCGCCGGTCCGCAGTAGCCACCATGGCTGCCTTTACCGTCAATCGAGGGTTCGGGGCTGAAGGTGTCCAGATTGACGCTGGTGATCGAGTTGATCGTATTGATCAGCGACACCGCATCCGCGCCCCCATTCTTCGCTGCCGCCGCAGGTTTGCGGATATCCGTAATGTTCGGCGTTAGCTTCACGATAACTGGGCGGTCGTAATACTGTTTGCACCAACGGGTCACCATTTCGATGTATTCCGGCACCTGCCCGACGGCAGACCCCATACCCCGTTCACTCATCCCGTGCGGACAGCCAAAATTCAGCTCGATCCCGTCCGCACCGGTTTCAGCCACACGCGGCAGAATGGCCTTCCAAGCAGCCTCTTCACAGGGCACCATGATCGAGGCGATCAGGGCGCGATCTGGATAATCCGCCTTTACGCGGGCCATTTCCTCAAGGTTCACCTCAAGCGGTCGATCTGTGATCAGTTCGATGTTGTTGAGTCCCAACAACCGGCGGTCCGCGCCATAAATCGCGCCATAGCGTGGGCCGTTCACATTCACGACCGGAGGCCCCTCGGCCCCCAAGGTCTTCCACACTACGCCGCCCCATCCGGCCTCGAAGGCGCGGCGAACATTGTACTCCTTATCCGTCGGTGGCGCGGAGGCCAGCCAATACGGGTTCGGGCTTGATATTCCAAGAAAGTTTGATGTTAAATCAGCCATTTATCCGGCCTCCCTGATGCAGTTCTGCATCTTTGTCTTTGAGTTTCACGCGCTCAGAGCAGCGTGGATATCCATCGCGGCATCGCGACCTTCGGCTACGGCGGTCACGGTCAGGTCTTCGCCTCCTGCCGCACAGTCTCCGCCAGCCCACACACCGGCCATTGAAGTGCGTCCCGCCCCGGTCACGGCAATCTTATTGCCATCCAGCGTTAGGCCTTCCGGCGCACCGTCAAGCGTCTGACCGATGGCCTTAAGAACCTGATCGGCCGGCACACGGACAGTTTCACCCGTTCCGGTCAGTCGACCATCATGGCTCGCAGTATACTCCAATTCGATCTCTGCTGCGGCACCATTTCCGTGAATGGCCACCGGCTGAACATTGCAGAGAATCCGAACACCATGCGACGCCGCCAAATCCTGTTCGTACCGGCTGGCACCCATCGCGTCGCGACCTCGGCGATAGGCGATGGTGACGTGCTCAGCGCCTAGCAGTTTCGATTTCACTGCCGCATCTACGGCAGTCATACCACCGCCAATCACAACGACATTGCGACCCACAGGTAGATCAACCAGATCGCTGGCCTGTCGCACATCCGAGATAAAGTCGACCGCCGGGCGCACCCCGTCTTTATCGACCCCATCAGCCCGCAGTGCGTTCACCCCCGCAAGTCCGATTGACAGGAAAACAGCGTCATAGTTCTCCTGCAACCCTTCCAGAGAAATCGTCTCTCCCAGAATCGAACCGGTCTCGATCGCGATCCCGCCTATTTTAAGCAGCCAATCGACCTCGGCCTGTGCAAAATCATTGGTAGATTTATACGCCGCAATCCCGTATTCGTTCAGACCGCCTGGCTTGGGCTTGCCTTCGTGGATCACCACATCATGCCCCAGCATCGCCAGACGATGCGCACAGGCCAGACCGGCGGGCCCTGCCCCGACCACAGCGATTGTCTTGCCGGTTGACGTGGCGCGCTCGAACGGATGAACGCCCGAAGCCATCACATCGTCGGTTGCATAACGCTGCAGGCGTCCGATCTCGACCGGCTTGCCTTCTGCCGTCTCACGCACGCAAGCCTCTTCACACAAAGTTTCGGTCGGACAAACCCGGGCACACATGCCGCCCAGAATGTTCTGCTCCAGAATGGTTTGCCCTGCCGCCTGCGGTTGCCCGGCCTGAATCTGGCGAATGAACAACGGAATATCGATATCCGTAGGACAGGCCGTCACACATGGCGCGTCATAGCAGAAATAGCATCGATCGGCGGCCACAGCGGCCTCGTGCGGGGCCAGTGGCGGATGCAGATCGGTGAAATTCGAGGTCAGCTCATCGCTGGAAAGCCGCCCGGAGACGATCCCGGGTGCCATCTGGCCCTGTGCCATCACTCTACTCCCTGTAGATATGTTTGTTATGGACCCCAGCTTGCCACAATCTGATTTTTTATCAATTGGTAAAATTTGCCAAATGGTCAAAAAATGAAAAATCCGGGCGAAATCGCCCGGATTCAGTCAGAAATTGCCTATTTTGTTGGCAGCGGTGGCTCAGACCATCCCGCCCAGGTGGCCGGATTTGATCCAAACACGGGCTCCGCCCTCTCCTGCTACAGCAGCAAAGCATGATCCAGGCGGCAAGCGCAACCAGTCCCAAGTGCCAAATTCTTCGCCCGCCTCGGCAAAGCCACCTTCGATAACGAAGACCTCAAACCCCTTATCGGCGTCCAATTCAATATGTTCGCCCGCGCCCCAGGTTTGCACCTGGACATCCTCATGCACGTCCTTGAACAAATCGATATCTCCGCCCCCGTTGATCGAGCGCCGAACCTCGGTGCGGTCGTCGGGGTCGAACTGATGCAATTTGACCAGAATAGTCGCGCCTTCGCTGGCCGAAGGTGTATGGGAGGACGTCGGGGGATTGCGTACATAGCTGCCGACAGGGAAATCTCCGGTTTCATCCTGGAACACTCCGTCCAGCACCAGATATTCCTCACCCCCGTCATGAGTATGCGCCGAAAACGCGCTGCCGGGGGCAAAGCGCACGATGGTTGTGGTACGCGCCACTTCCTCGCCAATGCGGTCCAGCATCTTGCGTTCGACGCCAGCAGCCGGTGACGCGACCCATTCGGTCTGATCAAAGTGAACGGCGACCCGCTGTGTGAAATCTGCATTGACCCGCATATGCAATCCTCCAGCATTGCTGTCACATTAGATGGGAGCACGAGCCGGATTTGCAAACCGGTCATGTTTGGGGTTTTGACGCCCTTCACAGCTTGTTGTACTTCCGGTTGAGGCAGCGGCCGAATACCGGCCCGATCAGAAAGCGCAACACGATGCAGGCAAGCCCGGCGACATTCAACATCCTCATCATCGGGCAAAACAACCGGCTGCAATACGAGGCTCTTTTGTTCGCCGCCTCGCTGCGCCACAGCTCACCAGGGTTCAACGGTCGGCTGTTCGTCGGGGTGCCACAGCCCGGCCCTCTTTGGCCTCAGAACCCCAGCATTCAGGATGCCGAAGTTCTCGAAGCCCTGCAGCATCTGGGTGCCGAGATTCTGCCTTTTGAGTCTCATGCTTTTGGCTCGAGCTATCCCAATGGCAACAAGATCGAAGCTTTGCTGGCGATGCCAGAGGGTGAGCCCTTTGTCTTCTTCGACTCCGACACTCTGATCACCGGCGAAATTTCCGACGTCCCGTTCGATTTCGAACAGCCCGGCGCCTCACTTCGGGTCGAGGGAACATGGCCCAAACCCACGCTCTACGGCCCAGGATATGAGGGTATCTGGCGCGCACTGTATGACCGGTTCGGGCTGGATTTCGAAAGCTCTCTCGATCCCAGCCAGCCCGAGGGTTATTGGCGGCGCTACCTGTATTTTAACGCCGGTTATTTCTTCTACAAATGCCCCCGCCAATTTGGTGAGCGGTTTATGGGCTATGCCCGCACCATTCGCGACGAGGAAATCCCCGAACTGACCGGGCAAGTTCTGAACCCGTGGCTAGATCAGATCGCCTTGCCGCTGGTCATCCATTCCTTCGGTGGCGGACGGGATGCCCTGCCCGAGGGCCTGCTGGATGGTCGGATCAGCTGCCACTATCGCCTGTTCCCGATGCTCTACGCCCGCGAAAGCGATCATGTGGTCGGGATATTGGAAACCGTCGTGGCCCCGAACAAGATCAAAAAAGTGCTCAAAGGCTATGATCCACTGAAGAAGCTCGTGATACAGCGCAAGGGTGCGAAGATCCGGGCATTGTTCGATCGAAACAACCTGCCCGCACGCGAACAGGTCATTCGCAAAACGATCAAGTCCAAGGGGCTTTGGCTGCGGTGACGCGGACATTGTGCCGGGCGAGCCAATGTCCTAGAGATTCAGCAACACACATTCCAACAGGAGATTTCCTCGATGTCTGACGGACCCACCTACGGTTTTGACACGCTGCAAATTCACGCCGGGGCCCGCCCCGACCCTGCCACAGGCGCGCGCCAGACACCGATCTACCAGACCACGGCATATGTATTTCGCGACGCGGAACACGCCGCCGCGTTGTTCAACCTGCAGGAAGTGGGTTTTATCTATTCGCGACTGACCAACCCGACTGTTGCGGTGCTGCAGGAACGTGTGGCGACGCTTGAAGGCGGTGTCGGTGCGGTCTGCTGTTCCTCGGGACACGCAGCGCAGATCATGGCGCTGTTCCCGCTGATGGGGCCGGGCTGCAATGTTGTCGCCTCGACCCGCCTCTACGGTGGGACTGTGACGCAGTTTAGCCAGACGATCAAACGTTTCGGCTGGTCGGCCAAATTCGTTGATACCGATGATCTGGACGCTGTGAAGGCCGCTATCGACGAAAACACCCGTGCAGTATTCTGCGAATCCATCGCCAATCCCGGCGGCTATGTCACTGATATCCGTGCTCTGGCGGATTTAGCCGATGCAGCAGGCATTCCGCTGATCGTCGACAACACCTCTGCCACGCCCTACCTGTGCCGCCCGATTGAACAGGGCGCGACGCTGGTCGTGCACTCGACCACCAAGTACCTGACCGGAAACGGCACCGTGACCGGCGGCTGCATCGTGGATTCGGGCAAGTTCGACTGGTCGGCAAATGACAAGTTTCCTTCGCTCAGCGAACCCGAACCCGCCTATCACGGCCTGAAATTCCACGAGACCTTCGGCCCGCTCGCCTTTACATTCCACGGCATCGCGATCGGTCTACGCGATCTGGGCATGACGATGAACCCTCAGGCGGCGCATTACACACTGATGGGGATAGAAACGCTATCGCTACGGATGGAGCGCCATGTCGAAAACGCGCAGAAAATAGCAGCGTGGCTCGAGGCAGACGACCGTGTGGATTACGTGACATATGCTGGCCTGCCATCCTCGCCTTATAGCGACAGGGTAAAAAAGCACTACCCGCGCGGCGCGGGCGCCCTGTTCACCTTTGCGGTCAAGGGCGGCTATGACGCCTGCGTAAAGCTGGTGAACGCGCTTGAGATCTTCAGCCACGTGGCCAACCTTGGCGACGCACGGTCGCTGATCATCCACTCGGCCTCGACCACACACCGTCAGTTGACGCCCGAGCAGCAGGAAGCTGCAGGCGCAGGCCCTGGAGTGGTGCGCGTGTCCATCGGGATCGAGGATGCAGACGATCTGATCGCTGATCTCGATCAGGCTCTGTCCAAAGCCAGCGCCTGATCCGATGACCGGGCACAACACAAATGAACTGGGTCAACCCATCGGTTTTTCGGTCACGGGCGAGTTCCCTCGCCCCACGCCACCTTACACACCGATGCAGGGCCGGTTCTGTTCCGTTGTGCCATTGGATGTAAACAGGCACGCGCCCGGCTTGTACCGGGCGTTTGCCAATGACATGGACGGCCACAATTGGACTTATCTGCCCTACGGCCCGTTCGACTCGGAGGCGGATTTCACCGCATGGGCGCAGTCAAACTGCATGGATGCGGACCCGATGTTCCATACGGTGCTCGACGCCGATGAGGTGCCCGTGGGGATGGCCTCATACCTTCGGGTCGAACCAGCTGCGGGTGCAATCGAAGTGGGCCACATCCATTTCTCACCCCTGCTGCAGCGTAAACCGCAATCGACCGAGGTTATGTATCTGATGATGCGCCGTGTGTTCGATGAGCTTGGTTATCGCCGCTATGAATGGAAATGCGACGCCCTGAACGCGCCATCAAAACGCGCAGCTGAACGTTTGGGTTTCACGTTCGAGGGCGTCTTCCGGCAGGCGACACATTACAAAGGACGCAACCGGGATACGGCGTGGTTTTCGATTATCGACAGCGAGTGGCCGCGCATTCGCGCGGCATTCGAGAACTGGCTTGCGCCGGGGAATTTCGATGCATCGGGCCGGCAGCGCCAACCGCTGCAAGCCCGGGTTGGATCGTAGATTACTCCGCGATTTCGAACTCCATCGCGATATTGACCGAAACGGAAATCTCTCCGCCTGCGACCGGCACGCCACCGGCGTCCGACATAGCCATCTCGCGCATCTGAGCCATCGGGCGAACACCTCCGCCGTGGTCGTTGATCGATAGGACTGGACCCAGCGTAACCCCGGACGCCTGCGCTAGTTGCTGCGCCTTCTCGGTCGCATCTGCCACAGCTTTGGCCCGTGCTTCAGCCTCAAGCGGTTTGGGCTCTTGCACGCCAAAGCTCAGACCGCCGAAATCATTCGCACCATCCTTGATGACCGCATCCATGATCTGGCCCAGATTATCCAGATCCCGCACGCGAACCGAAACGCGGTTGGACGCGGTGAACCCAGTGATCTTGGGTGGCTCATTGCTGGAATTGCTGCGCCCCGACCAGACCGGTGAAAGCGAAAGATCGCGCGTCTGAACATCGCGCGCCTCCAATCCCATTTCGTCCAGTCGTTTGAGGATCTGCGTCACCGCATCCGAGGTCGCCTGCATCGCTACCGATGCCTGCGCATCCTGATTGGTCACGCCCAGCGTTATCGTTGCCATATCGGGTGCAACCAGAGCCGTACCGGTCCCGCTGACCGAGATGCGACGTTCTTCCGCATGGGCGGGCAGAGTCGCGGTGGCAGCGGCCATGGCGGCCAAAAAAGCAAGTGTCTTCAAGATGATCCCTCCTTGATGCTTGCCCTCAAGATGGGTGGTCAGGCCCGTACACGGCAAGGGGGAAACGTGCCTTTTTCTTTCCCTCGGCGAGTTCCTGCTCTAATCTCGGCGGGCAGACATCTAAGCGTTTGCATAAAAGCCGACAATTATGGTTCATCGCGATTATGAAACCCGCCTTTGCGCTGTCATTTTCTGAAAACGGCATTTCCTTGCATCATCAGTCGGATGGAGACTGGTACTGCATTGGAACCGTTCCGTTAGATGCGTCGGATTTCGCGGACCAGATGCAGGCCCTTCGGGATCAGGGATTCGCGCTGGAAAATGACCTGAGTTGCAAGCTTGTGATTCCATCCGATCAGGTGCGCCTCTTGGTTGTCGACACCGATGGTTTGGACACCGATGCAGCGGCGAAAAAGGTCAAGGATACGTTGGCCGCAGCCACGCCCTATGAGCTATCAGAGCTGGCTTATGTCGCGGGCGACGTGGGGACTGAGACCCCGGTTGCCGCTGTGGCCCAGCAAACGCTGGACGAAGCCAGCGCATTTGCCACCGATCATGGCTTTATCCCCGAGGCATTCTGGGTCAGCGCAACCGGCAACGATACTTTGGACGCGCCATTTCTGGAACTGCCGATCATTGTGGATGAGGACGCTGTGATTGCGGCCCCCAAACCCGTTGATACGCCGGACATACCGGTTCACGCCATCGCTGAAGATGCAGCCCCCCCTGCATTTGAGCCTGTTACCAAAGCACTGCCCTCGTCTGCCAAAACAGGAACGGATCTGAAACGCTTTGCAATTCCTGCGATCGCAGCGTCGGTTGTGGTTGGAATGTTGCTGGGTGTCTGGTCTTACAACAGCTCTGACCCCGAAATTGTCGAAGTGGCCGAACCGTTAGAGCCCGAGCTGCAGCCAGAGCCAGAGATTGTGACGGCAGAACCGCAGGCACAACCCGAACCTCAGGAAACCGAGATCGCAAGCCTCCCACAAGAACCTGAAGTGGCAGAGGAAGAACCGGTGCTCACCCCCACGGACGAGGCCATTCTCGAAGCACTGAAGATTGAACCGGAGCCGGTCGAAGACATCGCTGATCTGCCAGAGAGCAGAACCGAGTTTCGTGAGTTTACCGGCACCGCCCCCGTTGAACCTTCAGGCCTGGAGCCAGCGCCTGTGGCTGGCGTGGATAATCAATATCTCACATCGGTCGATCGCTCGGACCTGTCGACCGATTCCGTCGCACTACCCGAACTTGCCAGCCTGGACACAGATGCGTCTTTTGAGTCGATCTCTTTGCCAGGCCAAGTGGGGCAGCGGTTCAACCTGGATGAACGCGGACTTGTGACGCCAAGCGCCGAAGGCACGCTGAACCCGGCCGGTGTGATGGTTTATCTGGGTCGTCCCGCATCCGTGCCCCCCGAACCCCCAACCAGGTTCGAAACAGAACCCGTTGTCATAGAAGAGGTCGATGAGAGACTCGCGGCGTTTCGCCCACGGCCACGCCCGGAAAATCTGGTGGATCAATTCGAACGCCAGCAACTTGGCGGTCGATCCCGGCAAGAGCTGGCCTCGGTCCGGCCTAAGCTGCGGCCCGAGTCTCTGCAAACCCCGCCGCAGGTCGATGAAACCCCGACTGCGCTGGCTGTTGTACGGGTACCCCGTCCAAAAATCAGGCCTGCCAGCATCACGGCGCGCGCGACACGGCAACCTAGTTCTGGGAGTGCAGCGCTGGCCTCGACCGCAAATGTGGCCAGTAATGCCGATGAAGTTGGTTCGTTCCAGCCCAGAACGGTCAATCCCAAAATTCCGTCTTCCGCGTCAGTTGCGAGACAAGCAACCATCGACAACGCGATTAACCTGCGCAAGTTGAACCTAATCGGCGTGTACGGCACCCCGGCAAACCGCCGTGCTTTGGTCCGCCTGCCCAGCGGACGCTACAAAAAGCTTAAGGTGGGCGATCGCATCGACGGAGGTAATGTCATCGCCATCGGCGACAGCGAGTTGCGCTATCAGAAGCGCGGCAAGAACATCACGCTCAAGATGCCGCGCGGGTAAAGAAAAAGCGCCATGTCGGTCAGACACGGCGCTCGGTTGATTTCATTGATTCATGTTTAGGCTGCAGAGATTTCACCCGACTCAATCTGCTCACGTTCGATCGATTCAAACAGGGCTTTGAAGTTGCCCTCACCAAACCCGTCATCCCCTTTACGCTGAATGAACTCAAAGAAGATCGGGCCAATGACTGTTTTCGAAAAGATCTGCAGCAGAATCTTGGTCTCAGCGCCATCAACTACACCTTCACCGTCGATCAGAATGCCGTGCTTCATCATCCGATGCTTGGGCTCATCATGGCCGGACACACGGTCGTAAGACATGTCATAATAGGCCTCGTTCGGACCGGGCATGAACTTCAGACCCTTCTCGGCAATGGCATCGGTCGAGGCGTAGATGTCGTCGCTGCCCACCGCGATATGCTGGATGCCTTCGCCATTGTACTTCTTCAGGTAGGAGACGATCTGTCCGGTCTCGCCACGATCTTCATTGATCGGAATGCGGATGCGACCACAAGGTGAAGTCAACGCGCGACTGTAAAGCCCGGTGAACTTACCTTGAATGTCGAAAAAGCGGATTTCACGGAAGTTGAACAGGTCGCCATAGAATTTGAACCACTTGTCCATGTTGCCCTTGAACACGTTGTGGGTCAGGTGATCGAGATAGTAGAACCCATCGCCGCGCGGTTTTGACTGCTCCAGCCATTCAAATTCCTCATTGTAGGGCGAGGTGTCATAATACTGATCGATGAAGTAGATCAGCGAACCACCAATGCCCTTGATCGCCGGAACGTTCATGGTCTTGTCTGCGCCATCATAAGGCTCAGCCCCTTTGGCGATCGCGTGCTCATAAGCCTTCTGAGCATCAACAACGCGCCAGCCCATGGCAGGGGCGCAGGGGCCGTGCTCGGCCACGAATTTGGCTGCAAAACTATCAGGATCCGCGTTCAGAATGTAGGTTACATCACCCTGTTGCCAAAGCTCGACCTTGGGGGTGTTGCGGTGATAGCCGACATAGTCGAAGCCCATTCGCGCAAACAGGTCTCGCAACTCTTGCGGCTCGGGGTGTGCGAATTCAACAAACTCAAACCCGTCGGTACCGGCTGGGTTTTCTTCGCTGATGACAGATTTCGGGGCGTTATGCGGGAAAGGACCCATGGCGCGTCTCCTCGGAAAACAGGAATTTCTTTGCTGATTCAAAAATACGCCTTAATGAGTGCTGTTTCTGCGCATTGTTTTCGTATAAACTAAGTTTAGATGCGTACTTTCCGCATATTGATCGCAAATCTTGAGGAAACGCCGCACGTGCTGGATCGGATTGATATCGGAATACTCGCAGCTTTGCAGCGCGACGCGCATCTGACGTCGCAGCAATTGGGTGATGTGCTGAATCTATCCGCCAGTCAGGCGGGCCGTCGCCGACAGCGCCTTGAGGCCGAGGGTTATATCACTGGGTACACCGCACGACTGGACCCGCTGAGGCTGGGGCTACAGGTTCAGGGGTTCATTCAGGTGCATCTGGGCACTCATGGCCCCGAACAATCCGCAGGCTTCGCCCGCATGGTCAACACCCGCCCCGAGATCACCAGCGCCTGGACGATGACAGGTGAGGCAGATTACCTGCTTCATGTCTATTGTGACGACTTATCCGCACTCAATACCTTGCTTCACGAAGTGATCCTGCCGCATCCTGCAGTTGCACGGGTGCAAAGCCAGATCGTAATGGACCAATTGAAACGCGACGCGCCGCTCCCGACCTGAGCGGATTTAAGAGGACAATAATGAACGAGTTCCTTTATCAGGCATCGATCTATCTGGCAGCTGCGGTGATCGCAGTGCCGCTTTCCGCCCGTCTGGGTCTGGGATCGGTGCTGGGTTATCTGGCCGCAGGCATCGCGATTGGTCCCATTTTAGGCCTTGTCGGGGCCGAGACGGAAAGCCTGCAGCATGTGGCCGAATTCGGCGTCGTGATGATGCTGTTCCTGATCGGGCTCGAGCTTGAGCCCCGTGCCTTGTGGGATATGCGGGACAAATTGTTAGGCTTGGGCGGGCTGCAGGTCGGCCTGTCGACCGCCGCAATCGCAGCTGTGGCGTTCTATGCGGGTCATCAGTGGTCGGTGGCGCTGGCGGTTGGATTAACCTTGTCACTTTCTTCCACTGCAATCGTGCTGCAGACCCTATCCGAAAAGGGCCTGATGCAAACCAACGGAGGTCGAGCGACCTTCTCGGTCCTGCTGACGCAGGACATTGCCGTAATCCCGATCCTAGCTTTCCTGCCGCTGCTTGCCCTGCCCGCAAGCATCCACATCGAAGATGACGGCTCCATCAGCCGTGGCGTAGGCATAGCCAAAGACGCGGATTATCACGCCAAACTCTCGCTGGTCGAAGGTCTGCCCGGCTGGGCCGTTACGCTTGTCACCATTGGCGCCGTCGCGTTTGTCGTATTGGCCGGCATCTACCTGACCCGCCCACTGTTCCGTTTCATCCACGCCACCCACCTGCGCGAAATGTATACGGCACTGGCGCTAATGATCGTGGTCGGCATCTCGTTCCTGATGACCCTTGTGGGCCTGTCGCCCGCTCTTGGCGCGTTTCTGGCCGGAGTGGTTCTGGCCAGTTCGGAGTTTCGACACGAAATGGAAAGCGACCTTGAGCCGTTCAAGGGGCTGTTGCTGGGCCTGTTCTTCATCACCGTGGGCGCTGGGATCGATATCGGGTATTTCTTCGCCGACCCGTTTGACCTGATCGGTTTGGCCTTGCTGGTCATACTGGCCAAGGGGATCATCCTGTTCATCGTCGGGCGCGCCTTCAAGCTGCGCGGGCGCGATCACTGGCTGTTCACGCTGGGTTTGGCCCAGGCCGGTGAATTCGGCTTTGTCTTACTGGCGTTTTCTACGCAGCAGAACGTGATTCCGCCGGGCTTGTCGCAAAAACTGTTGATGATCATTGCGCTGACCATGTTGATCACACCGCTTCTGTTTATCGTCTACGACGTACTTTCGCGCTTTCTCGGCGAGAGCAATCCGCAGGTTGAACCCGATCAGATCGACGAAAAAGGCCCTGTCATCATCGCCGGGATCGGTCGCTTTGGGCAGATCGTCAACCGGCTGGTACAGGCAAGTGGGTTTAAAACAGTTGTTCTGGACCACGATATCGAAACGATCCAGCTGATGCGACGGTTCGGTGTCAAAGGCTTCCTTGGCGACCCGACTCGCCCCGAATTGCTGCGCGCTGCTGGAATCGAAAAGGCAGCGGTCCTTGTCGCGGCCATGGATGACTACAAACAGGTCACCCGTCTCGTCGGATATGCCCGCCGCCAGCGGCCCGATCTGCACATCATCGCCCGCGCCCGCGACCGCAACCATGTCTATGAACTGTATCAGGCCGGGGCCAACGACATTGTCCGCGAGATGTTCGACGGATCGCTACGCGCGGGCCGCTATGTTTTGGAGAACATTGGCCTCAGTGAATACGAGGCCGCACAAGCTGAACAAACCTTTTATCACCACGACCGGGGATCGGTGCGCGAGCTTGCAGAACTGTGGATCCCCGGCATGCCCACAGCCGAAAACAAGAAATACATCGAGCGTGCGCGGCAACTGGAAAAAGATCTGGAAACCGCGCTGCTGGAACTGGCCGAGGAACACGCCAAGAAGTCGGCTTAACCGTCCGACACACCCGCTTCAGCGAATGTCGCCATGCCGGAATGGCAAGCAACCGCGCTTTTCAGAATATTGATCGCCAACGCTCCGCCCGAGCCTTCGCCCAGGCGCAGGCCGAGGCTCAGCAACGGCTCTTTGCCCAGCTTGTCCAGCATCGCGGCATGTGCGCCCTCGGCACTTTGGTGGCCCGCGATGGTGTGATCCAGCGCTGTTTCCGAAATCTGCGCCAGACAGGCTGCAGCTGCGGTGCAGATGAATCCATCCAGAATAACCGGTATCCGCAATACGCGCGCGGCGGCTATCGCGCCAGCCATAGCCGCAATCTCGCGTCCGCCGAGACACCTTAGAATATGAAGTCCATCGCCCTGACCATGCAGAGCGACGCCTTCCGCAACAACCCGGGTTTTGTTCGCCAGACCTGCATCATCCACACCGGTCCCGCGCCCGGTCCAGTCGGCGGCATCCCCGCCAAATAGCGCGCAAGCGATGGCGGCAGCCGGCGTGGTATTTCCGATCCCCATCTCTCCAACAACCAGCAGATCGGCCTGCGGATCAACCGCCTGCCATCCTGTGCGCAGTGCGCTTAGAAATTCCTCTTCGCTCATCGCGGGGCCTTGGGTGAAATCTGCGGTCGGACGGTCCAGCTCCAGCGCGTGCACGTCCATCTTCGCGCCCGCAGCCTTTGCCAACTGGTTGATCGCCGCGCCGCCATGTTCGAAATTCATGACCATCTGCACCGTCACTTCGGGCGGGAACGCCGAGACACCTTGAGCAGTTACGCCATGGTTGCCAGCAAACACGATGACCTGCGGCGCATCGATCCGAGGCCGCGCATCCCCGCGCCAACCTGCATACCAGATCGCCAGATCCTCAAGCCGCCCCAACGCGCCGGGCGGTTTGGTTAGTTGACCGTTGCGCTCTTCCGCGCCCTGCTTGGCAGCGGTGCCCGGGCCGGGTGCGCCGGTCAGCGCATTGCGGAAACTGTTCAGGTCATTGAGTTCGGGCAGCATGGAAAGCCTCGTTGCATCAGAGTGGTTGTGTGTGTTTAACCAATGCTGGCAAAGCAACAAGACCCGGAAAGGCCTGGGAGTGACCAAAAACGACACAACCCCGTTTTCCCTGTGGGATATCCCGCTGGCTCTGGTCCTTTTGACGCGCCTGCCCCTACCGCGCCTGCCCGATCAAGCGTTCACCCGCCAGTCGCGTGCGGCTTGGGCCTATCCCCTTGCCGGGATTGTTGTGGGGGCGCTGGCTTGCGGCGTCGCCTGGATTGCAATCTGGGCGCAGCTGCCAACCCTTGCCACCGCCGCCCTGCTGGTCGCCACGTTGATCATCGCAACCGGAGCGATGCACGAAGACGGGCTAGCCGATACAGCCGACGGGCTTTGGGGCGGCTTCACAACCGAACGTCGACTGGAGATCATGAAGGACAGCCATATCGGTACTTACGGCGTACTGGCCCTGTTGCTGGGCCAACTGCTTCGAATTGCTGCTGTCATGGCAGTGATCGGTGCGGGTCTGTTGACGGGCATATTGGCCGCCTGCCTGTTCTCACGCGCAATGATGCCGGTGCTGATGCGCGCGCTACCCAACGCTCGCAAATCGGGGCTGAGCCATTCGGTTGGTGCGCCCCCCTTGTCTGCGGTGCTGGCCGGTATCGTGTTGGCTATCGTCCTGTCGCTATTGCTGCTGGGTGGATCAGCCATCACGCCGATACTCTGCGCCCTGCTTGCAGCGGCTTTTGTCGCTCGCATCGCCAAGACCAAGATCGGTGGCCAAACCGGTGATATTCTGGGGGCCACGCAGCAGGTCTCGGAAATCACCTTCCTCCTGGCGCTGTCAGCCTCAATCTAAGACGCCCCACCGGTTTCAATGCGCAGCGTCGCGCCACAGTGTTTGCAATGCACAGCATCCGGATCGTGCCGGAACAGGCCGCAGCTTGGGCATTTGTAGCGCACTTTCTGCGGCATGAAGATCGCCTGCGCCAGACGGACAAACAACGCCACGCCCACAACCATGATGAAAACGGAAAACAGCTTTCCCGCTGGTGTGCCCAGCGTGATATCTCCGAACCCCGTTGTCGTCAGGGTCGCCATAGTGAAATAAAGCGCGTCGATATAGGGGGTCTGCGCATCTTCGGGGACGAAAAAGACCAGTACTGCAGTCGAGGTTGCAAAAACAAAGACCATCAGATTGATCGCCGCAATCACCGCGTCCTCGTGGGTTCGGAAGAAAGGACTATCTCGGCGCAAATCCCGCAGCAGATGATAGGAATGGATCAGCCGCAACGCGCGCAATATCCGAAGGAACGCGAGATTGCCGGTCAGGAACGGGTCAAGCAGCAGCGACACGATCACAACGATGTCTGCCATCGTGTAAATCTGGCGCAGCAGTTTCCAGCGGTCTTTGGAAATCCACATCCGCGCGCAGAAATCCATTAGGATGATCAGCCCGACACCCAAACTTGCCGCCGTCAGCCCAGGCCCGTGCGGGATATTCGCCGTGGAGACAAAAAAGATGATCGAGGCGATATCGAACAGGATCAGCCCATAGCGAAACCAGACCGAGACCGGCTCGTGGCTGATGTAGAGAAACTTGACAGTTTGCTTCATCATGTCCCCGTATCTTCCTGCAGTTACAGAAAAATACCCGACACACACCACAAGACCAAGCGCCTAGTCACGAAAAAGGGCCGCCCCGGATATCGGGACGACCCTTAAATTGGCTTGAACGCGATCAGGCTGCGCGTGAGGTCAGAACCTCATCGACCTGTTTGGCAGCCGAAATCTCATCGGCGCCAGAAACTGCGGCCACTTCGCGTGTCAGACGTTCCAGCGCGGCTTCGTACAGCTGACGCTCGGAATAACTCTGCTCGCGCTGGTCGTCGGTGCGGTGCAGGTCGCGGACCACTTCGGCGATCGAGATCAAGTCGCCCGAGTTGATCTTTTGCTCGTATTCCTGCGCCCGGCGCGACCACATGGCACGCTTGACCTTGGCTTTGCCCTTCAGCGTCTTCATTGCCTGGCTGATCACATCCGGTGAGCTGAGCGACCGAAGCCCCGATTCAGTGACCTTGTTAGTCGGCACGCGCAGGGTCATTTTGTCTTTTTCAAAAGAAATCACGAACAGCTCAAGCGAGAAGCCTGCAACTTCCTGCTCTTCGATTGATACGATCTGACCTACGCCATGAGCCGGGTAGACGACATAATCGTTCGGGCGGAACTCAAGCTTTTTCGATTTCGACATTCATATTCATCCTTCATTTCTGATCGGGACATGAGACGACAAAAGCACCACAGCCGAGGCCCTGCATGGCCCCGTCAGGCGGCTTATTTGTCATAAATTCAGAACTCCAAAGCGAGCATACTTACGGAGCACATCCCAATCACAGTCATCATTCGGTCCTAAGTATATCACAAATTTGCGACACTCAAAAGACCGCGCCAAGGTAAATGGGAAATTCCCTTTCTACCTCAACTAATTAATGCACAGATTGATGCCAAATGAACGGTAACCGGCTGCCGAATCGGTCAACCGCCCTCGCCGGGGGCTTCCGAGAAATATTTCTCCATCTTGCCTTCTTCGCCGTCGCGTTCCTCGGCCTCGGGCAAGGGGTCTTTTTTGGTCACGATCACCGGCCACATTTCCGAGTATTTCCGGTTGAATTCGACCCACTGCTCCATCCCCGGCTCGGTGTCCGGGCGGATGGCGTCGGCGGGGCATTCGGGTTCGCAGACACCGCAGTCAATGCATTCGTCGGGGTGAATGACCAATGTGTTTTCACCTTCGTAGAAACAATCCACCGGACAAACCTCGACACAGTCGGTGTATTTGCAGCCAATGCAGTTTTCGGTGACAACGTAGGTCATATTGGATTTCCCGTTTGCGCTTTGGCGACTAGCTAATCCAGTCTGACCGCCGCTTCAAGGTCAGATCACCCCTTTGGGATGCGAGAAAGATCAAGCGCGCGTCTTTCTTTCTTGGTTGGACGACCTTTTCCCTCAAACGCAGGATTCTTGGGCGATACGTCCTGCTTTTCGGTCATATCAAAGTACAAAGCTTGCGCCTCGGGGGCCGGGCCGCGACGCACGCCAAGCGCTTCGATACGTACAACCCGAACAATACGCCCCTGCGGAAAGGTCAGGACATCTCCGGGTGCCACGGCTTGCGCCGGTTTCAGCACCCGATTTCCGTTCAGACGCACATGGCCGCCGCTGACCTGTTTGGCGGCCAGGCTACGGGTCTTGAAGAACCGCGCCTGCCACAACCATTTGTCGATCCGCAGCTTGGCCTCGGCCATCGCGGATCAGTTGCCGTCCTTCAGACCCATCAACGCTGCCGCAAATGGGTTATCGGGATCGATTGCCTTTTCCTTTTTGGGTGGCCGTGACGAGAAGGTCTTGGCGCCCTGAGGCTTGCCCCCCTTCTTGCCATGCGGCTTGCCCTGAGGTTTACCACGCGGCTTGCCCTTGCCCTGCCCCTGCTCGCGACGCGGACCACGGTTTTGCTGACGTTGGCGCCCCCAAGTGAAGGTGTAGAACACCTCAATTTCGGGCTCATCCAATTTGGACTCTGCTGATTTCTCAGTGGCCGTAGCCTCTGCTGCCGCCTCGGTGCTTTCGGAGGCTTCGGCTGACGCCTCGGCGGTTATACCGACGTCATCCGCTTCGGCATTTGCGGTCGGCGTCTCATCGACGACGGGTTGTTCCTCGGCTTCCGCCACAGGCTGCTCCGTGGGGACCGGTTTGGCCTTCTCACGTTCGCCGCGTTCGGCCTTGTAACCCAGTCCCTGCATCAGGTCTGCAAACTGTTCCAAGGTCATGCCGGTAATCGACAACATGTCGGGTTTGGCTTCGAACCCACCGCGGCTATCCTCGGACCGCAGCATGTCGGCCAGCCGTTCCAGCATATCGATCCGGATTGAGCGTTCGCCCGCATCGCGGTAGCCGCACATGGTGTCATAGCCCTGCGGCGCGTCCTTGGCGACCGGAACGGTAACCAGACCCGGAGGTGGTGCTTCGGGGAACTCCTGCAAGCCACCGGACAATGCCCAAAGTACCAGACGCAGGCGCGTTGGCGCGGGTTTCAGCAGCAGCGGCATGAAGATGGTGAATTGACCGAACCGGATGCCATGTTTACGCAGTGCACCACGGGTATCCTGATCCAGATCCTTGACCTCTTGCGCGACCTGCGCGCGCGGCAGAACGCCCAGCGCCTCGACCATGCGGAAGGCAAAACCTTTGGCCAGACCGCTCAGCTCCTCATCCCGCGACAGGTTCAGCAGCGGCTCGAACAGGGCTGCCACTTTGCGGTCGATGAAATGCTGCAGGCGGCGCTGAACCTTCTGTTCCACGTCCGGCCCGGCGGCCTCATCGACAAAAACCTCGACCACAGGCTTGAGAGGCTCGGCACCGGCAACAAGTTTGCCCACGGCATACTCGCCCCACATCAGGCCACCCTGATCGGTGAAATCAATTTCGGTATCGGGCGCATTGTAGAAGCGATCGGCACGCAGATGGAATTGCGGCGCGAGTGCTTGCAGAGAGGCTGACTTCAAGGCTTTCGCTTCAGTCCCCTGCGCGCTTTTGTCCGGGGTAAACCGGAACCCTTCCAGACGACCGACGAATTCGCCTTCGACGGTCACTTCACCCTTGTCATTTACTTCGGCCAAAAGGGCCTCCTTCTGTTTGAGCCGGCGCAGCAACACTGACGTGCGCCGGTCCACAAATCGCTGAGTCAAACGGTCGTGAAGAGCGTCCGACAGCCTGTCTTCTACAGTGCGCGTTTCCTCGCGCCAATGGGATTCGTCACGCACCCAACCGTTTCGTTGCGCAACATATGTCCAAGTGCGAATATATGCCAACCTTTTGGACAATGCATCAATGTCGCCATGGGTTTGGTCGATACGGCGGATTTGCCGCGCCATGAAATCATCGGGGATACTTCCGCGCTCATGCAGATGGCCATAGATCACCTCAAGCAGGCTGGCATGTTCGGCATGGCTGATGCCACGAAAATCGGGGATTCTGCACACATCCCATAGCAAACGGATCGACGGTCCATCGCTGGCACGGGCAACGACTTCGGTGACTTGGGACAGAGATTTCAGGACGTTCAGATCGTCAGCTGGCCGCGCTTTGATCAGGTGCTCATTGTCTGGGCTGACCTCAAGCGAGTCGATCAGTGCGTCAATCGAGCCGAACCTGAGGGCGGCATTCCGCCAGTTCAGCTTTTTCATCGGCGTAAAGCGGCTGTCCATGATCGCCTGCGTCACGCCTTCGTCCAGCGGCGGGGCCTCGCCGGTCACACCAAAGGTGCCGTCGGACATTCCGCGCCCGGCCCGTCCTGCGATCTGGGCCAACTCGTTGGGGGCCAGAGGCCGCATTCGGCGGCCATCAAACTTGGTCAGAGATGAGAACGCCACATGGTTCACATCCAGGTTCAACCCCATTCCGATGGCATCCGTAGCCACCAGATAATCAACCTCACCGTTTTGATAGAGGTCAACCTGCGCATTCCGCGTGCGAGGGCTGAGCGCCCCCATGACGACCGCCGCCCCGCCCTTTTGGCGACGAAGCAGCTCGGCGATGGCATAGACGTTATCGACCGAGAATCCGACGATCGCACTGCGCGCAGGCATTCGGCTGATCTTTTTCGAACCGGAATAGACCAGCTGAGACATCCGTTCACGACGGATGAACTGCACTTCGGGCACAAGGGCCGCGATGGGGCCGCGCATTGTGTCAGAGCCGAGAAACAGCGTTTCATTGGTGCCGCGCGACCGCAACAGGCGATCAGTAAAGACATGGCCGCGTTCGGGATCCACGCAAAGCTGAATTTCGTCAATCGCCACAAAATCAGTGCCCATGCCTTCTGGCATCGCCTCAACTGTACAGACCCAGTATTGGGTGCGCGGCGGTACGATCCGTTCCTCGCCGGTCACCAGCGCCACAACAGACGGACCGCGAATAGCGACAATCTTGTCATAGACTTCGCGCGCGAGCAGCCGCAGCGGCAGACCGATGACACCGGTCCGGTACCCCAGCATACGTTCAATCGCGTAATGAGTTTTACCTGTGTTCGTCGGGCCAAGTACGGCCACGATTCGGGATGACCCGCTCACCTTTGCCCCCTGCGCCCTAAGACTTACAGCGCCTTGCCTTCAACCTGAGGCTTCAGCCGATTCACGGCATTGGTTACTTCTTCATGATGGGGATGTATAGCCAGCGCACGTGAATAGGCCTCAAGTGCTTGTTCTGGCTTGCCCACGATCTCAAAGATGAGGCCAAGGCCGTAGATAGCGTCGTAGTTGTTCGGATTCAGCGTCAATGCCTGTTCAAGATCCGCCGCAGCCATGCCAAACCTGTCAATGCCGAAGAAAACCGAAGCGCGCACATGCCAACCCTCGGCAAATTCGGGTGCGTGATCGGTAAGCGCCGTCAAATGATCAAGCGCGGCCTCGACATCCCCGTCATCCAGCGCTTCGCGTCCGCGTTCCAACAGCAAATCCGCCGAAGCCGAACCTGATTGTGACCACAGCGCCTGCAATTGCCGATCCAATCCGATGGCCTGTTCGGGCGTCGATTGCGCCAGTTGCTGCAACAGTGACGCCTCGTCCCGCGAATCCGCCTGCTGCGCGATACAACTGGTGGAAAACGTGACTATGACGGCAAGTGCCGCGACGGTACGTTTGAGATTGGTGATTGCAATACCCATAACAATGGTCAGTGTAGCGTAGCGACCGGGGATGTCCATTCACGGCGCATGAACAATATGAGGAAGACCATGAGCGATATTCTGGAAAAAGCCGCGGCGGCATTGAATGAGAAACTGTCGGGCGGCGATTTCGATGCGTCAGCCAAATTTGCCATTGCCGATCTGGGTTCTATCATTCTGGATGCAAGCGGTGCGCGGGTAAGCGACGAAGATGCTGATGTGACCCTCAGCGCCGATGCGGACACCTTTGAACAGATTCTCAGCGGTGACCTGAACCCAACCGGTGCGTTTATGTCCGGCAAGCTGAGCGTTGACGGAGACATGGGTATTGCCATGAAACTCGCCTCGGTGCTGGCCTGATGGAGTTTTCGCCGGCCCCCTTATTCGAAGACGTGGCCGGCGGCCCTGCCGATGGTGCGGCGCATTGGCTGATCACCGAAGATGGCAAACGTATCCGCGTGGCACATTGGCTGCCCGGAGGCGATACGCACGGCACGGTGATGCTGTTCCCCGGTCGCACGGAATACATCGAAAAATATGGTGATACCGCCAAGGAATTTGTGAACCGGGGCTTTGCAAGTCTCGCGGTCGATTGGCGCGGGCAAGGGCTTGCAGATCGCCTGCTGGATGATCCGCGGATCGGTCATGTCGAACAATTCACCGATTACCAGCACGACGTTCGCTCAATACTGAAACTGGCCGAACAACTGGAGTTGCCCAAGCCCTGGTACGTCATAGGCCATTCCATGGGCGGAGCTATCGGGCTTCGCGCCGTTCTGGAGGGGGCTGATTTTGCGGCCTGCGCCTTTACGGGCCCGATGTGGGGGATTTTCTTTACACCAATCATGAAGCCGCTCAGCCAGCTAACTGCCTATTGGGGGCCACGCTTGGGCTTGGGCGAGAAAACCCCGCCCACCACCACGCTAGAGAGCTATGTGGCCTCACAGCCCTTCGAAGGAAACGTGCTGACACGCGATCCGGCGATGTACCGAATGATGCAGGATCAGTTGGCCGCACACCCTGAACTTGCTTTGGGCGCACCGTCTACCATCTGGCTGCGCGAGGCGCTGGATGAATGCACCTGGCTGGTGGAACAGGCCGCGCCCGAGATCCCTGCCCTGACCTTCTTGGGTAGCCATGAACAGATCGTGGACCGCAAGGCCATTCGGGCACGTATGGCCAACTGGCCTAGCGGTACTCTGGTCGAGATTCCCAACGGCGAACACGAAGTTCTGATGGAGGCACCCGAGGTGCGCGGGCCGGTCTTTGATCAACTTGCTGCACATTTCGCGGCAGCCGCGGCGAAACCAAAACCAGAGCCCTGTCATTAAGGTTTGACCAGACAGCTTGCTTGTGATCCGGACACGCCGCGCCTAAATGTTTGCCAACGCAGTTTATTCGAGGTGTTCCATGCGCGACCTTCCCTTTCCCGTCCGTGATGCAAATGCAGGCGGCGGTGCCGATGATCTGGGCAATTTGCCGGAATGGGATCTGACGGACCTCTATGCCTCGGAAGATGCACCCGAACTGGCCCGCGATCTGGACTGGTTGGAGGGCGAATGTGCGTCCTTTGCCGCAGATTATGAGGGTAAGCTGGCCGAATTGGACGCAGCTGGACTACTGACCTGCGTGCTGCGCAACGAAAAGATCAACGCCATCGCCGGGCGGATCATGTCCTTTGCCGGATTGCGCTATTACCAACTGACCACCGACGCGGATCGCGCCAAGTTCCTGTCTGACATGCAGGAGAAGATCACCGTCTTCACCACGCCTCTGGTGTTCTTCACGCTGGAACTGAATCGCATCGACGATGACGCGCTGGCTGCGCATTTTGCCGCCAATTCTGATCTGGCGCGATACGAGCCCGTGTTCCGTCGCATTCGCGCGATGAAACCCTATCAACTGTCTGATGAGTTGGAAAAATTCCTGCACGACCTCGGCGTTGTCGGCGACGCGTGGGAACGCCTATTCGACGAAACAATCGCGGGCCTGACCTTCACCGTCGATGGTGAAGAGCTGAACATCGAAGGTACGCTGAACCTGCTGACCGAGCAGGATCGCGCCAAGCGTGAAGCCGCAGCGCGCGAACTCGCCAACGTTTTCCAAAGCAACATCAAAACCTTCGCGCGCGTTCATAACACGCAGGCCAAAGAAAAAGAGATCGTTGATCGCTGGCGCAAAATGCCATCTGCCCAGACCGGTCGTCACCTGTCGAACGATGTCGAGCCCGAAGTGGTCGAAGCCCTGCGCGAGGCTGTTGTGGCCGCCTACCCCAAGCTAAGCCATCGTTACTACGAACTGAAACGCAAATGGCTTGGTCTGGACGTGATGCAAGTGTGGGACCGTAATGCTCCGTTGCCGATGGAGGACACCCGCATCGTCGATTGGTCCGAGGCCGAGAAGACGGTGATGGACGCCTATAACGCGTTTGATCCTCGGATGGGTGAGATCGCAGCTCCCTTCTTCTCGAAGGGTTGGATCGATGCGGCCGTGAAGCCCGGCAAAGCGCCTGGCGCCTTTGCGCATCCCACCGTGACCGAAGTTCATCCCTACGTGATGCTCAACTATCTGGGCAAACCGCGCGATGTGATGACCTTGGCGCATGAATTGGGCCACGGGGTGCATCAGGTATTGGCCGCCGATCAGGGCGAGATGCTTTCATCGACCCCGCTGACCTTGGCCGAAACTGCTTCGGTCTTTGGTGAAATGCTGACCTTCCGCAAAATGCTGGATCAGGCCGAGACTCCGGAACAGCGCAAGGTGCTGCTGGCCGGCAAAGTCGAGGATATGATCAACACGGTCGTTCGCCAGATCGCCTTCTACGACTTCGAATGCAAACTGCACGCCGCCCGTCGTGAGGGCGAGCTGACACCAGACGATATCAACGCCCTTTGGATGAGCGTTCAGGCTGAAAGCCTTGGCCCCGCATTCGAATTCATGGACGGGTACGAGACCTTCTGGGCCTATATCCCGCACTTCGTCCACTCACCGTTCTACGTCTATGCCTATGCGTTTGGCGACGGCTTGGTGAACGCGCTCTATTCGGTTTACGAAAGCGGTGCGGACGGGTTCGAGGACAAGTATTTCGAAATGCTGCGCGCCGGTGGCTCCAAGCACCATAAAGAGCTTCTGGCCCCGTTCGGACTGGACGCCAGTGATCCCGAGTTCTGGGACAAAGGCCTGTCGATGATCTCGGGCTTTATTGACGAACTGGAAGCGATGGAAAGCTGATGTTGAAAGGCAGCCTGTATGGCTGCCTCATTTCTCTTTGGCTGATTTCATCGTCGTCACGAAAATGGCCGTGACAATCAATACCGCGCCAACAATCGAAAGCGGTGTGATCGTTGCGCCCAGAAACAGTGCCGAGTTGACAAAGGTAAACACAACCGAGGCGGCGAATAGCAACGTCGCCGTCAATGTCGACACGCGGGCGGCGGCCTCGTACCAAAGATAATAGGCAAGCGCGGTGGGTAAAACGCCCAGAAGGATCAAGAAGATCACGTCGTTTGCGGTCGGCATCTGAATAGAAAAAGCCGCCAGTGGCACCAGCAAAACGCCCGAACACAAAAAGATGCCAAACAGGAAGTTCAACCTTTCGGCAGTGGTCTCCGATGACTGCATCGCGCGGCTGCTGGAAATCAGGAACACCGCCCAGCTAAGTCCCGCCCCGATTTCCATCAGATCGCCCAGCAGGGGTTCTCCCCCGCCTTGAAAATCCCGATAGACGGTTAGAAACACACCGAGGATCGCCAGCAGGGTTGCCAATACATCAGTCCGGCCAACGGTGGTATCCGCGAAGAAATACAGGAATATCAACACAAAGAACGGCGCGGTATTCTCAAGCACCATCGCATTCGCGGCACCTGTATGCTCCAGGCCAATATGGAACAAAATATAGTTCACCACCGTCGACAACACCGCCAGTCGGAAGTTCCAATCCCTGTACTGGATTGAAACCCGTGCGCCCATTACCCGCAGCATGCAGTAAATCGCAAACGCAGCGATGAACAGGCGTGATACGGCAATCTGCAACCCGCCGAGATCACTGGTCAGGTACCGCACGATAACGCTGTGCGTGCCCCATAGAAACGCGGCTAGGAACCCAAGAACCAACCCGTTTTGCAGTACTGATCTCTGCGGCTGATCCTTCACCGGGTGCTCCTCGCGTTATTTCAACTGACTGTCTTTCGAACCCCGCCGATTGATCCCGCCGCGAGATTTGAAGCTGCTGTCACGCTCTTGCTGGCAATCCAGGCACAGCTTTACGCCGGGCAGAGCAAGGCGGCGTTTTTCGGGGATCGGTTCTTCGCATTCAGCACAATGTGTCAGGCTTTCGCCCACAGGTCGCTTTTGCGCCTGCATCCGCGCGAGTTCATCTGAAATCGACGCTTCGATCTGTTCACTCACCGCGCCATCGCGCGCCCAGCCGCCCGCCATTTAGCCCTCCTGATCCGGTCGGGACAGGATACGCGAGACACCACAGGGGTGGCAAGCTAGAGCGAAACGGCGGCGTCAAAGACCTGATCGATAACCTCTTGTGTGCCCCTCACGAATTCCAACGAACAGGGATATTCAACCCCTTCGCGAACCGATCGGCAGAACGCTTCGACCTGCAATTGATAGTGGTTGTCCGCTGGAAACCGGGGCACCAGAACTTCAAGGCCCGGTCGGTGCAGTTCAACACGCGCCTCGCCGAACACACGGGCATTGAACGGAGCAGTCAAACGGATCATGCCACCTTCTCCGTGAAACACCATTTCCTGATGTGGATGCATGCGTGTCGAGACGTAGGCGGAATAGGTAAATTCGGGAAACTGCGCGCGTATTTCGGTGAAGACATCCACGTCATTTTCCCACCGGATCGCACCGCTGACCGAGACCGGCTCTTGCCCAGTCGCAAACCGAGCGCTGCCGATAACATACACCCCGATGTCACGCAGCCCGCCCCCACCGGTTTCCGCACGGTTGCGGATGTTGCCCGTGTCCGCCCGGTTGTCATAGCTGAACGCCCCGGTGACATGGACCAGCCGGCCGATCGCTCCGTCCGCGATCAGTTTATGGGTCAGAAGCCACTGAGGGTGATGCACGATCATATATGCTTCGGCAGCCAGTAAACCCGTCTGGTCCCTCTTTGCGATCAGCGCGTCAAACTCATCGGCCCGCATGGTCATCGGCTTTTCGCACAGCACATGCTTGCCCGCATCCAGCGCCTTCAGGCTCCATTCGACATGAAGATGGTTTGGCAGCGGGATGTACACCGCCTCAATCTCAGGATCGGCTAGCAATGCCTCATAGCTGTTGTAGACATTCAGATCAGGGCAATATCTGGCAAAGGGCTCGGCCTTGGCCGGATCCGAGGTCGCCAACCCCGCCAGCCGCGCGCCCTCTGCCGCATGGATGGCGGGCGCCATGTGTTGTCGTGCGAATCTGGCTGCACCCAGAACACCCCAATTGACCGGTTTATGCATGCGCGCCCCCTAAAAATTGATGTAACCCGCCCAGGGCGAGCTCAATGTAATTCAGTTCCTGATCTGTCTATCAACCACCTGCCAATAAGTCAGTCCTTTCTCTATCTATTTGAAAATCATACGCCTCGGTAAATTTTTTGATGAGATTAAAAAACCCCGATAACCTTATACTTTATATCGATAATCTAAAATCGATCGGCGTCAAACCTGCCCTCGCAAATCAGTTTTGTTGATCCAGTCTGATACTGCCGCCGTAGCTCAAACATCGACTGAATCATGCTCGGATGGCGCTCTGGCAACATCCGGAGCAACGGCAAACAGGGTGGGAGGCTTACTGAAATGCCAGCAACACATACGATTACAGGAACAGTGCTAAAAAGCGGTGATCCCGGAACGTTCGACAGCGACAATCAGGATTTCGACATTCTCCGCGAAGCGGTGATTGCAGCCGGGCTGGCGGAAACGCTGGACAATTCTGAGGCAGAACTGACCGTCTTTGCCCCAAATGACGCTGCCTTTATTACTCTGGCACAAACGCTTGGGTATAAAGGGGATGACGAGGCTGGAGCATTGGGCCACATCATCAAGGCGCTCACCCTGCTTGGCGGCGGAGACCCTATCCCTTTGCTAACCAACATTTTGAAGTATCACGTGGTCGATGGTGAGTTCGACAGCACCACAGTGGTCGGTCTAGGCGACGGGGCTGAAATCCAAACTCTGCTTGGGTCGTCAGTCGAACTGAACCTTGAAAGCGATCCTCCCAGCCTGGGCGATGCCGATCCGGGCATCGACGATCCCGGCTTGATCGCGTTCGACGTGGATGCGTCAAACGGTATCATTCACGTACTTGACGGCGTACTTCTACCCGTCTCGGTGTCGGGCATTCTGGGCAAAAAGAACACGGACTTTATCCTGGGTGACAGCAGCGATGAATTCATCTTTACCGGACGCGGCAAAGACTTTGTTCACGGTGATGGTGGCAATGACGTGATCAACACCGGCTCGGGCAATGATGTGGCGCTTGGCGGTGCCGGGAACGACATAATCTTCGGGGGGCGCGGAAAGGATATTCTGCGTGGCGATGAAGGCCATGACAAAATCTTCGGAGGTCGTGGGAAAGACATCATCGACGGCGGCGAAGGCAATGACAAACTCTTTGGTGGGCGCGGTAAGGACACGTTTGTGTTCGATGAAGGCGACGGTCACGACTGGATTGTCGATTTCCGCGTCGGCAAGGACAAGATCGACCTGTCCGAATACGATGGCATCACCAGCTTTGAGGACATCGAAGACGATATCGACGGAAAGCTCTTCGGGACCAAGATCGAGTTGGACGACGGAGACAGCATCTATCTATCAGGCATCTGGGCAAGCCACCTGTCCGAGTCCGATTTCATTTTCGCATAACTAAAAAAATCAGCCCGCTCATATGGCGGGCTGATATCAGTCTGGGGTTAGTTTGAACCCAGCATACCTTTTTCGCGCGCAAGCTCTCGCATCTTCTTTTGCAGCTTCTCAAACGCGCGCACTTCAATCTGACGAATACGTTCACGGCTGACATTGTACTGCGTGCTCAGCTCTTCCAGCGTAACAGCCTGGTCCATCAGACGGCGCTGAGTCAGGATGTCTTTCTCGCGATCGTTCAGAACATCCAGCGCAGCAGCGAGCAATTCGCGCCGGGCTTCCAATTCATCGCGAGCCTCGTAGTCACCAGCCTGATCGGCATCTTCATCTTCCAGCCAATCCTGCCACTGCATGGTGCCTTCGCCTTCGGACCCCACGGTCGCGTTCAGCGAAGCATCGCCACCGGACATCCGACGGTTCATGCTGATCACTTCTTCCTCGGTCACTCCGAGGTCTTCTGCAATCTTGGCCACGTTTTCAGGACGCAGATCACCTTCTTCCAGCGCGCCAATGCGTGCCTTTGCTTTACGCAGGTTGAAGAACAGCTTTTTCTGCGCCGATGTTGTACCCAGTTTCACCATCGACCACGACCGAAGGACGTATTCCTGGATCGAAGCGCGGATCCACCACATGGCATAGGTCGCCAGCCGGAAGCCTTTTTCGGGGTCAAATTTCTTGACCGCCTGCATCAGGCCCACATTGGCTTCGGAAATCACCTCGGCCTGCGGCAGGCCATAACCGCGATATCCCATGGCGATCTTGGCTGCCAGACGCAGATGCGACGTGACCATTTTATGCGCGGCCTCGGTATCCTGTTCCTCGACCCAGCGCTTGGCCAGCATATATTCTTCCTCCGGCTCCAGCAGAGGAAACTTGCGAATCTCCTGCATATAGCGGTTCAGCCCACCCTCGGGTGTCGGCGCTGGAAGATTTGAGTAATTTGCCATTTATTTCTGCCCCTTGGACAAATGTTTAAGCCCTTAACATGGGATATGGGTACCAGACCCGATACATTCAAGAGGATCTGTTAACAGTCTGAGATTAACCCTATGTAAAGGAAAGCTGAAAAGGCCTTTTTCACAAGCCTTTGCAGTTTATTTCAGTGGTTTTCTGAAATTTTCCAGCAGGTCCGCCATATCCTGCGGCAGCGGGGCTTCAAAACGTAATGCCTGGCCCGAAACCGGGTGTTCGAAGCCTAACACTGCTGCGTGCAGAGCTTGGCGGGGGAAAGCCTGCACCGCCTCGGCGGCCTCAGGCGTGAATGACCGCGCAGCCAGTTTGCGCTTTCCGCCGTAAACCGGATCTCCGACAAGCCCGTGGCCGGCATGGGCCATATGGACACGGATTTGATGCGTTCGGCCCGTCTCAAGCCAGCATTCGATCAGAGAGAGGCTGCCCGGCGTTCCAAAAACCTCGACAATCCGTGCGCGCGTTACCGCATGGCGCCCACCGTGAAACAACACAGCCTGCTTTTGCCGATCCGTCTTGTGCCGTGCCAGCTGTGTCGTCAAACGCATGATGTTGCCCGGCTCAAAGCTGACACCCTTGATCCCACGCAACCGAGGGTCATTGGCATCCGGCACACCATAGCAGATCGCGCGATAGTAGCGCTCGACGCTATGCGCCTCGAACTGGGCAGCCAGCCCGTGATGCGCCGCATCCGATTTCGCCACAACCAGCAACCCGCTGGTTTCCTTGTCGATCCGGTGCACGATGCCCGGGCGCTTGACGCCCCCAACACCCGAGAGATCATCCCCGCAATGATGCAGCAGCGCATTGACTAGCGTACCGTTCGGCGAGCCCGGCGCCGGATGCACGACCATCCCTGCTGGTTTGTTGATCACGATCAGATCGTCGTCCTCATAGACGACTTCAAGTGGGATATCCTCAGCGCCGATATGACTATCTTCGGCTTCGGCCACGGTGATCCCAATCTGCGCGCCTTCGGTTATCTTAGCTTTGGGGTCTTCTACGGCGACGCCATCAACGGTGACGGCACCCTCATTGATCAGTCGGGCCAGCCGGGTGCGCGACAGGTTCTCTTCCGCTGGCACATCCCGCGCAAGCGCCTTATCAAGGCGGGGCGGCGGAGCGGCCGCGATATGAAACTCTATCAGGCGGGTGCCCATGACTGTCCCTTCCGAACCTCAGGAACCGCAGGAAACACCGCAGCTTCGACTGCTGCGGCGTATGGTCATGCTGTTGACCGCGGTAATGATTGGCGGGGTTCTAGTGACATTCGCCCTGATTGTCATCCGCCTATCGGACCGCACTCCGAAGCTGCCCGACCAGATCGAACTTCCGGATGGCGCAAAAGCGCAAGCGTTGACCATCGGCAACAACTGGTATGCGGTAGTGACCGAGGACAATCGGATTCTGATCTTCGACAAGACAACCGGAAACCTGCGGCAAGAGGTTACGCTGAACTAGTTTCACGCCTGACCCGAAAGTCTATTCAGTTGATTGGTGAACCGCTTGTGGGGCGGATACAGGTCGCGCGCTTTCTCAAGATAGGGGCGTGCCTTGTTCTTGTTCCCGCGACGCATGTGAATCTGGCCCGCCATGCCCTGAATGACGACGGTGACTTCATCCAGATCGGCAGCTTTCAGAATGAACTTTTCACCCTGACCGGTCTTGCCCGTCCGCTCTAGCAAGCGCCCCATGGCAAAAAGAAGAAACGGGCTTTCCGGGTCACAAGCTAGCGCCTCTGACATCGTTCGATGCGCAGCTACGGTATCGCCTTCTGCTTCGTAAAGTTCGGACAGCCGCTTTTGGTACAAGGCACTTTCCGGCACTTCAGCTACGATCTGGCGGGTTTTATCAATGGCGTGGGCCCCCGACAATTCCCCCAGATGCCTCTGTAGTATCACCCTGGCGCCCAAGAATCGCGGGTCGTCTGCCGGTACGTCGTGAACCTCATCGAGTGAGGTTGAAAGCGCTTCCAATCTTTGTTGGTGATCAAAGATACGTCTTGCGCGTTGATCCAGCGCCAACTCGGCCCAATCCAAGAGTATGAAATCGAAGTTGCAAGGACGCCTGACGACAACCTTACGCTGAACCAGATACAGGTTATTGAACGGTGCAAACCGGCGTTGCCGAACGACCTTTTGCAATGACCAGTCCACAGGCGGCATCAGCCTAAGCGCGAGTTGAGCACGGTAGAGCATTCTGGACCCCAGAACCACAATATCCGGCCGTAATGACTTGGACCAGAACGCTTTTGCAAAATGGTGTGTCCCCGCACCACGCTTGCCTTGCATGCCGAGAACAGCGCCACGCAAGGCGCACAAAACAGAATAGTCTTCGGGCCAGAGATGCGGGTTCTGCAATCCCTCTTTGGCATGTGCCTCGCTTTCCTGCCACTTCGACAGGTAAAAACAGTTCAGGGATTGCAGAAGTGGCATAAAGGCGTTGTCGGCCCCGGCGTCCAGAATAGGTTTCGCACTATCATACGCCTCTTCGCAGCGATCCTGCGCTGACAGATATTGCACCGCCTTTGAATAGATATGCGCCGCCTCTGAGGGATTCGGAAAGGCCGATGGCCCCTTCGCAACCCGTTCGATGAACCGCGCATTGGCCGCCTGCATCTCATCCTTGGACAATACATCGCGGAACACTTTACGCTGCTGCCCCGAAATCCGGGCTGCAGCCATTGAAAAGCCAGATATGTGTGGCGCGATCACCTGATCCGCCCGTGACATCGCAAAAAGCTCCAGAAAGTCCCGCTGCGCCCGGGTCAGAGCCGACAGATCAGCGATATCCGACATCTGCATGAGCTCCGGAAACCGTTGCTTGAAACGGTCTATCACCTCTGGCTGATCCGAAAACATGATCGCCGTCTGGCCCTTGGATTTCTCCAGATGGGCCTCGTAAAACTCGTCAGGTTCGATCTTGGCGGGCCAGATCGAATGCTTCCATGGTAATCCGTTCAGGATTTCTCCGCGCCGAATGTGGTAAGCCGAAATCCCCAGCCCCGAGAGCTTCTGATCCGCGCGATCCATGATCTGACGAACCTCATCCACAAATCCAACGCTATGTATGAAATCGCGATAGCGGGGACGGATGGTTTCGATATCTTCCCACGGGAAGCCAAATATCTCGCTCGCTTCTTCGACCAGAACCGAACGGCCAGAAGCCAAATGGTCGATCAGCCGCTCGGGCGATGGATCGTGTTGGAAGGCCCAAATTGGCAGAGCGGTCGCGCTTATCGCGTCGAACTCTGCCTGATCAAGGAAATGCGCATCCATCCAGTCTTTGGTGAATAACTCCTCAGGATGATCCAACTCCGGCGCATCGGCGCCTTGCGGGAACCAGTTCACCCGGTAGTCTGTCCCAAAGTCTTCGGCCAGACGGATACAGGTCAGGATCATCAGCAGGCGCGCGCCCAAACAATCCGTACGCTGACCAATGAAAACGCCACGCGTTTGGATCATTGCGCGATCCGGGTGGTCAATGCCCTGCCAACTATTCCAATTATCTGATACATACAGACATTCCCAAACCACGTTCGCCTAAGGTCTTACACAACCGCTACAGTTGAGGCGAGATGCGAAAAACGCGGTGTTTCGCAATTTGTTGCAATGCGAGGTTAAGCAACCGCCGGACGGGCCTGCGACAAGTCCGGAGAAATGCGAATGGCCTGCGAGATCAAGTTCAGGCGCGCGATTGAGCGCTGGGAAATGATATCCGCCGGAATGCGTGTGGCCGCTGCCAAGGCGTCCGTCAGTGAAACGCCGACATCCGTTGTCAACACGCGCAGCGCGGTGGTCAGGTTCAGATCGGCCCCGGCCAGGGTTCCATCCGGTAAGGTCAGCCTGCTGTTTTCACGTTGGATGACACGCCCTTCCAGCTTGAATTCCCGCAGATCTGTTCCAGCAACGGCCATCGCGTCGCTCACCAGAAACAGATGCCCCGGCCCCTGTTTAGCTGCAAAGGCGGCGCGCATCGTCTGCGGGTGAACATGGATTGCATCCGCTATCAACCCGGCAGACATCGCACCGCTGGACAAGACTGCGCCAACCAGCCCCGGTTCGCGGTTGCCCAACTGACTCATCGCGTTAAACAAATGGGTGGCGCAGTGCGCGCCCGCCTGTGCGTAAGCCACGCAGGTTTGAAACTCGGCATCACTGTGCCCCAACGACACGATGACCCCCGCCTTGCTGAGCGTTTCGACCTGAGCAATCGTGACACTTTCAGGCGCAAGCGTGACCATCAATGCAGGCAACGCCCCTGCCGCTTCTATCAGCTGTGCAAGATCAGCGTCCTGCATCCGGCGGATCAGCCCGCCGTCATGCGCGCCCTTGCGTCGCACCGAGAGATGCGGCCCCTCAAGATGCAAGCCGACAATCCCCTGAACTCCGCGCTGAATGGCCTGAGAAGCAGCAGAAATGGCAGCCGTTGTCTTTTCGGGCGTGTCCGTGATCAGCGTCGGAAGGATCGACGTCGCGCCAAGCTTGCGATGAGCCGCCGCAATACGCTGTAATGTCTCGACCGATGGATCGTCGTTGAACATGACGCCTCCGCCGCCATTCACCTGCAAATCTACATAGCCGGGGCTTAAAATATCGCCCGACAGATCCTGAACCATCTCATCCGAAGGCAACTCGGCTTCGGGCAAAATACTGTCGAGCAGCCCGCCGACGAAACGGGCGGCGTGGCCGTCCTTCAGGGTTTTACCATCAAAGATAAGCCCGCCCGCGAAGGTGATCGTCGCATCGGTCATACCGTCTCCGTCACTTTCCGCAGGTGACGCGGTGCATCGGGATTGATGCCCCGGCGCGTGGCCACAGTTTCGACCATACCGTAGAACGAAGCGATTGAGGCTACCGGATCTGTCATCCAGTGCGTGGTGCGGACATGTGGTAGCCTCACGGCATCAGACACCTGATTGGTCGTTGCGAAGACTTTTGCGCCCTTAGCTGCGAGCGCATCGGCGACTTCGGCGATGTTGGCCTCAGCCGCGTCTCCGGACGAGAACGCAATCACCGGAAAGCCCTGATCCACGATCGAAACCGGGCCATGCAGAACTTCGGCCGAGGAATAGCTTTCCGCATGAATCTGGCAGGTTTCCTTGAATTTCAGCGCCGCCTCATTCGAAATTGCCCAGGACATCCCACGTCCCAAAGTGAACAGGGATTGGCCATCGACTGCCTCGACCACCGCACTCCAATCGCAGGTGATCGCCCGCGATAAATCTTCCGGCAATTTGTGAATTGCAGCCAGCAAAGTGTCATCACCCTTTACCTCGGCCAGCAACCAAAGCCCGGCGACCAGAGAGGTGACGAAAGTCTTGGTGGCAGCCACGCTAAGCTCGGGGCCTGCAAGGATGGGCAGAGCCGAGGTGGCGTTCTGGGCCAGTGCAGACGTGGTATCGTTCGTGATCGCCACCGAATACGCGCCGCCTTCTGTCAGGGACTTCGTCAGCTGTACGATGTCGGGGCTTTGACCCGATTGGGATACCGAAATACACAGCGCCCCGGGGCATCGCATATCGACCCCGTAGATCGATTTCACGCTCGGCCCAACCGAGGCCATGGGCAGGCCCAGCAGCAGTTCTGAAGCGTATTTCAGATAGCTGCAGGCATGGTCCGACGAACCTCGCGCAACCGAAATCAGGAAGCCGGGATCGTGCGCGCGGATCGCGCTTGCGGTCTTTGTAATCGCCGTGGCACCATCAGTGAGAAGCCGATCAACGGCAAAAGGTATCTCATTGATTTCCTGCCGCATTTGAGTTGTTTCGCTGGACATGTGCCCTGCCTTTCAGGTTGACAGACGCAGCTCTGCCACGAAATCGTAGGCATCGCCGTGATAGATGGATCGGGTAAGTTCAGCAACGCGCCCGCTTTCTAGGTATGAGGTCCGCTGAATGCGCAGCCCTGCCGTACCTTCGGCAACGTCCAGCAAACCGGCCTCGGTCGCTTCGAGATTGATGGCTGAGATTTTCTGGATCGCGCGCACCGGACGATTGCCCGAGTGTTCGAGGAACGCATAGAGCGATCCGGTAACCTCGGTCGGGTTGGGTAGGATATCCAGCGGCAACGCCGCGCGTTCCAGCGCCATTGGCCGCCCACCAGCCGCGCGCAGTCGATGAATGCGCGCGACCTGATCGCTGGCCGACAGACCCAGCGCCAGCATCTCATCAGGCGACGGCAGGAATATACCGCGCTCCAACCAGGTTGAAGTCGTTTCAAAACCGCGCCTCTCCATGTCTTCGGTAAACGAGGTCAAATGCGACAGCGACTGCTCAACCCGCGCAACCGCTTGACGCACGAATGATCCCGAGCCTTGCCGCTGTTCAATCGCGCCTTTGCGCACAAGTTCCTGAATCGCCTTGCGGACCGTCACCCGCGACAGGTCCGTCAGTTCGGCAATCTCGCGCTCGGGCGGGAGTGAACTGTTCGGGGCCAGAATACCCTCTTCAATCCCCTGCTCCAGCCGCTGCCGCAGCTGTACGTATCGGGGACCGGCGGTCTGACCCAGCCAACCCTCGGGCCGCAAGAAGTCAGCAACGCTCATGTCGGGTCTCCTTTTGAAAGGCGTGGGCCAACGCGATGGCACCGGTCAACGGATCGCCCAGCGGGTCGGCCAATTCCTGTTGCATTGGCGCAGGCAGAAATTCCGCATATTGCGGGCCGATGCCGCCGGTCAGGCAGATCGAAAGGCCGGGCATCCAGCCCATCGCCAACATCTGATCTGTCAGATATTGTGCACTATCCTCCATGATCGACAGCGCAAGCGCATCTCCTTGCTTTGCGTGTTGCGTGACAACAGGCGCCAGCGCTCCGAACTCGGTAGGCGACATCTTGGAGGCGGTCCTGACAATCCCAGCAGCGCCATCAAAACGCGACAACAGGCTGTCCGCCAATTCAGACGCAGGCTTCAGAGCGTCCACAAAATCAAGCGTACAGGCCAAAGCCCGCCGCCCAACCCATTGCGCCGAGGCCTGATCCCCGAGAACAGGTCCCCAGCCCCCGGCAAATGACCTGCGATCCCCATTCTGGACCGCCAGAAAAGAACCCGTTCCGCAATGCGCTACGAAACCGCCTTTCGAGCCCAACGCACCACGTAATGCGGCGGGCCTGTCATCTTCAATCAGAACATGGTCAAATGGCAGCTTTTCTGCCAGCCGATCAGCCAGCGCACGCCCCGTGATACCGGCCAGCCCCAAGTAGGCTGGCGCACGAGAAATTTGAGTTGCCTCTAGTCCGGCAAGTCGGGCCAAAGCAGCAATTCCGTGCATCAACTCAGCGCAGGCTGCGTCAAAATCGGTTGATACATTTGCCGCACCAACCTCGACACACTGAACCGCAGAGCCGTCTGAAACAGCAAGACGGCAGCGTGTTCCACCGCCATCAGCGGCCAGCACAATGGTATCAGAAGGGCGACTCATGGAGATACCTTTATAATACCTTTTTCTAATATTGAAGACCAAATTACACAATAATGCAGTAATAGTTGTCTAAATCTTGAAAATAGTGGGCGTAAAAATAAAATGGTAGACTAATGGTATCTAAAAGGTATGATATTCAAAATCTCGGGGGAGAATCACGTGACCAAGCCAGTTACCGAACAGCTACATCAAGACGCGATCGGACTTGACGCCCGACCGCTGACTGAAGTGGCCGAGCTGCTGGCCCGCTCGCAAGCCGACGCTGCCGCTGCCCCGCTTTCCTCGCTGCCCACCCTCTGCGCAGGCGCAAAAGCTATGGCGCAATCCATCCGATCGGGCGGGGTTTTGCGCTATTTGGCGGCAGGCTCTTCCGGCTTGATGGCCGCCTCGGATGCGCTGGAACTCGGGGGAACTTTTTCGATACCAGCCCGCCAGATTCGCATCCACATGGCAGGTGGATTGCCCTCAGGAGTTGAGATGCCGGGAGATGTCGAAGATGCCACCGACAGCCTTGCCCGAGACCTGGCCGATCTTTCTGCCAAAGACACCTTGATCACCGTCTCGGCCAGCGGAACCACACCGTACACAACCGCAGCAGCGCGGATCGCGCGGGACAGAGGCGCCACAGTTATCGGCATTGCCAATAACGGGGGCACCGAACTGTTGCAGCTTTCTGACCATCCAATCCTGCTTTCGACACCACCTGAACTGATCTCGGGCTCTACCCGCATGGGTGCTGGTACAGCGCAGAAAATCGCACTGAACATGCTTTCGACGCTGATGGCGATGGAGCTGGGGCATATTCAGGACGGCATGATGATCAATTTGCGCGCTGACAATGACAAGCTACGCGCCCGAGCCAACGGGATCGTCTGTCAGTTGACCGGCGTTTCCTCCGCTCAGGCTACAAAGGCGTTGACTGCGGCAGAGGGCAACCTCAAATGCGCGGCCCTTTTGGCTGTAGGCGCAGGGTCGCTGGACGCGGCGCAAGCAATGCTAAGCAACACCGACGATCACCTCCGCCCTGCGCTGGAGCGGATGAAACAAAACCAAGAAACCATCAACCTGGGAGATATCAAATGACACGCAAAGTTCTGAGCCTTGCCTTGATGAGCACGGCGCTGGTCACAAGCGCCTATGCGCAAGAGGCCACTTTGACCATCGAAAGTTGGCGAAACGACGATCTGGCGTTGTGGCAGGAAAAGATCATTCCGGCGTTCGAGGCCGAGAATCCCGGCATCAAAGTAATATTCTCGCCCTCTGCACCGGCAGAATACAATGCTGTCTTGAACTCGAAGCTCGAGGCCGGATCGGCTGGCGATCTGATTACCTGCCGTCCGTTTGATGCCTCGCTTGCGCTATACGAGTCGGGGCACCTGACCGATCTGTCTGATCTTGAGGCCATGGGAAATTTCTCGGACGTGGCCAAATCTGCGTGGCAAACCGATGACGGTTCGGCCAGTTTCTGCGTCCCGATGGCGTCAGTGATTCACGGCTTCATCTACAACAAAGATGCGTTCAATGAGTTGGGCATCGAAGTTCCAACTACCGAAGCTGAGTTCTTTGCCGCCCTCGATAAGATCAAGGAAGACGGTACCTATATCCCGATGGCGATGGGCACCAATGACCAGTGGGAAGCCGCAACGATGGGCTACAACAACATCGGCCCAAACTACTGGAAGGGTGAAGAAGGCCGTCAGGCGCTGATCAAGGGCGAGCAGAAGCTGACCGACCCCCAGTGGGTCGCCCCGTATGCGACACTGGCCAAGTGGGCCGACTATCTCGGCGACGGGTATGAAGCGCAAACCTATCCCGACAGCCAGAACCTGTTCACGCTGGGTCGTGCAGCGGTCTATCCAGCAGGCAGCTGGGAAATCTCGGGCTTCAACACGCAGGCCGATTTCGAAATGGGCGCCTTTAAGCCACCGGTCCAGAACGCGGGCGATACCTGCTATATTTCGGACCACACCGATATCGGCATAGGCATGAACGCGGCGAGCGAAAACCAAGAAGCTGCGCGCACTTTCCTGGCTTGGGTCGCAAGCCCGGAATTCGCCAGCATCTTCGGTAACGCCCTACCCGGCTTCTTCCCGCTGTCCAGCACTCCGGTCGAGTTGGAAGACCCACTGGCCAAGGAAATCGTCGGTTGGCGAGATGAGTGCGAAAGCACAATCCGCTCGACCTACCAAATCCTGTCGCGCGGCACACCGAACCTCGAAAACGAGACTTGGGGTGCATCCGTTGCAGCCATCAAGGGTGCCGAGACACCCGAAGCGCTGGGTCAGCAACTGCAAGACGGTCTGGCCAGCTGGTACGCACCGCATCAGTAACACCTAGGCCACTCACACCGGACGCGGCTACCGCGTCGCGTCCGGACCTTTCCCCCGGAGATTCCCATGCAGACCCGCCGCATACGCTGGCACATTGCCGTTTTCCTCGCCCCTGCGGTGCTGGTCTACACGGCAGTGATGATCTTCCCCTTGTTCAACACACTGCGCCTCGCACTGTTCACCGAGGTTGATCAGACACGTATCTACGTGGGCTTGCAGAATTTCCGCACCCTGTTCTTCGATCCGATCTGGTCCGAGCAGTTCTGGAACGCTTTGGGCAACAACTTCTGGTTCTTCCTGATCCACATGCTGGTTCAGAACCCCATCGGTATCGCTTTGGCCGCGCTTTTGTCGCATCCACGCTTGCGGTTTGCCGCGCTCTATCGGTCCGCAATTTTCATTCCGACCATTCTGAGCTTTGTGATCGTCGGTTTCGCGTGGAAGCTGATATTGTCCCCGCTTTGGGGCATCGCACCTTCAATGCTGGACGCCATTGGTCTGAAGTCGCTGTTTGCACCATGGCTGGGCAAGGAAGAATACGCGCTGACAACACTAGCACTTGTCTCGGTCTGGCAATTCGTCGGCATCCCGATGATGTTGATCTACGCCGCCCTGCTGTCGATCCCTGAAGAGATCCTTGAAGCCGGAGAAATAGACGGCATCACCGGTGCTTCGGCGTTCTGGAAGATCAAGCTGCCGTTGATCATTCCCTCGATTGGCATCATCTCGATCCTGACATTCGTCGGCAATTTCAACGCGTTCGACCTGATCTACGTCTCGCAAGGTGCGCTGGCAGGGCCGGATTTCTCAACCGATATCCTAGGCACCTTCATGTACCGCACCTTCTTTGGCTTCCAACTGCAACTGGGCGACCCGCATATGGGCTCCGCTATCGCAGGCGCCATGTTCGCGATCATCCTTGTGGGTGTCTGCATCTACCTCTTCGGCATCCAGACCCGGATGCGCCGGTATCAGCTGTGAGGGTGAACGCATGAACAAAGCACGCCATAACCCGCTGAACACGGCTGCCATGCACGGGGCGCTGATCCTCTATACCCTGATCGCCCTGTTCCCGGTCTTCGTGATCATCATCAACAGCTTCAAAACCCGACGCTCGATCTTCCGCGAGCCGCTCGCCATGCCCGATGCCGAAAGCTTCTCGCTGATCGGTTACCAGACGGTAATGAAACAAGGGGATTTCTTCCTTTATTTCCAAAACTCGCTGATCGTGACCGTGGTGTCGCTGGCCTTCGTTCTGCTGTTCGGCGCCATGGCCGCCTTTGCCCTGAGCGAATACAAATTCAAGGGCAACACTCTGATGGGCCTCTATCTGGCGCTTGGGATTATGATCCCGATCCGCATCGGCACCGTGGCGATACTTGAGATGATGGTGGCAACCGGGTTGGTGAACACCTTGTGGGCCCTGATCCTTGTCTATACCGCACAAGGCCTGCCGCTAGCCGTGTTCATCCTGTCAGAATTTATGCGGCAGGTCTCGGATGATCTGAAGAACGCAGGCCGCGTCGACGGGCTGTCCGAATACACCATATTCTTCCGATTGGTCTTACCGCTCGTCCGCCCCGCCATGGCGACCGTGGCCGTGTTCAACATGATCCCCATCTGGAACGACCTCTGGTTCCCGCTGATTCTTGCCCCAGCCGAGGAAACCAAAACACTGACGCTGGGCAGCCAAGTCTTCATTGGCCAGTTCGTCACCGACTGGAACGCGGTTCTGTCGGCGCTCAGCATGGCGATCCTGCCGGTGCTGGTGCTCTATGTCATCTTCTCGCGCCAACTGATCCGCGGCATCACTTCAGGAGCTGTCAAATGACCAAAGTTCTGATCGCTGGCCTCGGCAATATGGGGCTGAGCCACGCTTTGGCCCACCACAACCACCCGGACGCTGAAGTCGTGGGGCTGGTGAACCGGTCTGGCCGCGTGGACCATCCTGGCCTGACAGGCTATCCAGCCTATTCTGAGTTTCACACCGCTCTGGCCGAGACCAAGCCCGATCTGGTGGTCGTGGCGACCTACTCCGACAGCCACGCCGATTTCGCCTGCGCGGCGATGGAGGCCGGGGCGCATGTCTTCGTTGAAAAGCCGCTGGCAACCACTGTGGCTGATGCCAAACGAGTCGTCGCGAAAGCCATTGAGACCAACCGCAAACTGGTGATCGGTTACATCCTGCGCCACCATCCTTCGTGGATGCGCCTGATCGCCGAGGCGCGCGACCTTGGCGGGCCTTACGTCTTCCGACTGAATCTCAACCAACAAAGCAGCGGGGCCGAGTGGGAAACACACAAAGCTCTGATGCAGACCACCTCGCCCATCGTCGATTGCGGTGTGCATTATGTCGACGTGATGTGTCAGATCACTGACTCCGACCCCGTGCGAGTCCACGGCATGGGCCTGCGCCTAAGCGATGAGATCGCCGAAGACATGTACAACTACGGCCAGTTTCAGGTGGTCTTCGAGGATGGCTCGGTCGGCTGGTATGAGGCCGGTTGGGGCCCGATGATGTCCGAAACCGCGTTCTTCGTGAAAGACATCGTGTCGCCCAACGGCTCGGTCTCGATCACCGATGGCAACAAGGGCGCATCCGCCGATATCGACGGACACACCAAGGTCGGCGGCCTTCTGGTCCATCGCCCCGACGGCGACCAGAAAATCGACATGCCGGATGAACCCGGTCATCAGGAGCTCTGCGATGCCGAACAAGCCTATATGCTGCGCGCCATCGCCGAGGACATCGACCTGACCCGCCATATGAACGACGCCGTGCAATCGCTGGCCATCTGTCTAGCTGCCGATGAAAGCATCCGCATTGGCCAACCCATTTCGCTGAAAGAGGCACGCACATGACCGCCCTGACGCTGACAAACGTGAACAAGTCCTTCGGCACTGTCGAGGTACTGAAAGATATTAACATCGAAGTCGAAGACGGAGAATTCGTCGTCTTCGTCGGCCCCTCCGGCTGCGGCAAGTCCACCCTGCTACGCGTGATCGCGGGGCTGGAGGACGTGACCTCGGGCGAAGTGCGCATTGGCGGAGAGGTGATGAACCTTACGCCCCCCTCGAAACGCGGCATCGCGATGGTGTTCCAAAGCTATGCACTCTATCCCCACCTGAATGTGCGCAAGAACATGTCGCTGGCACTGAAACAGGAAGGCCAGAGCAAGCAGGTCATCGAAGAACGCGTCGCCAAGGCCAGCAAGATGCTGAACCTTGAGCCCTATATCGACCGTTACCCCTCAGAACTGTCAGGCGGCCAGCGCCAACGTGTCGCCATCGGGCGTGCCATTGTGCGTGAACCCAAACTGTTTCTGTTTGACGAACCCTTATCCAATCTGGACGCCGCCCTGCGTATGAATACGCGACTGGAAATCGCCAATCTGCATCAGCAGCTCGATGCATCGATGATCTACGTCACCCACGACCAGACCGAGGCGATGACGCTCGCTGACAAGATCGTCGTCCTGCGCGACGGGCGCGTTGAACAGGTTGGCAGCCCGATGGAGCTATATAATAACCCCGCCAACCAGTTCGTCGCGGGTTTCCTTGGCGCTCCGTCGATGAATTTCTTCCCCGCCAGCGTGATCGGCGACAGCGCAGACACAACGTTGGGTATCCGCCCAGAGGATCTGTATTTATCCGACGAAGGCCCCCTGACCGCAAACGTGACCCATGTTGAGCATCTGGGTGGAGACACAAACGTGATCGCGATGATGCAAGACCACCAGATAACCGCGCGCCTGTTCGGCCAGCATCAGGTCAACGCTGGTGAATCCGTCCATTTCGGCTACGCCCATGATCGAACCTATCGCTTCAACCGACAGGGCGCCCGTCTCACCTGACAATTTCGGGTAAAGATTTCAGGATGCTGGTGCGGTCGAGAAGACTCGATTGTCGATTTATTCCACCGCACAAAAATATTTACATTATTTTACAATGCTTTACAAATCTTTCCGGATCGCAGATTTTTAGAATTGTGCAAAGTCAGGCCTAGTTTTGTGCAAAGTGGCACGTCGAATCGTTGCCCTTGTTAGCGGGCGTCGGAGTCGTCGCTTTTGTCGTCCGATCCCGCTTCCTGATCCTGACGCGGGATCGGAAAACCCTTTTCATCCAGCCCAAGCTCCTGACGCCGCTTGATAACCTTTGGGTAATGCATGCCGGTCGGATGCCCCGGACTCTTCATTTCGTATGCCATGTCTTGCGTCCTTTTAGCTATTTGACGCCGCCGCGCGCTGTCCTGCGCGGAATGCGTCGTTCTGAATCTGTTTCTGTGATCTGCGGAAGCTGTCAGCATCAGGCGTTGTGATGTTGAATGTCTGCGGCTGGTTGATGACTGTACCGCCTGCCGCACCGTTCGTGCCGCCCAGATCGACCGGAATTTTTCGCCCTTTACTGAGGGGGATGACCGCCTCGTTAGGATGTAGTACGGCAGGGATACCTGACGTGTTTGTTGTACCTTCCTTGTAGTGAGGAGCGTGCCTGTAGGCGGCCGGCGACACCATTGGACCAGCATTCACTGACGTTGGACTGCTTGTCAGGCCACCTTCTGCGGCGAAGAATGAGCTAACGAGCGCGCCGATGAACCCACCACCGCCGCCGCTGTCACCACCGCCCAACAGCCCCCCAAAAAGCTCCTTGACCGCGAGCTGGGCGGCAAGCTGTGTCATGGTCGCCAAAATCGAGTCAGCGAGGCGCTCAAAGTCAAATTTTCCACTCTGGGCGAAGCTGGCGATTTCACTGCTCAAGCTATCCAGAACGTCGGTTTGAATCTGGTTTGCAGCGTCCTTGTAGCTGGGCACCACTGCAAGCCATCCCGCAGCCCCAGCGTTTGCGGCGTCCTTCATCTCGTTTGCCGACTTTTGAGCAGCATCCACCTGCCGAATGAGCGCTTCTGTAGTCTTGTCCACAGATGACCCCATGGAAGCCTGAGCCTCAGCCATCAGTCGAGCGGCTTCGACGGTCTGGAATTGCCCGGAGGCGACAAGTTCAAGTTCAAGCTTCTCAGCCTGCAAGCTGGTCAGACGATCTTTCAAGCTCTTGTTCAGGTCTTCGATAGCCCGCTGCTCTTCGGACAGTGCGGCACTCCGTCCCCCGCCGCCGCTGGACTTGGCCAACTGATCAATCAGATCACTTACTGAGGTGTAGTTCTGGTCCGCCTGATAATTCGAACCGGACAGTCGCCCGCCATCGCCAAATGCGCGTGGGTCCTGACCCCTACCGCCGTATTCTTTGGAAGATTGCGCGTTGCTCAAGGAAGCTGCGGCATCCACGGCAATTCCTAGATTCCGCGCAAGAGTGGCAGCGGCCTGCGATGCCGACGAAATATTGCCTGTCATGTTGGACGACGCCACACCGTTTGCAGCATCCCACGCCGCCATGAGTTCGGTCTTCATGGACTCCGATACATCAAGGGTGCGGGTAGTCTCGGCAAACGCGGCGCGCTCTGCCCGGATACGGGCTTCAGCTACCTGCACTGAATCACGTCCAAACGTCGCGATAAGCCGGTTCAATTCGGCCTGCTGACGCAGGCCAGTCAGCAATTCCTGAGCCGATGCCTTAGCCTTCTGAGCCTCAATTCGAGACCGGGCATAGCCTTCATGCATGCGGGAAATTTTGTCGGCGGCCTTGTCTGTTTCGGTGCCGATTTCTGCGACCTGTAGGGCCACCAGAAGGGCCTCTCGCTGCACGTTCAGTAATTCTTCGGGGATTGCTTCGACTGATCCAAACACCCGCACAAACGCTTCATTTAGCGAGTTCGCCGCCGCGACCTTCTCCTGCATGGTGTCAGCAGTCGCCAAGCCTTCGAGAGACTTGACCACGGTAGCGGCCTGCACATCGGTCAGCGCCAGCGAGTCCTTGAGGTTCAGGAATGTGGCTTCGATCTGAGGCACCACAGCATCGGCATAGGTCAGGGTTGTGCGGGATAGACCACCGAAACGCTCCGTCAGGTCGGCAACAGCCGAGTCCGCCGCCCTGATCGCATCGAGTCGTCCAATGGTGGCAAGGGCGGCATTTACGGACCCGGCCTGTGCGCCGAACACACCGAACTTGGCGCTTAGCTCGCTGGTGGTCTGCGATGCAGCGTCAGCGTACCCGCGATATGTGGAAACAGCGGTTGAAAGATCGGTTAGCCGGTCTTCAAAGCTCTTAGTCTCTTCCCCGGCGTCCAATGCGCTCATTGCCCATTGCGTCAGCGCGGCACCGCCCGCAATGATCCCGATCGTCGCCAAGGAAACCGGGTTAATCATGCTCATGAAACCGGAGCGAAGCGTTGCAAGAATAGACGCTCTATCGCCCATTTGATTCAGCATCTGGGAAATCTGAGTACCCTGTTGGACAGCCAGAATAAGTGGGGATTGCCCAGATGCCAGCATAACCCCGATATCGTTGAACTGCGCCGCCATATAGGCCGTCTCGTGCCCGCTGACGCGGGCCTTGCCGGAATACACGTCTGCTGCGTCGCTTGCCGCCATAAGACTTGCTGCGGCTTGTTCGCGGGCAGCAGCGGCCCGCTGAGCACTCAGCACACCGGCGTCTTCTAGTTGCTGTACTTCGGCTAGTGACTGCTCGTATGCGCGAGAAGTGGCGAACAGGCTATCGTGCTTAGCCCGAAGCGTTTCAAGGTTGGCAGAACGGCGCGCAGCCGCGTTAGCGGCGGTCTCTTGAGCATTCGCTGACGCGATGGTTTCGGCGCGCAGACGTTCCGCTTCCCGTGCCGTTCGGTTCAGTTCGCTAGCTAGGTCGGAATACCCTGCGCGGGCCTCCCTGACATCGAGTCTCGTCGTGGCATTGGTCAGGCCTGCGCGCAGGCGTTCGAGCCCGTCTTCAAGCCGTGCCAAACCTGCCGTGTCGCCAATGGAAAGGAGGCGATCACGTAGGCGGCTGGCTTGATCCGTGCTGACACGTAGGGCGTTGGAACTTTGGACAGCCAAGGTCCGAATACGTTCTGCCGCGCGGTCGGTTGCGGTGCCTAGCTTCTCAGTTTCGGTAAGTGCCCGCGTTAGCGGTTTCACATCGATCTGGGGATTGATTTTGCTCAGTTTGGTGAACGCGCCTGTACTATCCCGCTCAAGATCGCGAACAGCCCGCTTTACGGCTTCCACCGCTGTTGTAAATCTACGTGCGCCGGATTCAGCAGCGGTGGCGTTGATCTTCAAACGCAATTCGTGCGTTTCGCTCATTTGCTCAGTTCTTTCTAGGTCTGTTCTGAAAAGGGTTGGCCTCGGCAGCAACGGCCATGCAGACCCGCCGTTGCTGCCGAGGCCAAGTCGTGCGGGGCAAAAAAGAAAAGCACCGCGCCTACTGACTGTGGAGATATCAGTATTTTATCACACAAGTTGTGCGCAGCAAAATATTTGGAACTATCGGTCGAACAAATACGAGGTCAGCCTGGACACTGCTCTGCCCAACAGACACCCCCCTTAGGAACGTATTTTACAGAGTAAATATTTTTGGCGATTGACTGGTAGTCTACTTCGTCGTCGTTCCCGATTTGATCATAATTCCACGTTCGAGGAGCTTTGGCCATCCTGCAGCCCCATTCAACAAAACCGAACCTAGGTAAGATATAATCTCCTCCACCAATTGTTAGAATAATATCTATTTGAGTAGGGCCATGATCACGTGGGCTTCCGAGATTGTTGTGAAGAGGAAGACCAAGTCCATAAATCAAGTATTTGAACCAGTATCGGTTGTAACGAGACCAGTACGTCCCGCTCTCATGTCTTCTAAAGTGTGAAACTACGAACTGAAATTCCTCCTGAACGAGCTTCGTTTCCCCATTTCCACCTGTTTCGGTCCTCCACGCCATTCTATCATCGGAATAGAATGATCTGGAAAACTCATGCTGATCTCTAGCCGGGTCCAGAGGGTCGAGAGGGGTTGCGGGTGGGGCTCCAACTGAAAGCATCGTTACTTCAAGTGGATTTGCGTAGGTCCAAAATTTCCCAATTTTCGGTGTGTATGACTCACCCGGTCCCGGTCCAAACGCCATTGCAACTAACTCCTAATCAAAATTCATCAATATGGCTTAGAGTAACACAAAATGGGCCCTTCTGAGATTTGTGATTCAAGAAGTTGTATTAATGGGTTGCATTGGGCCGCTGAGGCAGCGACTGAGGGTCGAATTCACCCCACCCCTAGTGCCCCTTTGGGTCCCCGATACAATATCCGGGGCTATTTCTGATCTGCACCGCTAACGCGGCGACGACGAACAACGACAAAACAGCTTCTATGTCGTGTTATGACCCTGCCCGTGTTATGCTGACCAGCCGGATACGGGCGGGAAGTGCTTAATAAGGTCGATTATGTTAAATTCTATTTTTGGAATTAATTCGATTCACTTATTGTTTTCAACGACTTACGCGAACGCGTGATTCTCTACAAATTTTTCGGAAATGCGCGCAATATTATTACTCAGTCAACTGCCGCATAACGCATTGAATTCGCACAATTATCCTTATTTTTATGAATATCCCCTTCCCCGCGTTAGCGGGCTGTTAGTAGTCGCTTGAGTTATTCAATTGTATATATTTTATATATACAACTTTCTAAAGTTGTATTGTGCCGCGTCAGCGGCGACTGGGAAGCAGCAGTTCTTTCACCTTATTGCTGCTTGAGCCAACAACTCTCCTAGCCCCAATGATTGCTTGGCTGGTTGCGGATTAGTCGTGCCCAACAAGTACCCACCGAAACGGTTTACCCGTATCTTCATTGTTCCGTCTTTGCGGGTGGTGAAAACATATCGGCTCTCACCAGTTGGACAATTATTCGAGTCGACCACTGGAATACCGCGAACACGTTGCCGATACCAACCGTTCGTTGTTTGCGTTTCATACTGAATACCGTCGTCCGATATAACCACAACATCTGGGTCCATGTGTTTCATCAGACCATCATGCGTCCCATTTTGCCGACCATGATGCGAGGCGACGAAGACCCTAACGAGAGGCAGCAGGCTAACAAAACCACTATGAGCCATTAACTGCTCCCAACCCTTCGACTCCATATCTCCGCCAAATAGAATGGCGAAACGCCCCCAAATAAAGAACGTCGCGACACTCAAATTGTTCGTGTCCGTGGCATGAAATGGGTAGGTATTGAAGAAATGGACCACGCCAACATCGTCAGTGTAAGGGAGTGGACCAACATGTCCGGGACCATATGATTTCAAGAATTCCCATGCGGCCGTCACGCCAGATCGCATCCCGTCAGGCTTCATCTTTTTCAGTTGATCAGCTCCTATATATGGATTGCTGAAAACTCCGCGAAAGCGAACTTTTTCGAACATAGAGGGCAGGTCTTGAACATGGTCTTCATCCAAGTTTTGAATTATCAGCCGGTCGAAAGCTTGCCCTGCGTATTCAACCGACGGGTACCATGGTCTGTGGCTCGAAAAGCCACAGTCCAGCATATAGCGAGTTCCATTCGGGCAGGTTACCACTGAGCAGGCCCCATGACCTACGTCGTGGATTGTGATGTCCATCATGCGGTTTTCTCCATGCAGTCTGTGGGTTGTGATGATGCAGCGGCAAGCACGTTTTGCACAAACCTCACGCCATACTGCTGTGCGGTCCAAGCACTAATTAGGTAGGCCCCGACCAAGCCGAAACCGTAGATCAGAGACATTCGAACATCGTCGGAAAACCACCACAATAGCAGTGGCAAACCTAACATCATGAAAGCGTTGATCGTGGCGGTATCCCGCGCGGCGAGGTAATTTCCATGGGCGTCTAGAACTCCACTTTCATCCCTAACTTGCCGATACACATGATAGAAATGTGAATCTTGTAGGCGGCGGTCCTCAGGCAATGGTCCATGGTTCGCAGCGAGTGAAACCATGTTCACCCGACGATCTTTAGGACCGATAGCTGAAAACGCTCTGGCCCCCGGTAATGGATGCGCCAAGCGCCAATGCACCAAGCTGTCACGACATGAGGCAGGAAGCATTCCCAGCAGAAGCAGCTTGGTCAAACAAGCAAAAATAAGAGCTGCGGAAGTCGGGAACCCTGCCCCAGCCAGTATTTCGACTGGCTTTAGGTTAGTTACACTCAGAAGTCGTTCTGAACCAATCAGGACAAATGCAAAGACGATAACGTGGCCAGCCAGAACACCCCTAATCAGCGCAGCGTTTTGGCGTTTTAGTGAATGCTGATCAGACATGATGCGGTTTCCTCCGGCCTATCGTACTTAACGCATTTTCTCCTCCCTATATGGGTCTTCGCTACATCTCGCGACGACCATACGTCCCTGCCCCTATATAGCATGCGGCAACCTGCCGCGCAAGCTTAGTTCGCTAAATGTTCCCAATCTGACCAAATGTGGTGAAGTCCTACCATTCTGGACTGGGTTACAAAGTTCGCGAGAATGGAATTAGCAGGTCACAATCGCCGGGAAATAATTCGCCTGTTTGTCCAAGACCAGCGGGTGGGACAAATGGAAGACAAATAGAAATCGGTCCAGAACCCCTTATTTCTATGGTCTATTCGTATCTATTTGTCTATTTGTCTATTTGTACACATAAATATAGGGCCATTTCTTTTCGCCTGACAAAGGGCGGGAAAGCGCACCCCGCCTGTAGTGTCTCTTTCTGTCTGACCGTCTGAGAGGATTTCGGAAGACAGGTAGGACAAACAGACAAATAGTCTGCAACCCGCTGAATTATAATGATTTCTATTTGCCTATCCGTTTGTCTGCCCTGTGGCCGAATAGACAACTAGGCGCTAACGCGCCTAATCGTTCTCCACACCATGCACAAATGTACCGTACACCCGGATGCACTTAATGCCGCTCCCCTCTCCGGGCACGTAGTCGTGGAACCACTGAGACTGCGCGCCCTTCTTCCGTTCAACCAACGCACCAGCATCACGCAGCCGGTCTGCCAGCGCCTTGTGCCCGGTAGTGATGCCCAGCTTGCCCAAACGGTCCAGAGGCAGAATGTAAGTGCGCAGCCGCATTTCCTCGTCAGCGATCTTTAGCTTCTTCGGCGCAGTATCGTCCGGTTTGCCGTTTACTGACAGGTGTCCGTAGTACCCCAGAATTTCCTGTCGATTGAAATCCCGATACTCGTGCATGGACACAATGCTACCCGTCTGGATGCCCCGGAGGATAACGCGACGTAGGGCCTCCACCTGCTGGCTATCGGTATCCAGATGCACCATCCGGGCGTTCAAAGTATCCTCAAGAAGTTCGCGCATGAACTGGCGCACGGGGACTTGATCTCCGAAAATCCCAGCTTCCTGAGCGACTTCACCAGCAACGCAAAACAACGCGGCTAGACGCACAACGCGGCGGGTTGCACCCTTCACCAAATCCGCCCATTCGTCCATGACGCCGCTAACGCGGCTGCTCACCATGTCTCGACCAAGTTCCGCCAGCTTTTCAGCAAACACCAACCCGGTGACACCATACACAGCCGCTTCCGGGTCATCGCCTGACAAAGCCCGGATCGCGGCAAGCTCATCACTACCTTCTGCCAGATCGGCAGCGCCGTCATATTCCACAGAGAAAATACGGGCTACTGCCCCGGTCAGTGGGTCTGCACCCTCCGCCGTCAGGCGGTTGAGAAAGCCCCGTTCGGCAGATGTTACAAAGCAGGTGTGCCAAGTGCGGGTGCGCTGCACACCACCGTCCCGCGTACCACGCCCCCGACCGGAACCATCCGCCAACTGCAAAGTGATACGCTGCTTTTCCCCTGCGTCTAGCTTCGATGCACCATCATCGTCCAACACCAGCACGGAACCATTTGAGCGTTCAGCATTGGATTCCGTTGCCGTTGCTGTCTGATCTGCCTTCATGAACAAACCGGTATTGTCCGGCGGTGCGTAGTGTGCCGCACCAGCCTTCCCGGCGGACGTCTTACCCTTGGATGAGTCACCTTCCAGCGCCACAACAGGCGACACATCATTCTGGATGAAGTCCACTAGACACCCGACCAACCCGGACAGGTAGCCGGGAAGGAACAACTTGCCGTTGACGCCCATCAGGGCGGTTGTGGCGTAAGTATTGTGTTCGGCAAGTGTGCCCCTTGTTCGCCCGCTAACGCGGGCCTTGGGGTGCAGGATGTAACGGACCCCATCCGCGTTTGCCACAGCGCCGGAAGGCGAAACATAGGTATCCCCATGCCACCCAGCCTTTTCAACAAGTACGGCTTCGTTGTCGGTGTTTACGGATCGAAGGAGTGACACAATGGTTTCAGACTTCGCCTGCGGATCGGTTTCAAGTCCCTCATCCACAAGGCGCGACAGAAACGATCCCGTATCCCGATATGTGTCCCCGATACGGTAAACGGACTCCACAACACCCCGCTGCGCTGAGCGGTGCCGGTATCGGATTGTGATTTCATTTGTCCGCCCAGCTTCGGTTTCCCCGAACGCCACGTGCGGAACCTCAAAAGCGCGGCAGACTCGCTTGTAGCCAGCATCCGGCTTGTCGAAATCTACCGCCCAGAACCATCCGTCCTTGTAGGTAGCAAAAGACGGCAACCACCCTGCGGTTTCTGCGGCACGTTCAACGGTATTAGTCGTGGCATCTTCCAATGGAATGTAGGGTGCCGGGGCAGCTTTTCGGCGCGCTTCTGCAAGCTTCTGACGGGCGTTAGCCCGAGCTTCGCGGTCGAACTTCGCCCAAATTCCCCTAACCTTCGGCAAGCTTAGAGCGGTGCTCTTGGATAGGTTCTGTGAAATCCGTTCCCGCATTGCTGCGTCTTCGATACCAGCCGCGTGAACCTCACCAAGGAAGGACTCTACATCCGACTCGTTGGCTGTGTCATAATTGAACGCTGCTGCCTGCGCTTCAAAATCTGCGGCCTGTTCTGCTTCTTCGCCCTGCTGTTCCGCGATTTCTTCAGGGGTGAGTTCTTCAAAGCGTCCCGGCTGATCCGAAGCATCAACCATGAATGCCGGGACTTCCAGCCAGTCGGGATCAATAACACCGTCTTCGATCCACTGAGTAATGTAATCAACCGTGTGATAACGTTCCTTACAAGAATGCAGGCACAGCACCTTTGCAAATCCGTTTTCGGTATCAGGTGCATTCCAAACACTGGTAGAGCTAACGGCACTTTCAGTGGTGTGGTTGTCAGAAAATGGGCATTCCACGTGCAAACGGTCGCCAGCCTGTTCCTTTGCTACGTGCGAGTCCGCCAACATGTCCGCCAGCATCCACCGCTTCCCATAGCGGCGATAAAGCCCAGTTACATCAACTCCGGTACTCGTGGTCACCTCCGGGATAGACGAACCACCAGTGCCACCACCTGCGGCGGTAAAGGGATTGTTCGCGCCGTTCGCGACATCGGGGATTTCTTCCCACTTGATCGGACGCCCTCTAAAGATCGCGCAATAATAGTCTGCGCCAGGACGATGCGTTGCAAGGTACAGAATACGGCTGGGGTCCGTGGCAACAGGATCAATCTGCAAGCCAAGTTTCTGAGCAAGGCCGCGCACTTTGTTGGCCCAGATTTCAGGCCCCCTCTTCGGGCTGATATCCAGTTCAGTAACGTCCACCGGGTCAGCAAACATCGCAATGACACGCATCTTCTGCAAAGCCGGACAAGACCAAACACACTTAATTTCGCCGTCAATGTCGGCCCGTGGGTCCACTAGTTCGCACTGCAGAATGAACTCTTCAGAATAGGATTCCATGCTCCGCAGATATGCGCGGACAGTTTCTGTGGTGATTTCAGTGCCGTGTTTAAGAACGGAATCGACCGGCTTGGAGTCGGTAGTTCTGTCGAAGTTGTGGGACGTGTAAAGAACAATTGCCAATCCAGACGCTTCACAACGGTCAACCACATCTTCCAGCGATTGCTCCGGTTCTACATCAAGGCCGATTGCAACCATGCCACGCATGTTGGAGGCCTTTCGCTCCCCATTTGCGCTGGCACCGAACACATAGCCTGCCCCGCCCTTCCGGTCGTGTTCGCGATGGAACGTCAGACTGTCGGCCAGCCATTCGCCCCACGTCTTTTCCTTGGCGCGCCAGCCCTGTTTCTTCGGGCCCCCGGTTCCCCAGTGCTTTTCGATCAAGGGCGCAGTTCGATCCATAAGGGCGTCAAAATCGGCGGACGCTTCTCCGAGGATATAGGCATCGTTCCACGTCTCCTCCGCATTCCAAGGAAGCGTGTTGTCCAACACCTTTCTAATTGCCGTCATTCAGTCATTCTCCTAGTCAGTGTCTTTCCCCTTCTGTTTTTTGGGCGGCTAACGCCGCCCGTTGCCGTCACGCAGCTTCCAGCTCATCGAGCAGCCCGGAGGCCTCGCGGATCAAAGCCCGCAGACGCGCTGTAATTTCAGGAGTCCGCTCAAGCTCTGAAACCTGCTTGATCTGCTCGCACGCTACCAAAAGTTGATTTTCCATACCCGTTGCTCCTTCCTTCTAGTTTTTGAAATGCCGGTCTGCCCGACACCGGGAAGCTGCAATCAATCCATCCTTAAATCAACGCTTAAAGTATTGTTATTACTTCTCTATTTAGCAAAGATGCCATGTCAGAAAAACTGGCATTTCTTGCAAAATGTCACATCTACTTGCATCTGATCGGGACAGTCAGAGGCACTTTCCCCAACCTCGAATTGAGCAATTCTAAATGACAAAAACTGCCCAACATTTGTGCATTTGCAAAACTACACAACTGAGGTCAGGCAAAATGACATTAGGCATGTTCCTGAAGTGCGACGCCCTGCCGCACCTCATGATGGTCAGGCACTGCTTCCCTGAGCCCCGAAGTGCTCGACGACCGCGTGCAACAGTGACCACGGGGGTTCAAAACGAATCTTCGCACCATCACCGGCAGGTGATCTGGGGCCAGTCCAGTATTGATGTCGGTGGCGCGGATGCGGTTCAAATCCGGCTGTGGTCATTGCGAGTTCGAAGTCTTCATCCAGTAACTTACGAAGGCGCTCCACATCCTGCCTGTTGATGTAGTAGCCGCCCAGACCGTCCCGCTTGTCATGGTTGAACATTCGCGCCAATAGCGCACGCGCCGATTCACCGGCAATTTTACCGGGGTGTTCAATATCGAACATTTCTTTTCTCCTAGTCAGGTTGATTGTTGGGGTGACGCGGTGGGGTCTGCCACCGGGGATCAACAGTGCCAGTCAGGTTCCGAATTCGTCGAATAAAATGGCATCAATCTCTGCTCCGATAGCAGGCCAAGCGGTCCTCCACGTAGCTTCGTCATCACAGGCAATGCGGCTAGCGTGCCACAACTGGGCGCGTCTGAGAGCACGCTGCAAAGCACGAGGCATCTTGCTATGCTGCCTCATTGCGTGCCTCCAAGATGGCATTGATCTCCGCGCGGAGACGCGCCTCCTCATCGTCCTTCTCAGCTTGTGACATGTCGGAACGAAGCTCAGAAGCTGCGCGCCACTTGTCGTCGCGCGCGGTCTTGCGTTTCTCTTGCGCCGCAGTGAGCGACGGCGGGATTGGACCTCCTGCGAAAAGTGATTTCTCTTGGGCAATCATTCCGCCACCGCCTTACGCCAAGCCATGGCGGCGCGCCCAGTTAATCTTTTGAGCGGGCGGCAATTCATCCCAGTTCGAAGGCTGCTGATTTTCGTCACAATCGCTTCGCGTCCAGTTTCCAGCGGCGTACGCAACAGAAGGAACCTTGTTCCTCGCGCTGGAAATGATCGTGTCGCGGTCGACATCGACTTTCGCCAGTACCGCCGACTTAACGCCGGGCAGCGTCAATGCCTGATCGGGGGTGATCTCTACCCCGTATTCACTGGCCACAATGGCAGTGACCTTCGCAAGGACTGACGACAACCGGGCACCGGCACTCGCGCTGTTCAGGTTTTCCAGCAGCGCTTCCGTTGCGCCGTTCGCCTCTTCACTAAATGCGACCATTTCATCGGTGATGACGAACTCCACGTCATGCGGCATGTTTGTTTCCTTCATAGTAGTTGTTTGTTTTGGCCATGTTCCAAATAGCCGTGGTTGAACTGTTCTTGATGGTGAAGGCGATGCAGAAACCTTCCCAATTTTCGGGAAGGTCATCGCCAAAGATTGCGTGGATGATCGCTGGATGGATCAAAAGAGCATCGGCGAGAAAGGCGGAATCCAGATGTACAACTTTCTCCCAGAACGCCCGTGCTACAACTTCCCGAAACTCAGCCTGAATCTCTGCGGCGCGTTCGCGTTCGGCATCTCCGAGGGACGCCCTTAGGCGCTTCGAACGAGCCTGAGGTGCCGTCCCCAAATCAATGTCAGCAGGCGAATTGACACACGTCTGACGCGAAGCTCGCAACAAAGGCCGCGGATCGGGAACACGGGGGATTAAGTCCGCAAGCGCGTAGAAATGCTCGTTACCCTCGCGATGGCGAAATGCAGGATCGCGTTCATTCAGCCAGCGATGCCCAGTACGTGAAGTTATACTGTACGCACGGCACAATTCAGCCGTGCTGATACAATGGAGTTCGTGGCTCATAGGCCCTCCAAGTGTTTGATTTTGAGATGAAATGACAACGCCCCCGGCGTTGGTTTAGACACCCCCGGTGCCTCAGATTTCTAAGAGAAACATGCCACAAAAACGAGAAAATGTCAAAGGCCAGACGGTTAACGGTCTGGTTTCAGTCAGGCACAGTTTTGTGCAATCGAAGGCAGCGCTGGTGTCAGTTAATATGTCACTGTTTGGAACTTCGAATGAAGCTTCATCTCCTCTCCGGTTGTGTTATCAATTTGAGAATCCATGTGGGATTTAAGCGTGTGAACAGACATTTTGAGGACAAAAATGGAAGATTTCGAGCAGCAACCATTTAGCGATGCAGAGTTTGCTGAGAATCCAGAGCAGCGATGCCCTGTCGTATTGTTGCTGGACACCTCTTATTCGATGAATGGAGCGCCGATAGCGGAGCTAAACGAGGGGTTGGCCACATTACGCCAAGAATTACTAAATGACCCGATGGCCTCCAAACGCGTCGAATTGGCAATGGTGACTTTTGGGCCGGTCGAGAACCGCTCTGACTTCGCAACGGTGGATTGCTTTTACCCAGAAGCTCTTGAAGTTGGCGGAGCCACTCCAATGGGTGAAGCAGTCGTGACCGGTTTGGACATGCTACGTCAGCGTAAGGATCGATATCGTGAAAATGGCGTCAAATACTATCGCCCGTGGGTATTTCTAATTACGGACGGCGCACCAACTGACAATTGGGACGAGGCCAAACGCCGCGTTCACGAAGGGGAAGAGCGCAAGGAATTTATGTTCTATACGGTCGGTGTCGAACAGGCGGACATGGGAGTTCTTTCTCAACTGGCCACGCGGCAACCTCTAAAGCTCAAAGGTCTTGCGTTCAAAGAACTATTTCAGTGGTTGTCCAGTTCGCTTAGCGCTGTTTCCCAGTCCAATCCCGGTGACGCCGTTCCGCTTGAAAATCCGACTGCCCCAGACGGCTGGGCTGTAGCGGGGTAATCGAGTGACGTGGAAATGGGCGTCAGCGTCCGTTATTGGTACGTCGCACATACGATCCGGCAGCAGGCTGCAAGACGCCTATGCGGTTTCCCCTCTCAGGGATGATTGTATATTCGCTGTTGTTTCGGATGGAGCTGGTAGTGCGCAGTTTGGTGCGCAAGGCGCATGGCTTGTCTGCCGTTCATTGACGGTATGCTTTCGCGCATGGATGCACGAAAACTCCACGGTGCCAAGCAATGCAGTGCTAACCGACTGGATTGACGAACTAAGGGATCGCATTGCGGCAGCAGCCACGCGAAAGGAGAGTACACCCCGACAGTTTGCCGCTACGTTAGCCGCCGTTTTGATTACGCCAGAAGAAACCCTTACCATGCAAGTGGGTGACAGTGCCGTAGTGGGAAGAGTCCCTGATGGTTGGGACGTTCTGTGTTGGCCTGAAAACGGAGAATACGCGTCAAGCACGTACTTCGTAACCGATGACCCGGAACCTCGTTTGACAATTACCCGGCGACCGACTGAGCATGATGCATTCGCGTTGTTCTCAGATGGCGTTGGCGACTTGGCATTATCGCATAAAGAAGAGGTCGCGCATCCTCAATTTTTCAATCCAATGATGCGTCCAGTTGACAAAGCAACCGGACAAGGGCGGTTAACTGAGCTATCGGAAAGACTGGCGGCATATCTACGTCAGCCTTCGGTCTGCGAACGTACCGATGATGACAAAACGCTCATCCTCATTTCCGGAGGATAGAGTGAAAGAAATAATTGTCGGAAACGAGCGCTATTCAATCGCCGAAATGATTGGAAAGGGGGGCGAGGGCGAAGTCTACGCAATAAACGGGCGGTCAGGACAAGCTGCCAAAATCTACAACCCGGATTTGCGTACGAAACGCGAAAGAAAAGTACGCGCAATGGTCGGTGAAGGTCTCGCATCGAAGACCGACCTTGTCGCTTACCCCGGTGAAGTCATCACAGACAAACAAGGCGGATTCTTGGGTTTCGTGATGCGATTGGTTTCGGGCTACCGCCCGCTGCACGAGTTGTATAGCCCGAAGTCGCGACAGCGTCATTTTCCGAAGGCCGATTTTCGGTTCTTGATTCATACCGCCTCAAACGTTGCACGGGCAGTTGGAAAGGTCCATCAGACTGGTTGCGTGATCGGCGATTTGAACCATTCGGGCATACTTGTCGGAAATGATGCCACTGTAGCACTTATTGATGCCGATAGTTTCCAGTTTAGTCTGAACGGACAAGCTTATCCTTGTCTTGTCGGGGTTCCTGAATTCACGCCTCCGGAACTCCACGGGAAGAACTTTGCGTCCGTGGAGCGAACCGTAGGCCACGACAACTTCGGTTTAGCAATTGCGATTTTCCATCTATTGTTCATGGGTCGGCATCCCTACGCAGGGCGGTACAACGGGCCAGACATCTCCATGGGTGAAGCCATTGCCCAAAACCGCTTCGCTTTTTCGATGACGCGAAAAGCGGAAACCTTGACTTCTCCCCCTCCCGGCACACTACCGCTCGACGTCTTTCCTGATGCCATAGCACAAAACTTTGAAAACGCTTTCGGAACCCGCGCGCAGGACCGTCCCAGCGCATCCGCGTGGATTGATGCACTAACCAAACTCGAAGCAAATTTGTGCCGGTGTAGTAGGGTATCGACGCACTACTACCCCACTAATGCCAAACAATGTGTTTGGTGTGCGATGGCTGGATCCAGCGGCTTTGACATGTTCCCAAATTTGTCTGTTGCCGCCCATCGTAACCCAACAGATGCGCGCGCGACCGAACAGGCGATCCGCGAAATTCTAGCTTTCAAGTTCCCTACAATCGACGACCTACTTCCTCCGAGTCCAACTGGTGCCGGAATAAGTTTAAAACTCAAAGAGGCCAAACGCTCAAAGCAAGGTAAGGCTCTGTTTGGAGCCTTGTTGATATGTGGTGCGCTTGCTGGCCTGATCTTTGCCTCCCCCGCTTGGTTTCTATGGTTGGGATTAGGAGGGTGGGGCTGGTCGATGATAGGAGATAGACAAGTCGACGCGCAGCCATTTAGGGAAGCATTCAACCTCGCCGAAGACAACATTCAGCATGAACTGAACAACATTATACAGAGAAGTGGTCTTGCACAGGTTCTAAGAGTACAAAGTGATACCGAGGCTGCTATCGCTTCGTATAATAGCTTTGATAGCGATCTGAACCGTGAGTTACAAAAACTCAAATCTACCCGAAAAGAGCGCCAGCTAATCTCTTTCCTCGACCGGCATCCAATTCGAGGCGCTCAGATTTCCGGTATCGGCCCCGCCAAGAAGGCAAGACTCATTTCATTCGGCATCGAAACTGCCGCAGATGTTTCCTTTGCAGCGGTTAATGGCGTTCCCGGATTTGGAGCGGTTATGTCCGGCAAACTGTTGGCGTGGAGGCGCGTGCTGGAGTCAGATTTTCGATATAATACGGCTCCAAATGCTCAGGACGCCACGGACGAAAACGCCCTCAAAGCAAAGTTTTCCGCCCACAAGAGTATGCTAGAAGCACAGATACGCAATGGCTTGAAAACACTCAGAACTTCCAAAAGCCAAGTAAACGCCTTGGCTTCAACAACCAAGCAAGACCAAGGTCTTCAAACGGCACTCGCACGTCGGGAGCAGGCCGCACAAGACATTGTGCATCTAGGTGGAACCGTCCCAAGCTCAAATGTTTCCTTTTCGCTTCCGATTACCGGAAGGCCAAACCCTATAAAATCCCCTAGCTACCAACCTCAACCGTTCACCCGAACTAAACCAAGTTCGCCTACAATTCAGCACTCGTCGCCACCCCGAAAGATTGCTCCGTCTTCGTCAAAACCGACCACTCCTAGTTGCCCAGCGTGTGGTTCACGCATGGTCCGGCGCACTGCCAAAAAAGGACCGAATGCGGGTAATAAATTCTGGGGGTGTTCAAGATTCCCTAGATGCCGTGGGACAAGAAACTAATTTAAAGCGCTGTCGAAAGATCACAACAATGGCAAAGCGGCCAACAAAACGCCAAATCCGGAAAACACTCAGCTTTGTGCTTAGTGAACTGGTTCGCTGCTCAGAGATTTCAACGAACATCACAAAGCTCAGGCAGCTCATTACAGAAGAGGGCTGGACCTACGACATTCCATTTCCTGACAACCAGCGCCGATTGATAGGTAAGGCTGCACACGACGAGCTAGCCGCTCTCGCGCGCGCAATTGTAGCAAGTGACAAGCGCTTGGTAGGAAAGGTCAAAGTTAACCCTTTTTTTCAGCTACTTTCAGAAGAGCTTGGGCGTATGATCAGCGAGGGGAAAGAGATTGATGAACGAGACTTCATCGAAGGCTGCATAACGAAAACGCTATCGATCCATTTAAAGCCCAGAGAGTTCTATATTCCTTGCATAGCTCCAAGCATTAAGGGCGTAACAACATTCAAGATTGGCCCAGTCACATTTATCAAAAAAGAGTACTTTCTTAAGCATCACGCAAAGAGAATTCAAACCGATAATTCGCTAAAGGTCGATGAGCTGAAGTCATTTTATCAAGTACAGAACTGGATCGCACATGTTCGCATTGATGGCTTTGACGAAATTAGCTCCGAAGACAGGGCTTTTTTTATAGTTCGCTTGGCCGTTGCTTCTATCAAGTCTCGCCTTGAACGGGAACATGCGCAATGGCTGGGCAACGAGAAGCAATCAATGCCAGGACTATTGCGCTACAGTCTTACATCCGAACCGAACGGCGAAGACCCATCCAAGATTTGTTTAGGGTGGAGGCGTCAATTCATTGCCACCGGGATGGACGAGGAAGTAGCAGTGCGTCTGCTAAGTGAAAGCTCAAGATCATGGTTTCTGGTGTTCGGAGCCTTTCTAAACAAAGCAATGAATCTAGGGCAATGGAGTTACCTAGAGTCAAAGATTGTTACCGCAGTGATTTGGCTCGACCTTGGCAATAGTCAGATCAGTGACGCTGAGAGAATAGTCGCCTTTTCAAACTGCCTCGAATCCATCTTCGTGACGAATGACAAAGGCAAGAAACAACAACTCGCGAAACGTTCTCGCCTCCTTCTGGAGTACTCTGGCTGGCGTCCAGAATTGAATGGAAAGGTTGCTGAGTTTTATTCGAAGCGAAGTGAAATCGTTCACGGCGACAGAATGCCAGTGGACCCTGAGTTCCGAAATGCCGCTTTCGTTGGAAAGTATCTTACAGACGTTTGTATAGAAGGGTTCATCCACTTCTCGAATTGGTTGATCATCAAGCATAAACAAGCTGGAACGAAGGAGCACGATCTACCCTTTAACGGACATGGTAGCTTTGATCGCGCGATGGAAGATGAACTTCCGTTGTTCATAGAAGAGATGAAAATACGCATTGATAGCAAATCCTAGCTCAGGGCGGCAGCCATTGCGCCCATGGTCTCCGGGGCCCGTGTAGCGCAGAGTTTCGAAAACGCGATAGAACGGGTCGCGATGCTGGTAAAAAAAGGCCCGCTGACGCGGGCCTCACTCCGAGGGATGCCGCCGCAAATTGCGGCGCGCCTAGACCAAGCTTCACGCACTTCAGAAGTTTGGGAAATATGTAAGTCTCGTTTCAAAAATTGACCCATCTGCCGTCTCAAAAACCAAGACGAATTGAGGGCTTGATGCACCTTTGTCCCAACTTACCGAAATTGGGCTTTGCTCATCTTCTCCGTATTTCGTGACGGAAACTGAGTTTCCAAAAAGATCACGCCCTTTCAAGAAAAAGCAACGCTCCAAATCGGAAAGGCTAGTTTCCTGATCTTCGCATTTTCCGCCATCTCCCTCATCGCTCAGGAATGGCATAGACAGAGACACCAGAAAGGCCTTTGCTTCCCTCCCGTCGATATTCTCCGGCAATCTCTGTTCCGCCAGCGTTGAATCGTAAGATGAAAGACGTTCTTTCATGGTCGAATACTCGATCAGTCCATTACTGTCGTCCAACAAATAGACAGAGAATGAGACAATCGACACAGGACGATCCGATGCGTTGTATACGCGCACCTTCCATGCGACTGGGCCAGCCGTAGAGACATGTGTTTCATCACCAAACAACGGCACGGGACCAAGAGGTTCGATTTCGAGCCCACGTCCAAGGTTTACCCGCCCCTCAGTGGTCAACTCTATTGCATCCGAAGCCGGTGCGAACTGGTGCCAAGCCGTGACCGACGCAAGGCACAGTCCGAGTGCGGCAATAATCGAGTTAATTGTCTCGTGCTTCATAAATCTCTCTTCTCTTGAGGCAGGAAGACCCTCCCATGCACCACCCGAAACATCGTGTCAGTACACTCAGCCTAATGGCCTCAACTTGTTCAAACTTTCTGCCAGAACTTCAATGCTGAAACCGTGGCCGTATCCATCTTCCGTTGGATCGACGCGGTACCCCTCGCTTTCACTATCGCTATCACGACCAGCAAGCGCGCGGCGCTGTTCAGGTCCGATACCGGCGTTACGAGCCAAATCAGCCCAAGCGTGGCGGAAACTGTGAAAACCAGCTTTGTAACCAGTGATACCCAGCTTACCAAGATCACCAATGAAGCGTGCGCCGTAATAAGTGCCAAACCGGCCCTGTCCATCATGGGCGACTTCGTGAAGGTTCCCACCCCAACGCTCAGCTTCCATGAATAGCATGTCACCGCCCGCCTTACGGCGGCGGCTTAAAAAGTCTTCAAATCCACGATCCACAAGGCCAAGGTGCACCGGAATCGTGCGAAAGGTGTTTTCGTTTTTGACTTTCTGCAATTCAGCTTCGTCGGTGACGGCAACACACAAGAAACCATCTTGGGTTGTCAGGTCACTGACGCGTATTTGTGAGACCTCTTCAAGTCGCAAGCCGTGAAACGCGCCTAAGAGCGGCCCCCAGAAATCCACAGTGTTTGGATCGCGAGTCTTCTGCGCGTGATCCACAACCCTTTTTACATCGTCACGACTGAACACATAGCGCTTGTTGCTTTGCCTCGCGCTGACCTTTCCCTTCTTCTCAACAACCGTGTAGCCACCCCACTTGGCATCGTCGTCACGGTCGCCCTCGTTCACCGCATACGCCATCAGAGACTTCAACAGCGTCAAGTTCTGGTCCCGTGTTCGCGCTGACGCGCGGGGAAGGCCTTCACGGTCCGCCACTTTCACAGCATCCCAGAACGATAACGGGCGAACGTCTTTGCGCGATGAGACCGGCAGCTTTAAAAAGTCCGCCGCAAAACTGGTTAGGTGCTTCTTTGTAAGGTCAGCAAGCGGCACATCACCGTGATATTCGACGAACCGTCTCACAGCGTATTCATACTGCCCACGGGTCTTATTCTTGATCTTGTCGGTGTGAACGTACCCTTTCGCCTCACAGAACTTGTCCAAGAGACCACGAAGCCCGTTAACGGCGTCAGCCGTTGGTTCGATCACCTCTGCGGCAGTCAAAGCGTCCCGAAGCGCTTTACCTTTCTTCTTGTGTAGCGCGATACGCCCAGACTCCTGCGCCTCTTCCAGATCGCGTTCATCGGGATCGTAGTCTTCGCCGGTACCATCTTTGACGTCATACTCAGCACCCTGCCCCGCATTCAAAAACGCCGCGCGTGTCTCATGCTCACGCATGGCTGCTCCTGCGTGCCAAACGCCGCCGCTCTTTTGGATCAATTGCTTCTGATCCACTGGCAACTCTTCGACCTTGGCCGCGATTTCACCGTCAAGCTGGGATTGCTGTTTCGGCTGCAAATCCCCGTAGGTCATCACACGCGCAGACACAGAGGACATTTTTGCCTCCAACTCGTCCAACCTCACGAGCATCGCCCTTGCCAGCTTCTTAGCCGCTTCGGGGTCCTTGGTTTTCATAGACCCCCTGACAAAGCCGTTTTTGTAATTTGGGAAAGACGATAGATCGTACGCCTCAACGAGTCGTTTAGGCACTCGTTTATAGTAATGCCACGTACTGCCGACGAGCTTAGCGCCCTCTATTTTGAGCGCGTCACCCTGATTTTTCTCCATTGGTATAACCCCGTTTGTGCAAGGTTTGTGCAAAGCCTGTGCACAAAATCCAATATCGAGCCTTGCCAGAAAGCCTTATTTTTCAGGGATTTCTTATATATCAGGGGGATACCTTGCACAAGGCTCTGGTGCGGTCGAGAAGACTCGAACTTCCACGGGTGTTACCCCACAGCGACCTCAACGCTGCGCGTCTACCAATTCCGCCACGACCGCACTGCCAATGACTTGGTAGAGGGGCGTATAGACGCTGAGCCGCGCGATGTGAAGAGGCAAAAACACAGCCGATTGAAATCACGTGCTTTAGCCATATCTAACCGCGATACAATGCAATCTGGAGCAGCCATGCCCTCGCCCGATCCCCGCCCTACAGTGCAGATTGATGTCGTCTCGGATGTGGTCTGTCCGTGGTGTATTGTCGGCTTTCGTCAACTCGATGCCGCACTGAAGCAAGAGAATGTGCTGGCCCGATTGCGCTGGCATCCGTTCGAACTGAACCCCAACATGGGGCCAGAGGGACAGAATCTGAGGGAGCATATTGCCGAGAAATATGGCTCGACGCCCGAACAAAGCCAGCAGGCGCGGGAGCGATTGACTGCGTTGGGCACTGAACTTGGGTTCACCTTCAATTTCACTGATGACAGCAGAATCGTGAACACCTTTGCCGCGCATCAACTGCTTGACTGGGCGGAAACACAGGGGCGTCAGCATCCGCTGAAACTGACCTTGTTCGAAACCTATTTCACCAAGCAACAGGATGTCTCTGACGTCGAAGTGTTGATAGGCGCGGTCGAGGCGGCCGGGCTCGACCCGGAGGCGGCGCGAACCGCACTTGAATCAGGTGCGCATGCCCAACCGGTGCGTGAAAAACAAGATTTCTGGACCAGCCGAGGCATCTCGGGCGTGCCTTCGATGGTGTTTGGAGGGAAATATCTGCTGACCGGCGCACAGGGCACGGACACTTATGCGCAGGTCCTGCAACGCTGCCTGGCCGAGGCCGCCTGACCCCTTCCCCCTGCCCCGCAGACGGTCTAAGGAACGAGCATGGAATGGAAGACTACCGACGGGCTGATCGACTACGACGAGGCCACTGCCTTCATGGAGGCGCGCGTTGCTGCGATTGCAGCGGGTGAGGCGGACGAATGCATTTGGCTGTTAGAACACCCTCCGCTTTATACCGCTGGGACTTCTGCCAAGCGAGAAGATCTGACCGATCCGGATCGCTTTCCGGTCTATGAAAGCAAGCGCGGTGGACAGTACACCTATCACGGCCCCGGTCAGCGCGTTGTTTACGTCATGCTTGATGTGGGCAAACGCGGTCATGATGTGCGCCGCTTTGTGCAGCAGCTTGAGGCATGGGTGATTGCGGCTCTTGCCGAGTTCAATGTCACCGGTGAGATCCGCGACGGCCGCGTGGGCGTCTGGGTGCAACGGCAAGACAAGCCGCTGACGATCACCGGCCAGCCAGCCGAGGACAAGATCGCGGCCATCGGCATTCGCCTGCGGAAATGGATCAGCTTTCACGGCATCTCAATCAATGTCGAGCCGGACCTGTCACATTTCACCGGTATCGTGCCCTGCGGAATTCAGGAACACGGGGTGACCTCACTGGTCGATCTTGGGTTGCCGGTGACCATGGATGACGTCGATGTTGCGCTAAAAAAGACCTTTGATGAGGTATTCGCCACCGAAGGCGCCTAGTTTATAGGTGATTCCACGTATTCGGACAGATCTGGCCAGAATACGCAAAAGACAATGCTAGAATTTGGGGCACTCTGTTTCGAAAATCATTCAGAAAATTCCTTTGAATGGTCTCAATTCGCCTCAAATTCAGGGATTCTTCACATCCTCTCCTTACAAACGCCATCTGACCACATAGTATGTAGTGACCGTTCATGAGTGAGTGGTGTGTTAACCGGTGATCTCAGGGCTGCCCTGCGAAATCCGTGAAAGTGTTTGGTTACGAGTCTGCCGTTCCGACCCCATATCGGAACGGCAATTCTCGTTTTAGGCCCCTAAATCTGTTGATGCCCAAATCGGGTTGATCCGACGCAAGCGTGCCCGCTGGCTTCGATTTCAAGCGTAACATGACCAAGCCCAAACTTGTTCTGCAGAACCTGCTTGGCCATCACCCGGATATCCTCGGCACTATCTTGTGCGTCGGGTTTGATGACCAGATGCGCCGACAGCGCGGGCTCACGCTCCTGCATGCTCCACAGATGGATGTGGTGAACTCCTGCCACGCCCGATACGCCTTCAATGGCTGTGGCGACCTCTTCCGGATCCAATTCTGTTGGCGCGCCCAACATCAGAACGCGTATGGTTTCACCGATCTCGGATTTGACGTGCCAAAGGATGTAAAGTGAGATCATGATGGTGACCGCTGGGTCGACCCAAGTCCAGTTGAAGACAATTACAGCGGTACCTGCGACAATCACGGCGACGGACCCCAATGCATCGGCCACATTGTGCAGGAATGCCGCACGAATATTCATGCTGTCCTTGGACATGGAATAGGTCAGCATAGCGGTGACAAGGTCGACGACCAATGCGATCCCAGCGATCCAGACAACGATCCAGCCATTAACCGGCTCGGGCTCGACAAACCGCATTACGCCTTCGTACAGCAGATAGACCGACAGAACGATCAGTGTTGTGTAGTTAACCAGCGCCGCTACAACCTCGGCCCGGCCATACCCGAAACTCATACGCGCGTTTGCGGGTCGACGAGCGATCTTGCGGGCAAAGAATGCGATGACCAGCGCAATCGCATCTGACAGGTTGTGCAAGGCGTCCGCAATCAAGGCGAGCGAACCTGAAATAACCCCGCCCACAACCTGTGCCAGCGTCAAGAACATATTGACCGCGATGGCCCAGGCAACGCGCGCATCTCCGGCCTGCGGATCAACATGCGCGTGGCTGTGCCCTTTGTGGGAATGCTGATGAGCCATTTTAGTGAGTCCTATTTTCTGAATCACCATGCTACATAATTCCTCTAGTGACTAGAGGTTCAAGGGGGTGTTTTCGAAAATGAATGCAATCGGGGCTCCCTCATTTCGCACTGGAATCAAAGCACCTACGATCCGGTTCTGGACTTCTACCGCCGTTCAAACCTACTGCGGGTAATCAGCGCCGCTATGACGAAACCGCGCTGCGGCGGTTGCAATGCGTACGCCATGGCCAAGATCTGGCCAGCCGCTGGCCTAATTAGAGGCTTTGCTCACGCTCGAAGGTGCAAATGGAAAAACTTGAACCGGGCTAATGAAATCGCCGAACAGCAGCCTGATGATTTACGAGTCCGGATCGCACGCCTGAAAAGAATGGAACAAGACTGATCCGTATTCCTCAGGTCTGCGACGGGCAGCGCGATTACGCAAGTGTCGTGTTCCATGCGTTTGGTGATCACGACGCCTGCGACAGCTCGCTTCGAAGGTGGATCAGGTCAGTGCCGCGCGGATCTTGTCGGCGTGTTGAGCAATCAGGTCAAAATCGCCCATTTTACCGGGCGGGCGTATCGAGACGCCCTCGTGGCGCGGCAATACATGCACATGCAGGTGAAATACCTCTTGCCCGCCTGCGGCCTCATTGAATTGCTGAACGGTGACGCCATCAGCGTCAAACGCTTCTTTCACAGCGTGAGCCATCTTCTGTACCGTCGCCATCACCGCTGCCAGTTGCTCGGGCGTTGCATCCAGCATGTTGCGACAGGGGGTTTTGGGGATCACCAACAAGTGCCCGTCCGCCCGGGGCATGATATCCATCAGCGCGACGGTGTCGTCGTCTTCATACACACGGTTTGACGGGATTTCTCCGCGCAGGATCTTGGCAAAGACATTTTCGGGATCATAAGCGGTCATTACAGGCCTCCGGTGTTGGACTTACCCGTTGTTCTGAGCCGCCGCTTGATGCGGGTCAAGCGGGTTTCCCCGTCACCACTTGTAATCGCGGACTGAATCCCCAAATCCCTCGCATCCGAGGTCAGATTATCGCGCAGCACAGTCTGCCCGCGACAATTAATCTTGATCCAGATCAAACTCGACCATTGAAGGTCGCCCCTTCGCAATCTAAAACCAGCAGGAATCCCGCGCGTTGGAGAGGTCCGACTGCGCGGTACAGTTGCAACAGGAGGCACCTAATGGCAGACGCAGCCATTCATGGTCACGAGCATGAAGATCAGCGCGGCTTTTTCACCCGCTGGTTCATGTCGACCAACCACAAGGACATCGGGATTCTCTACCTGGTCTTTTCGGCCCTTGCCGGTCTGATCTCGGTTCTGATGACTGTCTATATGCGGCTCGAACTGATGCACCCCGGTGTTCAGTATATGTGCCTCGAAGGGTTCATGGCCGATCCATGCACCCCCAACGGTCACCTCTGGAACGTGATGATCACCTATCACGGTGTTCTGATGATGTTCTTCGTTGTCATCCCCGCCCTGTTCGGCGGATTTGGCAACTATTTCATGCCGTTGCAGATCGGTGCGCCGGATATGGCGTTCCCGCGGATGAACAACCTGTCCTTCTGGCTGTATGTCGCTGGCACCTCGCTGGGCGTCGCCTCGCTGCTCAGCCCCGGTGGTAATGACCAGCTTGGTTCAGGTGTAGGCTGGGTTTTGTATCCACCGCTGTCGACGACCGAAGGCGGCATGTCCATGGACCTTGCGATCTTCGCCGTGCACGTATCGGGCGCCTCCTCGATCCTCGGCGCGATCAACATGATCACCACCTTCCTGAATATGCGTGCCCCGGGCATGACACTGTTCAAGGTGCCTCTGTTCAGCTGGTCGATCTTCGTCACTTCGTGGCTGATTCTGCTGTCGCTGCCGGTTCTGGCAGGCGCGATCACCATGCTGCTGATGGACCGCAACTTTGGCTTCACCTTCTTTGATCCGGCCGGTGGCGGCGATCCGATCCTGTATCAGCACATCCTTTGGTTCTTTGGCCACCCGGAAGTGTACATTGTGATCCTGCCCGGCTTTGGCATCATCAGCCACGTGATCGCGACCTTCGCGCGCAAACCAATCTTCGGCTACCTGCCGATGGTCTGGGCGATCATCGCGATCGGTGTGCTGGGCTTCGTCGTATGGGCGCACCACATGTACACCGTTGGCATGTCGCTGCGTCAGCAGGCCTACTTCATGCTGGCCACGATGGTCATTGCGGTTCCGACAGGCGTTAAGGTCTTCTCGTGGATCGCGACCATGTGGGGCGGCTCGATCGAGTTCAAAACCCCGATGCTGTTCGCTTTCGGCTTCCTATTCCTGTTCACCGTTGGTGGTGTGACCGGCGTTGTGCTGTCGCAGGCCGGCGTGGACCGTGCCTATCACGACACCTACTACGTCGTTGCGCACTTCCACTACGTGATGAGCTTGGGTGCAGTCTTCGCGATCTTCGCTGGCGTGTACTTCTACTTCTCGAAGATGACGGGCCGTCAGTATTCCGAGTTCTGGGGCAAGGTTCACTTCTGGCTGTTCTTCATCGGCGCCAACCTGACCTTCTTCCCGCAGCACTTCCTGGGCCGTCAAGGCATGCCACGCCGCTATATCGACTACCCTGAAGCGTTTGCTCAGTGGAACTTCGTTTCGTCGATTGGTGCGTTCATCTCGTTCGCCTCGTTCCTGCTGTTCTTCGGCATCGTGATCTACGCCCTGCTGCGTGGTGCGAAAGAGACACGCCCGAACCCGTGGAACGAATACGCGGATACGTTGGAATGGACCCTGCCCACGCCGCCGCCTGAACACACGTTCGAGCAGCTGCCCAAGCAGGAAGACTGGGACAAGGGCCACGCGCACTAATCCCGCCATCCAAACCAAATTCAGCAAAGCCCCGCCCCGTGCGGGGCTTTGTGTTTTTTATGCCCCCAATCCGCAACTTGCTGCACCCAACACGTAGACGCACCAAAGATCAGGCCGTTAGTATTTGCGAAAACAGCATAATCTAAGATGGGTGCGCGCCACATGATTCTCCATCATGGCATCACACTTCGGCAACTGGTCAAAGGCTCTGCCGGGTTCATTTGCATCGTCATGGCCTGGATACTCCTGCTTGAACTAGTGGATGAAGTTACTCCGCTTGAGTTGATCTCGAACTCCAGCCCACCGGTCACGATGCTGGGTTTGGCAGTGGCATTTTTTCTGGGTTTCAAGAACACCTCGGCCTATGGCCGCTGGGTCGAGGCCCGCAGGATTTGGGGGGACATCGTCAACGCCAGTCGCGATTGGGGCAATACGATCAGCAATCTGGTTCAGGCTGACGGCACGCCGCTTGCGCCCGAGATGCGCCGCGAGTTGCTGGAGCGTCATATCGCTTGGCTAAACATGCTGGCCTTTCAACTGCGCCAGCCCGCAACGCATGGACGCGCCCGCCGCCCGTGGATGTTCGGACACAAGCCGGTCGTGGACAAAATCGCGCTGCATCAGGAACCCGAATGCTGGCGCGACACCCAACTGGCGGCTGATTTGCCTCTGCTCGAAGGGAAATCCAACCGTGCCGCGTACCTGTTGTTTCTTCAGGGTGAGCGGCTTTCATCACTGGCGCAATCCGGCAAGATCGACCCCTATTGGCATGTGGCGCTGATGAACCGGCTAGCACGGTTTGCAGACGCGCAAGGCCAAAGCGAGCGTATCAAGAATACCCCGTTCCCGCGGCAGGTCGCCGAAGTCGGACGCATCTTCAGCTATATTTTTATCTTCATGTTACCGCTGGCGTTGAATGACCAACGCTCGATCACCGCTGGGATGGGCTACTCGGTAACAAAATCCGTTCTGCTTGACTGGGCAGTCTTTGCTCCGATCGGAGCGTTGGTTTGCTGGATTTTCTTCGTGACTGAACGGGTCAGCGCCTCGATGGAGGACCCGTTCGAAGGCGACGTAACCGATGTTCCGATCTCGTCCATCTGCCGCATGATCGAAATCGACCTGCGCCAGATGACATCCTGCGGCACTGTCCCTCAGCCGACAGAACCCATCGATAAAGCGCTACTTTGACCACTTAAATTGGGCAAAGATCGAAAAAACCTCCGTTTTGCGGTATTCTGGTTGGCAAAGCCCCTTTTGACAGGAGCCTTGCTATGCCCGAGATCGACTTTTGGTATTCAATCGGCAGCACTTACAGTTTTCTGACCATCACGCGCCTGGATGGCTGGTGCGAAGAAAACGATGCGACAGTAACCTGGCGCCCCTTCAACGTGCGCACGGTGATGTCGGAACAGCAAAATATTCCCTTCGCTGGCAAACCGGTGAAGTCGGCCTATATGTGGCGCGATATTGAGCGGCGCGCTGCGAAATATCACATCCACGCCAAACTTCCCGCCCCCTATCCAATTTCTGACCTGGCGCTGGCAAATCAGGTGGCTTTGCTGGGCATGCAGGACGGCTGGGGCGCCGGGTTCACGCAAAATCTTTATCGGATCTGGTTCGAGGACGGGATTGAAGCCGGTAGCGAAAGCGCCATTTCCGAAGCCCTGCTTCGGTGCCAACAAGATCCACGCCTGATGCTTGCCCGTGCCCGCAGCCCGGACGCTGTTGCAGCCTTGGAGGACGAGACAAACAAGGCCATCAAACTGGGGGTTTTCGGCGCACCCAGCTTTGTTGTCCGCGACGAAGTGTTCTGGGGTGATGACCGGCTTGACGATGCCCTGTCGTGGGTCCGCGTCGGCCACGTTGTCTGACTGATTTTTGCTTCGACATTGCGCCGGTCTGAGCTAGGTTCTCGCCATGCCTTATCAATGGACAAAAAACTCGGACGCTGAACAGGAACTGCGGCTTTGGCCGCACAACTCCTTGCCACCACGTGGTGCAATTACCGTCATCTTGTCGGTGTTCCTGTTCGGACTGATCCCGCTGCTGGCGATGTTGGGTTCGATCGTCCTGTGGGGTCTGCTGCCGTTCCTGCTGCTGACGGTTCTGGGCCTCTGGTTGGCAATCCAGACAAACTATCGCGCGCGCAGCGTGTTCGAGGTTCTGACCTTGGGCCAGACGCAAGCCCACCTTGTGCACCACCACCCAGACAAAGGCGATCAGGAATGGACCTGCAACCGCTATTGGGCCCGTCCCGAAATGCACACCAGCGGTGGTCCGGTACCCCACTACGTAACGCTGATCGGCGATGGGCGCGAAGTTGAGATCGGCGCGTTCCTGTCCGAAGACGAGCGGATCGCGCTGTTTGATGATCTGAGTCAGAAACTGCGCAAATCGACGTGATTAAGCGCCGTTGGAGTTAGCGCAAAGATGATCTTTGACCATCGGTCCTACTTTGCCGAAATCCATCTGACCGGTATAGCGCGACTTCAACTCGCCCATCACCTTGCCCATATCGCGGATTGAGCCCGCCCCCGTAGACGTGATGGCGGTCTGAATGGCCTTGCTAACTTCGTCGTCGTCCAGCTGTTTGGGCAGGAATTCCTCAATCACCTCAACCTCGCGCAGTTCCCGCTCGGCCAAATCAAGGCGTCCGCCCTCTTCATAGGCGCGTGCGCTTTCCTTGCGCTGCTTGGTCATTTTACCCAGAATTTCAAGCACTTCAGAATCGCCGCAGCCCTTGGTCTCTTCATTGTCAGAGGCGCGCGAAGCAATATCACGATCCTTGATCGCCGCATTGATCAGGCGCAGTGTCGAAAGACGCTCGGCGGCTTTGTCTTTCATAGCTTGCTTCAGGGCAGAGTTCACCCGTGATCGCATATCCATATGGTCTGTCCATCCCCATGGCAAAGGAACCCTGACCATATCGAAACAAAAAGGTTGGTACAACAGTGGACATTAATTGTAACTCATTGATTTTTAACAATAGCCCAAAATTTGAACAGACTTGACCCTAGCGTATAACCCACTTAGTTATGCGCCCGTTTACCTTACAGGAGAGTCGCGCCATGGCCCAGAACGCCCCGTCCAAGCCCACCGCATGTCTGGCGTTGGCCGATGGAACCCTGTTTTACGGTGTGGGCTTCGGCGCAACCGGTCAAACCGAGGCCGAGTTGTGTTTCAACACCGCCATGACGGGCTATCAAGAGATCATGACCGATCCTTCTTATGCGGGTCAGATCGTGACCTTCACTTTCCCGCATATCGGCAATGCCGGAGTGAATCCCGAAGATGACGAAACCGGCGACCCGGTGGCAGCCGGGATGGTGGTCAAATGGGACCCGACCGAGCCGTCGAATTGGCGCGCGACAGAAGAGCTAAAAAGCTGGTTAGCCCGCCGTGGTCGCATCGCAATCGGCGGCGTCGATACCCGCCGCCTGACCCGCGCGATCCGTCAGCAAGGCGCGCCGCACGTGGCGCTAGCTCATGATCCCGAGGGAAACTTCGATATCGAAGCCCTGATTGCTGCAGCGCGTAGTTTTGCGGGTCTCGAAGGGATGGATCTGGCCAAAGAAGTCACCTGCGCCCAAAGCTATCGCTGGGATGAGATGCGTTGGGCTTGGCCCGATGGCTACCAGCGTCAGGAAGCTCCGATGCACAAGGTGGTCGCGATCGACTATGGTGCCAAGCGCAACATCTTGCGCTGCCTCGCCTCGGCGGGTTGCGACGTAACCGTATTGCCCGCCACCGCAACGGCAGCGGAGGTGCTGGCACACAAGCCGGACGGAGTGTTCCTGTCAAACGGACCCGGCGATCCCGCGGCTACCGGCGAATATGCAGTTCCCATGATCAAGGAAGTGCTGGATACAACAGATCTGCCCGTCTTTGGCATCTGCCTAGGCCATCAGATGCTGGCACTGGCGCTTGGTGGGCAGACGATCAAGATGAACCACGGCCACCATGGTGCCAATCATCCGGTCAAGGATATGGAAACCGGCAAGGTCGAGATCACCTCGATGAACCACGGCTTCGCCGTGGACGCGGAAACACTGCCCGATGGCGTAGTCGAAACGCATCGCTCTCTGTTTGACGGCTCGAACTGCGGCATCCGCATGACGGGTCGCCCGGTTTATTCGGTGCAGCATCATCCAGAAGCGTCACCCGGCCCGCAGGACAGTTTCTACCTGTTCGAACGCTTTGCCGCGGCGATGGCGGATCAAAAAGCACAAGCTTAAAGGCGAATTCAACAGCGTTAACCGTGTGTTAACCCTGACTAAGCAACCCTGCCGGATGTTACATGCGGCAGGGTTTCGTTATGGTCGAATTGAATCTCCAGCGTCAGACACTGGCGCAGCCTGTGCCCGGGCCGCATTCGCGCAAACCGCTCGGCACATGTCTCGTCGAACAAGGCATCATCACATCCGACCAGTTGGCGCGCGCCCTGCGGATGCAAGTATTCCAGAACGCGCCATTGGGGGAAATACTGGTCAGTGAAGTATGGGCCAGCCGTGCGCAGGTTCTCTCGGCGCTGTCTGACCAAACCGGCCTTCAGATCGCCGATCTTGCGCAGGTACCACCAGCCGCAGACCTCTGCTTGCTCGAACCGGTCGAGTTTTGGTTGAAGCACAATGTACTGCCCTGGATGCGTGTGGGGCCAATCCTGCTGATCGCTACAGCCAGGCCAGATACATTCGACGCAGTGGCAGACGCATTGAAAGGCCACGGTTACACGATCATCCCGGTTCTGGCAGGACCCGAGCAGATCGATGCTGCCATCGCTCGTCAATATGCTCAACCGCTAGCACAAGCTGCAGAAACTCGCGTTGAGGCGCGGCAAAGCTGCAGGAATTGGTCGGCCCAGACGCGCCGTGGGCCGATCATTGGATTTATCCTGTTCGCGGCACTCTGTGTTTGTTTCCCGATAGTTGGCCTCGGCCTTCTTTTGGGCTTTGCACTGCTGACTCTGGGGTTGTTCTTGTCTCTCAGGCTCTCGGGGCTCATTGCTTATCTATGGCGAGAAAAATCTGAGCCAACAACAAAGACCTCTGAGTCACTTCGCCTACCCCGCGTCTCGATCCTGGTGCCGCTATATAAGGAACGCGAGATTGCCGATGACCTGATCGCCCGGCTGCGCCGCCTGACCTATCCCAAAGCGTTGCTGGATGTCATTCTGGTGCTGGAAGAGCGGGATGACGTAACCAATGAGGCGCTCAGGCAAATAGAACTGCCAACCTGGATGCGCGCCATTGTTGTGCCGGCTCGGGGTGACCTGACCACCAAGCCCCGTGCGATGAACTATGCGCTGGATTTCTGCCGTGGAGAGATTTTGGGCGTTTGGGATGCCGAAGACGCGCCGCAACCCGATCAGATTGAAACCGTTGTCCGCCATTTCGCGAACGCCCCAAAGGAAGTGGTGTGCCTGCAAGGTATTCTAGACTACTACAATCCGCGCACCAATTGGCGGTCGCGCTGTTTTAGCATCGAATACAGCGGCTGGTTTCGCGTCGTCCTGAAAGGCATCGCGCGAATTGGTCTGGTCGTTCCGCTGGGCGGCACAACCTTCTTTTTTCGCCGCGACAAGCTGGTCGAACTGGGCGGTTGGGATGCCCATAATGTCACCGAAGATGCCGATCTGGGTGTCCGCCTAAGCCGTGCCGGATATCGGACCGAGATCGTCAGCACCACGACCTATGAAGAGGCGAACTTTCGCGCCTGGCCATGGGTAAAGCAGCGTTCGCGTTGGCTGAAGGGGTTCATGGTAACCTATCTGGTGCATATGCGCGCACCACGCCAATTGCTGCGCGATCTGGGGTTGCTGCGCTTTTTGGGCTTACAGGCCTTTTTTCTGGGAACACTGGGCCAATTCCTTCTGGCCCCGCTTTTGTGGGCGTTCTGGCCCATCTTTTTCGGGCTGCCCCACCTGTATCAACCAATCCTGACACCCGGTTTATTGACTGCCTGCGTGGTTCTGTTTCTCGTCGCCGAAGCCGCCAACCTATTGGTGGGTATCTGCGGTGTCATCGCAGGCAAACGCAGGTTCCTGCTACCCTGGGTGCCGACCATGGTGCTTTACTATCCGCTGGGCGTGTTGGCGGCCTACAAAGGCCTGTGGGAACTGGCGGTCAATCCGTTCTTCTGGGACAAGACCCAGCACGGCCATGCGGTCGAGGAACGTGAGGCCGCTATTTCTCGCGCCGGATCGCATCCTGTTTCAGCCGCGTCATGAAAGCGACCGAAATGTGATCCTGCAACGCCTTGGCCGCCGCGTCCTCGTCTCGCGCCGCAATCGCGTCCACGATGCCTTTGTGCTCGCTCTGCGCAATCTCGCCACGCCCTTCTGCGGCCAGCGATGTGGTCGCCATCAAGGCCATGGTCCGATGCACCAGATCAAGCTGCTGCACCAGATAGCGGTTATGCGAAGCCAGGTGAATCTGTTCGTGAAATCTCCGGTTGGCCCGCGACAGCGCAACAGGATCTCCGATCAACTCATTGTCAGCCACCACCATGTCCCGAAGGACCCGAATTTCCTCTTCGGTTGCGTGTTTTGCGGCCAGACGTGCGGCCAGCCCTTCCAATTCACGCCGGACAACATAAAGCTCGGCCATCTGGTTGTGGTCCAATGAGGCCACGATCAACGACCGCCCGTCCCGTTCCAGCAACGACTGCGTTTCCAGCCGCTGCAGCGCCTCGCGGATCGGAGTACGCGAAACGCCAAACCGCTCGGCCAGTTCGCTTTCCACCAGCCGATCACCAGGCTTGTAGACACCGACGTCTATCGCTTCGAGAATAAGGCTATAGGCGTCCGTATTGGACTGTTTGGATTGGGGCATCGGCTGAATTGTCTCCTCGTTCGGACCTGTCTAGCCGCCACACGCCCCCCCGATCAAGTGCGGCATTGAAAACCGCAGCCCACCGCCCTAAACCCAAAGCATGGTCAAACCTGCCTTTTCCCATGTCACCCAATGGGTGTTCGATCTAGACAACACGCTTTACCCGCCGCATATGCGCCTGTTCGATCAGATCGAAGTGCTGATGACGGATTACGTCGTGCAAGCTATCGGCGTCGACCGCCCCGAGGCCGACCGGTTGCGTTCACATTACTGGCGCGAATACGGCACGACACTCGCGGGCCTGATGGCAGAGCACGATCTGGACCCCGATCCCTATCTGTACGCCGTGCATCAGGTGGACATGAGCCATATGGAACCCGATGTTGCGCTGGCGGAACATATCCGCGCTTTGCCCGGGCGACGCATTGTCTATACCAATGGATCTGCACCTTATGCCGAGCGCGTTCTGGCGGCACGCGGTCTGAATGGGCTGTTCGACGCGATCTATGGCGTAGAACACGCAGGCTATCGCCCCAAGCCGCAAAAAGCCGCGTTCGAGGCGATCTTTGCGCAGGATGGAATCGATACCGCGAAAGCCGCCATGTTCGAAGATGATCCACGCAATCTGGCCGCCCCGCACGAGATGGGAATGCGTACCGTGCACGTCGCGCCTGACCCGCACGAGGCTGACCATATTCACCATCACACCGATGATCTGACCGGGTTTCTGGGTCGCCTGCGATAGGCTGTCACACTGCGACGATCTGTTCGTTTCGCAGTTGCAGAATTGACCCCATATGCAGCTCAGCGACGAACAGAATCGGAGACCCCAATGACCGCGCTTGAGATGCCACAGCGCCTGCCTCTTTGGCAGCGCCTTTTGTTCGCAATTCCCGTGTTTGGCTGGATGGCCCGGGACGCGGCCAATGCCGAAGCTGAAGACCTTTATTATACAGCCGCGGCGCTGGTCAGCATGTGGGGCTGTTCCATCCTTCTGTTCGGCCTGCCGGGTCTTTATATTCCCGCCCTGATGCTGGTGCCGACGATGTTCCTTGTCCTGATTTTGATCTCTCGGGGATAAAGCACGAGACAGGATGTCACTTGGCGCCCACCGCGCAACAGCACTAGTGTCTGCGGCAACGGAGACATACTCATGACTGACAGCTGTGACATCCTGATTTCCGGCGGCGGAATCGCCGGATTGACCGCCGCCGCCGCCTTTGGCGCTGCCGGGTTCGACGTAGTCTGCGTCGATCCCACCCCTCCGATCACCGAGCGGGACGTGGACGGATCGGATCTGCGTACCACCGCTTTTTTGCAGCCTGCCCACGGTCTGTTGGAACAATGCGGGCTTTGGGCCAAACTGGATGCCCACGCCGCGCCCCTGCAGATCATGCGCATCGTAGATGCGGGCGGAGATGTGCCTGAACCGCGCGTCGTGCGTGATTTCAACGCCGCCGATATCTCGGACCAGCCATTCGGATGGAACCTGCCCAACTGGCTGTTGCGCCGCGAGATGGTAGTACGCTTGGCCGAATTGCCAAATGTCGATTTCCGCCCGGGCACCGGCACGGTCAGCCTGTTCACCCGCACCAATGAGGCGCGGGTCGGCCTGAGCGACGGAACCCGCATCCGCTGCAAACTGGTAATCGCCGCCGACGGGCGCAGTTCACCAATGCGCGAAGCTGCCGGGATCAATGTTCATACCACGCGCTACGGCCAAAAGGCCCTCGCCTTCGCCGTCACCCATCCCATCCCACACGACAATGTCTCGACCGAGATTCACCGCTCGGGCGGGCCGTTCACTTTGGTGCCCCTGCCCGACTGGCAAGGCCAGCCGTCCTCGGCGATTGTCTGGATGGAACGTGGGCCACGTGCCGTTGAACTGCTAAACCTTGAATCCGACGCGTTCGAAGCCGCCATGACCGAACGCTCTTGCGGGCTGTTCGGACCGCTGAAATTGGCCTCACGCCGGACGATTTGGCCGATCATCAGCCAGTCGGCGGAACGGTTGTCGGGCGAACGCATCGCGCTGATGGCCGAGGCCGCGCATGTGGTGCCACCTATTGGTGCGCAGGGGCTGAACATGTCGTTGGGCGATCTGCGCTGCTTGCTGGAATTGACGCAAGCCCGGCCCGAGGGCTTAGGCGATGCGCAGATGTTGGATTCCTATCACAAGGCCCGCCATACCGAGATCGAACTGCGCGTCAAGGGCATCGACCTGCTGAACCGCGCCTCCATGATCGAAGCGCGTCCGCTGCGCGACGCACGAGCGATGGGGCTGAATGCGCTCTATTCCCTACCACCCGTGCGCAAGACGCTCATGCAAATGGGCCTCGGCGTCCGCTGAACCGCAGGGCGGGCTTCTGCCCGCCACGCTATTACAGCACCTGATCCAGAACCCTTTTCAGGCGCGCAATCGTGTCGTCAACATCATACAGCTTGTCCAAGCCAAACAGGCCGAGACGGAAGGTACTGAACCCTTCGGGTTCGTCACATTGCAGCGGCACGCCCGCTGCGATCTGCATGCCCAGGGCCGCGAACTTCTTGCCGTTCTGCACTTCGGGGTCTGCTGTATAGCTGACCACCACACCGGGCGCGCCGAACCCTTCGGCAGCAACCGACATGACGCCCATGTCCCTAAGATAGGCCCGGACGCCATCACCCAGCGCCCATTGCGCCGCGCGCAGCTTTTCGAAGCCGTACGCGCGCGTCTCGGCCATTGTGTCGCGGAAGGAAAGCAGAGAATCCGTCGGCATGGTGGCGTGATAGGCATGGCCGCCATTCTCGTAGGCCTGCATGATCTGGCGCCATTTCTTCAAATCTATCGCAAAGCTATCGGATGAGGTTTCTGCCAGCCGCGCCTCGGCGCGTTCGGATAGCATGACAAGACCGGCGCATGGCGTTGCGCTCCACCCCTTCTGCGGAGCCGAGATCAGCACATCCACTCCGGTGGCCTTCATATCGACCCAGGCACAGCCCGAGGCGATGCAGTCCAGCACCATCAACGCCCCCACCTCATGCGCAGCAGCGGCCATCGCTGTCACATAATCATCAGGCAGAATCACTCCGGCCGAGGTCTCAACATGCGGTGCGAAGACAATACCCGGTCGTTTCTCATGGATTGTCGCCACAACTTCATCAATCGGGGCCGGAGCAAAAGGTGACGGGCTGGAATTGCCGGTTTCGCGCGCTTTGAGAACGGTGGTCGACGATGTCAGATCACCTGACTCGATGATCTGACTCCACCGATATGAAAACCACCCATTGCGTACGACAAGCACATCAGCACCCCGCGCAAACTGTCGCGCGACAGCTTCCATCCCATAGGTGCCTCCGCCAGGAATGACCGCAGCGCCTTCAGCATTGTAAACTTCACGCAGCATTGCCGAAATTTCGCGCATGACTTGCTGAAAACTTGCAGACATATGGTTCAGAGAACGGTCGGTAAAAACCACCGAGAACTCCTCCAGCCCGCCCGGGTCAACAGTATTCAGTAGTGCCGGCATGACGCATCCTTTCTATTGGGTCCTTTTTGTTCTGCCTTGTCTTGCGCGCTCGGTAAAGCGTCAAACGCGGCCTGAAGTTGACCCAAAGTAACCCACAGCCAAAAATTTCATTTTGAGTTTTTACATGCCACAATTAGCAGAAATGACGCCAACCAGAGTCAGGTCCCCTTTACACCCTAGCGTGTTTCTGAACAGATACACACACTTTGAACAAGAACGGATAATTTTACTCGTGACTGCGCAAAAGCGGATTAGTTTTCAAGTCGTTCGAGACGAGGTAAAGCGGCGGATTGAATCCCGCATATGGCCTCAGGGCTCGCTTTTACCCACCGAAACCCAATTAGCGGAAGAGTTCAATTGTGCCCGCGCCACGGTGAACCGGGCGCTGAGGGAGCTCGCTGAACAGGGCTTTGTCGAGCGCAAGCGCAAAAGCGGAACGCGGGTCAAGAAAGAACCACGCAAACAAGCCAAGCTTGAAATTTCACTTGCGAGACAAGCGGTTGAGAACCAAAACTCAGCCTATCGCTATGCGCTGGTGGAACGGAACGTGGTCTACAGCCCCGGCTGGCTGACCTCGCAACTGAATGTCGAACCGGACGCGCGCGTTCTGCACGTGATCTGCATGCACTATGCAGACAACCGCCCCTTCCAGCTTGAAGAACGCTGGATCAATATCGAAGCCGTGCCCGAGGTCGAGCAAGCCGACCTCAACAAAAGTGGCCCACACGAATGGTTGTTGAATGCTGCCCCGTTCACCGAAGCTGAAATCGCCTTTTGCGCGATCTCGGCGGACAATCGTCTAGCTGATTTCATGGGCACGACCACTGGCACTTCGATGATTCAGCTGGAACGGACCACGTGGAAGGACGGGCAACCGATGACTTTCGCCCGCATGACCCATCATCCGGGGTTCCGCATCCGCACTAAATACTAACCGATCGGCCCGGGCAGGCGTTCTTCGCTCAGCAGTACATTGGCTTCGACCTCTCCGGCCCCTGGTAAGGTCATCACCCTTCGGCGCAGAACCCGTTCGAAGTCTGCCAGATCCCGCGCCACGACGCGCAAGCGATAATCATAAAGACCCAGCACATGCTCAACCGTCTGCACCTCGGGAATGGCGCTGACGGCACGTTCAAAATCTTCAAGGCTGACCTGCCCTTTTCGCGCAAGTTTCACGCCGAGAAAGACGGTCACTCCAAAACCCAGGGCCTCGGCATTCAGACGCAGCCGCCGCCCCTTGATCACGCCTGCTTCTTCCAGTCGACGAATACGCCGCCAGGTCGCGGGCTGCGATAAGCCAAAGCGGCGCCCCAGAGCTCCCGCGCTTTGGGTCGCGTCCTGCACCAGCGCGCGCAGAATTCTGCGGTCGATCTCATCCAGTTCGATCATACCGGCAACACCTCATCCCGTTTGACTCGGGCGATATGCATAAGGGCTTCGATATCGGCGATATGCGGTAGGGTCAGAATGCGATCGCGATAGACCTGTTGATAATGCGCCATATCTCGCGCCAACACCGATAGGCGCACATCCACCCGGCCAAGGAAGGTCTGGATCTCGATCACCTCGGCCACGTTCCGCGCCGCCGCCGTGAATTCGTCGAACGCCCGTGCCTGCGTCTTGTCCAGCGTTATCCGCAAAGAGACCTCGACCGCATAGCCCAAGGCGGCCCAGTCGATAACGGCTTCCTGCCCCTCGATCACTCCTGCCGCTTGCATCTTTTCGATCCGGCGCCAGCAGACGCCCGTAGTGATGCGGCATCGCTCAGCCAATTCTGCCGTTGTCAGGCTTGGCTCGGCCTGGAAGTGGCGTAGTATACGTCGATCAACATCATCAAGCATGATTTTTTCACATTTTGTTCACTAGAAGAATTATTCTTCATCTATTTGTCAAATACCCAATCCAAACCCTATCGCCAATAGCAATCACGCAAGATAGAAGCACATCAACCGAAACTGAAAGGACCGGCGAAATGCGCGTCTATTACGATCGCGATTGCGACATCAACCTGATCAAAGACAAAAAAGTGGCGATTCTGGGCTATGGCTCGCAAGGCCACGCCCACGCGCTGAACCTGCGCGACTCGGGCGCCAAGAACCTGGTCATCGCCCTGCGCGAAGGCTCCCCCTCGGCCAAGAAAGCCGAAGCGGAAGGCCTGCAGGTGATGGGCATCGCCGAAGCCGCAGCCTGGTGCGACGTTATTATGTTCACCATGCCTGACGAACTGCAGGCTGAGACGTACAAGAAATACGTCCACGACAACATCAAGCCGGGCGCTGCCATCGCGTTCGCCCACGGCCTGAATGTCCATTTTGGCCTGATCGAGCCGAAAGAAGGCGTTGACGTGATCATGATGGCCCCCAAAGGCCCCGGTCACACCGTGCGCGGCGAATACACCAAAGGCGGCGGCGTTCCTTGCCTCGTCGCGGTCGACAACGACGCGACCGGCAAAGCGCTGGAAATCGGCCTGTCCTACTGCTCGGCCATCGGTGGCGGCCGTTCGGGCATCATCGAAACCAACTTCCGCGAGGAATGCGAAACCGACCTGTTCGGTGAGCAGGCCGTACTGTGCGGCGGCCTGGTTGAACTGATCCGCTGCGGCTTTGAAACGCTGGTTGAGGCCGGCTACGCGCCCGAGATGGCATATTTCGAGTGTCTGCACGAAGTGAAGCTGATCGTTGACCTGATCTATGAAGGCGGCATCGCCAACATGGATTATTCGATCTCGAACACGGCTGAATATGGCCAGTACGTCACCGGCCCGCGTATTTTGAAATACGACGAGACCAAAGCGCGTATGAAAGAGGTTCTGAACGACATCCAGCAGGGTAAATTCGTCCGTGACTTCATGCTGGAAAACGCTGTAGGCCAACCGACCATCAAAGCGTCGCGCCGTGCGAACGATGAGCACATGATCGAGGAAACCGGTGCAAAACTGCGCGCCATGATGCCCTGGATCTCGGCTGGCAAAATGGTCGACAAAGAAAAGAACTAAGTCTGACAATTGTCAGCGAAAGGGCGGCCCCGGTGGCCGCCCTTTTCATTTGGTGACAGCATTTGCGTAGCATTCGCCCAGAACATAATCCCAGCCACTGTCGTAACCGGTGCGTTTGTCCGACGCCTCAGATGCCCAGACTTCCCAGCCCGAATGGGTCAGAGTGACCGTGGTATGCCCGGCTCCGTGGGCTGCGAACCGGACCTCAACCCGCGTGGGGCGGTCGGTGTTGGTGCCGGGGTGCCAGCTGAAGGCCAGGCGAGCCCCCTGTTCGAAGATCAACACCTTGCCCCAATCAGCGCGGGTGCCATCGAACATGGTTTCATAAACCGCACCGCCGACATGAGGTTCGATCACAACTGCCAGCGCAGGCTTGCCTTGCGCCGCTGAGACAGCGTGCCCATCCAATGGCCACCAATTGGCGATGCGATTTACAAAAATGTCAAAGGCGCGCTCGGGCGTTGCGTTCACAACAATGGTCTTAATGATTGGTTCGATCATGCATCTCGTCCTTCGTTTACCTCGGCGGCGAAACTCTCCAACACGTCCGACCAGTATTGCTCGAGCCAGGCGCGCAGGTCGGCCAGCCCCTCGGGTCGGGCGGCATAGATGCGGCGCGTTCCCTCAGCCCTGCAAACGACAAGTCCGGCATCGGACAAGACCTTTAAATGTTGCGAGACCGCCGGGCGGCTTACGGGCAAATCCGCAGCCAGATCACCAACCGCCCTGGGGCGCTTGGCCACCGCCTCAAAAACCTGACGACGGGTCGAATCCCCTAAAGCCGAAAGCACTTCTTTGTAAGCCATAGCTTACGGTAAGTAATGACTTACCTAATGTCAATATCAGCGCGTGACACCGTCAGATTCGCGGGATAAGTGGATGGAATGGTTCAACAACCGACAAAACAGGATTGGAGCGGTGTTTTCACGCTGGGCCTCATCTGGGGCGGGACGTTTATGGTGGTTGCCATGGCGTTGGAAGGCTATGGACCGGTCACCGTGGCGACGTCGCGCACCACATTGGGTGCCGTTATGCTGCTGGTGCTGATGCGCCTTACCGGACGGCGTATTCCGAGTTTGACACCAGCCCTTTTGAGTTCGATTTTCTTCATCGGCATTCTGTCGACGGCGGTTCCCTTCATGCTGTTAAGCTGGGGGCAACAATTTGTCCCTTCGGCCTTTGCGGGTCTGTCCATGGCGGCGATTCCGCTGATGGTTCTGCCGCTGGCACATTTCTTTTCGGATGAGCCTATGAACCTACGGCGTCTGGTCGGCGTTTGCCTTGGCTTCTCTGGCGCGCTTGTGTTGATCGGGCCCGGTCTGGCGCAATTGGGTCAGGGTACGCAGCCACTGGCGCAAATGGCCTGCGTCACGGCAGCCTTGTGCTACGCCAGCTCGTCGATCCTGACCCGCCGCTGCCCGCCGATTGAACCGATGGCTCTGGCAGCCCTGACGCTGCTGGTTGGCGCAGTACTATTGATACCTATCATGCTGCTAACCGAGGGGCTGCCCTCGTGGCAGGGAACGCGCCCCAGTCTGGCCCTGATCGTTCTGGGCCTTGTCCCCACGGCCTTCGCCACCCTGCTGCGAGTATCCATCACCCGCAGCGCCGGGTCCGTCTTTCTGACGCTGGTGAACTATCAGGTGCCCGTTTGGTCGATGGTGTTCGGGGCCTGGATTCTATCCGAAGCCCTGCCGCTGCGGTTCTATATCGCGCTTGCCATGATCCTAACCGGGCTGGCAATCAGCCAGTGGTTCACTCTGCAGAAAATGCTACTGGGGCGTTAACCTGTCGCCGCCTCAACCTCGGATACGATCCCATCGACCACTTGGGTCAGCAGTGCGGCATCCTCGCATTCCGCCATCACCCGGATCAGAGGTTCCGTGCCCGATTTGCGGATCAGCAAACGCCCCTGCCCATTCAGACGCGCCTCAGCCTCGGAAATCGCGCTTTTGACGCTGGCCGCTTCCAGCGGGGCCTGCCCCGCGCTAAAGCGCACATTCTTCAGCAATTGCGGCACCGTCTCAAACTGGCGCGATAGGTCCGAGGCTTTCTTGCCGGATTGCACCATCTCTGCCAGAAAATGCAGCCCCGCCATCAGACCGTCGCCGGTTGTGGCATAATCGCTCATCACGATGTGACCTGACTGTTCGCCACCAAGATTGAAACCACCCTCGCGCATCCGTTCAACCACATAGCGGTCGCCAACGGCAGTCCGCTCCAGACGCAGCCCCTGCCCGGCCAGGTGCCGCTCCAACCCGAGGTTCGACATCACAGTGGCCACCAAGGCGCCGCCTTTCAGCTGATCCGCGCGGGACCACGCGGTCGCCAACAGAGCCATCAACTGATCCCCATCGGCGACAGCGCCAGTTTCGTCGATCACAACGACGCGGTCGGCATCCCCATCCAGACATATACCTACATCGGCGCCATGTGAAACCACGGTTTCGGCCGCAACACGAGGCTGGGTTGAGCCACATCCGAGGTTGATGTTCTTGCCGTTCGGCGCGATGCCGACCGGGATCACATCTGCTCCCAACTCCCAAAGAACTTCCGGCGCAGTACGGTGCGCGGCACCGTTGGCGCAGTCGATCACGACCTTCAGCCCATCCAAGCGCAGGTTGCGCGGCAGCGATGATTTCACGCGCTCGCCATAACGGAACCGCGCATCGTCGACCCGACGCGCACGACCAATATTCTGCGCCTGTGCGGGGCTTACGCCTTCTTCGATCAGCCGCTCGATCTCAATCTCGGCTTGATCGGACAGCTTGAACCCGTCCGGCCCAAAGAATTTAATTCCATTGTCGATCGCCGGATTGTGACTGGCCGAGATCATCACGCCCAGATCCGCGCGCATCGAGCGCGTCATCAACCCTACCGCAGGAGTCGGCACCGGCCCCAGCAGAAGCACGTTCATACCGGTCGAGGTCAAACCTGCCGTCAACGCATTTTCCAGCATATAGCCCGACAGCCGCGTATCCTTGCCAATAACAACGCGGTGTACGCCCGAGGCATCGCGGCGGAAATACCGCCCCACAGCGGCGCCAATTCGCAAAGCCATTTCCGCCGTCATAGGGTGCGTGTTGGCGGTGCCCCGCACCCCGTCGGTTCCAAACAGCTTGCGCATAAGTCGGTCTCCTGAAAATTCCTTTTGCCCGGATTACCGGACGGCGGCCCATAGACGCAAGGCCTGAGCCGTCTCGGCCACGTCATGTACCCGTACAATCTGCACGCCCTGTGATATTCCCGCCAGAGCAACCGCGATTGACCCCGGCGCGCGGGCATCCTTGCGCGGCTCTTTGCCGATCTGACCAATAAATCCCTTGCGCGAAACGCCCAGAAGGATTGGACAGCCCAGCCCGTGAAACAGGCTGAGATTGCGCAGAAGGGTCAGGTTGTGGTCCAGATTCTTGCCAAACCCGATGCCCGGATCGATGACAATCAAATCGCGGCTGAGCCCCAGTCCTTCAAGATGCGCGATTTGCCCCTCAAGGAAATCGTAAACATCCAGCAGAACATTGTCATAGTGCGGGTCATCCTGCATCGTGGTCGGATCACCCTGCATATGCATCACACAAACCGGAGCCTCAATCTGCGCGCAAAATGGTGCAAGTTTAGGATCGAAGGTAAATCCCGACACATCGTTGATCAGTCCTGCACCTGCCAGATGAGCCGCCTTGGCAACACCGGCCTTGCGAGTATCGATCGAGATCAACACATCCGTCTCGCCCCGAATTGCCTCAATCAAAGGGCGTGTGCGGGCAATCTCTTCGTCTTCAGGCACAAAATCAGCGCCCGGGCGCGTGGATTCGCCGCCAATGTCCAGAATACTTGCGCCATACGCTACCATGTCGGCGGCAGCGGTCCGAGCGGCCTCGACCGAGTTATACAGCCCCCCATCCGAGAAGCTATCCGGCGTGGCATTCAGAATGCCCATGATCTGCGTTCGTGCCATATCAAGCCCGGCAATCGCTGGACGCGCGCAGGTCAGACGATCCAGCTGTTCCTTTGGGATTTCAACGGCATCGACGATCTGGGTGCTTTGCCCGCGCTCAATCCGCTCGGCCTGTGAGAACCACAGCACCTGCCCTGCCAGTGGCACCGCCCCGTCGACGCGCGTGCTCCCATGCTGGACCAATGGGCGGTAATAGACGGTCACAGTTGCGCCTGCTCCACCGGAACTGCGCGCAATGGCGTTTTGGGGGCTTCGGGCAGGTCTCCGCCAATAACCAGCATCTCGCTGGCTTCAAAGGTTGCCGCGAACCAAGCAGCCAGCGCCACCGCGTCAGACGGCGCGGCTGAGGGGCCATCGACCGCATCCAGAACAATTTTGGAGGGTGCCCAAACACAGATCTGGCCGTTTTTCATCGCCCAATCCAGCTCGGTCCGGGTTGAAACGACCACGCAACGGTGATCGCGCGCAGCCAGAACCCAGGCGTTCTGTTCAATTGCCAACAGATCTATCCGGCGTTGGGTCATTGCGTGACCCGTCTGCGGCACATCCAGATCAGACGCCCCAACACACAGGATCAGCGGGCGCTGGCGATTCTCAAGCTGGTCGATCCAGCCGGTGAGATTACCTGATGAAATTGCTGCATTCGACAGAAAGACCAACCGTGGATGTGGCCTCTCTTCTTCGGTCACATCATGATGTACCGCATCCTTGCCGCGCACGATCTCGACGCCAAGCGCGCCAGGTCCACGATCCAGTTTTTCAATGCGAACAAAGGCTCTTACAGCCTGAGGCTCAAGCAGAATACGTTCCGCCACGCGATCTGCCAGTGTCTCGAGCAAATTTAGTCGCTCAGCAGCCAGCTCGAACGCAATCGCTTCGGTTACACGGTCGTAAGACAGAATACGATCCACGTCATCATCGATGGGGTCTGTCAGCGGACGCACCTCGACCACGATGTTAAAGCAGATCCGTTGCGTGGTACCGCGTTCGGCCTGAAACGCCCCGATCTCGACCTCAACGATGTGATCGCGCAGCGAAATGCGGTCCAGCGCACCGCGCGCGGCGGTAGCCTCGGACCGTTCGGACGGGTGCGCAAAGGCAAGACGGATTTCAGAGCTCATGCGGCGGACCTTTTCGGGCTCGGTGGACTGATGATCAGCCCACTTTAGGCGTTTCGCGGGCGTATAGCATCACAGCAAACGCCTTTCCAGCTACGGAATGCGGCGTTACGTGACCCGGAACCAGCTCATCATACCCGATGCCGCATGGCCAAGCATGTGACAATGCAACAGCCAGTTGCCCGGATTGTCAGCTACCAACGCTACCTGCCGCACCTGCCCTCGCTCGACTAGAACAGTGTCGCGCCACGGCCCTAGTGTACCGTCCTGCAGGATAATGCGAAAATGGTGTCCATGCAGATGCATCGCATGTGGAAACGCCGTTTCATTTGCGAATTCAATCCGATGAACTGATCCCAATCGCGCATCCAGAAACGGATCATCTGGCCGCTCCGCATATCCGTTCAAAGCCCAGAATCGTCCAAGCTGAGCCAACTCGCGCCCCGACAGCTCGGAATTGCCCAATTTGGCGCTCTCCAGCCAGCGCATTGCCCCCCCCTGCATCGTCATACGATGCAGAGGTGTATTCTGCAGTTCAATTTCGGGCATTCGGTTTGCTGGCAACGGTCTAACTTTTGCATCAGCAATACGCGATGCTACTCCGAACACATCAAATTTGACGAGTCCGTAAGCGCCATCCCGTTCTACACTCACAATACTTGCCGTCTGGCCGGATTCCGCTGAGACATCAACGATCAAGTCAACCCGCTGCGCAGGCGCCAAAGGAAAACTGCTCTCAACTCGCAATGGAACCTCAAGCGGCATACCGTCAAGCGCAACAATCCAACCAGCAAGCCCGTCGAGCGCTACGTCGAATACCCGGGCATTCGCGGCATTGATCACCCGCAATCGCAATCGTTCAGACGCCTGCACCGGATAAGAAGGGTCAAACTCTCCGTTCACCGTTACAATGTTGCCCAGCCGACCCGCATGGCTCAGATCATGACCATTGTCGAAATCGCTGGATATCTTTGCGCTCTCGGTGTCAAGGCGCCAATCGTCCAGCATTAAGGTCAGGTCCTGATCAACATCGGGTCCGCTGGCTTCTTCGACGATCAAAGGGCCATAAAGCCCACGCGCGACCTGCTCCATCGATTGGTTGTGCGCATGATACCAATAGGTTCCCGCATCCGGCACCACGAAATCATATTCAAAGCTGGAATCTGGCTGCACAACTTCCTGCGTCAGGCCGGGCACTCCATCCATCGCATTGTCGATCCGGATGCCATGCCAGTGAACGGTCGTTGGTTGCGGCAGCATGTTTACAAGCTTGCGGCGTACTCGAGCACCCTGCGGAACACGGATTTCCGCGCCCGGAACACCGCCGCCATAACTCCAGACCGGAGTTTCCGGATATCCCTGGGGCGCGATCTGCTGGAGGGAAGTCTGTGCCACCAGTTCGGTGGCAGATGCCATCGCCACGCGTGGTATCATCGACAAGGCCAGGGTCGATTGCAGAAACTGTCGGCGTGTTATGGTCATTGCGAGCCTCCTGGCTCGCAACATAGTTGGTAAAACGCCTGTTGCCAGCACCCTTCCAGCGCTGGTGCGTCAATCAGTTGCTGGCCGTGCGATAATTGTGCTTGTAGAAGATATGCACGCCAATACGCGCCGTTTCTTTATAAACGCGGGACCAGGACGGGCGCACTGCCTTGGTGTGGTAGTGCGTGGCACCTGCGGTCATCTCTTCAGCTACACCATCGATTGCGGCACGGGCGACTTTCGAAACGCGATCATAAGCACGTTTTTCGTTGATAATCTCTTTCTGCCCGTCACAGGTGTAGGTGAACTGGCACTGATATTTCTTGCCCGTTCCTTGCTTGATCACACCGCACAGTGAATCCGGAAAGCGACCGCTTTCAACCCGGTTCAGGATAACCTCGGCCACTGCAAACTGACCACGTACGCTTTCACCGCGAGCCTCGAAATACAGCGCTTCGGCAAGACAACGGAAATTTTCATCTCCGGTCGCCTTTGGCTGCTGGTCCAGCCAGGCTTTGGTGTAGGAGATTTCGACTTTTTCCGGCGCCTTACGCGGCTTAAACAGTTTCAGGTAATCGCGGAAGCTTTGTGCTGGCAACTCGTTACGTGTGACCAACTCAACAGATTTTGTATCGCCTTGCCTATCGGCAAAGGACAAACTCGGTAGCAAGGCTGCGGCCCCCACGGCAACAGCCACTATGTAGCGTCTCATCAGATAACCTCGCACAGGCACAAACGCGCCATACCCTCCCCCGGCGGGCGCGACGAGGCTAATACCCCAGACGAAGCGAGACGTCCAGTTCTGAAAAAAATGCAAGAGAAAAACCGCTCACGCCGCCAATTATTATCGACAGCGGAACGTTTCTTACGCCACTATTTCTAGGTAGGAGACAGTTAGTCAACCCCCAAGTTTGGACGAAATCGCCAGTTGAGCGGCAGACAGCCGAGCGACAGGAACCCGGAAAGGAGAACAGGACACATAGTCGAATCCAAGTGACCGGCAGATTGCGATTGATTCGGGGTTACCACCATGTTCGCCACAGACAGAAAGCGTAACGTCTGGTTGGGCTTGGCGCCCGCGCTCGGCCCCCAGCTTCAGCAATTCACCTACCCCATCTGCATCCAGAACGTGAAATGGATCTTCGCCAAACACGCCTTGGCGGACATATGCCGACATGAAGCGCCCCGCGTCATCGCGCGACAATCCGTAGGTCATCTGGGTCAGGTCGTTTGTTCCAAAGCTTAGGAAAGCGGAATGTGGCGCAATCTCATTCGCGCGCAGACAGGCCCGAGGCGTTTCCACCATCACTCCCAATCGATAGTCGAACTCCTGCCCCTGCTCCGAGGCAACCTCGGCCGCTACAGTATCGATGCGTGTTTTGACCAGTTCAACCTCGCGCTTGGCCGAGACCAGCGGGATCATGACCTCGGGCACGACAGGGGCACCTTCTTTGCTGGCCTCAACCGTCGCCTCGAAGATCGCGCGTGCCTGCATGTCGTAGATTTCCGGCACGGTGACACCCAGACGAACCCCGCGCAATCCCAGCATCGGGTTGTATTCGCTCATCGCCTCGACCCGACGTTCGACATCCGAGATTGGCAAATCCAGCGCCTCAGCCAGCTCGCGCTGACCAGTGCGCGTAGTGGGCAGAAACTCGTGCAAGGGCGGATCGAACAGGCGGATGCAGACCGGCTGCCCCTCCATAATCCGGAACAACTGCACAAAATCCTGCCGTTGCATCGGCAGCAACCGTTCCAACACAGCAGCGCGTCCAGATGGGGTCTGCGCAAAGATCATTTCGCGCATTACGGTCAAACGACCGGGATCGAAGAACATGTGTTCCGTTCGGCACAACCCGATCCCTTCTGCTTTGAAGTTTCGTGCAGTTTGCGCGTCAGCGGGTGTATCGGCGTTGGCGCGGATGGCGATGTCCCGCTCGGCATCGGCCCAGCTCATCAGTGTCTGAAAGCAATCATCCAGCGCCGCTTCAAGCATCTCGGGTTGTCCGGCCAATACCTGACCCGAAGTCCCATCGATGGTCAGAATATCGCCTGTCTTGAACACACGCCCATCCGGTGCACTTAGCAGCTTTTTCTTGGTCTGAAACCGCATTTCGGACGCGCCGACAATACACGGTAGACCCAGACCACGGCCAATCACCGCCGCATGGCTGGTGATCCCGCCCTTTTCGGTCAGAACAGCTACTGCGGCATGCATTCCGCGCACATCTTCGGGCGAGGTTTCACGGCGCACAAGAATACAGGGCTCCCCCCGCGCGGCGCTGGCCTGCGCTTCGGCAGCCGTAAAGACAATTCGACCGGTCGCTGCACCGGGGCTGGCCGCGATGGCTGTGGTCAGCACATCACGCTCGGCCTCAGGATGGACCTGCCGGTGCAGAAGTTCGTTCAGCGAATGCGGGTCGATCCGCATCACAGCCTCTTGCGGCGGAATGATCCCGTCTTCGGCCAAGCGCACCGCGATCCGCATCCCGGCCCGTGAACCACGCGGAACCCGCACGCCGTCCAGAATATGCACCTTGCCGTTCTGCACCACGAACTCAACCTGCATCTCTTCGCGCAACTTCTCACGCATCAGCGCGGCGTGGGTCTTGAGATCGGCGAACGCCTCGGGCGCCACATCCTCCAGCGACTGGCCGCGTTCATCCTTTTCCAGATACAGCGCAGCGACACCTTCCCCCAGCGCGTCGCGCCCCTGGCTCTGGCTCAGATACCGGCCCGTGATCTGGGGCATGCCTGTCGCAGGGTCAATCAGTTGCAATACGCCCGAGCCACATTCGCCCTGCCCGACGCCCGGGATCATCTCTTGAATCACCAGCCCCAAACCGGCATCCGCAGGTGCGCCCTTGGCCTGCCGCAGCAGCCGGGCCGACGTGCCATCCCAGGCACGCGCCATCGAGCGCAGAACACCAATCAGTTGCTCTCCTCGATCTTGCGGGAAGGCCTCGTCGGTTTCATCTTCATACGCCCGCAGGGACAAGCTCAGCCCTTCGCGCCCATCCGCATCGATGGTATCGAATACGTCAGGGTCCAGACGCGCAATATGGAGCGCATAGCTCTGCACAAACCGCAGATATAGCGCCGCCGCCGCATCCGCCCCCATTTCCGCAGACCGATCCAGATATCGGGCATCGTTCATGCCGATATTCAGCACCGCCCCCGGTCCACCCCAGTCAGGATCTTCCGAACTGGGCCGTACACACAGCAATGACTCGGCGTCGAACTGTTCCAGAATGGCCGCGATGTCCGGAATGTCGCCCTGGGCAATTCGCTGCACCGCGTCAAAAGAAAGGGCCACGGTCCGCGGCACCGGCATGTCCAGCCGGACCAGTCGTTGCAGGCACTTTGCCCGGCCACCATGGGTATTGGCGGCAACGGGCGCTTTTGGAGTGATAAGCGTGGTATGCGGATTATTCTGCACTGCGGCACCTTTTGGTTTCACCGCAGCATAAGCCCCTGCGCCCTTGGCGCAAGGGCGTTATCCCTCGATACGGGTCAGATCAGCAACGCTAGAGCAGACCTTGCGGATCTGGCTCAGCAGGTTCAGACGGTTGCGGCGCAGAATGTCATTATCGGTATTGACCTGCACGTCCTCAAAGAACGCATCCACCGGCCCGCGCAGTTCGGCCATTGCCGCCATCGCTGTCGGGAAATCCTCGGCCTTCAGAGCAGGATCGATCTTGGCCTCTGCCGCGTCAAGCGCTGCAAACAGTGCCTTTTCGCTGTCAGTTTCAGCAAACTTCACATCCGCGCCGTAAGAGTATTCGACTCCATCCTTCTCTTCCGCCTGAGACAGGATGTTGTTCGCACGCTTGAACCCCTGCACGAGGTTCTCTCCATCCTCGGTCGCAATCACCGCATTCAGAGCGCGGGCGCGTTTGACCAGCAGGTTGAGGTCGTCATTCCCCTCCATCGCGATACAAGCGTCGATGACATCATGGCGGATGCCCTCGTCTCGGAGGAAGACTTTGAGGCGGTCGTGGAAGAAAGAAAGAAGATCGTCAGACGCGTCAGGAACCTTTTTCTCAAGCTCAAGAAATGCTGCTGCGGGCGATCCTTCAAGCTTTTCTTTGACAGTATGGAATGAAGCACCAAAGACACCATGTTTTGCGATTTCTTCCAGGAGATCGCGGACATTCGCTTCGGGCAAAGCCTCATTGATAGCGCGTTCTGATCGAACCAGTTGACTATCGAAAAAACGGTCCAACCGAAGACGCAGATCATTATTCACGATTAGTCGAATTACCCCTAACGCCGCACGACGCAAAGCAAAGGGATCTTTCGAACCCGTGGGTTTCTCATCTATCGCCCAGAACCCGGTCAGCGTGTCCAGCTTGTCGGCTAGCGCGACTGTCACAGACAACGGTGCGGTCGGAACATCATCCGACGGCCCCAACGGCGAGTAATGTTCCTGCGCAACGGCGGCCACTGCGGCATCCTCGCCTGCCGCTTCGATGTAATACCGCCCCATAAGCCCTTGAAGTTCAGGGAATTCATAGACCATTTCGGAGTTCAGATCAGCCTTGGCCAAACGCGCGGCTTTCTCGGCCTGATCCGCATCCGCCCCGACCACAGGGGCCAGTTCTCGGGCCAGCGCGGCAATGCGGTCGATGCGTTCCGCCTGAGTGCCCAGCTTGTTGTGGAAAGTCACATTCTCCAACGCACGGGTCCATTGGGCGATGTCCGACTTGGCAACGCGCAGGTCGTTCTCCCAGAAGAATTTCGCATCGGCCAGACGGGCAGACAAAACCTTCTGGTTCCCCGCCAAAATGGTCGCGCCGTTATCGGCGGTCTCGCGATTGGCAACGGTAATGAAGCGCTCGATCCGCCCCGTCTTGGGGTTCTTCACAGAAAAGAACTTCTGATGCTCTTTCATCGAGGTCTGCAGTACCTCGGGCGGCAGCTCAAGAAACTCCTCGTCGATCTGCCCCATCAGCACAACGGGCCATTCGACCAGACCGGCAACTTCTGCCAGCAGACCCTTGTCGTCGACGACTTCCAGACCTGCGGCGAAGGCCATGTTCTGGGCATCGTTCCAGATATGTTCGGCGCGCTCTTCGGGCGACAGCACCACGAAGGCGCGTTTCAGCTTGGCGGCATAATCCTCGAACGAGTTCACCGTAAACCGGTTCGGGGCCATAAAACGATGGCCCTCAGTCGTATCACCGGACGTGATCCCTTCGATCGCAAGCGGCACGACCTGCGCACCTGCTTCATCGGTCAGGATGCACAGGATCGAGTGCAAGGGCCGTACCCACCGCATCGATCCAGCCCCCCAGCGCATGGATTTGGGCCAGGGGAAGTTTCGAATGGTAGCTTCTAAGACCTCGGCGATGATTTCAGCTGCTGGACGACCCGCCTTTTCAATGGTGGCGAAATACACTGCGCCTTTGGGCGTGTCGCGCTCTTCCAACTGGTCTCGGGTCAGTCCCGCGCCGCGCAGAAAGCCTTCGATGGCTTTGTCAGGCGCACCGACCTTTGGGCCTTTGCGTTCTTCGCGGATTGTCGGGCTTTCCGCCAGCAGGCTTTCAACCGCCAGCGTCAGGCGACGCGGCGTCGTCAGTGCAGCGGCAGAGGCATAGGTCAGACCGCCTTCGACCAGACCATCGGTGATCCGCTTTTTCAGGTCTTCACCGGCGCGGGTTTGCATGCGCGCGGGGATTTCCTCGGAAAACAGTTCGATCAGCAGGTCGGGCATTTTCGGTCCTTAGAAATTGACAATCGTCTGAATGACGATGGCATTGGCGATGTCCACAAAGAATGCGGATACAAGGGGCAGTACGATAAAGGCAATAGGCGACGGGCCATATCGCTTGGTTACGGCGGTCATATTTGCGATAGCTGTGGGGGTAGCACCCAGAGCGAACCCCCCGAACCCGGCGGCCAGAACGGCGGCGCGGTAATTCGATCCCATCAACGGAAACAGAACCCAGATCACGAACACCACGGCAAACAGGGTCTGAGCGGTCATGATCACCGCAATCGCAAGGCCCAGTTCGGCGATGGTCCACAGTTGCAGGCTCATCAGCGACATCGCCAGAAATGCACCAAGCGCGAATTCCGAGATCAGCGCCAGCGAGGGCGTGCGTGAGACCGGCTTGGCATTCGGCGCGAACATGGCGCGGAGATTGGCAATCACGATCCCCATGATAAGGCAGGGCACAAACAACGGCAGTTTCAGCCCTGCGGCGCTGATTGCTTCGCTCAGGATCGCGCCTGAAATGATCGCGAGGTTGAGGTACAGCAGCACCCGCATGATTGTCAGATGATCAATCTCGGATTTCTGGTCGACCTCATTGGGCAAACCCACCGTATGCTCTTCCCCGGGTCGTTCGGGGCTGAGCTTGCGCCCTTCGATCAGCAGCCGCGCAATCGGCCCCCCGACCAAAGCGGCCAGCACGAGACCCAATGTGGCCACGGCCACCCCCAACTCGGTTGCGCCACTCAAACCGGTGGCGCCCGCAACTTCGGGGGCCCAGGCGATCGCGGTTCCGTGCCCCCCGATCAGCGCAGCAGACCCGAACAGCACCCCGGCTTGCGCCGGATAACCGAACATCGCGGCCCCCACTGCGCCGATCACGTTTTGCGCAACGATGGTCAGAAGTGTCAAAATCAGAAGCAAAAGCAAAGGCTTGCCGCCCGCGATCAAATCGGACAGACGGGCATTTAGACCAATCCCGGCAAAGAACAGAACCAATAGAAAGTCTCGTGCGGTCAAGCCAAAGGATAGCTCAATGCCGAAACCAAGATACAGCGCCAATACCACGAGCGAGGCCATAAGGCCCCCGGTTACCGGCTCGGGGATGTTGAAGCTGCGCAATTGTGCGACACGGGCGTTGATCTCTGCCCCCAGCAGATAGACCGCAAAGCCCAGCGTTGCTGTCAGGAACTCCGGTATCTCAACGACCATCCCCATCTGCATCAGCCCTCGGGCCTGGGTGGGCACTCCTCGCCCACAACCGTGCCGTCATAGGCTTTTTCACCGCAATTGTTCAGCGCATGCCAGACGTAGCCTTTACCATCCTGTGTAATGGCAACGATCCGGTCGACACCATAATGGATGTTCTTGGTGCCCAAGAAAGCCTGTGCTTGACCCGATTTCAATACGTTGGCCAGCGCAACTGCGTCGTAGCAGTCAAACCACCCTGGCGCGGTCAATGGCTCGGGGTTCTCGACAGGGGTAAAATCCACCATTTGATCCGGCCTCAACTCGGTTTCGAAACAGGCCCGATACCGGATCGGAGAGCTGTCGGCGTCAATGGCCTTAAACCCAGCATAGGCGATGGCTTCGGGCGCTTCCGCCCCTTGCGCCAGCAGGACCACATCCTGGCCCGGGCGCGGTTCTACCTCATAATAGAACCCATAAACCTGCAGGTAATACATGCCAGCACCGGCCAGAACGCCAGAAATCAGAAGGATTAGCGCAACCAATTTTCCAGTCATCGTTTACGCCACCTCTTTCAAGTTCATAGAAAATAAGACAGGTTCCCAAGCAGTACGGTCAGAAACGAGGCTACTCGCATGGAAACCACTCTTGCCGTCGGATTCTTTGGCGCGCTTTTTGCAATCATGAATCCGATTACCAACTTGCCTGTGTTCCTGAGTGTCACGCAAGACCTGCCCATTTCGGATCAACGCAAAGTGGCTGTGAAAACTGCGCTTTATTGCACGATCCTCGGTGGCGCCTTCGCTGCGATCGGCAGTCAAGCGCTTGGGCTCTTTGGCATCAGCGTCGATGACCTGCGCGTCGCCGGTGGCCTCGTTGTACTGATGATCGGCCTGAACATGCTGAACGGGAACGAGAGCAGCTCGCATCACGGAACCGACGGAGAAAAGAAATCCTATCCCGCGCCCGAGACCGTTGCGTTCTATCCCTTGGCTTTTCCCATTCTGGTCGGCCCCGGAACAATCACAACACTGATCCTTTATGCGCACCACATCAAAACCCCGGTCGAAGCCGTTGTCTATGCAGGTGTATTTCTGTTCGTGGTGGCCTTGCTTTTGATCACGTTCTGGAACGCATCGGCGTTGGCTAAGCGGCTGTCGGACAATGCTCGCGTGATAATGAGCCGCTTCATGGGCATGATTCTTGCGGCTATCGCAATCAGCATGATCGCAGACGGCCTGAAGGCGTTGTTGCCCGGACTGGCCTAGGCGCTGCATCAAACTTCGAACCCGGCAGCCTCGGTCTGCACGAACGCATCGGCGCATTGCTTGGCCAATGCGCGAACGCGGCCGATATAGGCCTGTCTTTCGGTAACCGAAATCACCCCGCGGGCGTCCAGCAAGTTGAAGATGTGGCTGGCCTTGATGCACTGATCATATGCGGGATGCGCCATGATGATGCGCTTGCCCGTCTTCGGGTCGTCATGTTCCTGCGCCAGAATGGTCGCGCATTCGGTTTCAGCCTCTTCGAAATGACGCAGCAGGACCTCGGTATTGGCAATATCGAAGTTCCAGCGGGCGTATTCCTCTTCGGTCTGCTTGAAGATGTCGCCATAGGTCAGCGGGCTGGGCGACTGAGGATCGTTGAAGGGCATGTCCATCACATGGTCGATGCCCAGCACATACATGGCCAGACGTTCCAAACCATAGGTCAGCTCACCCGAAACCGGCGCACAGTCATGGCCGCCGACCTGTTGGAAATAGGTGAACTGGCTGACTTCCATGCCGTCACACCAAACCTCCCATCCCAGACCCCACGCACCCAGAGTGGGGCTTTCCCAGTCATCCTCGACAAAGCGGATGTCGTGCAGATCCATGTCGATGCCGATGGCCTCGAGGCTGCCCAGATACAGTTCCTGCAAATCAGGCGGACTGGGTTTGATCAGCACCTGGTATTGATAGTAATGCTGCAACCGGTTCGGGTTTTCGCCATAACGTCCGTCTGTCGGGCGACGCGAGGGCTGAACGTAGGCCGCTGCCCAAGCCTTGGACCCCAAAGCGCGCAGGGTGGTTGCCGGATGGAACGTACCTGCGCCGACCTCCATGTCATAGGGTTGCAGGATCGCACAGCCTTTCGACGCCCAATAGGACTGAAGCCTTAGGATAATCTCTTGAAATGAACGTGGTGCGCTATTGGGTTCGGTCATGACAATTCCCTTGGACGCCCAAGCGCCCGGTTCCGGTGGGTTCGGCCCTTCCTATGCAAGGCATCCAAGGGCGTCAACGGGCCAATCGGCCACTCTGTCGCTGAGCGGCCACACACAGAATTCCCCGTATTCCGGGCATGGCAATCGGACCGCGATTCCGCGTAATCTGCGCCAAAGTGAAAACACTGCAGAACACGGGCAGACAATGACACGCGTATTTACGGTTATTACATTCTTTATCCTCTTCGGCCTGCGCGCCGCTTTTGCCCAGCAAGATGCGGGCGTCTTTGTTCAGATCGAGGCGCAGCCGTCGCTGCGCGAGGCGCAGGAACGGGCGCAGGTCTATGCGAACGCGCTGCCCGATGTGAACGGGTTTCGGCTGAATTCTGGCTGGTATGCCATTGTTATCGGGCCCTATTTACGCGACGACGCCGAACAGGTGCTGCGCGTTTACAGGGCCGAGCGTCAGATCCCATCGGACAGTTTCATCGCCTTCTCCAGCGCGCTGGGGCAACAGTTCTGGCCCATCGGTGCCAACATCCTGAACCGCGGCGTCGTCACCGCCCCGATCCAACCCGAGCCGCAGCCAGATCAGCCCTTGGCCGGTCTTACCCTGCAGGACGCAGATGAAACCCGTTCGCAGGCTCTGCAGGGCGAACGCCTTTTGACCGCGCAAGAGCGCAGAGACCTGCAAATCGCGTTGCAGGCAGCCGGGTTCTACAATTCAACAATTGACGGAGCCTTTGGTCAGGACACCCGCCGCTCGATGGGCGATTGGCAACGTTCCAACGGGTTCGACGCGACTGGCGTTCTGACCACGCTGCAGCGCAAAACCCTGATGGATGACTACAACGCTCCACTGATCAGCGTCGGGATGGCACACTATTCCGACCCGCAAGCCGGGATCGAACTGGACATGCCAATAGGCGTCTTGGGCTTTGACCGTTACGAGGCACCCTTTGCCCATTTCAACCCCACTTCTGATCTGGACGCCAAGGCGCTGCTGATCTCGCAGGAAGGCTCTGCCGCAACCCTGCGGGCGCTCTATCAAGTGATGCAGTCGCTTGAAATCGTTCCTCTGGACGGTGAGCGCAGCCTGCGCGGCAACAGCTTCACGATTGAAGGGCGCGGAAATGGCATGACCTCGTTCACGCAAGCAGCTCTGAAAGACGGCAAGATCAAAGGTTTCACGCTGGTCTGGCCTGCCGGGGATGAGGCTCGCCGCGCCCGAGTTTTGGCCGCGATGCGCGCAAGCTTTGCCACGACCGATGCCGTACTGGATGCCGGTGCCGGAGCGGATGCTGACCAGCGCATCGATTTGATGTCAGGACTGCAAATCCGCAAACCGCGGCTATCGCGATCGGGCTTCTTCGCCGACGCTGATGGTACGGTTCTGACGGTCACCGAGGCCGCTGAAAGCTGCACCCGCATCACGCTGGACGGTGACCAAGAGGTTCAGCTGGCTTGGCAGGATGCCGACCTTGGTGTCGCTGTGCTGCGTCCTAGCAAGACCCTAGCCCCGATCAGTGTTGCCGAGTTCCGCGCGGGCGTTCCGCGTATTCAGTCTCAGGTCGCTGTTTCGGGCTTTTCTTACGAAGGCGCGTTGGGTGCCCCTACTCTGACCTTTGGCGAAATCGCTGATATCCGCGGCCTGAATGGAGAAGATGGCGTCAAACGCCTTGCACTGTCCGCCCAGCCCGGCGACGCGGGAGGACCTGTCTTTGACGATAGCGGCAGCGTTGTTGGCATGTTGCTACCTGCCCCTTCCGATGGGCGTACCCTGCCCGACTCGGTCAGCCTTGCGGCGAATGTGGCACGTCTGACCGAAGTTCTGACCAAGGCGGGCATCTCAGGTCAGCCCGCCCAAGGCTCAGCCCAGATTTCACCCAACGAACTGAGCCGCAGAGCCAACGGAATGACCGTTCTGGTGCACTGCTGGGACTGAACAATCAGGTTCAGGGAAAAGGCGCTGCACGAAGGTGCACGCCTTTTTTCATAGGTTTACAGGATATCCGGTGTGACCCGTATCAATGTGGGAACCTCGGCCTGAAAGGCGGCGCGCACTGCGGCCTGCATCTCATCCAGCGTCTTCGGTGCAGCTGACAGCGCCCCGAACGCCTCGGCCAGTTTGCAGAAATCCGGGTTTCGCGCGATCACCGCATTAGGCGCGATCTGTCCGCGCACCATGCTCTCTTCAATCTCTTTGAGTTTACCATTGTCCCACAGAATGATGGGTAGCGGCAGGCCGAGTTCGACAGCAACCCCAAGCTCTTGCATTGTGTAGTGAAAACCATAGTCACCCGCGATGACCGCTGTGGGTTTGCCCCGCCGTGCTACTGCACCACCGATCCCGGCTGGCAGGGCGTACCCCAGCGTGCCAAATCCAGTCGGGTGGTGCCAATGATAAGGAAAGCCCATGTCCCAGACTTCTTTCGCGACATACGCGAATTGGGTCATGTCCGAATAAATCATCGTATCCAAGGGCATGGCCGCCCTGAGTGCATCGACCACGGGGACAATGCCCGGGCGCTCGGCATCTACCTCGGCCCGCCAGCGCGCGCGCGCCTCGCGCACCTCGTCCGCAGACCAACCAGCGGATGGTTTTACCTGATCGGACACTGCCCACAGCGCATGCGCAAAACTCTCACCATCTGCCTGCAGTTTGACAGCCGCACGATGGTGGTCTGACAGCACTTGCGGGTCCAGATCAACACGCACCATAGTTGCGTTGTGGCCCAGATCATGGCGCCACAGATCAACCTCGCCCAGTTCAGCACCGACAACAACGACAAGATCAGCCGAGGCAATTACTTTGGCGCTGCCCGGTCGTGGCAGCATCGATCCGAAATCCAGCGGATAATCGGACCCGGCCAGCCCGCGACCGGCATACGTCGTGAAGCACGCCGCCCCCAATTGGGTCAGGATCTGTCGCCAAAGGTTAGACCGGCACCCGCCGCCTAATATGAACAACGGCCGCTGCGCGATATTCAGCAGCGACAGAACCGGTGCCACATCCGGTGGAACAGTCTGGTTGCGCAAGGCAGGCTGGTTTGGAAAAGGTGCAGGCGCTGCCTCGGCCTCCAATTGCGCGATGGGTACCTGAATGTGTTTCGGTCGCGGGCGCGACAGCTCAAACTCTTCGAAGGCGCGCTCGATCAGACCATAGGCAGCCTTGGCATCGTTCGCCTGACAGGACCAGTCTGTAACTGTCTCGGCCGCAGCGCGTTGATCCTTCATCTGATGCAATTGGCCACGCAGTGCTTGTGTCTCTTCGAGGCAAGAAGACAACACCAGCATCGGCACCGAATCCGAATAAGCCTGCCCCATCGGCGTCATGATGTTGCACAGGCCCGGTCCGGTGATCACATAGGCCACCCCCGGCTTGCCAGACGCGCGGGCATATCCATCGGCCATGAAACCGGCCCCCTGCTCATGCCGGGCCAGAACATGCGTGATCCCGGCCTCTTCGATACCGCGATACATCTCCTGATTATGCACGCCCGGTATGCCAAAGATCACGTCAACGCCACGATCCTTAAGCATGTGCGAGATCTGCGCCCCAAGGGGTCGTTTCATTAGCCTCTCCAGAATTGAACGGTAAAGATTGCGTAGACAGCCAGCAGTTCAAGGCGTCCGACCAGCATCCCAATCGTCAGCAGCCACTTGGCACCGTCATTCAGCCCCGCAAAGTTGCCTGCTGGCCCGATCTGTTCCCCCAGTCCCGGCCCCACATTAGCCAGTGCCGTCGCGGCCCCCGATACCGAGGTGATAAAGTCCAACCCAGTCAGGGCCAGCGCCCACGACAGAACCCCCATCGATAGTGCAAAGAACATGAAGAAACTCATGACCGAGGTCAGCACGTCGCGACTGATCGGTCGTCCATCATAGCGCGGCACGAACACACCATGCGGCGAACGAATTCGGCTGAGCTGGGTTTTAATCGACGCAAACAGCAATTGATAGCGGAACACCTTGATCGAACACGCGGTGGACCCCGCGCAACCGCCAATCAATCCGATCAGGAAGAACAACATGACCGGAAAACTGCCCCAGCCCATATAGTCGACACTCGCGTACCCGGTGCCCGAAATGATCGATGTGATGTTGAACAGCGACTCGCGGAACGCCTGCTCCCAATGGTGCGGAAAGACCGAAGTCAGGAAGATCGACATGATCACAACCAGAACCACGATGGTTGCCAGAAACGCCCGAATCTGGCTGTCTTTCCACAACGAGCTTGTGTGACCATTGGCCAATTGCACATACCGCACAAATGGCAGCGCCGCGAGGATCATGAAGATGGCAGCGGCATATTCCAGAGGTCCCGAAAACCGGGCGAAAGAGCTGTCATAGTTTGAAAACCCGCCCGTCGCGATTGTGGTCATGGCATGTACGACGGCGTCAAAAAAGCTCATGCCGAAACCGGCATAGACCAATGCACAGACCACCGTCAGAAATACGTAGATCAAGGAAATCTGCCCGGCGATCTCTTGCGCACGGGGCAGAATTTTTCCCATGGTTTCAAACCCTTCCGAGCGGAAGATCTGCATCCCACCAACGCGCAGCTCGGGTAGGAACACCATCGCCACGACGATGATTCCGATGCCCCCCAACCATTGCAAAACGCCCCGCCAGAGCAACAAGCCCTGTGGCAGTTCGTCTAGCCCCGAGATCACGGTTGAACCTGTGGTGGTCAGCCCCGACATCGCCTCGAAATAGGCATCGACGAAACGCAGTTCAGTTTCGCCGAACAGAAAAGGAATTGCGCCAAAAACCGGCAACGCCACCCAGACACCCGAGGTCAGCAAAAAGGTCTGACGGATGGTCAGACCTTCGCCCACTCCGTTGGAACAACTCATCGCAAGAACACTGCCGGTCAGCAGTGTTATGACCGCGCTTTCAAAGAAAACATGCCACTCGCCCCGCCCCTCGATCATGTCGACAAGCATAGGCAGCAGCATGGTCGCCCCTAGAATGGCGACCAGCAGGCCAATCACATATCCGACCGGGCGAAGATCCATCATGACGGGCAGCGTTGGCGCGCCAGCCCGACGGTGTCAAGCAGATGATCCGTGTTAACTGTCGGATTTTATCTCAACGCCCGGCATCGCGGGTGGCTTCGACGGGGCGCGTGCACGACGCGGTGCCGGTTTGGCCTGCTCAGCCGACGCAGCTGCGGGTTTCTTCGTCGCAGGTTTTGCAGCGGCAGGTTTCGGAGCCGCTGTGGCCAGAGGCGCAGCTTTTGCCGGGGCGGGCTTAGCTGCCGCAGGTGCCTTGGGCGCCGCTTTTGCCGTGTTTGCTGATGCTTTCGGCGCTGCGGCTGCCGGTTGTGCCTTGGCTTGTGCTGAAGATTTGAACTCCGCAACCGGCTTGGCCGCCGTTGATACTGGCTTGGCCGCTTTCGAGGCGGGTTTTGCAGATACTTTGGCCTTCGCCGGTGCTGCTTTCACAGCCGGTTTGGCTACCGGGGCCGCCTTGGGTGCAGAGGCCGCAACCTTAGGAGCCGCCGCTTTCGGCGCAGGTGCCACCGCAGGCTTAGCCGCCGCCTTCGGCTTTGGTGCTGCTTTGGGTTTCGGCGCCTCTTTAGGCTTTACTGCAACCTTGGCTTTTGCAGCCGGTCTGGCTGGCTTTCGCGTTGCTGGTGTCGCCACTTCGCGGGCAACCGGTGCGGGTGCCTCGGCTGTCTTCAGTCCGTGCAGAGGTGTCATCGGCAGATCAAAAGCCGCGCGGGTCATGATCTGCATGATCTCCATCTGACTGGCCATTGCGTAACCGGCCATCCGGATGGCGGCTGCCTGAAACTCAAGCGGTTGAGTAATCGGATTCATTGCATGTCTCTCCTGATAAAACCGAGGCAGCGGGTAGATGAGTAAAGGACCCCGCCCGCCCCAATCGTCCGGGCGGATTTGCAGGTTGGCGGTCCAAGTGTTGCACGTCCCGGTTTCCTTTCGGGCTGCGCGACCCGGTTTTTACGGATGCGCAGCAGCTGCACTCGGGGACAATCTAGCGCAATTCAGGGTGCAGATGCAGCAATTCCTGCTGCATTGCGGCAAAAAAGCGCCCATGCAGGATTTTTGACTGTTTTTCCAGCAGTTTCCGCAGGGTCAATCAGCCCACATGAAACAGCGTCGTGAACAAACGCGGGTCCAGGCTCGCGGATTCGAAGGTTGGACCTTCGGTCAGAATCGAGACCGCATCATGGCTGTGCAGGCTTTCCTGATGGCTGGCGATCACACGGAAATCGCCGACATGATGATCGGCCTGCAGCTCGGCGCAGAACAGACGCGCGGCATCTTCCACGAATATGGGATTGGCCGCGTTCAGTTCGGCAAAGGCCTGTTCATCTTCGCGCTTGACCATCACCTGAGTTTCGGTTGGCACCGCGCGGCGGCACAGCGCGATCAGATCTTCGAACCACAGGCAATCGGCGTTGCAATCGATAACCACCGAAATCCGCGCCACCGAGCGCTGGGAATGCGGCGTCGCCAACTGCCCGCGGGTTGCGCGCGCGTGTTCGCTCAGTTCCAATGAACAGGGGCAAGTGGACGAATAGACATAGTCCAGATGCATAATCTTCAGACGTTCCCCGCCTTGATCAACCAGTTCCAGCGCGATGTCGTAATACTGGTATCCGGACAAGCCCGAACGCAGGCTCTCAATCCGATCGGGATAGGAAAACCGCATCTGTATGCGCGCATCCAAACTATCCAGATCAGTCAGATAGTCGTTCAGTGCTGCCTCCATCACCTCAAAACTAAAGGTGCGCTCGGCGTGCTTGTAGAAGGACCGCATGATCCGAGACATGTTGATGCCCTTCTTCTCGGCCTCAAGGCTGACAGACCCGGTGACCGAGGTCTCAAGTGTCAGCTCGGCACCGCTTTTGCGATGGAACCGGATCGGCAGACGGAAATTCGAGATGCCGACATGCTGGATCTGCTGCATCGAACCCCGGATCAGGCTGGACGGACCGTTTTGCAGATCCGGCAATGTGGCCTTGTAGGCTGCATCCGCCTCGAACTCGTGGGGATATTCGCGCGACAGGGCTGGATAGTTTGACGGCAACAGCCCCGGGACAAGCTGCGCAATGGCCGGGTCCAGTTGACTGATCTCGGCCGCCGAGGCTGATTTCGCCCATTCGCGCAGCACCTTGAGCGCTGCTGCGGCCTGATCGTGATCGGGTGTCTCGTTGATGTCGCGCGGATGAATGTTCATTGGCACGGATCCCTTGCTAGGCCGACGGTTATATACCACCGAGGTTTAATTACCAGTCCTGAACGATACGCGCGGAATAGCAGTCCGGATCGAAATTCGAGGCAAGAAATCGTCATTTTACAACCAAATGCGCCGGATCAGGCGGATCACATCCGCCTGATGGTGCATTCCCGGCGCATCACTAGCCCTGAGATACGTCTAGCGCGCGCTGGATATCCGCCAGCAAATCACCGGCATCCTCAAGCCCAACCGAAAGGCGGATCAGGCCCGGCGTGATACCCAACTCATCGCGTTGTTCGTCACTCAGACGCTGGTGCGTTGTGGTGGCCGGGTGCGTTGCGATCGACTTGGCATCGCCCAGATTGTTCGAGATCACAGGGATCGTCAGCGCATTCAGGAAAGCAAACGCCGCCGCTTTGCCGCCCTTGATGTCCAGCGATAGAACCGTACCGCCCTTGCCGCCCAGCTGCTCTTGCACCAACGCGTTTTGCGCATGGGTTCTCAGCCCGGGATACAGAGTCCGCTCCAATGCAGAATGCCCTTCTAAAGCTTCTGCAATCTTCTGCGCGCTGTCGGCTTGCGCGTTTACGCGCAGGGCCATAGTTTCAAGACCTTTGACCATGATCCAAGCGCTGAACGGGCTAAGCGCACCGCCGGTGTGCTTCATGTAAGGCTCGACCGTGCCACGGATGAATTCCTTAGTGCCGATGATCACGCCGCCCAGCGCCCGGCCCTGCCCGTCGATATGCTTGGTCGCCGAATAGACCACCACGTCGGCTCCCTGTTCGATCGCGCGCGAGAACACGGGTGTCGAGAACACGTTGTCCACGATTACAACCGCACCCACCGCATGGGCCAGCTTAGACACGGACGTGATGTCGATCACTTCAAGCGTCGGGTTCGACATGGATTCAAAAAACACTGCCTTGGTGTCAGGCCGGATCGCGACCTCCCACGCGTCCAGATCGGTGCCGTCTACAAAGGTCACCTCAACGCCATAACGCGTCAGGATGTTTTCAAGGATATACAGACAGGACCCAAAAAGCGCCTTGGCTGAAACCACATGGTCGCCCGCCCGCAGCATCGAAGTCAGCGCACCGTTCACAGCGGCCATACCTGAAGCGGTGGCAAACGCATCCTCGCCGCCTTCCAAAGCTGCGATACGCTGCTCGAACATCGACACGGTGGGGTTGCCGTAGCGGGCATAGATGAACTCATCCGGGCCGCTTTCAATAAACCGGGCCTCGGCCTGCTCGGCGTTATCGTAGACAAACCCCTGCGTCAGAAAGATCGACTCAGAAACCTCATTGTACTGACTGCGACGGATGCCGCCATGGACGGCTTGGGTGCGTTTGTTCCAGCTCTCGCTCATCTCATTCCTTTCAGCCCCGCATTGGAGGCAAACAAAAAACCCCAGACGCGGCCAAGCGAAAGGGGTCTTTCATCCTGACCTTTTAGCGGTGTTGTTTAACGTGGCCCGCAATCCGGTAACAAATCGCCACATGAATGAAGATGCGTTTACGCCCCGCCCCGGAACACGTCAAGCCCGACTGATCACCGGTCACGCTTTCGTAACACGGCCAGGCGCGCTCTTGCCGTTTGTGCAGAAAGCTTCATGATCGCCCAAACTCAAGGAGGCCCCATGATTGAACTCTATTTCTGGCCCACGCCCAACGGCTGGAAAGTGTCCATCGCTCTGGAAGAGATGGAGCTGCCCTACAAAACCCACCTGATCAACATCGGCAAGGGCGACCAGTTCGATCCCGAGTTTCTAAAGATCTCGCCTAACAACCGTATGCCCGCCATCGTCGACCCGGACGGCCCTGACGGCGCGCCTGTTTCGGTCTTCGAAAGCGGCGCGATCCTGATGTACCTCGCCCGCAAGACCGGGCGGTTCTACGGCAATACCGAACGTGACAGGATCGCAGTCGAGGAATGGCTGATGTGGCAAATGGGCGGCGTAGGCCCGATGGCCGGCCAAGCGCATCACTTCCTTAAATACGCCCCACATCTGGACCCGCCACAAGACCATCCCTATCCGAAAGACCGCTATCGCAGTGAGGTCGGGCGTCTCTACGGCGTGCTCGACCGCAGGCTGGCCGAAAACGAATACGTCGCCGGCGATTTCTACTCCATCGCCGACATGTCGATCTGGGGCTGGGCCAGCCTATGGGAAGGCCAGCAACAGGTGCTTGAGGACAAACCGCATTTCACCCGCTGGCTGGACATGATGAGCGCCCGACCCAGCGTGCAGGCAGGCCGAGCCTTACATGCGGAACTGCGCGGGGATCATCGGGACCGGCAGTCGCAGGGGGTATTGTTCAGGCGGTAATCGTTACCGAAAACCATCATCGGCATTTGACACACAACCTTCCAGGGTCGGGCCATATCCCGGTTGCTATTGTGTCGCTCGGTGATACGTTTCCGAAAAACACGCGGGCAGCCATGAGAATTGTTTTCGTCTTATTAATGATTTGGGCCAATACTGCATTTGGGCAAACTTATCCCGACTATCGAAGCACGACCGTCAACGACTTTGCCAATTTGCTCAGCCCGTTGGACGAGGAGGCACTTGCTGAGCAACTAGATGGGCTCAAACGCGAGACAGGGGTCGAAATGACCATCCTGACACTGCGCACTCAAGGCGACTATGCCGACGGTCTGACGCTCGAACAGTTTGCCACCGGGCTTTTTGACCACTGGGGGATCGGCGACGCTTCTCGAAACGATGGTGTGCTTGTGATGGTCTTACGGGATGACCGGGCTATGCGAATCGAGCTTGGTGCCGCCTATGGGCGCGACTGGGATCACGCCGCGGAACGCATTGTTGACACGCAATTCCTCCCGGCCTTCAAAGCAAACAATTATGCAATCGGGATCAAGGCCGGCACTACGGCTATCATAGATCAGATCATACAGCCTTTTCGCACTGGCGAGGCCGCGCCCGCCAAGAAAACAAATGATGATCCAGGTCTCTGGATATTTGGCCTCTTTGCCATGATGATTATGATGCTCAAAGGCCGCAATTTCATAAGTGATGGTCTGGTACGACTTCGAACCTGCCCAAAATGTGGGAACCGCAGTCTGCGCCAGAGGCGACGCATCACGCTCTCCGCAAGTACAACGAGGGCCGGTTCGGGCATTCGCCGGATCGAATGCCTAAAATGCGATTACGCTGAAGAAACCAGCTACTATATCCCTCAGGTTTCCCAAAGCTCTGGCGGGGGCGGTTTCGGCGGCGGTCGATCTGGTGGCGGGGGCGCGTCCGGGCGCTGGTAGCACTCATCAGGCAAATTCGTTTTCTCAGTGTTTCCCTGCAATCGCGTCGCCAGGCACGCAAACTTAGCCTTGCCAAAGCCGCAAAACTCCAAACACGGCATCCAGAGTCGCAATTGCCACTGGAATCACCTAATTCCCTTCACTAAGAAAGCTCTCGAACATCGCAAAAGGAAGACGCAAGCAATGGCAAAGATCACCTATGTCGAGCACAGCGGTACCGAACATACAGTCGACGTCGCCAACGGGCTGACGGTCATGGAAGGGGCCCGCGACAACAACATCCCCGGCATCGAGGCCGATTGCGGCGGCGCCTGCGCCTGCTCGACCTGCCACGTCTATATTCATCCTGACTGGGTCGAGAGAATCCCCGCCAAGGACGACATGGAAGAAGACATGCTGGACTTCGCCTATGAACCCGACCCGACCCGCTCGCGCCTGACCTGCCAGATCAAGGTCACCGACGCGCTGGATGGTCTGGTTGTGCAGATGCCCGAAAAGCAGATCTGATGCACTCTGATGCGCCGCGTCAGCCCAACCGCCTTTGGCACCGTCGGGCGCGCGGCGCTGTTCTGATGGTTTGCATTTGGCTAACGGGGAATATGCCCGCAGCCAGCGGCGAAACCAAAGTATCTGCTCGCTTCACGGAACCAACAACACGCTACGCCCATGGGGTGCTTGGCGACGCCGTCGAATACGGTGCTTTGGAAATCGACGTCGGAACAAGTATTTCCTCGGCGGCAAAGCGAAAAGCCGATAGCTCCAAACGCTCGACTGTTACTGTACGTCTGCCCGAAGACCGCGTATTCGAAGATCTTGCCCCACGCCTGGCCGATATCGATCAGGACGGGTTGCCCGAAGTCATCGTTGTAGAGACCCAGCAGCATACGGGTGCTCAACTGGCGATCTATGACGTCAATGGTCAAAAAATCGCCGCCACCCCCCATATCGGCACGCGCAACCGCTGGCTCGCCCCCATCGGTGCCGCCGATCTGGATGGTGATGGACATGTCGAGATCGCCTATGTCGACCGCCCACACCTTGCGAAAACTCTGCGCATCTGGCGTTACAAAGACGGTGAACTCATTGAAATCGCGACAATCCCTGGCCTTACCAATCACAGGATCGGAGAAGATTTTATTTCAGGCGGTCTGCGCCAATGCGAAACGCACCCAGAGCTGATCCTCGCCAGCGCCGACTGGTCGCGGATCATAGGCGTCTCGTACAGCAAGGGCTGGCGACAAAAAGACCTCGGACCACTCAACAGTCTCAAAGATCTGACCAATTCACTAAAGTGCTGATCCGATCTTCATCTGGCCATAAATACCTCGGGGAGCGCGAGGGGCTGGCCCCTCGCCCCGAAATCATCAAGCCGGGCGCAGCCCGACTACTGAGTTAAAGCGCGCGCCAGCCGATGTCGCGACGGAAGAACCCTTCAGGCCAATCAACACCTTCAACCATGTCATACGCCCGGTCGCGTGCGTCTTTCAGCGTTTCCCCACGCGCAGTCACATTCAGAACGCGGCCACCCGCGGCCTGAACCTTGCCTTCAGCCGCTTTTGTCCCCGCGTGGAATACCATGTTGCTACTATCCTCGGCCAGATCGCCCAGGCCGTTGATCACAGTGCCTTTTTCATAAGAACCAGGATACCCCTTTGCCGCCATCACGACCGTGATGGCGTGATCGTCGGCCCAGTTCACCCGCGTCTCAGCCAAGCGACCCTCGGCCGCCGCGTGCATCAGGTCCATGGCCTGAGCGCCAAGGCGCATCATCAGTACCTGACATTCGGGATCTCCGAACCGCACGTTGTACTCCACCAACCTGGGCTGACCATCCTTGATCATCAAACCGGCGTAGAGCACACCCTGAAACGGTGTCCCGCGCCGCTTCATCTCGGCCACCGTCGGGCGCACGATCTGATCCATCGCAAGGGCCTCGATCTCGGCGCTCAGCACCGGGGCCGGAGAATAGGCGCCCATCCCCCCAGTGTTCAGCCCGGTATCGCCCTCGCCGACGCGCTTGTGATCCTGCGCTGTGCCGATCGACAGGATATCCTCTCCGTCACAGAGCACGAACAGAGACGCCTCCTCGCCCTCCATGAACTCCTCGATCACCACTTCGGCCCCCGCGCCACCAAAAGCTCCGCCGAACATGTCGTCAATCGCGTCCAGGGCGGTTTGCTCGTCCATCGCAACGATCACGCCCTTCCCGGCAGCCAGCCCATCGGCCTTGACCACGATCGGGGTCCCCTGCGCACGGATGTATTCCTTGGCGGGCTCAGCCTCGGCGAACCGGGCATAAGCCGCCGTCGGCGCGCCGGATGCGTCACAGATTTCCTTGGTGAAACTTTTTGAGGCCTCCAGCCGCGCCGCTTCTGCCGAGGGCCCGAAAACCAGCACACCCGCTTCGCGCAGCCGGTCAGCAACCCCTGCAGCCAAAGGCGCTTCGGGGCCAACGATCACGAAATCAATCGCGTTTTCCTCGGCAAAGTTGACCACAGCACCGCCATCCTCGATATCCAACGCCGCGCACTCTGCGATCTGGGCGATCCCGGCATTCCCCGGCGCCACAATCAGGCGATCACATTTGGGGTTTTGCATCACCGCCCAAGCCAGACTGTGCTCGCGTCCACCGCTGCCGAGAATGAGGATATTCATGAAACGCTCCGATCTGCTTGGCCTTGCCTGCGCGGCGTTCTAAGCTGCGCAGAGATTTGACACAAGGCGCTGAAATGTCCGACCTGCTAGATGACCCGATTCCGGGTCAGAACACCCCCGAATACACTGTCTCGGACATCTCGGGCGAGGTGAAGCGCACGCTCGAGGGAACCTTTGGCCGAATCCGTGTGCGTGGAGAAGTGGGCCGCGTGTTCAAGGCCCGCTCGGGCCATCTGTATTACGACATAAAGGACGACCGGAACGTGCTGGCCTGCACAACTTGGAAAGGGCAGATTTCTGGTCTTTCAGTTGTTCCCGAAGAAGGCCTCGAGGTTGTCGTCACCGGGCGCCTGACAGCTTTTGGAGCCCAGTCGAAATACAACCTGAATGTCGATGAAGTCGCCGTCGCCGGGCAAGGCGCGCTGATGGCATTGCTGGAAAAGCGCAAAAAGCAGCTCGAATCCGAAGGCTTGTTTGCGGCTGAACGAAAGAAACCCCTGCCCTACTTGCCGCAGATCATCGGCGTTGTCACTTCGCCCTCCGGTGCGGTGATCCGAGACATCTTGCATCGGCTGCGCGATCGGTTCCCGCGCAAAGTACTGATCTGGCCCGTCGCGGTTCAGGGTGCAAACTGTGCCCCCGAAGTGACCCGCGCCATCGAAGGCTTCAATCAACTCACACCGGGCGGGGTCCTCCCGCGACCCGACCTGATTATCGTCGCGCGCGGCGGTGGGTCCATAGAAGACCTCTGGGGCTTCAACGAAGAAAGCGTCGCGCGCGCGACTGCGGCCTCAGAAATCCCGCTGATCTCGGCCGTCGGGCACGAGACGGACACCACCCTGATCGACTATGTCTCGGACCGCCGCGCGCCTACGCCAACCGCCGCTGCCGAACTTGCCGTACCGGTCCGCATGGAATTGCTGGCTTGGACCAACGAACAAGGGGCCCGCCTGTCGCGCGCGGCAACAGATGCCGTACAACGCCGCAGTCAACGGCTGCGCGATCTGTCCCGCGCCCTGCCGCGCCCAGACACACTGCTGGAAAGCCCGCGCCAAAGGTTAGACCAGATATCCGAGCGCTTGCCCAACGCGCTGATCTGGGGTGTTCAGAACCGCCGCGTCAAACTGCTGGACAGTGCGGCGCGTCTGCGCCCCTCGACCCTGCGCAGCTTTGTCGAAACCCGCCGCGATCGCTGGCGCAACATGTCCTCGCGCCTGTCAATGCGCCCGATCCAGCGCGAACTGGAAACACGCCGCGACGCTCTGAATCGCCTGTCCGAGCGTTTGAATGCCGCACAATCCACACGACTGGACCGCCTCCGCCAGCAGATGGAGGCCACCGATCGCCTGCGCGAAACGCTGAGCTACAAAGCGACGCTCGGGCGTGGCTACGCCGTCGTGCGCGCCGAAGGAGAGGTCATCACAACCAAAGCTCAAGCCTCCGGTCACGCTGTTCTTGAGATCGAATTCGCTGACGGTCGCCTCAGCACCGGGGCTGCGGGCAAGGCGCCACCCAAGAAATCCAAACAGGCACCTCCTGATCAGGGATCGTTGTTCTGACCGATGTTGACGATCTGGGGCCGTAAAACATCCTCGAACGTTCAGGCCTTAATGTGGTGCGTGGGTGAGCTTGGCCTAGAATACCAGCGTCACGATCTTGGCCATCGCTTCGGCGGGCTGGACACTGCAGCGTTTCGGGCACTGAACCCAAACAAAACCATCCCCGTCCTGCAAGATGGCGACAACCCACCGCTTTGGGAAACCGGCGCCATCCTGCGATATCTGGCCACCCAATATGGCGAACAGGCATTCTGGCCTTCAGATCCTGCCCGGCGCGCCACGATCGACAAATGGGCCGAATGGGCGAAACTCAACGTGGCGATGGCGTTCACCGTTCCGGTGTTCTGGCAAATTGTGCGAACACCCGTTGAACAGCAGGACCAAACAGCGATCCGTCGGGCTGTCAGCGATTTGGAAATCAAACTGGCAATCGCAGACAAGGAGCTGGACCAAAACACGTTCCTTGCGGGTGAGCATTTTACACTGGCGGATATACAGTTCGGCCACGTTCTTTACCGCTACTACGATATCGACATCGTCCGCGCACCGTTACCGCATTTGCGTCGATACTATGAACGGCTAACCGAAAGGCCCGCGTTTCAACATCACGTCATGCTGGACTATGAAGACCTGCGACCATTTCAGACCCCGACATCCGGTCCGTAGCACAACATCTCTTCGCCAATATCCTCGGCCTCGTACAGCTCGGTCGCGGTCGGGTCACCCTCAAATTGCGCGATCAATCCGCCTCCGGATTGCCAGAAAACCCAGCATTGCGGCGCCAGTTGATCCTCATAGATGAAACAGATCTGATCTTCCTGCTCGTACCAAACCCCGTTCATGCAATTGCCATCCAGAAATGACCAGATGACTCTGCGGTCTGGCAGATACCGTTCGACTCCGTAGGCCTGCCCATCGAACCCGTAATACAAGGTTTTTCCACGCGTATACGCATCAAACTCAGGCCCTGTCAGAGGCGACTGCGCCGCAACGGGCTGAGCGAAAAGGGTCAGCAGAATCAAGCAAATTCGGATCATGACCACACTGTGTCAGAAGCAGCCCACAAGTGCCATTCAACCTTTCCACATCGCGACGATCGGCAAGATAACTCCACGTCACGCCTTGATGCACCGCCGAGATCATGGCGATGATTGCCTCAAAAACATCGGGGACGCACCATGACGACACTTCTTTTCTGGATTGCGGCGGCCTGCGCGCTGACCTACCTGCCACTTACCGCGCGCCCGGCCGGCACGCTGCGTAGCATGCTGAAAACAGCATCGGTCGTGCTGCTGGCAGGCGCCGCCATACTGGCAAGCGCGCCATGGCTCCTGATCCTCGCCCTCACCTTCTGCGCGATAGGCGATGCCCTTTTGTCACGCGAAACCGACAGCACATTCATGGCAGGCATCGGTGCATTTGCTGCGGGGCATTTGGCCTATATCGCCTTATTTTTGACGAGCCCCAGCAGCAACCCTGAACTGATCTTCGACCACCCCGCGATCTTCTGGTCCCTGATCATCCTGGGCATCGTTATGGCCACGCTGCTCACCCCCCGCGCCGGAGACCTCAAAGTCCCCGTCCTCGCTTATATTCCAATCATCCTGGGCATGGGCATCACCGTTCTTGCCCTTCCCGAAACTGGAGCACTACGCTGGGCCCTTCCCGCCGCGATGGCCTTCATTGCCTCGGACCTGGCGCTTGCGACTGAAAAGTTCCTGCTACCTGCCAATCACCCGGCCCTGAAACTTACGCCCTATCTGGTCTGGCCGCTTTATTGGGCGGCCCAAGCCGGGTTTCTGATCGCCTTCACCTGACCCTTTGCAACTGCCTTCAATCCACATTAGGTGAGGGGAACACCTGCGGAGATCAAAAATGGCGTTTTTCTCAAAGCTCAAGGACAAGCTGTTCAAATCCTCATCGCGCCTCGAAGAGGGGCTGGATGCAATTGTCGAGGATGGCGGCGAGGAAACCCCAAATCCTGATCCGGTGATCCCCGAACCAGAGCCCGAACCGCAACCGGTTCCCGAAGTGCCAGAACCCACGCCCGCGCCCCAACCGGTCGAGCCTCCCGCTCCGATCCCGGCTGATCCCACACCGGCGCCTCCACCCCCAGAGGTTCCAGAATCCAAGGGTTTGATGGGTCGCCTGTTCGGCCGAAATGAATCCAAGACCGTTGTCCGCCGCACGCTGGACGACGACATGCTGGAGCAACTCGAAGAGCTTCTGATCGCCTCGGATATGGGCGTCGACACCGCCTTGCGCGTTACGTCCAACATGGCCGAGGGCCGCTTTGGCCGCAAACTCTCGACCCAGGAAATCAAACAGCTGCTGGCGCAGGAGGTTGCCCGCGTGATGGAACCCGTGGCCAAACCAATGCCGATCTACCCCAAACGCCCGCAAGTGGTGCTGGTTGTTGGCGTCAACGGTTCGGGCAAAACTACGACAATCGGTAAGCTTGCCAGCCAGTTCAAAGCCGCCGGCAAGAAAGTCGTCATCGCCGCCGGAGACACATTCCGCGCCGCCGCCGTCGAACAGCTGCAGGTCTGGGGTGACCGCGCAGGCGTGCCCGTATTGACGGCACCCGAAGGGTCCGACCCTGCCTCGCTCGCCTTCGATGCACTGACCAAAGCCCAGAGCGAAGGTGCTGACCTTCTGATGATCGACACCGCAGGCCGCCTGCAAAACCGCGCCGACCTGATGGAAGAGCTGGCCAAAATCGTCCGCGTCATCCGCAAGGTTGACGACACCGCACCGCACAACACTCTGCTGGTGCTGGACGCCACCACCGGGCAAAACGCCCTCAGTCAGGTCGAAACCTTCCGCAAACTGGCCGATGTCTCGGGCCTCGTGATGACCAAACTGGACGGCACAGCCAAAGGCGGCGTGCTGGTCGCCCTCGCCGACAAGTTCGGCCTTCCGATCCACGCCATTGGTGTCGGTGAGCAAATCGACGACCTCGCCCCGTTTGATCCCGAAGAATTCGCCGCCGCCCTGACGGGCTTACAATCCTGATCCGCCCCTTCATCTGGCCGAAAATACCTTCGGGGGGCGTGGGGGGCAGACAGCCCCCCACTCTCTCCGCCCAAGCGAAAGCCCCGATTTGAGCGACTGGCTGATCTCCCTCGAAGGCACCGAAGCAGGCCACCAACTCGCCCTCGCCCTCGCGCTGATGGCGGCCTTTCTGCATGCGGTTTTCGGTGCACTGCAAAAAGGTCGCCACGACCCGTGGATGTCGCGCGGGGCGATCGATGCCTGCTACTGCCTTATGGCGATGCCATTCGCCTTCTTTATCGTGCCATGGCCCGAACCATACATGTGGCCGATCTTTGGCGTCGTTTGGCTGATCCATATCGGCTATAAGGTGCTGCAGGCGATGGCCTACACCAAAGGCTCCTATACCGTTGTCTATCCGGTCGTGCGCGGTACTGGCCCGCTCTTCACTGTGATCGGAGCCTATCTTTTGTTCGGTGAAACCTTCTCGGCCATCCAATGGCTTGGAGTGGCGACGCTTCTTGCGGGTATCTTCGGCCTTGCCGCCTATAACCTGCGCTACCTTGAGACCAATCGAGATACGCTGCAAATCGCGCTGGTGCTGGCGGTCGTCACGGGCCTCTTCGTGGCGCTCTATACGACCTATGATGCCTACGGTATCCGCGCTACGGCCGACCCGTTCACCTTCCTTGCGTGGTTCTTCATGATCGACGGGGCCGCGATGCCGATCTATGCTGCGCTCAGATACCGCGCAATGATCCACCGCCCTGCGCTCGGACCTCTGATGCTTCGCGGGTTCGCGGGCGGCATCATCGCGCCGATGTCCTTCGGTGCCATCATGCTCGCCACGCGACTGGACAAGGTCGGAGAGGCGGCGGTCCTGCGCGAAACCTCCACCGTTTTCGCAGCACTCATCGGCTGGCTGGTGCTGAAAGAAACTGTCGGCCCCAGACGCATTGCGTTGATGGCATTGATTGCACTCGGCGCAGTAATAGTTGAAATGGGCGGGTAAGCAGCAGGTCGGAATCATGGCAGAGAAAAAAGACATCAACCCATTCCTCAAACAGGTACTGGAACTTGGCCCCCCACTGGCCTTCTTCTTCATCTACCTGCGCCTGCGTGATGACAATTTCGTGATCGGCGGCACCGAGTATTCTGGGTTCATTGTCGCCACCATCCTGTTCGTGCCGCTGATGCTGGCTGCCATGGGCATCCTCTGGTACCTGACGGGCAAACTCAGCCGGATGCAGATTTTCACCGCATTCATGGTGATTTTCTTCGGCGGCCTCACCGCGTGGTTCAATGACGAGCGGTTTTTCAAGATGAAAACAACACTGGTCTATGGCTTCTTTTCCGCCATCCTCGGGATCGGGCTTTTGCAGGGGAAATCCTACCTGGCATATGTTCTGGACGAGATGCTACCCATGCAGCACGAGGGCTGGATGATCCTCACCCGGCGTCTGTGTGCCTGTTTCGCAGTACTGGCCGCAGCCAATGAATTGGTCTGGCGCACGATGTCAACGGACCTATGGGTCAAGATCGAAACCTTCGGCTTTCCCATTGCCTTGATGGCGTTTCTGATGATGCAGTTCAACCTGCTGCAAAGCTATATGGATGATCCCGACAAGCAATAACTGTTCTTGCCCAAGCGTAACAAGCTAACAAAATTTCTTGGCTTAAGCTTGAAGCTGTGAAAAGTTGGGTCACCACCCGCACCACTCAACCCCGGAGATCAGCGCCCGAATGATGGCATTTCCCAACAGTGGATTCCTGTCCGAAGCCTCTGAAGAGCTGCGCACCATGCTGGCAGCCCAGGCCACCGAAGTCACATTGGATCGGGGCGATGTCCTGTTCGAGCAGGACGATGAAGGCGATGCGCTCTATGCCATTCTTTCCGGTGCGCTCGAAGTGTCATTTCTTGCGTCGAGCGGGCGCAAGCTGTCTCTCAGCATGATGCGCCCAGGTGAGGTGTTCGGGGAAATCGCGTTGTTTGACAGCGGTCCCCGCACCGCAACCGTTACTGCAGCTGAGCCCTCCAAAGTCCTGCGCGTTCGCCAGAAAGACATGATGGCGCAGATCCGGGAACATCCTGACCTTGCGGTGGATCTGATCCGCTTGGCCGGTCTTCGCATGCGTTATATGGGCGCTCAATTGAACGAGCAGGTATTCCTGCCGATGCCGATCCGACTGGCGCGCAAGCTTTTGCACCTGGCAGGACAACAGGACAGCCCAACGGCACGTATCACGCTTTCGCAGAGCGAATTGGCCGAATTTGTCGGTGCGACGCGTGAGGCAGTGTCAAAGACCATTTCGACATGGAAACGCGACAATGTCGTCGAAGCTTCGCGCGGCGGGCTGCAGATCCACGACTTTGACGCGCTGCGGCAACTGGCCGAATCCGATTTAATCTAAATTTTCGGCACAGATGTGATCCGCTTCACATACGCAGCTTTAAGATTGCCCTAAGGTCAATCCCGTTACCGTAGGAGGTCGGTTTTATCATCCCCGATATCTGTCCACCGACCTCTCCCTGTACAGAGCCATATGCCTTCCCCGGCATATGGCTTTTTTCTTTACAAAGTATGAAAAAGGCCGGGAAAATATCCCGACCTTCTAATTTCAGATCTATTCGCTGAGTTTATTATTCTAGGCTCAGCGCTACGAACCGGGGTTCCCCGCCCCGCCGCACCAGCAGCAACAGAGATTTGCGTCCTGCTTCACGCGCCTCATCCATCCGCGTCTCCAGATCAGTGATCGAAGTCACCTTCTGCTGCCCCGCCTCAGTGATAAGATCACCGGCGCGCAGACCCTTTTCAAAGGCTTCCGAGGATTCATCAACATTGGTCACCAACAATCCTTCGGCGTCGGCATCCAGACCCAATTCCTCGCGCTGGCTATCCCCCAGCGGAGCGATGGTCAGGCCAAGAATATCCTTGTCTTCCTCCGTCGGCGTTTCGGCTTCCGGCTCTTCGCCGTTCTCGGCACGTTCGGCGTCTTCGCGGCGGCCCAGCGTCACCAGCACGGTCTGGGTGCCTCCATCACGGTGCACGACCACACGCACAGATTTGCCAACGGTGGTCTCTCCCACCTGCCGCACAAGGCCGCGTGTATCCTCGACCTCGACGCCATCAAAGCTGATGATCACGTCTCCGGCCAGCAGGCCCGCTTCTTTTGCCGGGCCGTCCGGTACATCGCTGATCAACGCACCTCCGGGTTTGTCCAGCCCCATCGCCTCGGCCATATCCTCGGTCACGTCCTGAATGCGCACGCCCAGCCAACCGCGGCGGGTCTCCCCGAACTCACGCAGTTGATCAACGACCTTGATCACCACGTTAGAAGCCATCGAGAAACCAATCCCGATCGAGCCGCCATTGGGCGACAGGATCGCAGTATTTACGCCGATCACCTCGCCATTCATGTTGAACAGCGGCCCACCCGAGTTGCCCCGGTTGATCGCAGCATCGGTCTGGATGTAGTCATCATATGACCCGCTCAGCGCCCGATTCCGGGCCGAGATAATCCCTGCTGACACCGAAAAGCCTTGCCCCAGCGGGTTCCCCATCGCGATCACCCAATCGCCCACGCGGGCAATGTCGCTGTCACCGAACTGCACGTATTTCAGCGGCCCTTCCGCCTCGACTTTCAGCAGCGCGATGTCGGTCTTTTCGTCCCGGCCGATTACCTTGGCAACCAAATCTTTCGCGGGCTGGCCATCACCGGGAAAAAACTCGACCAATATCTCATCGGCTTCGGCAATCACGTGATTGTTGGTGACGATATAGCCGTCTTCCGAGATCACGAAGCCCGAGCCCAGCGCATTGCTGCGACGTGGACGATTTTCATTGTCCCCGCCATTGCGATCCTGAAACTCTCGGAAAAAGTCTTCGAATGGTGAGCCCTCAGGCACGATCCCTTGCGGGCCAGTCTGGCCTTCGATCAGTGTCGACGTGGTGATATTGACCACCGCAGGGCTAATCTGTTCAGCCAGCGGTGCCAGGCTATCACCCCGTGCCTGCGCGGACACAGATTGAGCCAAAACCAGCAGCACCCCCACTAAGGTCAGCCACATCAGCCGCATCTTCATAACAAAATCGTCCCGTCGGACGGACACACTGCGCGCCTTAGCCTGCACTTGGGGTCTCCTTGTTGACTAATTCTCTGTTGGCATCACCTGGATGCCCTTCTTTGCAACCAATGTAGTCAGTTTGTCCCGGCCCGCAACTCGGGATCGCGGGGAAATCACCGGTGCGTGAAACCATCGCATCAAAAACCGACCTGATATGCGCCCCACAGCAGCACCAGCCCACTGACCACACAAAGCAGCCCGACCAGCCGCCGCGCCTGTTCCGGCAACGCGCGCAGCGCCTCAAGCATGCGTTCTATAAGCGAAGGGGCCAGCGCATAGGCCAGCCCCTCGACAATCAGTACCAGCCCGAAGGCCAGAAGGATCATGCCCATCACTCAGCGGCCGCAGCTGCCGGTGCCCGACGCCCGGTCGGAGAAGCAAGGTAGTTGAAGAACTCCGAGTCCGGGCTCAGGATCAACGAGCTGTTGCTGCCTTGCAGGGCATTCTCATAGGCGGTCAGCGAACGGTAGAATTCAAAGAACTCCGGATCGGCACCATAGGCTTCGGCGAAGATCGCGTTGCGTTCGGCATCTGCCTCACCGCGAATGATCTCGGCCTCACGGTTGGCGTCGGAAACCAGTTCAACCACGGTCCGGTCGGCCTGCGCGCGCACACGCTGCGCGGCTTCGTTACCGCGGGCGCGTTCGTCGGTCGCTTCACGTTCCCGTTCTGCCTTCATCCGGTCAAACGTCGCCTCAAGGTTGGCCTGCGGCAGATCAGTCGCCTTCAGACGCACATCGATTACGTTCACGCCCAGCGCACGTGCCTGTGCAATCGCGCTGTTGCGGATACGCAGCATCAGCGCGGCACGATCCGAACTCAGGATGTCTCGGGACGAAACCGAACCCAGCACTTCGCGGGTTTCGGCGCGCAGGATGCGGTCCAGACGATCCTCGGCAACCGGGATACCGCCGACACCAACGGCCTGACGGAACTGTTCCAGATCAGAAATCCGGTAGCGTGCGAAGGCATCGACCACCAGACGACGATCGTCCAGAGGCGTCACTTCCAGCGGCTGAACGTCAATCGACAGGATACGGTCGTCATACCGCACCACTTCCTGAATCAGCGGGATTTTGAATGCCAGCCCCGGATCTTCCTTAACCGCAACAACGCGACCAAATTGCAGAACCAGAGCGCGTTCACGCTCGTCCACGATGAAGATCGAGGACAGAACACCGACAATCGCAAGAAAGATGATCGGCAGAATAAACGTTGTCTTACGCATCAGTTGCTCTCCCCTGCAGGGTTACGGCGCAACTCGTTGAGCGGCAGATAAGGCACGACGCCCTGCCCCGATCCTGTCGAGTTTTCATCCAGAATGATCTTGTCCACGTCACCCAGCACCTGCTCCATGCGTTCCAGATACAGACGTTTGCGGGTCACATCAGGTGCTTTGGAATACTCCTCCAAAACCGCGCTAAAGCGGCTGGCTTCACCCTGTGCACCGTTGATCTGCTGGGCACGATAAGCTTCAGCCTCTTCCAGTACCTGCGCGGCTTCACCACGCGCCTCAGCGAGAACGCGGTTGGCATAGGCGTCAGCGACGTTCTGCAACCTGTCACGCTCCTGCGCGGCGGCCTGAACGTCGCGGAACGCGGCAATCACGTCCTGCGGTGGGTCAGCCTTGTCAAAGTTCACACGAACGATGTTCACACCCGAATCGTAGCTGTCCATTGTCTCTTGGATCAGTTCCTGCAGGCGATCAGCAATGATACCGCGATCCCGGTTCAGGATCGGCGCAAGTTCGCTCTGCGCAATAATCTCACGCATCGCCGATTCAGACACGGCGCGGATCGTCTGGCGCGGATCACGCAGGTTGAACAGGAATTTCGCCGGGTCGTTGATGTTCCAGACAACCTGATAATCGATATCAACCACATTCTCGTCACCGGTCAACATCAGACCATCGTCGCTGCCACGAGCACCGCCCATGTCTTCGTTCTGTTCGCGGGTCACCGGAATGACCTCGGCGGTTACAAACGGCCACGGGGCAAAATTCAGGCCCGGATTTCCCACAGCCGAGAATTCGCCCAGAAACAGTTCGACGGATTGTTCTTCCGGTTTGACGGTATAGAAGCTCGCCAAACCCCAAAGACCAGCCGCAACAAGCAGACCAATCGCAACGGTTCCCTTAGTAAACGCGGGGCCACCGCCGCCGCCCGAACCATTTGTACCACGGCCACCGCCGCCACGACCGCCCATCAGGACGCGCAGCTGTTCCTGGCCCTTTTTCATCAGCTCATCGATCTCGGGGATCTGCGGGCCGTCACCTTCGGGGGGCTTGCGCCCATCCCCGTTGTTACCCCGATTTCCTCCGCCTCCGGATGAGCCTCCGCCCCCCCAGGGGCCGCCGCTGTTGCCCGCCATATGTATCTTTTCCCTTGTGTTGGACCGTGTGATCACGGGTTCCCTTGTAACGTGTGTGCGCGCGCTTGCAAATCAAGCCGTGCGCACAGGTTGCCGCATTGTCACCAGTTCTTCGGCCATCACCGGATGAACTGCAACCGTACGGTCGAAATCTTCTTTGGTGGCACCCATCTTTACGGCAATTCCGGCAAGTTGGATCATCTCACCCGCGCCCGGCGCAACGATGTGACAGCCGAGGATTTTCCGCGTCTCTTGCGACACGATCAGCTTCATCAGCACGCGCTGTGTGCCTCCGGCAAACGCCTTCTGCATGGGCTTGAATGAGGTCGCATAAACCTCAATCGGTTCCTGTTCCGCAGCCGCTTCCTCGCTGAGGCCCACAGTACCCATTTCCGGCTGGGTAAAGATCGCGGTCGGGATCAGTTCGTGATCAACGGGTGTTGGATTGCCTTTAAAGACGGTCTCGACAAAGGCCATGCCTTCGCGGATCGCCACAGGGGTCAGGTTCACCCGATCCGTTACATCGCCAATGGCAAAGATCGAGGGCACGCCGGTCTGGCTGTACTCATCCACGATGATCTCACCCTTGCGACCGCGCGCGACGCCCAAAGCCTCAAGCCCCAGATCATCCGCATTCGGCGCGCGACCCGTGGCATACATCACAACGTCGAATAGCTGCTCGGAGCCATTTGTGGCCTTCACCCAGATTTTGTCGCCTTGCTTTTTCATCTCAAGCACGTTGGTACCCAGATGCAGGTCGATCCCGTTCTGGCACATCTCTTCACTGATCAGCCCGCGCGCCTCATCATCAAAGCCCCGCAGAATCTGCGCCCCGCGATAGAACTGAGTCGTTTTGACCCCCATCCCATTCATGATCCCGGCAAATTCACAGGCGATATATCCACCGCCAACGATCAGCATGGATTCGGGCAATTCATCCAGATGGAAAATTTCATTCGAGGTGATCGCAAGCTCTGATCCCGGGAACTCGGGTACAACCGGGCGACCGCCCGTTGCGACAAGAATATGCTTGGCCGTCTTCCGGGTACCATCAGCCAGTTCAACCGTATGTGGATCAACGACATGGGCACGCTGGTCGAAACTTTCGACACCATTGTTCTTCAGGATATTGCGGTAGATACCTTCCAACCGATCGAGCTCTGCGTGCAGCTTAACTTTGAAAGTGTTCCAGTTGAACGCACCCGGCTGCATGTCCCAGCCATAAGCCTGCGCGTCCCCGACCGTATCCGCGAACTCGCTAGCGAAAACCATCAGCTTCTTGGGTACACAGCCACGGATCACGCAGGTTCCGCCGTAACGATCCTCTTCCGCCAGAGCCACCTTGGCGCCGTTTTCACCCGCCGCCACCCGTGCCGCGCGAACTCCGCCCGAGCCGCCTCCGATGACGAACAGATCATAGTCAAAGCTCATGTACGAGTTCCTTTTATTCCGCGTGGCCAAAATTCACTGGATATCTGGGCGCAAATCCTGAACTGCCAACCCCTGGCGCGGGAAATAGTGATTTTTCTTCTGCAGTTTATCGCGCTACTTGCCTGATCTTTAGTCCGCCAGATCGGAAAACAGGTTGTCCCCACCGTCACCCAGCATATCGGTCAGGACTGTACCCTCATTGATATCACGCAATTCGACCCGGCCATCGCCATAACCAATGACAACCTTGTCGCAAATATCAATGAACAGCCCATTTTCGACCACACCCGGGATCTGATTCATTACCAGTGCCAATTGGCGGGCATTGCCGATCCGCTTGAGATGCAGGTCCAGAATGTGATTGCCCTCATCTGTAACCTTGGGCGCCTCACCGTTCATGCGCAAAGTGACCGAGGTGCCCAGCACATCCATTGTGTCCAGCGCTTCTTCAATCAGGGTGCGGGTGGTCTGCCAGCCGAACGGGATCACCTCAACCGGCAGAGGGAATGCGCCCAGCGTCTCAACCTCTTTGCCTGCATCCGCGATCACCACCATCTGATCGCTGGCTGTGGCCACAATCTTTTCCTGCAACAGCGCAGCACCACCGCCCTTGATCAGGTTGAACTCGCCATCAAACTCATCCGCGCCGTCGATTGTAAGGTCCAACCAGCCGGCCTGATCCAGCGAGACGACCTCGATCCCTTCTTCCCGCGCCAATTGCGCCGTCGCGGTCGATGTCGGAACGCCCTTGATTTTCAACCCTCCATCGCGCACCCGTTCACCCAGGCGGCGCACCAACCATGCGGCGGTCGAGCCTGTCCCCAATCCCACACGCATCCCGTCCTGAACAAGATCGGCGGCGCGACAGGCAGCAACGTATTTCGCTTTGTCGATGGGCGACAAGTCTCTGGTCATGGCAGCTTCCCCCAAGAATACTGCCAGACTTATACGGAATGCCCCGCGCAACTGCGAGAGGCAAAACACGCCATACCTGTGCTAACATGTCGCTGAAATACGCGTTTCCGATAGGAAACGTCGCAATCAGCCTCTATTGTGATCGCCAGACCCCCTAGATAGTCGCCATGGAATCGCCATACCGCCTGCACTACGCCCCCGACAACGCCTCGCTGGTGATCCGACTGGCGCTGGAAGAGATGGGCCTACCCTATGAGACCATACTGGTCGATCGCGCCCGTGATGCACAGAATAGTGCGGCGTATCGGGCGTTGAATCCGAACGGGCTGATCCCGGTGCTGGAGACGCCCCAGGGTCCGATCTTCGAGACCGCCGCAATCCTGCTGTGGCTGGCTGATACGCATGGGCAATTAGCCCCGACACAGGTCAGCCCTGATCGGGCGGCATTCCTGAAGTGGCTGTTCTTCGCCTCGAATACCCTGCATGCCGATCTGCGAATCCTGTTCTATGCCGAAAAATACATCGCGGCAGATCAAGCCGATACACTACGCTCCGGCATCCACCCGCGGCTGCGGCAGCACCTGAATCTGCTGGATGCTCAAGCCCAAAAAGCGCCCGACTGGTTCAGTGCTGATCACCCTTCAGTCCTGACGATATATGTCGCCTGCATGATGCGCTGGATGGCGCTTTATCCCGCTAAGGCGGACCGCAGCTGGTATCAACTCGCCGACACGCCTTATCTGCAAAAAATCCTGATGCAGCTAGAATCAAACCCGTCGACCCGCGCAGCTATTGCCGCCGAGGGGCTGGGGGTCACTCCCTTCACCTCGCCGACCTACGCCAACCCTCCAGAAGGCTCAGCTACCTGATATGTTTCTCTCTGTCTTCGATATGTTCAAGGTGGGCATCGGCCCATCTTCTTCCCACACCATGGGTCCGATGGTGGCCGCCGCACGATTCCTTGACCTGATGCGCGCCTCACCGTTCGAGTTTTCGGGCCTGCGCGGCTCGTTGCACGGCTCGCTGGCCTTTACCGGCGTCGGCCACGCCACCGACCGCGCTACCATTCTGGGCCTCGCCGGGTTTGTGCCTGACACCTATGACAACGACAAGGCCGAAGCCACACTGGCAGCTATCGCAGAATCCCATACGGTGACACCCGAAGGCCTGCCGACGCTGAGCTTTGATCCCAAAGCCGATCTGATCTTCGACTACGACAACAATCTGCCCGGTCATGCCAATGGTATGATCCTGATGGCCACTGACGCACAAGGCGATGTCATCCTGCGTCAGGTCTACTACTCCATCGGTGGAGGATTTGTTCTTACGGAAGAGGAATTGGCCGAAGGCAAGGCAACTGACGAAGGTGCGCCTGTGCCCTTCCCGTTCAAATCCGCCGCCGAAATGCTGCAAATGGCCAAAGACAACGGTAAAAGCATCGCTCAGATGAAGCGCGAAAATGAGATCGCGCGCGGTTGCGCGGATAGCTTTGCCAAAGGCACCGCGCGTCTTTGGAAGGTCATGAATGACTGCATCGAGCGTGGGCTAAAAACGGATGGCATCCTGCCCGGTGGTCTCAGCGTGCGCCGCCGCGCCAAAGGCATTCACGATGCCCTGCTGGCGGAACGCGGCATGAACCTGAATGCCCCGCATACGATCAACGACTGGATGAGCGTCTACGCCATGGCCGTGAACGAGGAAAACGCAGCCGGTGGGCAAGTTGTCACCGCCCCTACAAATGGCGCGGCAGGCGTGCTGCCATCAGTTCTGCGCTATTACCTCGATCACGTGCCCGGCGCGTCCGAAAGCCATGTCGAGGATTTCCTGCTGACCGCCGCCGCCATCGGTGGTCTGGTCAAGTTCAACGCTTCGATCTCGGGCGCTGAAGCGGGCTGTCAGGCCGAGGTTGGCAGCGCGTCAGCCATGGCTGCGGCAGGCATGTGCGCCGTGATGGGCGGTACGCCTGAGCAGGTTGAAAATGCCGCCGAGATCGCGTTGGAGCATCACCTTGGCATGACCTGCGACCCAGTCGCGGGCCTTGTGCAGGTGCCGTGTATCGAGCGTAACGGATTGGGCGCGATCAAGGCCGTCTCAGCCGCATCGCTGGCGCTTCGCGGCGACGGCAAGCACTTTATGCCTTTGGACGCGGCCATTGAAACGATGCGCCAGACCGGTGAGGATATGCACGAGAAATACAAGGAAACCTCTTTGGGCGGGTTGGCCGTCAACGTGCCGAACTGCTGATCTGACAGCAAGAACAAGTGGGGTGACATGCGCGGACATTGCCTGTGCGGCAAGATTGGATACGAGGTTGACCCTCCGGTTCTGTCCTGTGTCACATGCCATTGCGACAGCTGCCGTCGCCAATGCGCCGCTCCGATGACCACCTATTTCGGCGTGCGCGACGGCAATTGGCGCTGGACCGGTGAGCAGCCGAAACGCTTCAATTCCTCACCTGGAGTCGAGCGCAGTTTCTGCCCCCATTGCGGCACGCCGATATCCTTCCGGTCCACGGTGATGTCGGATGTGATGCACCTCTACGTCGCGACACTGGAAAATCCCGAAGTACTCAGCCCGACCTTGCATGTCGCGCACGAGGAAAAGCTTAGCTGGCTGCAGCTTGGTGACGGCCTGCCCACCTGCATCGGCCCGGATTACACCAAAGTCCAACCCCTGCCCGACACCTGAGATCAGAGCTTCCCCCTCTGCCGCGAAACCGCTAGCGTCGCGCACATGACTCAGGATCGCCCCGTTCTCGGCATCATATTGATGCTCGGTTTTTGCGTGCTCGCACCGCTGGGTGACGGGATGGCAAAGCTGTTGGGTGAAACCACAGCTTTGGGACTGCTGGTACTGGTTCGGTTTGCTGTTCAGGCGGTGATCCTGATCCCACTGATCGCGATGACCGGCAAGCCATGGAAGATGACGCCGCGCGTTTTGCGCCTGACGATGATCCGCACCCTTCTGCACATCATTGGGATCGCAGCGATGTTCACAGCGCTGCAATATATGCCGCTGGCCGATACCGTGGCCATCGCCTTTGTAATGCCTTTCATCATGCTGCTTTTGGGCAAATACGTTCTGGGCGAACAGGTCGGCCCCCGACGTCTGGTCGCCTGTGTCGTGGGATTCATCGGCACCTTGCTGGTCATCCAACCCAGCTTTGCACAAGTGGGCGCGCCTGCCTTGTTGCCCTTGATCGTCGCAGTGGTCTTCGCCCTGTTCATGCTGGTTACGCGGCAGATCGCCAAGGAAACCGACCCGGTTGCGCTGCAGGCTGTATCGGGGGCCATGGCGACCGCCTTTTTGCTTCCGATTGTCCTGCTGGGTTCCCAAATCGGCCTGCCCGCAATGTCCCTGACCATGCCCACGGCCGAGACGCTCTGGCTGCTGCTGGGGATCGGTGTGCTGGGCACCGTGGCGCATCTGCTGATGACATGGTCTCTGCGCTATGCGCCGTCTGCGACTCTGGCCCCGATGCAATATCTAGAGATTCCGGTCGCCACCCTGATCGGCTGGCTGATCTTCCACGATCTGCCAAACGGGCTGGCCGCGCTAGGCATCGGCATCACCATCGCCGCCGGGCTCTACGTTATCCTGCACGAGCGGGCCAACGCTCGGTCCGGCCCGACTGAAACGCCTGCATAACCAGATCCAACGCCGCGCGCGGCAGGATCGTCAGCAACCCGGGTCCATCGACCTCAAGCTTTAGCACGCCTAGCGCTCGGTTTGAGGTTCCGACCTGCCCGTCCGGTTCTAGCACCAGATCATCAATCGGCCATTCCAGCCCCTCGCTGCGCCCGGTCACCCGCCGCAGCGGAAACAATGAAACCGTGTCTCCTGCTGTGAGCTCCAGACTGATCCTGGGTGGCGCATGAAAGACAATTTCTCGTGCGCCCAACAGGACACAAGGCCGATCCTGCAACCGAACCAGTGTATTGAACGCCACCAACTGATGATCCACGCGCGCGCCCAGAAATCCTGCTGCCAGCACCACAGGCGCATCCATATTGCGCAGCGCCTTATCAAAATCGGTGCTGTTCTGCTCGGATATCTGGAACAACCGATCCTTAGGAATCCGGGCCAGATATTCTGCCGTAATCGAGTCCAAATCGCCGATCACTGCGTCCGGCATCCGTCCCGAATCAATCAACGCAGCCGCACCGCCATCCGCCGCAACGGCAGAATTGACGCGATTTAGCACCAGATTCACATCCTCTGAACAGATTTCGCCCCCACCAAACAGCCCGATTGGCCCGCCAGAGCGAACAATTGCCCCATTTTCCACAAGATTGACCATAATTTCCAGTTTTGGACATAATGAAACCACAAAATGATAGCTTCATGGCTAGAGTTTCGAGTCGGTTGCCCCTGCTGTGTCTGGTAATCGACCTGGTAGTTTGTAAAGGACATGCGTCTGATGGTACAGAACAACAAGGTACTCACCGTTTCATACGGCACCTTCTCGTGCACCCTCGAAGGCTTTGACGATTCATTTGAAACAATGAAGGCGATCGCCGAGTATTTCCGGGACCTTGCAGCGGATGACCGATACTTCGGATCGGAACCTCCTCAGCCTGACGCCGAGATGCTGACCCGGATCGCACAGCGGGACGCCGCACAGAAGGTTGAAGCCAGCCAGAACGAGACCGGCCTGTTGCTGCGCGCAACGGAAACCGCCCCGGTTGCAGCACCGACCCCCGCTGCAATTGCGCCAGCCACAGCACCTGAACCTGTTCAGCCTGTCGCGGATGTTGTTCCCCCTGCTCAGTCTGCTCCGCAATCCGAAGATGCTCCCGCCGCTGACAGCATCGCAGCCAAGCTGCAGCGAATCCGGGCTGTTGTTTCGCATTCCGATGCTGCCCCTGCCGGATACTCTGAAGACGAAGACGTCAGCTATCTGCAGCCCGTGAAGCCAAAGGTCGATGCAATTTCTGCCGCTTTTGAGTCCGGCGCGCTGAGCCCGACCGATCTGGAAGACACGGCCGCGGACGACGCTCCGGCAACGGCCCCGAAGGTCGAACAGCCTGCTGAACCTGAGCAAATGGCAACCATCGCTGAGCTGCCCGTTCAGGACGAAGAACCTATCGCACCTGCCACCAACGAGCAGGACGAAGTCGAACCAGCCCCGATCATCTCACCGGCGATCACTGCCGAACTTGAAGACGAGGACGAAGCGCCCGAACAGCCGGCAGCCGATGTCACGGACAAGGACGTGTTGTTCTCGGACCTCGACGACGAATCTGAAACTGAAGACGAAGGCCCCTCAAACATCCTGAATGACCAGGACAACACCGACGAAGATGAAACAACACCGGATCTTACCGGCCTCGCCCATGGCGTCATCTCGGCCGAGGATGAGGCGCTGCTGCTTGACGAAATGGCGCTGGTAGAATCCGAGCTGGCGGCAAACACGACGGCTGAGCTGCCCGATATGACGGGTCTGGATCAGGACGTCTCGCGCCTGATGGACGAAGCGGGCGCCCATATGGATGATCCTGCCACCAGCGGCCAGCGCGAAACATATTCTCACCTGCGCACTGCCGTTGCTGCAACCGAAGCAGACCGCGAAGATGGCGCAGACAAATCTCAGACCCCCGAGGATGATTATCGCGGTGATCTGGCCTCGGTCGTCAATCCACGCCGACCCGAGATCGAGGTCACCAGTGAACGCCCCACCCCGGATGCTGCCGCACCATTGAAACTGGTGGCTGAACAGCGGGTGGATACCGAAACGGCTGACACCGGCCCGGTGACACCGCGCCGTGTCACCTCGGCGGACGAGGAATCTGCAGATGAAGAAGGTGGTTTTGCAGCCTTTGCGCAAGAACAGGGTGCCCAATCACTACTCGACCTGCTGGAAGCTGCCGCGGCTTATCTGTCCTTCATCGAAGGTCAGGAGCAGTTCTCACGTCCACAGCTGATGAACAAGGTTCGCTCGCTCAAGCAGGACTCGTTCAACCGCGAAGAAAGCTTGCGCTCATTCGGTCAGTTGCTGCGGGACGGCAAGATCGAAAAGGCCGGAGGTGGCCGTTTTGCCGCCTCAACCCAAATCGGGTTCCGCCCGAACGACGACGAGCGTGCCGCTGGCTGACTCCAAGATCCCCCAATACCCCCTCAAGACAAAATTGGGCCAGAGGAAACTCTGGCCCTTTTTCGTTCCTTGGCTGGCAGCCAAAAAGCCAATCAAGTTCAGAAGTCGAACGCCAGCGCCACGTAAGGGCCGGTCAGGATCAGATCAATCACATCGCGCCCGTCTTCAAACTCAACATCCAGATGGCGATACCCGCCCGCAACGTTGATATTCTCACGCCACTTCCAACTAGCCTGCACCAGCGCCTCCCACTGGAATTCCGAGCCATAACCGAAGCCGCCGATATTGCCCATCGCTGTGAGGCTCCAGCGGTCATTCAGCGCGTAGTTATAGCGTGCGCCGATCAACGGGTCGGTCCAGCTTTGATCTGTGCTGAAGGTGCGATCCAGCACGGTGGTCGAAACATCCAGGTCCCAATGGCGCAGCCCGGCCAACGCTTCCAACCGTGACCGATCATCCTGATAGACCGCATAGCTGGCCGCCAGTGAGACCATCGTGCCCTCAAGATCCCAACTGGCTGCATCGTCGAACCGACCGACCGAGACATCGTCACCCAAATTGAGATAATTGAACTCACCACCAATGGTCCAACGCCCATTTCGGGCCTGACCAGCGATCAGGAACGCGCCCTTCAGAATGTCGAAGATCGAGGTATCCCCGTTCACCGGCGGGTTTGGTCCCACGTCCAGTGAGGTTCTGAATTCCGGCCCCCAGAAATAAGGCGCAATGGTATAGCGCCAATCATCGGCCTGAGCGCTGCTCGCGATACATGTTGTGGTAACCGCCGCTAATACCCGGTTTTTCATGCCCTGTCTGCCTCTGGTTGCCGCGAAAGAAAGTCGCAAACATCGTGCCACGCAGAAGACACCAAGACAATCGGGCGGCTTAGCTTTGATCTTGATCCGGGTCCTCTTTGCCCACCCCGCGGAAGACAAATTTGAACGGCAACGCCCAGACAATGCCAAGCGCGACATATACCAGAAGTTCCAGCCAGATCGGCGGGCGATCCAACCAGTTCACGATTGTCACAACCGCAACGATATAGATGGGGAGCCCGATCAGCAGCAGCACCAATGACCACCGCCGACGTGCCTTATAGCTGAGGCCGGGTTTGTCGTTGCTGCTCATCAATCTGCAAACGGGTCGGTCACCAGAATGGTGTCCTCCCGCTCCGGGCTGGTGGACAAAAGGGCGACCGGACATTCGATCAATTCCTCGACGCGGCGCACGTATTTGATCGCGTTCGCAGGCAAGTCTGCCCAACTGCGCGCGCCTTCGGTGGATTCGCTCCAGCCCGGCATCTCTTCGTAAATCGGCGTGCAACGTGCTTGCTGGTCGGCGGCGGTCGGCAGATAGTCCAGACGATCGCCATCCAGCTCATACCCGACACAAATTTTCAGCGTCTCGAACCCGTCCAACACATCCAGCTTGGTCAGGGAGATGCCGTTCACGCCGCTGGTCGCGCAGGTTTGGCGTACCAGACAGGCATCGAACCAACCACAACGGCGTTTGCGCCCCGTCGTGGTGCCGAACTCATGCCCCCGTTCGCCCAGGCGCTGGCCATCTTCGTCGTCTAATTCGGTTGGGAAAGGCCCCTCACCCACGCGGGTCGTGTACGCCTTGACGATGCCCAAAACGAAGTCGATCGAACCCGGCCCAATCCCAACGCCTGTCGAGGCCTGGCCCGCAATCACATTCGACGATGTCACAAACGGATAGGTCCCGAAATCGATATCGAGCAGCGCACCCTGTGCGCCTTCGAACAGGATTCGCTTGCCTGCCTTGCGCTTCTCGTTCAGCACCTTCCACACCGGTGCTGCGAAAGGCAAAATCTGCGGCGCGATCTCTTTCAACTGCGCAATCAACGCGTCACGATCAATAGGTTCCAACCCCAGCCCATTACGCAGCGCATTGTGATGGACCAGAGCCCGATCGACCCGCAGCGCCAGCGTCGCATCATCAGCCAGATCAGCCACCCGGATTACACGCCGACCAACCTTGTCTTCATAGCATGGACCGATCCCGCGACCGGTCGTGCCGATCTTGGCCACCGAGTTCTGGCTTTCGCGCGCACGATCCAGCTCGCCATGGAACGGTAGGATCAGCGGGGTGTTCTCGGCAATCATCAGCGTCTCGGGCGTGATATCGACTCCCTGCGCGCGGATGGTACCGATCTCTTTGATCAGGTGCCAAGGGTCCAGAACGACCCCGTTACCGATCACGCTCAGCTTTCCACCGCGTACGACGCCCGAAGGTAGCGCATGCAGTTTGTAAACCTCACCCTCAATGACCAGCGTGTGCCCGGCATTATGTCCACCCTGAAAACGCGCGATCACATCCGCTCGCTCACTGAGCCAGTCGACGATCTTGCCTTTTCCTTCGTCGCCCCACTGGGCGCCGACAACAACCACGTTGGCCATATCCGGTCCTTTTGCGCTGAATATTCAAACCCGGCTCATATAGCCGGGCACAGACGGCAGGGAAACCGATATTTCGCCGCAGATACAAATCGTGCTGCGCGCGATGCCTCCGGCGGAGGTGTTTTTGGCCAGATGAAGAGCGGATCCCCTGCTTCATCTGGCCAAAAGTACCTCGGGGGAGTCGCCCGGACGGGCGGCGGGGGCAGCGCCCCCTCTGCTTTTAGCGCAATTGTACGGGATGACCGTGGGGTGTTGTCAGGTAAGCCTCTTCCCATGCATTGCGAAGATCCTGGACATCATCAGTGGGCGCTTCCCCCTGCTCAGCCAGCAGCGCCTCCAAGGTCTCCAACCAAGCGTGAAAGTAATCGTCCCCACCATCCAGATCTTTTTTGAGGCCGTTCCGTTTCAAAGTATTGGAAAACCGTTCCGCCCAGTCCGGCCAATCAAACCGGCCCGCTTCGTTCAAGGCCACTGTGACCGCAAAAACCTGTGCGTGCCAGGGCTCAGCAAAAACCGGCTCGGGGGCCGAGTGAGTTATACAATCGCTCATGCGGGCTCCAAATAAGACTGCCAGAGGTCCAGCACGACCTCATCCGCCGGATGCTCGGGGTTTGCCCAAAGCTCTGAGGCGGGAAACACGACCGCATATAGCGGCTCGGGGGCTTCACCCAACCCATGGGCGTTGGAATCCGGCAGGACATGAGTGCCATGCAGCCTGAGGATGCGACCCGTTGCACCCGCGGCATAGATCGGCAACCGGGTGTGGCCGCCATCAACCAGTCGATTGGCGCTCTGGCCCAAGGTTCGGACTGCTTGTCCGGCTTGAAACCGAACTGCGACGTTCGACGGGCGATCTGCGGGTCCGCCCTTGGCCAAGGCGCCTGCGACGGCGTCAGCCTTCAGGGTACGCTCAGTCAGAGGATGAACACCATCCCCGTCAACACCGCGCAAATCATCAAGCGTCAGGACACCCTTTTCGACCAGAAGATCAGCCAGACCGGACATCCATTTCTCATAGTAAGAAAACCGCGCGTAGTCCGTAGGAGACAACCTTTCCCGCGCGTGACGTGAGACATCGATATTCCATTGCCCCAGAAACCCCGCAGCGAGCGTTACCGCCAGCGCCCGACCGTGCCAGTCTTCGGCAAACACCGGCGCGTCTTCGGGTTCCGGGCTCACCGGACCATCACCAAAGCGCCCTCCCATATCATGGACCCGCGTCATGACGGCACCTTGGGTAGCCCAGTGCCGATCATGCTGTCGCGGGTGACCAGCGCCGCCAATTCGTCCGCGTTCAATCCTTCTGTGCCCTCTGGGCGCATCGGCAGGACGAGGTAACGAATTTCGGCCGTCGAATCCCAAACGCGGACCGAAGTGCCTTCGGGCAAGGTAACGCCAAACTCAGACAGGACCTTGCGCGGCTCTCGCACGGCGCGGGCGCGGTAAGCGTCAGATTTGTACCAGCCGGGTGGAATTCCTAGCAGCGGCCACGGGTAACAGCTGCACAAGGTGCAGACGACCATGTTGTGCTGTTCAGGCGTGTTCTCGACGACCATCATATGCTCACCCTGACGACCGTAAAACCCCAGATCGGCCACGACCGATGTGGCGTCTGCCAGCAGTGAGGCTTTGAAATCGGGATCACTCCAAGCCTTTGCAACAACATGCGCGCCGTTCTGTGGACCTATCTTGTTCTGATAAGTATCGATGATTTCATCCAGCGCTGCAGGATCAATCAGACCCTTGCGGGTCAGAATCGTCTCAAGCGCTTTGACGCGCAGCGCGGGTTCGGGAGGCAACAGGGCGTGCGGGTGGTCGTGATCATCATGTGGCATGAGGCGCAGCCTGCGCGACAGAACAGCGCTCTGTCCAGTCTCTTTGGTGTGATATGAAACATCACCGCACGTGATGCCAACTCGTGACTTGCCCCCGCTGGCAAACTTGCATAAGTACCACGCGATACACGCCACGCTGTACAGGACCACCATGGAAAACGTCGTTCTCATCATCCACCTTCTTCTGGCCTTGGGCCTGATTGTCGTTGTGCTGATGCAACGTTCCGAAGGCGGCGGCCTTGGTATGGGTGGCGGTGGCGGCGGGGCCATGACGGGCCGCGCGGCAGCAACGGCGTTGGGCAAGCTGACATGGATCCTGGCCGCGTGCTTTATCGTCACCTCGATCACGCTGACGATTCTGGCGGCCCAGAAATCTTCTGGCAGCTCAGTGATTGACCGTTTGGGCGTGCCTGCCCCGGCCCCGGCTGAGGAAAGCGCTCCGGCAGTCCCATCGGCAGATGAATTGTTGCCGCCGGCGCAAGGCGACAATGCTCCGCTGATCCCGCAGGCTGGCGACTAAGCCACAAAACCTAGAAATTCATAAGGGAACTGCAACAGCATCTTGCGGTTCTCTTGCGCTATGTGCGCGAATCCTTTATACGTGAAGTCCCGTGATGCAGCGGTTTTTTCGAACCGCCGGGCAGCTAATAATGACGTCTCACGGGAGCAGCCGAAAAACATGGCGCGTTTTATTTTCATCACTGGTGGTGTGGTTTCGTCCTTGGGCAAAGGACTGGCTTCGGCGGCGTTGGGATCGCTGTTGCAGGCCCGCGGATATTCGGTGCGTCTGCGCAAGCTGGACCCCTATCTAAACGTCGATCCGGGCACCATGTCGCCCTTCGAACACGGCGAAGTATTCGTCACCGATGACGGCGCTGAAACCGATCTGGACCTTGGCCACTACGAACGCTTCACCGGTGTGGCGGCACGCAAGACCGACTCGGTCAGCTCGGGGCGGATTTATTCCAACGTGCTGGAGAAAGAACGCCGTGGAGATTACCTCGGCAAGACCATTCAGGTGATCCCGCACGTCACCAACGAAATCAAGGATTTCATCGCCATTGGCGAGGATGAGGTTGATTTCATGCTCTGCGAAATCGGCGGCACCGTAGGTGATATTGAGGGCCTGCCCTTCTTTGAAGCGATCCGCCAGTTCAGTCAGGACAAGCCGCGCGGTCAGTGTATCTTCATGCACCTGACGCTGCTGCCCTATATCAAAGCCTCGGGCGAGTTGAAAACCAAGCCAACCCAGCATTCGGTGAAAGAGTTGCGCTCGATCGGTCTAGCCCCTGACATTCTGGTTTGCCGGTCCGAGGGACCGATTCCAACTAAAGAACGCGAAAAGCTGGCCCTGTTCTGTAACGTCCGCCCCGACAGCGTGATTGCCGCACAAGACCTCAGCACCATCTACGACGCCCCGCTGGCCTATCACCGTGAAGGTCTGGATCAGGCGGTTCTGGACGCATTCCAGATCAGCCCGGCCCCCAAGCCCGATCTGGCCAAATGGGAAGACGTCAGCGACCGCATCCACAACGCCGAAGGCGAAGTGAAAGTAGCCATCGTCGGCAAATACACCCAGCTTGAAGATGCCTATAAGTCAATTGCCGAGGCCCTGACCCATGGCGGCATGGCCAACCGCGTCCGCGTCAAGATCGAGTGGGTCGATGCCGAGGTGTTTGACAACGAAGACGCCGCACCTCATCTGGAAGGCTTCCACGCCATCCTCGTCCCCGGCGGCTTTGGCGAGCGTGGGACAGAAGGCAAGATCAAGGCCGCTCAATATGCGCGTGAACACAAAGTGCCCTATCTGGGCATCTGTCTGGGCATGCAGATGGCCGTGATCGAAGCCGCACGCAACGCGGCGGGAATCACCGAAGCCGGGTCCGAGGAATTTGACCACGAGGCTGGCAAAAAGCGTTTTGAACCCGTTGTTTACCACCTGAAAGAATGGGTGCAGGGCAACCACAAGGTCGAACGCAAAGTCGGAGACGACAAGGGCGGCACCATGCGTTTGGGCGCCTATAATGCGGTTCTGGCCGAAGGCTCGAAGGTCGCGGAAGTCTATGGCGGCACCCAGATTGAGGAACGCCACCGTCACCGCTACGAGGTCGACATCAAGTACCGCGACAAACTGGAAAAGGCAGGCCTGAATTTCTCGGGCATGTCCCCGGATGGTCGCCTGCCGGAAATCGTCGAATGGTCGGATCACCCATGGTTTATTGGTGTTCAGTATCACCCGGAACTGAAATCCAAACCCTTCGACCCGCACCCCCTGTTCCGCGAATTCGTGCGCGCCGCGAAAGACACCTCGCGTCTGGTCTGATCACGGGCCGATAACAGATTTGTACCAGTCGGCGCGAAATATCTTTACGCGCCGGCGGTTTGCACGGTTAACTGCCGCCATAGCAGCGACAGGAGACCGGCCATGACCGATCAGATTACCCAAGCAGAAACATTTGCCGCCCTGCACAAGAAGGGTGATCCGGTCATCCTCTATAACATTTGGGACCCCGGCAGCGCCGTCGCTGTACGCGATGCAGGGGCCAAAGCGCTGGCGACTGGCAGTGCTCCGGTCGCGATGGCGCAGGGGTTTTCGGACGGCCAGAACATCCCGTTTGAGTTGGCGTTAGACAACGCTCGCCGCATTGTCGAGGCGGTTGATATACCGGTCACCATGGACCTCGAAGGCGCTTATGCCGAGGATACTTTTGGCATATCGGCCAATGTCAAACGCGCGCTGGAAACCGGTGTAATCGGCTTTAACTTCGAAGATCAGGTCGTTGGAACTAAAGATCTTTATGACATCGAAACACAGGCAGCGCGTGTCGCTGCGATGCGCGAAAGCTGTGACGTGGCCGGTGTTCCCGCCTTCATCAACGCCCGCACTGACATCTTCCTCAAAGCCGCTCCGGACACGCATGATCAAGCGATGCTGGATGACGCCATGGCCCGCGCGGCAGCCTACGCCGATGCCGGAGCCAGCGGGTTCTTCGCGCCGGGCCTGAAAGACGAATCCATGATCGGCCAGCTTTGCGCGGCCACCGACCTGCCGGTCAACATCATCGCCCTGCCCGGCACGCCTGACACGCCGACGCTGGCGAAACTCGGCGTGGCCCGGATCAGCTATGGCCCGGTTCCCTATCGGCAAATGACCGCTTGGTTACAGGATTCAGCACGCGCCGCGCTGCAATCCGGTGGATGATCCACTTTTAGGGGATTGCATTTCAACCTGTTCCTCCGCACCTTGCATCCGATACCAGCGGAGGACACCTTGTGGCCAAAGGATACTGGGTTGCCCATGTCGATGTAGACGACATTGAAACCTACAAATCTTACATTGCTGCCAATGCGGCCCCATTCGCCGATTACGGGGCCAAGTTTCTTGTACGCGGCGGCGAGAGGAGCGAGCCCGAAGGCAAGGCTCGCGCCCGCACCGTTGTCATCGAATTTCCCAGCTATGAACAGGCGCTGGCCTGCTATGAAAGCGATGCCTATCAAGCCGCCAAGGCCTTGCGCGATCCGGTTTCGACCGGCGATCTTGTGATTATTCAGGGCTATGAGGGCTAGCACCGCTTGGCGCGCCTCGAATTACGGAATATCCTGCCGATATGTTGAAAAAATTCTTCCAGGCCTTTCGGCCGCCGCAACATGACAAACTGCCCGATCCTGATGCCGAACTGGCCCTGGGGGCATTGCTGGTACGTGTCGCGCAGGCCGACCGCGACTACAAGCTGGAAGAGATCAGCCTGATCGACCGCATTCTTGCGCGACTTTACCAGCACAATGCGATCGAGGCCGCCAAGGTCCGCGCCACCTGCGAAAAATTGCACGCAGCTGCTCCGGAAACAGATACATTCGGCAAACTGATCCGCGAAACCACCGATCTTCAGGAACGCTTGGCCGCGCTTGACGCCCTGTGGGAGGTCGTGCTGGCCGATGGCAACTCGGACGAGGGCGAGGTCAAGATCGTCGAAGAAGCCCGCATTGCCATGGGCCTCAGCTTCAACGACAGCAAAGCGGCACGCGAGCGGATACAAAGCCGCTTGGAAGCGACCTAGGCTATCTCTATATAAACGCTTATGTTCAGTGATTTCCTGTCCCGGCTCACGCAGCCGCAGCCCGACCCGCTTGTCGAAGATGATGCCCGTCTGGCCCTCACCGCCCTGTTGGTGCGTATCGCTCGGTCCGACAACGACTATGCCGATACCGAAATGGCCCGAATCGACCGCATCTCGGCCGAACGCTACGGCCTGTCGCCATTTGAGGCCGCAGCCCTGCGCGCCCGCGCCGAAGACCTTGAAGCCGAGGCGCCCGACACCGTCCGCTTTACTCGCGCCATCAAAGAGGCCATCGCCTATGACGACCGCCTGGCCGTTGTGCAGGCCATGTGGTCGGTCGCACTGGCGGATGGGCACCGCAGCGGTGAAGAGGATTCTCTGCTACGCCTTGTCGTCAGCCTGCTCGGCGTGAGCGATGTGGATTCGGCGCTTGCAAGACAAAAGGCGGCGAAGGTCTGATCAACCGGCAAGCCTTCGGGCTTTGTCAGCGCTATGAATCGCTGCCTTCAAGCTCATTCAGAAACTTGTAGTCTGTCGGCGGATCGTCACAGATGCCAGGCCCACACTCCAAAAGCGCCGAACCAGCGTTCGCGACGGCCAATGCCAAAATCAGAAAAAACGCTGTTTTGGCCAATGTACTTCCTCCGAAGCGTTCGGTTGCCCGAACGTCCGACGCAAGATCATACTGCTTCTCGAATACCAGCATGATTGCGGTGCCAAGGATGATCAAACCAAACGCGACTCCCGCCCAGGTATAGAAGTGTAGGCCCAGAACCGGGGAGCCGTAGTGCCCTGTTCCGGGCACGATATGCAGCAGGATCTGGCGGATCGAAACACTGATCCCAAAGATCGCCGCCACCAGCACGATGCCATAGTTTCTGGCGCGCGTACCCCACAACAGGTTCAGAGCAAGCCCGAACCCAACGGCCACGAATCCCACGCGTTGGAGCAAACATAACGGACAGGGCAGTTCGTAAAGGACAAGCTGAAAGTAGAAGGCAAGCACCAGAACCAGGCAAACCGCCAGTGCACCAATCGCATTCATGTTACGAGCAAATTCAGGTGACATTGGACGACCTCACAGTTGAATCGTTAAGGGGGTCGTGGCGTGAAACTTCAGCCAGTAGGCACTCGCCAAAAGCGTCAGCACGAACAATGCGTATGAAATTCTGACCAGCTTAAAGTATGCCAGCACCATCGTGCCGGCGAACAATGTAAATAATAGCGCGATCACAAGAAGCCCCTTACGTGAATTGAATTCGTATATTTCAATCTTTAACTCAAAACGAATTATTCCCAAATTCAAACAGTTTTGGTGATTGGATCAAGCCAGTTCAATAAATTTGGTTTCGCTGAGGATCACCTCGGTTGATCCGGAATCCTGTGACCTGAATCTCTGGGCCGCAATCAAGAGATTGATCTGGCTGACCTGTCGATAATGGTGCATCGAGTCACACAATGCGCCCAACAAACTGACAGTTTAGACAGCGCGACCGCCCGATTTGGCAATTTCGCTGCGTGAACTTGTCAATTGCGCATTGCATTAGCCCGATTTTTCAGCCCTATTACCGCACCAACACCAATCATATCTGGACTGCCCGTGACAGACGCCGCTCCCGTCATTGAGATCAAGAACCTGCACAAAAGCTTTGGCCAACTCGAGGTGCTCAAGGGCGTGGACATCACCGCGCATCGCGGCGACGTCGTGTCGCTGATCGGATCATCCGGTTCGGGGAAGTCTACCCTGCTGCGCTGCTGCAATCTGTTGGAAGACAGCCAAGAGGGCGAGATTCTGTTCAAAGGCGAGCCCGTCCGTTGGACTGGCAGCCACAATCATCGCCGTCCCGCCGATCCCAAGCAGGTGCTGCGCATCCGCACAAATCTGTCGATGGTGTTCCAGCAGTTCAATCTGTGGGCCCATATGACCATCCTGCAGAATGTGATGGAGGCTCCGGTCACTGTCATGGGCCGCGACAAGGCCGAGGTCGAAGACAGCGCGCGCAAATATCTGGAGAAGGTCGGCATCGGCGACAAATGCGACGTTTATCCGGCGCAACTATCGGGCGGACAGCAACAACGCGCCGCAATCGCACGTGGGCTGTGCATGGAACCTCAGGCGCTGCTGTTTGACGAACCGACCTCAGCGCTCGATCCCGAACTGGAACAGGAAGTGATCAAAGTGATCAAGGATCTGGCCGCAGAAGGCCGCACCATGATCATCGTGACCCATGACATGAAGATGGCTGCGGATATCTCCAGCCACGTTGTGTTCCTGCATCAGGGCCTGATCGAAGAAGAGGGTTCAGCCGAAGACATTTTCACTGCCCCTGAATCCGAACGGCTTCAGGGCTTTCTCTCCGCCACTCAGGCGGCTTAACCAACGGACAGAACCAATAAAGGGGAGTAACTCATGAAAAACCTGATTCTGACCACCGCAGCGCTGGCGTTGACCGCCGGTATCGCAATGGCCGAAACTGTGCGCATGGGCACCGAGGGCGCCTACCCTCCGTACAACTTCATCAATGACGCTGGTGAGATCGACGGCTTCGAGCGTGAAGTTGGCGACGAGCTGTGCAAGCGCGCTGGTCTGGAATGCGAATGGGTCAAGAACGACTGGGATTCGATCATTCCGAACCTTGTTTCGGGCAACTACGATACCATCATCGCCGGCATGTCGATCACTGACGAACGCGATGAGGTCATCGACTTCACCCAGAACTACTACCCGCCGACCGCCTCAGCTTACGTAGCTGCTTCAGATGGCGCTGACACGAAAGGTGGCATCGTCGCTGCACAGACCGCAACCATTCAGGCCGGTCACGTTGCTGAATCCGGCGCGACTCTGGTCGAATTCGCAACCCCCGAAGAAACCATCGCCGCGGTGCGCAATGGCGAAGCGGATGCTGTGCTGGCGGACTATGACTTCCTGGTCCCGATTGTTGAGGAATCCGGTGGCGAGCTGGTCTTTGTCGGCGATCTTGTCCCGCTGGGCGGTGGCATCGGCATGGGCCTGCGCGAGAGCGACGCAGAACTGCGCGGCAAGTTCGATGACGCGATTTCGTCCATGAAGGCAGACGGCACGCTCAACGAGATGCTGGTCAAATGGTTTGGCGAAGGTATCGCTACATACAACACAGACGGCTCGGTCGTAACCAACTAAGCCCTCCGTCCAATTGTCCGGCGCGTGCGCGCGCCGGACCTGCCGGACCTGAGACCGGCCAGACGTTCGAAAGACGCCTTATGTTCTCCTACTGCGCTGATCCTGACACGCTGGGCACGTTCCGCTGGTTCTCGTGCTATCTGACCAATGGCGTCCACTGGTCGTTCTACTTGTCGTTCTTCAAGGTGCTGGGTCTGCTGGCCGTCACCGCCCCGGTCGCCCTGAGCTTCGGATTTGCCGGCGCTATGGCAGCGCGATCGCATTTCCCACCGCTTAGCTGGCTGGGTAAGGCCTATATCGCCATCGTGCGTGGCGTGCCTGATATCGCTTTCTTTCTGTTCTTCGTGATCGCTCTGGATCAGGGCTTTGAATGGCTGCGCCATAAAGTGCTCTGCCCCGAATGGACCGATCCGGTGCGGCAGGGCAACGACTTCATCGTCTGTCAGGCCGCCAAGCTGCCGCTGGGCACTGCACCCGAATGGGTGCATGAAACCTACGGCTTCTTCCTTGCCGTCGTCACATTCTCTATCGTGTTCGGCGCGTTTGCCGCCAACGTCCTGTTCGGCGGCATGCGCGCTGTACCACACGCCCAGCTTGAGACGGCCGCAGCCTACGGCATGACACGCCGCCAGACCTTTTGGCGTATCCTGGTGCCGCAAATGTGGGTCTACGCCCTGCCTGGCCTATCGAACCTGTGGATGGTGCTGATCAAGGCCACGCCACTGCTGTTTCTGCTGGGCATCGAAGATATCGTCTATTGGGCGCGCGAGTTAGGCGGCACAAAAACATCCCGCTTTACCGATTACCCTCATGGCGACTGGCGCATGTGGTACTTCCTCGCCCTTCTGATCTTCTACCTCGGCATGACCCGCGTCTCGGAAATCGGGCTTGAGAAACTGATGCGCCGCCTGTCCCATGGTCAGGCCACATCGGGCGGAGAGCTTCTGCGCAAGGAGACCACCGCATGAGCTGCATCCAGACCATTCAAGACTACGGCCTCCGTTCGCTGGGCTTCGGGGAACGCCTGCTGCCCAAAACCGATTTCACCCTGTGCGAGCACTTCACGCTGATCGGCTCGGGCATGATCTGGAATATCTATTTCGGGATCATGGCGATGGTCACGGGGTTCTTCCTCGCCACCGCGTTGGCCGTCGGCAAAGCCTCGTCGAATAAATGGCTGCGTAAACCGTCCGAGTGGTTCATCTTTTTGTTCCGCGGCTCGCCGCTGTTCATCCAGTTCTTCTTTGCCTATTTCTTCTTCCTTTCGCTGAAGAAGCCCTATCCGATGTTCGACGCCTTCACCTCGGCCTGGCTGGGGGCGCTGATCGTGCTGTTCCTGAATACTTCCGCCTATTCGGGTGAGATCTTCTATGGCGCCCTTCGTTCAATCCCCAAGGGCGATATCGAAGCCGCCGACGCCTATGGCATGTCCGGTTGGTCGCGCTTCCGACGTATCGTTTGGCCCACAATGCTGCGGCTGGCGTGGCCCGCCTATACGAACGAAGCGATCTTTGTCTTCCAGTCCACCACACTGGTCTTCTTCTCGGCCTTCCCGGCCTGGCAACAACGGGGCGACGCGCTCTACTACGCCAGCTACTTCGCGGACAAGACGTTCAACCCGTTCATCCCCTACCCGATTCTGGCGTTCTATTTCATCCTGCTGACGCTGGTCATCGTTTGGGGCTTCGGAAGGGTCAACAAACGCCTGAACCGCCACCTACCTGCCGAGCGGAAAGCCAAGATGCGCTTCCGACTAAACTTGGCGCGCTAAGCCCACTCCACCGGGTTCAGCCGGAACAGTTTCGAAAGCTGCTCATAGACCTCGGGCACCTCGTGCTTCAGCGCCTTCGGGCGCTCAAAGAACACTTCAACCGAAACGGCAAAGAACTCTTCATGCCCGGTCGCACCATACGGATCGATGACTGTCCGCCGCCCGCTTTCAACCGCATCGACATGCGCGTCATAGGCGGTCAGGAACACCTTTTCCCATTCCGCGAATGTCTGCCCTTCACTCAGGATCGGTACGCCATTTGTACCCCCGGACAGATCATCGATCTGATGCGCAAATTCATGCAGCACTACGTTCTGCCCGTCGCGATCATCCAGAGCGCCCTGCTGGCTGTGTGCCCATGATAAAATGACCGGTCCGCGATCCCAGCTTTCCCCGGTCCGCACGATCTCCTTCTCGGACACGACATAGCCCGAGCGCCGCTGCTGCTTTGACTTGAACGCATTGGGATAGATCAGAATGGTCGTCAGATTGTCATACCAAATGTCGCTATTGATCACGAGCAAACAGGCCTGCGCCGCAATCGACAGCTCCATCTCCTCAGTCACTTCCAACCCGTCGCAGCCGTAGAAGCTCACTTGATCCAGAAACAGGTTCACCTTGCCATCCAAGTGGCTGCGCAGCCCGGCGGGCAGCCGCCGGATGATGGGAACTTGCTGATCAATGATGTCCCGTTGATCCGAGGTCAGACGCGTCGCCAACAGCGCCGCGCGGGCCTGTCTCTTGGACCAGACGTAATAGCCGACCCCGCCTGCGATCAGTAACACTATGGTAAGAAAGATGAACATATCTGAGACTATAGGTATCGCTACGCCCGGCACAATCGGGCACTTGAATGTTGTACAACTCGGAAGACAGCGGTCTCGACCACTGTACAAGTCGGTTGATTTTCAACATCGCGCCCCACCGCAAGCGACGCCTATTCGTAATTTGATCAAATTTCGTGACAAGACGCTAATCCTGATTTAAACCTCTCGTGACTAGACCACGGAGCCCCCTATGGACCTGAGCGCCCTGCATACATTCCGCGTCGCCGCCTGTGACCTCAACGGTCAGATGCGTGGCAAACGCGTGCCGCCCTCATACGGTGCCAAGTTGGACAAAGGCGCCGTGCGCATGCCGTTCTCTGCGCTCAATGTCGATCTCTGGGGCGCTGATATCGAAGGCAGCCCGCTTGTCTTCGAAAGCGGTGATGCAGATGGTGTGTTGCGCCCCACCGGGCGTGGTCCGATTCCCATGCCCTGGCTGGATACACCCACCGCGCTGGTGCCCATGTGCCTGTACCACGATGACGGCATGCCTTTTGCGGGCGATCCGAGACACGCGCTTTCTGCGGTTCTAGATCGATTTTCCGAACGGGGCTGGTCGGTCATCGCCGCCACCGAACTCGAGTTCACTCTGCTTGACGCCTCAGGCGACCAACCGCAGCCTCCGATCAACCCGGTCACGCGCCGCAGGCTGCGGGACGAAGCCGTTCTGTCGATGGCCGAAATGGACGCGTTTGATGCGTTCTTCACCGATCTCTATGATGGTTGCGCCGCTATGGGTATTCCCGCTCAGACTGCAATATCTGAAAGCGGGATCGGTCAGTTCGAGATCAATCTGAACCATCAGGACGCCATGCGCTGCGCCGATGATACGTGGCTTTTCAAGACCTTGGCGCGTGGCGTGGCCCGCAAGCATGGCTTCACAGCGACCTTCATGTCCAAGCCCTATGCCGAGGATGCGGGTAACGGAATGCATGTGCATTTCTCGATCGTCGATGTCGATGGACGCAATGTCTTCGATGACGGAGGGGCCGAGGGAACCGATGAACTGCGCTCGGCGGTTGCCGGATGTCTGACCGCGATGCCCGGCTCTACGCTGATCTTCGCTCCCCATGGCAATTCTTACACGCGCCTGGTGCCTGGTGCCCATGCACCCACCGGAGCAAGCTGGGCCTATGAAAACCGCACGGCGGCCCTGCGCATTCCGGGTGGTGCCCCTGCCGCCCGACGGATCGAACATCGCGTTGCTGGCGGTGACATCAACCCCTATCTCATGCTGGCCGCAGTTCTGGGCGCGGCAATGGTTGGGATCGAGGATGGCCTGCGACCGCCCAGCCCGATTTCGGGCAATGCCTATGAGTTGACCGATCTGCCGCAGCTGGCAGCCGACTGGCCGTCGGCCATCTCTGCTTTCGAAACTGACCCGGTAGTTGCGCGCATTTTCCCGGACGATTTGATCCGCAACCTGGTAATGACCAAACGGCAGGAAATTGCACGCTTCGCGTCCCACCCCCCTGACGAGCACTGGCTCAGCTATCTTGAGAGCGTTTGAACCTCTTGCCCAGCTCGCTTCGCTCCGTTAGAATAAATTTGATCAAATTTGGTGAACTATGAAAATCGGCATCCTTGTAACCGGCCACCCACCCGATGAATTGCATGAACAATTCGGGGAATATGATGGCATGTTTCGCGCATTACTGGGTGGGAACGGCTTTGAATTCCAAACATACGCAGTGGTCGATGGTGAGTTTCCGGAAGACGCGCATCAGGCCGACGGGTGGATCATCACCGGATCTCGTCATGGCGCATACGAAGATCACGCTTGGATTCCCCCGCTTGAACAGCTGATCCGGGATATTCAGAAGACAGGAAACCCCTTGATTGGTGTTTGCTTTGGCCATCAAATCATCGCACAAGCGCTTGGTGGAAAAGTGGAAAAGTTTGATGGTGGCTGGGCTGTAGGACGCACGGAATACAGCTTTGGCGATCAGACCGTCACCTTGAATGCTTGGCATCAGGATCAAGTGACCAAACTGCCCGCAGGTGCGGTGGTCACCGGTACGAATGACTTTTGCCAATACGCCATGGTCACCTATGGCGATACGATCTGGACCGTGCAGGCCCATCCTGAATATGGAAATGACTTCATACAGGGCTTGATGGAGACCCGAGGCAAAGGCGTGGTTCCCGATGCGTTGATGCAGGCGGCAGCGAACCGAAAAGATGCCCCGGATGATAATGCCAAAATCGGACACCACATGGCAGAGTTCCTAAAGAAAGTGAGGGCCTGATGGCCGACTGGACAGATCAGCTGCCTGAGGCGGCGCGCACCTACTTTGAAGGCAAACGGCTGGATGAGGTTGAATGCATCATCTCTGACCTGCCCGGCATCGCCCGCGGCAAGGCGGTCCCGGCGTCAAAGTTTGCCAAGCAATCCTATTTTCACCTACCCGACAGCATTTTCTACCAGACCATCACAGGGGATTGGGGCGAAGCTGCAGGTGAGGACGGTTTCATTGAGCGGGACATGATCCTGAAACCCGACTTCTCAACTGCGTCGGCCGCTCCTTGGACGGGCGACTGGACCTTGCAGGTGATTCACGACGCGTTCGACCGAGATGGCGAACCGATCCCTTTCAGCCCCCGCAATGTGCTCAAACGCGTTGTGAAGATGTATCACGACAAAGGTTGGAAGCCGGTTGTCGCCCCCGAGATGGAATTTTTTCTTGTCGCGCCGAATGTAGATCCCGCGCAAGGGATCAAGCCGATGATGGGTCGCTCGGGCCGACCTGCGGCGGCGCGGCAGGCTTACTCGATGACAGCGGTCGATGAATTCGGGCCGGTGATCGACGACATCTACGACTTTGCCGAGTTTCAGGGGTTTGAGATCGACGGGATCACGCAAGAAGGCGGTGCCGGACAACTAGAGATCAACCTGCGTCATGGCGATCCGGTGAAGCTGGCGGACGAGGTATTTTACTTCAAACGTCTGATCCGCGAAGCCGCGTTGCGTCACAACTGCTTTGCTACGTTCATGGCAAAACCGATCGAAGATGAGCCGGGGTCGGCCATGCACATCCATCACTCGATCATCGAAAAAGAAACAGGACAGAACATCTTCTCCGGCCCACAAGGTGGCGAGACGGATGCGTTTTATCACTTCATCGCCGGCTTGCAGAACCACCTGCCTGCAGGGCTGGCGGTGATGGCGCCGTATGTGAATTCTTATCGCCGCTATGTCAAAGACCATGCGGCCCCGATTAATCTGGAGTGGGCACGCGACAATCGCACAACTGGCATTCGCGTACCTCTGTCCGGCCCCGAGGCGCGCCGGGTCGAAAACCGCATCGCAGGCATGGACTGCAACCCCTATCTGGGCATCGCATTGTCGTTGGCCTGCGGCTATTTGGGCCTGACTCAGCAAGAGCGCCCACGCCGCCAATTCTATGGCGACGCCTATGAAGGCGACGGCGACATTCCTCAGATCATGGGTGAAGCTCTGGATCTGTTTGATGAAGCCACTGCCCTGCACGAAGTTCTGGGTCCCGAGTTCGCCCGTGTCTACGGCATCGTCAAACGTGCTGAGTACGAAGAGTTCCTGCAGGTCATTTCCCCGTGGGAACGCGAGCATCTGCTGATGAACGTCTAGGGCAAAGACGCGATGAACCTGCTGTACTCTAATGACCGCAAGGCGGAGTACCCGCCAAGCTGGTATGCCGCGACGGCGCACGCCTTTGACCGCCACCCGGCGCTTGAAGGCGACCATACCGCAGACGTCTGCATTGTCGGAGGCGGATACACGGGCCTTTCGGCAGCATTGCACCTGGCTGAGGCTGGGTTCGATGTCGTCCTGCTGGAAGCTCATCGCGCGGGCTTTGGGGCTTCGGGTCGCAACGGAGGCCAACTGGGCAGCGCGCAGCGTTTGGATCAAGAGGATCTTGAACGGCTTGTCGGCGATGAAGATGCGTTAAAGCTTTGGGATCTGGCCGAAGAAGCCAAGGATCTGGTCAAATCTCTTATCTCAAAACATCAGATCGATTGCGACCTGAAGCCCGGCATTGCGGTTCTGGGCTTTAACAACTCGGAGCGCGCAGAGCTACATGATCACGCGGCGCATCTGACGGGTAAATACAAATACGACCAAATCGAAACTTTAGATGCCGATGCCGCGCGCGGGCTTTGCCCCTCACCAGCCTATGCAGGTGGGTATCTGGACAATGGTGCCGCGCACCTACACCCGTTGAACTACGCCCTCGGCCTTGCGCGCGCCGCTGTCAGAGCCGGGTTACGACTGCATGAAGAGACCGAGGTTCTTGGCATCGATCAGGGCGCTCGTGTCACTGTACGCACGGAAAAGGGCAAGATCACTGCCGATCACGTTATTCTGGCCTGCAACGGATACCTCGGAGATCTGAACCGGCAAGTTGCATCGCGCGTGATGCCAATCAACAATTTCATCGCGGCAACCGAACCTTTGGGCGCTGAAGTGCAAAAAGTTTTGGCCAAAGATATCGCCGTTGCTGACACCAAGTTCGTGATAAACTATTTCCGGCTAAGCGCCGATGGCAGGCTGCTGTTTGGGGGTGGCGAAAGTTATGGTTATCGTTTCCCCGAGGACATCGCCGCAAAAGTCCGCAAGCCGATGACCGAGATTTTTCCGCATCTGCGTGACGTCAAAATCGACTACGCATGGGGCGGAACGCTGGGCATCACCATGCGGCGCATGCCCTATTTGACCCGGGTTGCGCCAAATATCCTGTCCGCCTCGGGTTATTCTGGCCACGGCGTCGGCACCGCGACCCATGCGGGGCAACTCATGGCGTTGGCGATCCAGGGGCAGGCTGAGGGGTTCGATACCATGGCCCGCGTTCCTGCAGTGCCCTTCCCGGGTGGTCCTGCTTTGCGGACGCCGTTGCTGATACTGGCCATGACTTGGTATGCGCTGCGTGACAGGCTGGGTATCTGAACACATTCTTTACGACGAATTGGTGAAATCTCGCTGACGATGCGAATTGGGACTTGGCTTGCCTGCACATCGAATTTATATTTCCCAAAGATAAAATTCGGGAAATCCAAATATGACGCTTGTACCCAACGTTCATGAAGCCGAACCCATCCCCGCAGCCGCCCGAGACGCAATCGACGCCCTGATGAAGTCAGGCGATCTGTTTCGCTATACCGCACCTCAGGATGCGCCCGTTGCTCTTCTGGAAACAGAGTTTGCCGAACTGCTCGGCACAAAATACGCGCTGGCGGTCTCTTCCTGTTCTGCCGCGCTGTTTTTGTCGCTCAAGGCGCTTGGGCTGCCCCGCGATGCGCGGGTTCTGATCCCCGGATTTACCTTTGCCGCCGTGCCGTCATCGATTGTTCACGCGGATTGCATTCCGGTTCTGTGCGAGGTCGGGGACAATTATCGCGTCGATATGGCCGATTTCACGGCCAAGCTGGACAGCGTGCAGGCAGTGATCATCAGCCATATGCGCGGCCATACCTCGGACATGGACGCGATTATGGAGCTGTGTGAAGCGCGCGATATCCCGGTGATCGAAGACGCCGCCCACTCATTGGGCACAACCTGGCATGGGCGCAATATTGGCACCATCGGTAAGGTCGGCTGCTTCTCGTTCCAGTCCTATAAAATGATCAACGCAGGCGAAGGTGGCATTCTGGTCAGCGACGATGCGGATCTTGTAGCGCGCGCTGTCATCATGTCGGGCGCATACGAGCACAACTGGAAAAAGCACTCTGGCTCACCCGAGCTGGAACAGGCCTTTGCCAAATGGCAGAACCAGTTGCCACTGTATAACCTGCGTATGAGCAACCTCAGCGCTGCAGTCATTCGTCCGCAAATCCCCGAATTGGCACGCCGTGTCCGCGACGGGCTGGCAAACCATGACTATGTGGCTGATCGTCTGAACACATCGCCCTACATCGATGTCCCTGCCCCTCTGACACCCGAGCAGCGCGCACCGGATTCGATCCAATTCAATCTGGTTGACCTCAGCGACGATGAAATCCGCGCCTTTGCCGCCGCAGCCGAGGCACGCGGTGTCAAGGTGCAGGTCTTTGGACTGAGCAAGGATAACGCTCGTGCCTTCTGGAACTGGCAGTTCCTACCCGAACAGTTCGACCTGCCACAGACCCGTGCGATGCTGATGAAGGCCTGCGATGTACGTCTGCCCGTGCGTTTGACGCGCGATGAACTGGACGTAATCTCGGACATCCTGCTGGCTTCTGTTGGCGAGGTTGTTGGCCCGGTGCCAGTCTACGGGACCTGATCGTCAGTACTATTGCAGATCAAGGTCATGAACTGAAAGTAACAATGCGTCGATCCCGTCAGGGGTTGGCGCGACGCGCGACAAAATCCCGGCAACGGCAAGCCCGGTTTCTGTTTGCGTCAGAAACGGTGCACCGGAATCCCCCATCATGACAGGGCAGATCGCGCGCATCAGCCCCTGGCCGGCCTGTGCGGCATTACAGCTCTCGGTGCGACTGAGCACGTGGGGCCGCAATCCGGGATAGCCCGCGAACGTGCCCATCTGCGGGACAGTCCGGGAAATATCGAAAAAACCAACCTGCTCTCCAATTGGCTCGGCCAACTCCAACACGGCCCAATCCAGATCGGCGCGATTGTTGAATACACCGTCGCGCCCCTGTTCCGAATCCAGCCGATAGGCCAATACATTGGACACGGCGGCAGCCTCGCCGCGCTGATACCCTGCGGCAAACCGGATACTGGCCGGAGGAATCCAGCGGTTGCGCGCGCTGTTGTACAAGCAATGTGCCGCGGTCAAAACCAGCCGCTCAGACACCAGCACGCCTGTACAATGGGACCGCTGACTGCGGCTGGCAAAATTGACCCGGCCAATGGCGCGCCAGGGCGGGGTCGTTGCATCCAGAATTTCGCGCGCGCGAATCTCGTCGCAGCCCGCAGCCGTATCCCGACCCATTGTGCAGATAGGTTCCCACACGGATGTAAACTGGCCTTGGGCCTGTGCAGTCTGGGCCCAGATCAACGCGCCCAGAACAGACAGCCAGCGCATCGGTCAGGCTAGCTCAGCTTCGATAGTTTTTGCTGCAGCTCGGCAAGTTGCTTTTTGATGTCGTCCAAATCCTCTTTGGGTTCGGGCGATGTTTCTTGTTCATCATCCGGCCCCGACCAGTTCCCCGACAGACCACCGGTCATGGCTTTTAGAAAGGCCTTTTGCTGCGCTTGCATCGCCTCGAATCCCGGCATCTGGGACATCGGGTTCATGGCGCTCATGTTCTCCATCATCTTCGACTGGCTTTCGCGCAGCATCTCGAATGAGCTTTGCAGGAATTGCGGCATCATGCCCCCGCCCGGCACCATGTAGCTGCGCACCAGATCGTTCAGCACATTAATCGGCAGAACATTTTCGCCGCGGCTTTCGTGTTCGGCAATGATTTGAAGCAGATACTGACGGGTCAGGTCATCACCGGTTTTCAGGTCGATGATCTGAACCTCGCGACCATCGCGGATAAAACCCGCGATATCTTCGAGCGTCACGTAATCGCTGGTCTCGGTGTTATACAGCCGACGGCTTGCATAGCGCTTGATCAGCAGCGGTTTTTCCTGGTCCGACACCCTGTACCCTCCCCAAGGATGATGCGTTGCAGCAGAGGTTATGCGACTGCAGAACAAAAAGAAAGGGCAGGTCCTAAGACCCGCCCTGATGCGATCACACCGCTTGGGAGGAATGGGTGCTGCGTCGCAGAATTACCTTACTTGGCAGTTGCTGCTTTCTTGGCTGCAGCAGTTACCTCGTTGGTGGCTTTTTTGACGGCTGCGGTTGCATCTTCTGCAGCGTCTTTGCCAGCTGCCATCAGCAGCTCAACGGTTTCGGTCTGAACTTTTTTCGCGATTTCAGCGAAAGCAGCCAGGTTTTCAGCGGCAACTTCAGCCGACGCGCTTGCGAAGTCGGTTGCAGCTTTTGCGTAATCCGCAGGCTCGGTTTTTGCTTTCGACATCTCGGTCAGTTTGGCCAGGGTTTCTTTGGTCCATTTGTTCGAGATTTCAGCCGATTTCTCAGCTGCGTCCAGAGCAACACCCGACAGCTTTTCGTTCAGAGAAGCGGTCGATTTGAATGCGTCTTCCAGAGCGGTTGTGTCAACCGGGAACGCGCCCATCATGTCTTTCAGGGTCGCGGTAAAGTCTTGGGTCTTTGCCATTGTCCTAAATCCTTCTAGCCGTTCCGGGCCCACCCCGGTTCTCATCAGCTTGAAGGCAATATGATTGCTGCATCGCAGCATTGCAAGTTTTTTCTTGCTGCAGTGCAGAAATTTTTGAGTTTCAAAATGATATCAGCGGTTTGCCTTGACCAAAACATAGGTACCCGGAGCCGGGCAAAGGCGTGGATGATCCGAATCGCCAGTATCGCGCGCGGGAACCTGCTTGCCTGATCGCTTCTTTAACCACGCTTCCCACATCGGCCACCACGAACCTTCGTGGAAGTCAGCCTCTTTCAGCCATGTATCGGCATCACACTTCAGCTCAGGATTGGTATAGTGACCATATTTTTTCTTACTGGGCGGGTTCACAATGCCCGCGATGTGACCGGACTCGGACACCACAAAGGTCTTCGACTTCGCGCCCATCTGCTGCACCCCGCGATAACAATCCTTCCACGCGGCAATATGGTCTGTCTCGCAGGTGATCGCCATCAAAGGCACATCGACATCCTTGATATGCAGCTTATGGCCAAGCAATTCGAACCCTTCGTTGACGAAATCGTTGCTCTGACACAAACCGCGCAGATACTGGATCGCCATCCGACCTGGCAGGTTGGCCCCGTCGCCGTTCCAGTACAACAGGTCAAACGCTGGCGGTGTTTCACCCATCATGTAGCTGCGGATCGCCGGCGTATAGATGAGATCTCTGGATCGCAGGAAAGACATCGTTCGCCCGATGATCCATGCCTTTAGAATACCATCCTTCGAGACCTGTTCTTCGATGCCATCTACAAAGTCATTTTGCAGGAACGGCGTGAACTCCCCCTGCTCACCAAAGTCTGTCAGGGTGGTGAAGAAAGTGGCAGATTTGATCGACTTGTCGCCGCGCTGCTTCATCAGCGAAAGCGTCAGGCTCAGCGTCGTACCGGCGATGCAGTAACCCACTGCGTTGACCTGCTTGACCTTGCAGATTTTCTTCGCCTCTTCGATGGCGGTCAGGAACCCTTCCTGAATATAGTCCTCCATCCCAATATCGGCGTGTGAACTATCGGCATTCACCCAGCTGACCACAAACAGGGTATAGCCCTGCTCGGTCACCCATTTGATCAGGCTGTTCTGAGCCTTCAGGTCCAAGATATAGAACTTGTTGATCCATGGCGGGAACAGAACGATCGGCGTTTCGTGCACCGTCTCGGTCACCGGTTTATACTGGATCAGTTCCATCATTCGGTTGCGATAGACGACGTCGCCGGGTGTAGTTGCGATATTCCCGCCAATCTCAAAGGCACTTTCGTCAGCCAGCCTGACAACCATTTCGCCGTCATTGGCCTCAAGGTCCGACACGAGGTTCTCCAGCCCCTGTATCAGGGACTGCCCTTCGGTCTCGATGGCCTTTTCCAGCGCATCGGGGTTGGTGGCCAGAAAATTCGTTGGCGCCATCATATCTATGATCTGCTGCGAGAAATACTGCAGACGCTGCTTATCCTTGGTTTCCAGATCGTCAACCGATGCAACGGCCTGCGCGATCGCTTCGGCATTGGTTTGGTACTGCTGGCGAATGAGGCGAAAGTAGGGGTTGGTTTCCCACATTGGATTGGCAAACCGTTTATCTTTGGCAGCGGCTGGGGGTACATCCCCGTCGCTTTGGGTCATCGCTTTCTGCGCTTCCGCAAAGTTGAGAACCGATTTTCCCCAATACTCAATTTGCTGCTCCAACAGCTTTGTGGGGTTTTGAAACGCTTCAGCCCAATACGCAGTTGCTGCTTTTGCAAAAAGCTCTTGATTCGGGCCATCCAGAGCGGGGGTGTGCGGCGTTTTTCCGGCCATGACCTCGACCAGGCGTTTGGACAGTTCTTCTACTTTGCCCATATTTTCTTTAAGTCGTTCAATATGTTCTTCGGTCAGTTTTGGCGTCTGGTCTTCGGTAGTTGTCATTTTAACAATTCCCCCCTAGTCTCGCTGCTGTGCAGAATAACGTCGTTGGCGTCGGGGGGCAAAGCGGCGAATGGTCCGAATTCTCAGGCTGATACTCAGGAGGCACATTCGATGCGCTACATGATGACCTATGACCTGATGGAAACCATGCGTAACACCAACCAATGGCTTGGTGCAACCGCAAGCGCGATGGCATCCTACCCCCTGTTCTCGATGACACCCAACCCGGCCTTCAACTGGATGGCTGCATGGGGCGAAGTAACCGAGCGCACATTTCAGCGTATGGTCGTCAAGCCTGATTGGGGCATCCGCACCTTTACCTGCGAAGACGGCAAGGACCATTTGGTCGATATCACAACCGTGCTCGAGCGTCCTTTCGGCGACCTGATCCATTTCCGCGTTAATGGACGCAAAGAACAGCCGCGCAAGGTGCTGCTGGTTGCGCCGATGTCGGGGCATTACGCGACCCTGCTCCGCTCGACCGTCAAAAGCCTGCTTGTCAATTGTGAGGTCTACATTACCGATTGGCATAACGCGCGCGACATTCCCGTGTCCGAAGGCAAGTTCGATGTAGAGGATTACACGCTCTACCTTGTCGATTTTATGAAAGAGCTCGGCCCCGATACGCATGTTATTGCGGTTTGTCAGCCCGCACCGCTGACTCTGGCCGCAACCGCCTATCTGGCCGAGGTCGAGCCGAAGGCGCAGCCAAGTACCCTGACGCTGATCGGCGGTCCCGTCGACCCCGACGCAACTCCGACCGAAGTTACGGATTTTGGTCGCCGTGTTACGATGGGTCAGTTGGAAGAAACGATGATCCAGCGGGTTGGCTTTAAATACAAGGGCGTAGGCCGGATGGTGTATCCGGGCTTGCTACAACTGGCTTCGTTCATGTCAATGAATGCCGAACGTCACAGCAAGGCGTTCTCGGATCAGATCCAGCGCGTTATTCGTGACGAGGCATCCGACCACGATGCCCATAACCGGTTCTATGACGAATATCTGGCGGTGATGGACATGACTGCCGAGTTCTATCTTTCGACCGTTGAACGTGTCTTCAAAAACCGTGAGATCGCGCGCAACGAGTTCGTTGTAGCCGGCCACAAGGTAGATATCGGCAAGATCACTGATGTGGCTGTGAAATCGGTCGAAGGCACGAATGACGATATCTCAGCCCCCGGGCAATGCATTGCGGCGCTGGATTTATGCACGGGTCTGCCCGACAGCAAAAAGGCCAGCCATGTTGAACCCGGCGCGGGTCACTATGGCATTTTTGCGGGCCGCAGCTGGCGCGACAACATCCGTCCGCTAGTGATTGATTTCATGAATGAAAACAGCCGCAAACCCCGTCAACGAGCCGCCAATAGCAACAAAGTTGCATGAGCCGCGCAGCGGCAGGAGACCTTCCTTTCCGTTGCAATTGCGGTGCCCTTTCGGGGCGCATTGCTGAACACGGCGTCGTATCCGGCACTCATGTCGTGTGTTTTTGCCATGACTGCCGCGCGGCTCAGCTTTATTTTGAACAGCCCGACCCTGCGCCCGACCCAGTCGAGGTGTTTCAGATGTCACCGGAAGACATCAAGATCGATGCAGGGGTCGAGCACTTGGCAGCTATGCAACTTAGCCCTAAGGGCATGTTGCGGTGGTATGCCAGATGCTGCAACGCGCCGCTGGCCACGACGCCGACAACTCCAAAATTTCCGTTCGCGGGTTTTATCGTCAAACGTATTCCCCACCCCAGCAGTTTGGGTCCCATTACTACGCGTGGATTTGTGCCAAGGGCTGACGGCAAGCAGTCTCATGAGAAAATCCGCTATGCCGCTGTGGGTCTGCTTAAACGCGTACTAAAATCGCGTCTGTCCGGGAGCTGGAAGAAAACGCCATTCTTTGACTCTGAAACCGGTCGGCCGGTGGTGCAACCAACTGTTCTGACCAAGAACCAGCGCGCGGTTTTCTACGACTAGGTCAGCCGCAGTGGTTTCCGGAGCCAATCCTGCAGCATCGCAATCACGGATTCGGGTGCTTCCAGTGTCGGATAGTGCCCGGCCTCATCAATCACGCGCAACTCTGCATCCGGAATGAGATCAGCCATGAAGGTATTCTTGCGGACCGGATTCTCCGCATCATGGGCACCGCAAATGATCAGCGTGGGCATCCTGATCCGGCGCAGCGTGCCTTGTTGGTCCGGACGGCGTTGCAGGGTTCTTATCTGACGCACAAACACATCCGAGCCCAATTCCTCGGCCATCTGCAACACTTCGTTCAAAATCGGGATGCGTTGCGGACCGGGAGACAACATGTCCGAGCCGATCAGCTTGCGCATCACTTCGTCCAACCTCCCCGCCTGCGCGCCAACGATCAGGTCTTCGCGACTCGCCGCGATATGAGGTGTGTCGGCCTGCGCATCCGTCGCCAGCAAGGCCAGTCGTGTCACCCTCTCAGGTGCTCGCCGCACGATCTCAAGCGCGACGCCACCACCCAGACCAAACCCGCACAAAGCAAACCGGTGCGGCAGTTGATCCAGCAAGCCCGACGCGATCTCTTCGAACCGTTCACCGCCGGTGATTGGTGCGACCATAACTGCACGTTCACGCGACAGCGCGGTGATCTGCGCCTGAAACAACCGTGCATCGCACATCAATCCGGGTAGCAAAACCAACGGCTCGATCACCTCGGTGCCCTCCGCTCGTTGTTATTGTTTTGTTACAGGATGAGAGGTTTGCCAACAGCGGGCAAGCAAAACTTCACGGATAGCTGATCGCCCGAAACGGTGGGAAATCCGCATAGCGTTCCTGCCTTTGGCCCAGCGGGTCATCTGGCTCCGTCCCGGCCCGCAACAAGCAGCCGCGCGGGGCGATATAGCTGTCGATCCGCCGTACAGGCTTGGGCCGCCAGACCAGATTGAACGCGCATAGTTTGGGAAAGAACCAAATCTCGGAATAATCCAGATGGTCATGCATCCACCACGCCAAATCGCGCCAATCGCGCCCCTGCGCATAACAGTCTGCAAACCACGGAATTACCACCGACGCCCCTGCTACACGTGCGTCACCTTCGCCCCAATCCCAAATGTGGCACTCCAACGGGTTGTCATTGCGGGCACAGTTCAACCTGTTCTCGTTCCCGAACCGGTTCAGAGATCGCGAGCGATAGCCCGAGCGCACCGCGATACGACCAAAGGTTTCTTCCAGCGGATCCAGCAGGGTCTCGCAAAACGCGCGCCCGGTCTCGATCGCAAGATCAGGGTTGTCGGGAATATTTTGCAATGCGTGAAAGTTCCCGATCTCGGAATATAGAAAATCACGCATGAAAAAATGCCGGGATAGTCGCACGCGACCCAACGTCTCAAGGCTCCACATACTGCCCGGTCTACGCATATTCAGCCCCCGCTTTGCCTCTGAATCCCCTGCTCTGACAGCCACTCCAATATGCCCGCGACCGCCGCGTCGGTCTGACCCGGTGACATCAGACGCCCCGCGACCACGTGTGAGGCCGGATCATCCCCGGGCCCCATTGTCACCAATGAAACCATCGCCTGACCACCCCAGGTCTTGGCCACCTCATGCATTTTATCCGGACGCACCACCTGATCATCATCAGAAAACCAGAACAGCGCCGGAACCCGCGCGCCCGAGAAGTCCAGCGCATTGACCGCATCTACAAGGGCAAACATCGGCACGACCGCCTCCCACGGATAAACAGTTGTCCAAAAGATGTTCTTCTCGGGATCAGTGCTTGAGACATCCCGGTCCTGTCCCATCAAAGGCGGCAGCCAATGCCGGGCCCACGGCAAGGATGGTACCCAGGAACCAGCCGAGTTTACGCCAAAGTTCGGCGACACCAAAACCAACGCAGCCACATCAGTGCTCAGTTCCGTATCCATCGCAGCCGCGGCGGCCAATGTCGCCCCCGTTGATGTTGCGATCACAATGACTTGCTCACCAACAGCCCTGGCGGCAGCCAACGCCTCGGCGGTATCCTGCATCCAGCCCGACGCTGTACCTTCGGCCATTGCGTCCCCATCGCGGCCATGCCCCTGAAGCCTTGTGTAGACAAGGTTGGCACCCAACGCGTCCGCAACGCGATCAGGTACTGGCCTGATCTCCTCGGACGTGGCGGAAAACCCATGAATGTAGAGCACCGCAAAAGCTGTCCGCTGTTCAACAAAACCATCTTGCCAGACCACGCGCTTTTCAACACCTGGCACGATGTCATCATAGGCGGATTCGATGCTTTCAAAGTAAACCTGAACGCCTTCGCCAAATTTGCGCGGATCGAAACGCGGATGCAGGTCCACTGGCTCGCGCGGGCCAAAGGCGTAGATCAACACACCAACCAGCGTCAAACCCACCAGCACCCGCCCCAAAACCCAGCCGAGGCGACGCATCAGGTGCCTTCCAGGACTTCTCGCAGAGCCTGCTCAATCAGCCCGAGGCATCGCTCATCCGAGAACCTGTGATCCGCATCTTTGACCAGCAGCAGTTGCATGTCCGGACCAGTGGCATGATCCAGCAGGCGCACTGCCGTATCGGTCGAGACGGCCGTATCTGCTGTTCCCTGCAGGAGACGCACAGGGAAAGGCAGATCAAGCGAAGCGCGCAAAACCAACCGCTGCCGCCCATCCTCAATCATCCGCTTGGTGATGACGTAGGGCTCCATGTAGTCCGATGGCAGTTCCACATGTCCAACCGTCTCTAGTTCAGATTTCTGCTGGTCCGAAAACGACGCCCAATACCCATCCTCGGTAAAATCTGGGGCCGCCGCAATTGTCACCATACCTGCGATCCGTTCGGGCATGACACGCGCCAGCAACAGCGCTTGCCACCCGCCCATCGACGATCCCACAACAACCAGCGGACCATCAGTTAACCGAGAAACTGCAGCCAGCGTATCCTCGTGCCAGTCCCCGATACACCCGTCAGTAAAGGCGCCCGAGCTTTCACCGTGCCCCGAATAGTCAAACCGAAGGAACCCCTGCCCGCGCGCGCGAGCCCACGCTTCCAGATGCACCGCCTTGGTGCCCTCCATATCTGATTTCAAGCCACCTAGAAAAACGATGGTCGGCCCGCGCCCATCACTCTTGTGATACGCCAGACGTCGTCCCTGAGCGGTTTCCAGAAATTCTGCCTCTGCCATGCTACCCTCTTTGCTTGTCCGCCCATCATGCATGTCACGCACCTCTCTGCAATTGCCCGATCCTTCTTCATCTGACTAAAAATACCTCGGGGAGTGCGAGGGGCTGGCCCCTCGCTCCTGCCCTTGACACCTGTGTCCCCACCTGCCACATGAGCCGAGCATACATAACCCGCAACCGGGCGTTCAGTGGGCGCCAAACCGACGAGGAGAGCCGATATGGCCCTGGACTCACAGTCAGTCTCCCTTACCTTTCCCGATGGCAATTCCCGATCCTATGAAGCAGGCGTTACGCCCGCACAGGTCGCCGCCGACATCTCGACCTCGCTGGCGAAAAAAGCCATTTCTGCCACGGTGAACGGACAGCATTGGGACCTGCAATGGCCAATCGAAGCCGACGCGCAAATCGCTATTCACACCATGAAGGACGAGGCGCAAGCCAATGAGCTGATCCGACACGATCTGGCGCATGTCATGGCCCGCGCCGTGCAAGAGATTTGGCCCGCAACCAAGGTCACCATTGGCCCCGTCATCGAAAACGGCTGGTACTATGACTTTGACCGTGAGGAACCGTTTACGCCCGAAGATCTCGGCCTCATCGAGAAAAAGATGAAAGAGATCATCAACAAGCGTGACCCGGTGACCACCGAGGTCTGGGACCGCGATCGCGCGATCGAGTTCTACAAGGCCAATAATGAGCCCTATAAAGTTGAGCTGATCGAATCCATCCCGGGTGATGAACCACTGCGCATGTATTGGCACGGTCACTGGCAGGATCTCTGCCGTGGCCCGCACTTGCAGCATACCGGTCAACTGCCGGGCGACGCGTTCAAGCTGATGTCAATCGCCGGGGCTTATTGGCGCGGCGACAGCGACCGCGCAATGCTACAGCGCATCTATGGCGTGGCCTTCACCGGCAAGGAAAAGCTTAAGGCTCATCTGCACATGTTGGAAGAAGCCGCCAAGCGCGACCACCGCAAGCTGGGTCGCGAGATGGATTTGTTCCACATGCAGGAAGAGGCCCCGGGGCAGATTTTCTGGCACCCTAATGGCTGGACCATCTACACTCTTCTGCAAGATTACATGCGTCGGCAACAGCGCAAAGGTGGCTATGTTGAGGTCAACACCCCTCAGGTCGTCGATCGCAAGCTGTGGGTAGCCTCGGGTCATTGGGACAAATACCAAGAGAACATGTTCATCGTCGAAGTGGACGAGGAACATGCACGGGAAAAGGCGGTCAACGCCCTGAAACCGATGAACTGCCCCTGCCACGTGCAGATTTTCAATCAGGGTCTCAAATCCTACCGCGACCTTCCTCTGCGCATGGCCGAGTTCGGATCGTGTAACCGGTACGAACCTTCGGGCGCGCTGCACGGCATCATGCGCGTGCGTGGCTTTACCCAGGATGATGGCCATATCTTCTGCACCGAAGACCAGATCGAATCCGAAACCGCTGAGTTCATTCGGTTCCTGTCCGGGATCTACAAAGACCTCGGGTTTGAGAACTTCTCGGTCAAATTCTCGGATCGGCCGGAAAAACGCTCAGGATCGGACGAGGTCTGGGACAAGGCTGAAGCCGCCCTGCTCAGCGCAACTCGCGCAGCTGGGATCGAGCCGGAACTCAATCCGGGTGAAGGGGCATTCTACGGCCCGAAACTCGAGTTTGTTCTGACCGATGCGATCGGGCGGGATTGGCAATGCGGCACGCATCAGGTGGACTTTGTTCTGCCCGAGCGTTTGGACGCCACGTATATCGGCGCTGATGGTGGCAAACACCGCCCAGTTATGTTGCACCGCGCGACCTTGGGCTCGTTTGAACGTTTCATCGGCATTCTGATCGAAGAACACGCGGGCAAGCTGCCGTTCTGGCTGGCCCCGCGCCAGGTCGTTGTGGCCTCGATCACCTCCGAGGCCGATGAGTATGTGGCCGAAGTGGTCAGCACCCTTCGCGCAGCAGGCATCCGCGCCGAGGCGGATATTCGCAACGAGAAGATCAACTATAAAGTCCGCGAACATTCGGTTGGCAAAGTGCCGATCATTCTGGCCGTCGGTCACCGTGAAGTCGAAGATCGCACGGTCAGTGTCCGTCGCCTTGGCGAAAAACAGACGCAGGTCCAATCGCTTGAGGCTGTAACAAATGAGTTGAGCGTGGCTGCAACGCCCCCCGATCTGCTGTAACATTCGGCAGCAAACCGCTAGAAATCCGGCCCGGTATTTTGGGCCGGATTGAAACAAATATCATTTTTCAATTCAAAAACAATTTGTTAACGTTCAAGGGTGCATGACGACCTTTGACGGGGTTGTGAGACACGGGCTCGTGAATTCAACTGCTGCCCCTGAACCATTACCTTGTCGTTGTCACAAGCAGACATACGCAGTCATTAACAAGGATTACCAAGATGTCGAACACTGCAAAAACACTGGTTATCGCAAGCGCAGTTGCTGCAGCCGTTTCCGGCGCGGCCACAACCGCAACAGCCCAGGCCAAAGAAAAGTGCTATGGCGTTTCTCTGGCTGGTCAGAACGACTGTGCAGCCGGCCCCGGCACAACTTGCGCGGGCACTTCGACTGTCGACTATCAGGGCAACGCATGGACCCTGGTTGACGCAGGCACCTGCGCCGACATCGAGCTGCCTAAAACAGCAGACGGTGCAGATCGCAAAGGCTCGCTTGAGCCGCTGGAGCGTGACCTGCCTGCATAAGGCTTTTCCGAACGAACCAGAAAGGGCGGGCAGGATCGCCCGCCCTTTCCACGTGATCAGGGGATTTGCAAATGTTGGACAATGCGCTCAGATCGAACCGGCTGCCTGCAGCACCGGGCGTTGGTTACAAACCACAGCATTTCTCGCAGATTCTTGAACAGGCCAAGCCTGTGGCGTGGCTAGAGATTCATGCCGAAAACTATATGGGCGATGGTGGCAGACCTCTGGCACAACTGCGTCACCTGTCCGAACAATTCCCCATTTCAGTGCATGGTGTCGGGCTGTCGATCGGCGGCGAAACGCCACTTGACCCAGATCACCTGGACCGCCTGAAGCATCTTGTCGGCTGGTTGAACCCGGCCAGCTTTTCGGAGCATTTGGCATGGTCAACCCATGACAGCCACTTCCTGAACGATCTACTTCCTCTGCCCTATACTGATGCGACTCTGGACCGTGTTTGCGACCATATTGATGAGGTGCAAGAGATTGTCGGGCGGCAAATGCTGTTAGAGAACCCCTCGAGCTATCTGGCTTTCGAGGAAAGCACATGGTCCGAACCTGATTTCTTGCGCGAAATCGCCCGGCGCACCGGCTGCGGGCTGTTGCTGGATGTGAACAACGTCTTTGTTTCAGCTACCAATCTGGATTTCTCACCGCAGGGCTATATTGATGCCTACCCGCTGGACCAAGTCGGTGAAATTCACCTGGGCGGGCATGATGAGGACGAGGACGATCATGGGCATCCCTTGCTGATCGACAGCCACGGGCGCGAAGTGGTGGACCCGGTCTGGGCGCTGCTGGACTACGTACTAGACAAATCCGGCCCCAAACCCCTGTTGATTGAATGGGACACCGATGTACCGGACTGGCCGGTGTTACGGGCCGAAGCCGAGCGCGCGCAAAAAGCGCTGGATCGCGTGCCCGCATGAGCGTGTCGCAAACGACATTCCACATGGCACTGCTAGATGCCAACAAGCCCATTCCCGATGGGTTGCTGGACGCCGAGGCGCAGCCCGCCGGTCGTCGCTTCAGCGTCTATCGCAACAACGTCGCCGTCTCGCTGACCGAGGCGATGCATCAGGCCTTCCCGGTGATCACAAAACTGCTGGGACCCCAGAATATGGACGGGCTGGCTGGAATATTCTTGCGCCAGCACCCGCCGTCCTCACCCCTGATGATGTTTTATGGCGAGGAATTCCCTAAATTTCTGGAAGGAATGGAGCAGTTGTCGCATCTGGGCTACCTGCCGGATGTTGCCCGTCTGGAACTGGCGCTGCGTAGGGCTTACCACGCCGCTGATCGACAACCCATAGATGCCGAAGCGCTCAGCTTGCCACCGGAAGATTTGATGCAAGCCAAACTGACCCTCGCGCCGTCGGTGCAGGTGTTGCGTTCAAGCTGGCCCGTACATTCGATCTGGCTATTTAACACCGAAGAAGGCGCGCCGAAACCTGAGGCGGGCGCTCAGGATGTTTTGATCATGCGTCCCGAATACGACCCTGCCCCACACCCATTGCTACCGGGTGGTGCGGCATGGATCGCGCTGATTCAGGATGGCAAATCCATCGGTGAGGCATTTGAATCCACCATGGCCGAAACACCCGAATTTGATCTTGGAACCACTCTGGCACTGCTTTTGCAGGGCGGTGCAATAACTTCTGTGACTATCGAAAGGCTGGACACATGACTGCCCTGATCTCAACTTACAATAATGCGATGGAAAAAGCGGATCACGCGTCCGGTTGGCTGACACCAACCCTGGCTCGGGTGGTCTTTATCGCCGTGTTGTTCGTCTACTACTGGAACTCGGCCACGCTGAAAATCGACGGCTCGATCTTTTCGCCATCGGCCGGAGCCTTCGGCCAGATCTTTCCCAAAGCTGCAGAGGCGGTGCTGTATGATGTGACTCAGATGACCTTTTTCCAGCGGGTCGTCATCTTCTTTGGCACAGTGGCCGAATTTGTCCTGCCTGTGCTTTTGCTGGTCGGCCTGCTGACGCGCCTTGCCGCGCTTGGCATGATCGGATTTGTCTGGGTTCAAACACTGACCGATGTCACCGGACATGGCGTCAAACTAGGTAGCTTATTCGACAACGCAATTACGTTGATGGATCAGCGCGTGATGTGGACATTCCTGCTGCTGGTGATTGTGATCAACGGCGCGGGTCCGCTGTCTCTGGATCGGTTACTACGCCTGAAGTGACCTAGAAATGTGCCTTGGGCTCGTCCGGTTTTCCTGCAGCGAGCCCGAGCAACCCTGCTACGCCTGCAAAGGCAATCGGGAACATGGTGAAAACGCCGAAGCCAAAGGCATAGTACATCCCAGCCGCAGAAATCAGCAGCAATAAACCCGCAATCAGCGCTCGAGAATGGGCCATCGCCCCGCCAACGATTGCCAACAAAGGCGCCACGATCGAAGCCGTCTGGATCAACTCGGGGTTCTCTACCTGCTCGGCAATGCCTTCGATCTCACCAAACTGGTCGATCAGTTCCACAAAGCCGTAGCCAAAAAAACCGACGATCATCCCGATCAGCCCGGCAATGACGCCTAAAATCATGGCAGCGTTTCGCATTCACAGGTCTCCGCTTGTTGCCCGTGTCACATAAGCAGTTCTTCAGGCAACACCAAGGGCCTGACGGGTTTCAGGCGTCCAACCCAGATACATCTGACCATTGGATACTATCAGTGGGCGTTTCATCAGGGTCGGATGATCAGCCAACAGCGCGAGCACCGGTCGATTGCGTGTGTCATCATCCAATCCCCGCCAGGTTGTTGATCGCGTATTGAGCAAGGCTTTGCCGAAAGTCTCGTACGCCTCGGACAGCACATTTTCGGGAACCCCTTGCGCGCGGACATCAACGAAAACCGCATCTGGAAGCAGTTTCAATGCCTTACGGCACGTATCGCAAGTTTTTAGCCCATATAGCTGCATCATCTAACTGATCCTGTAATCGCTGCAAATTTAGACAAACCCATCAGGCTGCCCCAGTTATTCTTGATTTTTTACTTCACCGTGTAATGTTGAAAAAGGCGAAACACGCGACCCGGGCTGTATCGTGAGGGCGAACAGTGACGTGTGGCGGTTTTGCCAGCCAAGGCCCCCACCAATTTGTGGGACAACTTGTAAGTAGAAGGAGACACGGGAAATGCCAACCGGCACCGTGAAATGGTTTAATACAACCAAAGGCTATGGTTTTATTGCGCCCGACGAAGGGGGCAAAGATGTGTTTGTTCATATCTCGGCCGTAGAACGATCCGGTCTGACCGGACTCGCTGACAATCAGAAAGTCTCGTACGAGTTGCAGGACGGACGTGACGGCCGCCAAATGGCTGCTGATTTGAAGCCGCTGTAAGGCACAGCCCGCCCCGGCGGGAAAGACAAAAGAAGGTTGACGGCCAATTTCAGGCCGTTAACCGCAAACCCTAGTGAACGCGCCCACCTTGGGACGTGCTTAGTTTTCTGTTGAATCAACCCTCTCGGATAACAGCCTCAAACTCACGCCATTCCCGTGCGGTCATGCCTGAGTTTTCCTGAGTGACATCTTCACCGCTGAGCATCCGACGCAAGCAGGTCACCATCTGCGCCGAGAGGTTGACTGCGCCAAGGCGGTAGTCCTCAAACGCGCGGTAGGCAAACGGTACCCAGTCGGCGACAATCTTGCACATGGTATCTGCGTAAACGCGGATTTCGTACTGCGCGTGCGGGTCGGCACGCAGACGCAAGAAGTGGAACAAGTTGTGCAAGTCCACCTTCCAATACCATTGCGTATAAATGTTGGCTGGAAGGTTCATCCTCGCCAGTTCACGCGCAAGCCCTTGCTGGCCGTCCTGACCGATCATCGCCTCGTAGTTGTCATAGCAGCGCGCACTGTCCGCTTTCAGTATCTCCAACACACGCGCGGCCTCTTCGCCTTGCAATGTGTCTCCACGGCCCTGATTGTTAACCTCGGATTGCGCGGCGACATGTTCGGGTGCCGGGATATAGAACTCTCGATCCAGGATCGAATACCGCGCCGAATATTCGTTCACATTCGCCGTGCGGTGGCGGATCCACTGGCGGGCTACGAATACGGGCAGTTTGACGTGCAACTTGATCTCGCACATTTCAAACGGGGTCGAATGCCAGTGGCGCATCAGATAGCGGATCAGGCCTTCATCATTTTGCACCGACTTGGTGCCTTTGCCGTAGGAAACACGCGCGGCCTGACAGATCGCAGCATCGTCGCCCATATAGTCGATAACGCGGACAAACCCGTGATCCAGAACCTGATGCGCCGTGTACAGATGATCTTCCATACCTTCGGCAACGACGCGGCGGGTCGGGCTCGACTGTGCGCGCTGAGCTTCGATCTCGGCCAGTTGGTCGGCAGACAGAGGCATGAAATTATCCTTTCCAGCAATGAGTCGCCGACCACTATATATCGGCAAGCTTGCCATCGGAACCGCGATATGTGCGGCGCATTGCGCTAAATCGGAATTGTGTCCGGCCAGCCCCTCGACATGGGATGAAGGCGCGCTAAGGTGCTTGGCATCACAACCAATGCAAGGAAAGTCGCGATGGGGCTGACATATCTCCACACCATGGTCCGCGTGAAGGATCTTGAGAAATCCATAGCGTTTTATGAACTATTGGGCCTGAAGGAAACGCGTCGTTATGAAAGCGAGGCTGCGCGGTTCACACTGGTATTCCTCGCCCCACCGGGACAAGAGGACGCGCCCATTGAACTTACATACAACTGGGATGGCGACGACGCACTGCCAAGCGACAGCCGCCATTTCGGGCACCTCGCCTATGGCGTCGACAACATTTACGAGACCTGCCAGCATCTTCAGGACAATGGCGTCGTGATCAACCGCCCGCCACGCGACGGGCGTATGGCGTTCGTTCGCTCGCCCGACAATGTCTCGATCGAGTTGCTGCAAAATGGTGAAGCGTTAGCCCCGGCAGAGCCTTGGTCTAGCATGGAAAGCACCGGCCACTGGTGATCCGCTGGCTGGGAGCATTGGGGCTGGCTGTCGCGGGCAGCCCCCTTTGGGCCGAGACCTGCCGCCTGGCGCTGGCGCTGGCCATGGATATCTCGACCTCGGTGGACGCGACTGAGGATGCGCTGCAACGACAGGGGCTGGCCAACGCATTGATTGCGCCCGAGGTGCAGGAGGCTTTCTTCCTTTCACCTCAACCGGTTGCATTAGCCGTCTATGAATGGTCCGGCAGTTTCAACCAGACATTGCTTTTGGATTGGACGATAATTGATACTCGGGCCAATTTGATCTCCGCCGCGCATCGGATCGGCACATCGAAGCGATCGGAAGACGAGTTTCCAACTGCAATGGGTCACGCGCTGGCGTATGGGGCAACCCTGCTGGCGAGCGCCCCGAATTGTCTGTTCCAAACCATTGATATCTCGGGCGATGGCAAGAATAACGATGGCTACGGGCCACAGATCGCCTACAAGCACTTTCCGTTCGACAACACGACCGTGAATGGTCTGGTGATCAATGCAGCTGATTTCGAAGGAGAAATCGACTTGATCCCGTTCTTTCAGAAAAATGTACTACACGGACCCGGTGCTTTTCTTGAGATCGCCGCCGGGTTCGAAGATTTTGAGCGTGCCATGCGTCGCAAACTGGAACGGGAATTGAAAGGATTGGAATTTAGTGCGTTGCAACCGGATAATGCGAAATGATCCGCCTGTGTGCGACACTTCTTTGCCTGCTGGCCAACCCGCTTTCAGCGCAATGTCGACAGGCTTTGGCGTTGGGAATGGATGTCTCTGGTTCGGTCGACAGTCGTGAGTACAGGTTGCAACTTAGTGGCCTTGCGGCGGCGTTGCGCCATCCCGAGGTGGTTCACCTGATCCTTTCAAACCCGTCTACCTTTATACGGATCTCTATCTATGAATGGAGCGAACCTGGCCACCAACGCCTCTTGCTTGGTTGGACAGATGTTCGCTCGACTGCTGATCTGCGTCGAATTCAGCAACATTTAGAAAGCACAACACGCTCATCAGCGCCTCAGGGAACGGCGGTCGGGTCGGCCATGTTGTACGGTGCTGAGATGTTGGAGAGCCAAAGCGATTGCTGGCGGCGAACGCTGGATCTGTCCGGTGATGGCAAACACAATCTCGGACATCACCCACGGGATATAAAAGCCGCTCTGCAAAACACTGATATTACAATCAATGCCCTTGTAATCGGTATCGACGACCCCAATCCAGGAGACACTCGCCAGGTAGAGATTGGGGAGCTATCTGCTTATTACCACGCGTGGGTCATCCGAGGCCCCGATGCTTTCGTCGAAGTCGCCCTTGGCTTCGAAGCCTATGAAGATGCGATGACACGTAAACTGATCCGTGAGCTTGAGGGTCTGTCGCTCTCCCAAACTCAGCCATCAAAGCTATCAGTAGATATACCGAATCTGATCGGTCCAATATCGTTCGACCCGACGCAGTGAACCGGTGATCTCTTCAATCCCATCGGTCCCGATCACGCCGCGGTTTTGCAGCCCTTCTGCATGGCGGGCGAACAGGTCTGACACGATATCGCGAATCTCACGCCCACGCGGCGTCAGGCGTACCCGTACCGAGCGGCGGTCAATCTCGCATCGTTGATGGTGCATATAGCCCATCTCGACCAGTTTCTTAAGATTGTAGCTGACATTGCTGCCTTGATAGTAACCACGGCTCTTCAACTCTCCGGCGGTTACTTCATGGTCGCCTATGTTGAACAACAGCAGGGCCTGCACCGCGTTGATCTCAAGTACGCCGACACGCTCGAATTCATCCTTGATAACGTCCAGAAGCAAGCGATGAAGACGCTCGACCAGCGCCAACGCCTCAAGATAGCTCGTCATGAACCCCTTGGTCCCGGGCGCGGTGACCTGTAACTCCATACTCATTCAATCCTCCGATTCATCGCGCTGTTTCTGAAAACATGACGCGAATTCCCGAAAAATCGGTTAAGCCTGATGATTGCTTATTTTTGAAAGGTTTGCGCGATATCCGCGATCAATTCGGCCAGCGGTTCCGGCGGGCTGGCCTGACCAGTGACCCATTGATACAGGTCCTGGTCATTTTCATGCAACAAGGCATCGTATGTGTCCAATCCCGCCTCGTCCATAGAAGACAGATTGCGATCGGCATATGCCGTCAGGATCAAATCCATCTCTTTGATGCCCCGCCGCATCGAACGCATTTTCATGCGCTTGATCCGGGTCTCGCGCGGCTCGGTCATTGATTGCGTTCCAATTTCAGACGCAGCGCTTTTTCGACGCGGGCCAGCCGCTCGGAGTTGGCTCGCATCTCACCTCGGATCGTGCGTAGCTCTGCAACGAGATCGCGCAATTCCGAGTCCGTATCGCCATGCAGGCTTGTTTCGTCCATGCCGTCGCCCTCGCCCGTCAGAAGCCACATGATCGAGACATTCAGCAGCCCCGCCATCATCGACAGCTTGTTCGCGCGGGGTTCCGACAAATCATCTTCCCACGAAGTGATCGTGGCTTTTTTGACACCAAGCCTGCGGGCCAATTGGGTCTGCGTCATGCCTGCGGCTTCGCGTGCGCCAGCAACGCGATCCCCGAAGGTTGCGGTGTCCGGTCCGAACCAGTCTGTTTCGTCGTTCATCGGGGTCTCCAAAGGGTAAAACTCAATTGGCTTGATCGTTATTTCGGCGCACCCTATGACAGTCGAGCTGAACATACAAACCGAGGCCGACCATGAGTTTCCTGTCTGCGACACTGTCACGCGTAAAACCCTCGCCCACCATCGCGATGACGTCCAAAGCAGCCGAGCTGAAGGCCGCCGGGCGCGATGTGATCGGGCTGAGCGCAGGCGAGCCCGATTTCGACACGCCGCAGAACATCAAGGACGCCGCCGTGGCCGCCATCGCTGCGGGCAAGACCAAATACACTGCTCCGGACGGCATCCCCGAGCTGAAACAGGCGGTTTGCGCCAAGATGAAGCGTGACCACGGATTGGACTATACGCCCGCTCAGGTCTCGGTCGGGACCGGGGGTAAGCAGACGCTTTACAACGCGCTGATGGCTACGCTGAACGAGGGCGATGAGGTCCTCATCCCCGCGCCCTATTGGGTCAGCTACCCGGACATGGTGTTGCTGGCCGGTGGCACACCAGTGATCGTCGAAACTTCGCTGCAGACCAATTTCAAACTGACAGCGGATCAACTGGAAGCCGCAATCACACCTAAAACGAAATGGTTCATCTTCAACTCACCCTCGAATCCCACCGGAGCGGGCTATAGCCGGGCTGAACTGAAAGAACTGACAGATGTCCTGATGCGGCATCCGCATGTTTGGGTGATGACCGATGATATGTATGAGCACCTGGCCTATGACGGGTTCGAGTTCTGCACGCCCGCACAGGTGGAACCGAGACTTTATGATCGGACGCTGACCTGCAATGGCGTCTCCAAAGCCTATGCCATGACCGGTTGGCGTATTGGCTATGCGGCAGGCCCGGTCGAGTTGATCGCCGCGATGCGCAAGGTGCAATCTCAATCAACTTCGAATCCCAGTTCGGTCAGCCAATGGGCAGCAGTCGAGGCTCTGAATGGAACTCAAGCATTCCTTGCGCCGAATAATGAGATCTTCAAACGCCGTCGCGATCTGGTCGTCGACATGCTCAGCCAAATCGACGGTATCTCGTGCCCGACACCCGAAGGCGCTTTCTACGTCTATCCATCAATTGCAGGCTTGATCGGGAAAACCACACCCGCGGGCACTGTGATAGATTCGGACGAAACCTTCGCAATCGCCCTGCTGGAAGAGGCCGACGTGGCGGTTGTGTTTGGCGCAGCTTTTGGTCTGTCCCCCAATTTCCGCGTCAGCTATGCGACCTCTGATGAAGCCCTGACTGAAGCCTGCACACGCATCCAACGTTTTTGCGCCGCGCTCACCTGATACCGGAGTTTGTTATGTCCACAGCCCTGCCTGAATACTATTTCCGCGTGCGCGAAAATGGGGCAGCGGTGTTCAGGATCGACACGGAAAATCGCCATCGCCGGATCGAGATGGAACAGATCGCGGTCATCAACATCCGCAATGGCGAGGTCAAACCGCAGGGCCAGCGTGTACTAAGCGACGCCGACAACGATGAAATCGCGCGCTGGATGGAAGAGCGCAAAGCCCTGCTATCCCGCCGCGATGTGGATGATATACACCGTGCGGTTGACTACCTGAATCTGACCACGCAATGGGCTCAGTCTAAAGCAACGGATGCGCAATTAGAGGACGTGACCGACCCATTGCTGATGGCAATGCACGACTTGCGGTCGGTACTTGTTCGAAAGAAATCCGACCGGATGAGCAAAGAATGATCCCCTAGGCGGGAACTTCTCCTACATAGCGCACCGACCTTAGCCAGAAGCGCGCCATCAACAATACGGCAGCACAAGCGAGGCCAATCACGAGGCCAAGCCAGACTCCGATCCCCTCCATACCTCGAACAAAGCCGAAATAGTACGAAGCGGGGATACCAATCACCCAATAGCTGAGTGCGGCCATCACCATCGGTATTTTTGCATCCTGCAAACCTCGCAACAGGCCTAGTGCGATGACCTGCGCCCCATCGACCAGCTGGAACAACGCAGCCATCGCCAGCAGGCCAGTGCCGATTAGCAGGATCTGTGGCCGCTGCGGATCATCAGCCTCCATAAACAGCGAGATCAGGGGCTCAGCGCATGTCAGGAATAGAACAATCGTCAAGACCGACACGATCAACGACATCCCGGTCACCGTAATCGCGCCTTTCTCAAGATGCGCCCGATCCCGTCGACCCAACGCGTTGCCCGCCCGAATAGTCGCCACATTAGACAAGCCCAAATGAACCATGAACGTCGCCGAGGCGAGGTTCAACGCAATCCCGTGAGCTGCCAGCGGCACTGGACCCAACCAGCCCATCATGACAGCAGAGATCGCGAACAACGACACCTCCGCCAGTGTCGTCAGACCGATGGGAACGCCCAAACGCAGCACGCTCATGAACATCTCCCAATCCGGGCGCCAAAACCGCTGAAACAAGCTGTGTTCCGGCAACGCACGCACCGCATAGATCACGACCGCCACCAATGATACGATCTGCGTCACCACTGACGCGATAGCCGCACCAATCACCCCAAGTTCGGGCGCGCCCCAGTTTCCGAAGATCAGCGCATAGTTGGTCACGCCATTGACCACAGCTGCAACAATCGTGATCCACAGCACAATCTGCGTCCGCTCAAGTGCGGCCAAATAGGACTTCAGGACCATCACCAACAGCGCCGGGAACAAGCCCCACCCCGCGACCCGCAGGTATACTGACGCAGTTTCAGCAACTTGCGGCTCTTGCTTCAAAGCAATCAGGATCGGATGGGACCACCACAAAAGAGGCATCATCACCGTCGCATAGATCAGTGATAGCCACAGACCCATGCGAGTGGAGCGACGAATGCTGGTCTCATTCTCCTCGGCGGCAGCGGTCGCCACCATCGGCATTACAGCCCACCCAAACCCGGCACCAAACAGGAACAGGACGAAATAATAGCTGTTGGCCAGCGTCACGGCAGCCAACGCCTCGACACCGTACCAGCCCAGCATGACTGTATCGGTCAAACCAATCGCATACTGTGCCAGATGCCCGCCAATCAACGGCAGGCCCAGCACCGCGATTGCGCGCAAATGGCCGGGATATGTCATCACCTTGTTCATTCCGCCAGCCTTAGGCTTGCGCGCTGCCCGAGACAAGAGCGGAACAAACTTATTTCATAATGAGACTAATGAGAACAAAGCGACGCAAGCCATCACCTTTGGTGCAACTGCTTTACAGTTTATCGATTTTCAGCCGATCTTCGCGTCAGGATGCAGCGCTGTCCCCAGAATATGGTCCGAGTTATGAATTACGTGATGCGCCTGCCCAACTATCAACGGATCAGGCTCACCAACGATCCTGAGGTCTTTGTCCGGGTAGTCCAGCGTCGACAGGAAATGCCGCATGCAGTTCAGACGCGCGCGTTTCTTGTCGTTGGATTTGACAATCGTCCAGGGCGCATCAGCGGTGTCGGTGTAGAAGAACATCGCCTCTTTCGCCTCGGTATAGTCATCCCATTTGCTCAGGCTAGCCTTGTCAATCGGTGACAGTTTCCATTGCTTCAACGGATCAGTTTCACGACTCCCAAAGCGCCGCTGCTGCTCTTCCTGCGTGACCGAGAACCAGTACTTGTAAAGTTGAATGCCCGAACGCACCAGCATCCGCTCCAACTCGGGCGTCTGCCGCATGAATTCCAGATACTCATTGGGTGAGCAGAAGCCCATCACCCGCTCGACGCCCGCACGGTTGTACCAGGACCGATCATAAAACACCATCTCGCCCACGGTGGGCAGCTGCTGCACATAACGCTGGTAATACCACTGCCCCTTCTCCTCATCCGTCGGCTTGTTCAATGCGACCACACGCGCCTGACGCGGGTTCAGATGCTCCATGAACCGCTTGATGGTCCCACCCTTGCCGGCGGCGTCGCGGCCCTCGAACAACAGCACAAACCGCTGCCCGGTCTCCTGCGCCCACAATTGAACCTTCAGCAACTCTGCCTGCAGCTCGGCCTTTTGCGCCTCGTAATCCTTGCGTGCCATCTTGCGGCCATAGGGGTACTTGCCGCTCTCAAAAGCTTGCCGGATTTTCTCGGATGTTGGTGCCGAGGCATCCGCCTTCAGGTCAGTTACAGCTTTGATCTGAGATGATTTTTGTTTGATCTGGGGTGCCGCATCCATACATGTTCTCCTCGGTTTCACTGTCGAGGAGATGCTTAGCCGATTGTCACACGGCGCGCTTTGATTGGTGTCAAATTGACATAGGTTTTGTCGGGGCGTCAAAGAACAAGCCTATGCCCGTTCTTTACATGACCCCAAAATACATAGGGGGGGAGCGGCCAGCCCCGCACTTACCGATGTCCCCAATCATCAGGATTGTCCGAGTTGTTCGGCGACAAGCCCAAAACGTCTCCGTCAGTCGAACACCCCAAACCCAAAACGGTTCTGTTCGCATAGGAGAAATACGAACACACCTGATTGATCTCAAGAATCTCGCCATCTTCCCACCCCGCCTCTCGCAGAGCGATCACGTCCGCCTCGGTCAGATCACAGGGTGCCTCGGTCAGCTTGCGCGCATATCTCATCGCTTCGACCTGCGCCGCATCCAGCGGAGCCGCCGCCGGATCACGCGCCTCAATCGCCGCACGGATCGCATTGCCGCGCGCCTCATCCTGCAGCAACCGCTGCAATCCGGAAAAGTGATGTTCCACGCAATACCCGCATCGGTTCAGAGAGCTGACCCACACGCCCAGCACCTCAAGAAACCACTTCGGTATCTTGTTGCCCGAGTGATGCAGCACGGCCTTATACATCGCCATATGGCCTTCCATCGAATGCGGCCGCAGGCTGTGCGCCATCATGATATTGTCCACATTGTTGTCCGGCCCGGTGACCCGGTCATAAAGCCTCCTCAGCTTTCCCGTCGCCTCTTCGAATGGAATGGTTCTGATCCAGCTCAATTCTTCTGCTCCCTAATTTCTGCTTCCGGAACAAAGCCTAAACGGGATTTCGAAACATGACGAGACCTTGGAAAGCTCGCGGTTTAATATCAATCTGTTTTGCATCACTGATATATGCTGGGCAGCCACCCCTACTGTCTGCTACGTCCCTATTGAAACAACTTTCTGACCAAAGACTTTTCAACTGTGTGCCCTCTCATCTGTATTTTTGCCCTGTCTTGTTTTGGCTCTGCTATAGCTATGTTCAATCCAGCGTTCTCAGATTGGTTATTGCTGACAGGACCGTGCGCATTGGCAAGTTTGCTGCTGCTGTTCGGAAAAAGGCTACGCCGGCTCAAAACTTCGAAAAACTGGGCTGTCGTCGATGGATCAAATGTTTTGCACTGGAAAGGCGGTGTTCCTAATATCGCCACAGTGCGCGAGGTTGTCGACGAGTTGAAGACAAAGGGGCGGACACCGGGCGTCGTCTTTGATGCCAATGTAGGATACAAAATCTCAGATCGCTATATGAACGACAGTTCCCTTGCGGCTTTGCTTGGGTTGCCATGCAGCCACGTGATGGTTGCGCCGAAGGGTACTCCTGCCGACCCGCTAGTCCTTCAGGTAGCGCGGGATCTCGGCGCTGCTATCGTCACAAATGACCGGTTCCGTGATTGGGATGACGAATATTCGGATGTGCTTGAGAAAAGTTCTCTTGTTCGAGGTGGCTTTAAAGACAAGACTCTCTGGCTGTCATTGTAAACGCGCTGCAATACAGCGCTGAATATCGCTCCGGTTCCGTTGGCCCCGACAAACCGGATACAACACCTCGCGTCCCTCTTCCCCCGGACCACATCACCTGCCATAATGGGGGAAACTCAAAAACAAGAGCAGCACCCATGCCCGACGATCTGTTGACGCCAGAAGCGACCTCCACCTATGACGCCTCGTCCATCGAGGTGCTCGAAGGGCTGGAACCGGTGCGCAAACGCCCCGGCATGTATATCGGCGGCACGGATGAGCGGGCGCTGCACCATATGGTGGCCGAGATACTCGACAACTCAATGGACGAAGCTGTTGCGGGCCATGCCAACCGGATAGAGGTCGAGCTGCACGCAGATTACGCCCTGACCGTTCGTGACAACGGGCGCGGCATTCCGATCGACCCGCATCCCAAGTTCCCCGACAAGTCGGCACTTGAAGTGATCCTCTGTACCCTGCACGCAGGCGGTAAATTCTCGGGCAAGGCGTATCAGACTTCGGGCGGTCTGCACGGTGTGGGTGCATCGGTGGTGAATGCCCTGTCGGATTCGATGGTCGTGCAGGTGGCACGCGACAAACAGCTATTCGAACAACGCTTCTCGCGCGGTATCCCTCTAGGTCCGGTGGAAAAAGTAGGCGCAGCGCCCAACCGGCGCGGTACAACCGTCACGTTCCACGCCGACGCGGACATCTTCGGCCACCACAAATTCAAACCCGCGCGCCTATTCAAATCCATCCGCTCCAAGGCCTATCTGTTCTCGGGCGTCGAAATCCGCTGGAAATCTGCCATCGACGACGGCGAAACCCCGACCGAGGCCACCTTTCACTTCCCCGGCGGTCTGTCGGACTATCTGAAGGAGACGATGAACGGCTCGTCGACCTATGCCGAGCAGCCCTTTGCTGGCACCGTGGACTTTAACGAGAAGTTCGGCACCCCCGGCAAAGTCGAATGGGCGATCAACTGGACGCCTTCACGCGACGGGTTCATCCAGTCCTACTGTAACACTGTCCCCACCCCCGAAGGCGGCACACATGTCGCCGGTTTCTGGGCTGCGGTCCTCAAGGGGATCAAGGCCTATGGCGAGCTGATCAATAACAAGAAAGCAGGTCAGATCACCCGTGACGACCTAATCACCGGAGGCTGCGCGCTGGTGTCCTGCTTTATCTCGGAACCGGAATTCGTCGGCCAAACCAAAGACCGTCTGGCCACGGTCGAGGCGCAGCGGCTGGTCGAAAACTCCGTCCGCGACCATTTCGATAACTGGCTGGCGGCTGATACGAAATCCGCCGGGGCGATCCTCGACTTCCTCATCCTGAGAGCCGAAGAACGCCTGCGCCGACGGGCCGAGAAGGAAACACAACGCAAGTCCGCCACTAAGAAACTTCGTCTCCCCGGCAAGTTGGTGGACTGTAGTAGTTCAACACGCGACGGCACGGAATTATTCATCGTCGAGGGCGACTCGGCGGGCGGGTCCGCCAAAATGGGCCGGGACCGCAAAACGCAGGCCCTGCTGCCCCTGCGCGGCAAGATTCTGAACGTGCTGGGCGCGGCCAGTTCGAAACTGGGCACCAATGCCGAAATCAACGACCTGACCCAAGCGCTGGGTGTTGGCCTTGGCACCAAGTTCAACGTCGACGACCTGCGCTATGACAAGATCATCATCATGACCGACGCGGATGTGGACGGAGCGCATATCGCCTCGTTGCTGATGACGTTCTTCTTTACCCAGATGCGACCCATGATTGATGCAGGTCACCTCTACCTCGCCTGCCCGCCCCTCTATCGCCTGACCCAAGGCGCCAAACGCGTCTATTGTCTGGACGAGGCCGAGCGCGACGAATGGCTCGAAAAAGGTCTGGGCGGCAAGGGCAAGATCGACGTCTCGCGCTTCAAGGGTCTGGGCGAAATGGACGCCAAGGACCTGAAAGAGACCACGATGGACCCCGCCTCCCGCAAACTGATCCGCGTCACTATTGACGAGGACGAACCCGGCGAGACAGGTGATCTGGTCGAGCGCCTAATGGGCAAAAAACCCGAACTGCGTTTCCAATACATTCAAGAGAACGCGCGGTTTGTGGAGGAGTTGGATGTTTGAGAATTTGATTTAATGGCGGTTTTTGATCTTTATTCCAAGCGAAGAAGACGAGCGCTTGGCGAGGTTCCGGACGTATTTACATACGATGAGACCCCTGAACAGCTACGCGTTCAAGTGCTGTATCTGTGGGATAGCACAATCGGAACCCAAAGAGATTACAATGAACGTTATGGAGTTGGAGACGCCAAAGGCGCATTTAGCCTAATCGTTCAGACCCTCCGAAAGGAATATGGAAAATTAGAACTGGTTAGACAGTACCGGGAGAACTTCAGAGAAGAGTTGAGGGCATTCTTCTTAAGTTCCGCGGATGCCGATCAAGCAATTGACGTAATTGAATTGAGTTTCCGTGTGATTGACAATATTTGCCGTGATTGGAGCAATGATCACGCATCTGCGGCCGACGATGCGATAGAGGAGTTGAATGAACGGTTTTCTGAACACGGAATTGGATTCAGTTTCGACGACGGGCAGATCATTCGCAAAGATACAGAGTTTACCCACAAAGAAATTGTGAAACCTGTGCTGCGTTTCTTATCTGAGCCGGAATACTCTGGCGCACAGCAAGAGTTTCTAAGTGCCTTTGACCATCAAAGACAAGGCAAGAATAAAGAAGCCCTGAACGATTGCCTCAAGTCTTTTGAAAGCACGATGAAGGCCATTTGCGTGAAGCATGGTTGGGCATTTGACAAGAACGATACCGCTAAAGCACTAATTAAAATCATGTTTGATCAAGGTCTTGTTCCAAGCTTTTGGCAGAACCAGTTCAATACACTTCGATCTTTGTTGGAGAGTAGCGTACCAACTGGGCGAAACAAACAAAGTGGTCATGGGCAAGGTAGTACTCCGACAGTCGTCTCAGACGAGGTGGTCAAATTTATGCTGAACATGACTGCATCTTGCATTCTGTTTTTGGCATCCTCAGAGAAATCTCTGCCATAAATACTCCACCCTTCGCGCTTTATCGCAACCATCGCGCCCGCCCACGGGGGCGGGTTGGGCGCGTGCTTGATGCTTTGCATCAAGCAACTGGTAGATAGTACGGTGCTTCCCAACCAGTAGGCCGGGCTTCAGCCCGGCACACCGCAACCCCCTTGCCTAACCCGTTGATCCCGTTCACACTTACCCTCAATCCGTCATCCAAGAACGACATATGAGGTTCCGAGCGCCCAAGACCTAATTTGACAACCAACACATTTCCGAACGGGAGGACGACATGAAAACACTAACCCTAGGGCTGGCCCTGACCCTGCTTGCCTCGGCAGCCCCCGCGCAGCAGATGCTCAGCACTGCATCGCCCATTCCGGACGGGGCCGAGACGCGGTTTTGCTACTATGACGGCATGGCCTATTCGCCAGACGCCTTCATCCTGCTGACCGGTGACAACACCGTCACCTCAACCATCAGCACGCGCGAGGAACGGCTGCTGCGGTGTCATCGCAATGACGATGGTTCTCTGGTCTGGAAACCACAGAGCACGTTTCAAACCAACAACTGACGTAGGATGGGTTTCCAACCCATCAAAGCGGAGCGGGGACGATGGGGTGAAACCCCATCTTACCCAACATTCCGATCCAACCAGTCGGCAATCCGTTCGGCTGGACCTTCCCAGCCCGGCTCCATGAACAGAAAATGCGCGTGGTTGTCGACGGGCAGGAAAGTCGCACGGTCTCCGTAAAGCTTCGCCAGAGCGCGGCAGGTGTTGGGGTTCACGGCCCGGTCCTCGGTGCCTGAAACGATCAGCACCGGGCAGTCGACCTTGTCGATCTCCACCTTCATCGCGTGGTGGTCGTCGAACATCCAGAAGAACATCTCGAACATCACCCGCCCGCTTTCGGGGCCGAGCTGGTCATACACCTCATGCTGCTGCGCCTCGGGCATCTTGTTGAGCGCAAAGGGGGCCATCAGGTCGAAATCGACCCGCATGGGCTGTTTCCAGAACGCCCCACCCTCCATCAACGCGCGCGGCACAGCGCGTTCGTCGTCGGTTTCCGGCAATGTGCCCCAAGCCGCGTTTGGGTTGATCAGGACAATTGCGCTGGCCAACCCCCGAGACGCCACCTTCTGCGCCACTACCCCCGCAATCGCATGGCCCAGTAGAACAGGTTTGCTATCCAACCCCTGCACGAAGTCCGAAATGTCATTGGCGTAATCTAGGACGCTTGTGTCGGTGAGGCCGGGATCGGGATCTGCCTTGGGGCCGCCACCATGGTAGCGTAGCGCGGGCGTATGCACCGTCCAGCCACGTGCACGAAAGAAGCCCGCATAATCCTCCATACACCACGGTCCGGCAAAAGCACCGTGGATCAGAACAATCTCTTTCGTCATGAAAATCTCCCTCACCTCCGACCAGTATGAAAGGTGAGGGATGGGTTCGGCAAGCCTGTTAGTGTGCTGCGTTGAAGAGCGTTGTCAGGTTTTCTTCGGTCAATTCGATCGGATTCCCTCCGCATGAGGGGTCGATGATTGCGCCTTGGACCAGTTCGGGGATGGCGGCTTTGGTGACGCCGAGGTCGGAGAGTTTGCGGGGGATGGCGAGGCTGTCGTTGAACTCTTGCACGAAGCTGCGGAAGCCGTCGAAGCCGCCGTCGATGCCCAGATAGGCGGCGGCCTGCTGGAAGCGGTCGGCGATGACTGGCGCGTTGAACTCGAGCACGGCGGGCATGCAGACCGCGTTGGTGGTGCCGTGGTGGGTGTTGAACACCGCGCCGACGGGGTGGCTCATGGCGTGGATGGCGCCCAGGCCTTTCTGGAAGGCGGTGGCCCCCATCGCCGCCGCGCTCATCATCTGGGCGCGGGCTTCGATGTCGGTGCCGTCCGCATAGGCACGTGGCAGGTAGTCCTTGACCAGCCGCATCCCTTCCAGCGCGATGCCCTGAGACATCGGGTGGTAATGCGGGCTGCTGAACGCCTCGACACAATGCGCAAACGCATCCAGACCGGTGCCTGCCGTGATGAACTTTGGCATGCCCACCGTCAGCTCGGGGTCGCAGATTACCACGGTCGGCAGCACCTTGGGATGGAAGATGATCTTCTTGGCGTGGGTTTCAGAATTGGTGATGACGCTGGCGCGCCCCACTTCGGACCCGGTCCCGGCAGTTGTGGGGACGGCGATGATCGGCGCGATGGCATCGGCATCCGCTCGGGTCCACCAATCGCCGATGTCCTCAAAGTCCCAGACCGGGCGCGTCTGACCACACATGAAGGCGACCATCTTGCCCAGATCCAGCCCCGAGCCGCCGCCAAAAGCGATCACCCCGTCATGGCCGCCCGCGTTATAGGCCGCAACACCGGCCTCGAGGTTCTGTTCATTGGGGTTCGGGTCCACATCCGCGAACAGACCCCGGCCCAGACCGGCGGTCTCCATGATATCCAGCGTCGCGGTGGTGATCGGCAGGTCGGCCAGCCCCTTGTCGGTGACCAGCAGCGGCTTCTTCATGCCGGCCGCAGCACAGGCTTCGGGCAATTCATTGATCCGCCCGGCCCCGAATTTGATTGCGGTTGGATAAGACCAGTTTCCAACAAGTGACATGTTTGCTTTCCTTCGTGTCAAAAGGCCTGCCCCGGCGAGGGGGTCATTCCGAGGCAGGCCGGCGTCCTTAGCCCGTGACCTTTTTCAGGTGATAGGATTTGGGACGTGTCAGGTTGTGATAGCCAATGACCGAGAGACCGCCGCCGCGCCCGGTATTCTTGCAGCCGGTCCAACACAGGCCGGGATCCAGATAATCGGCGCGGTTCATGAAGACGGTGCCCGTCTCAATCTGGTCGCCCACCCGCGCAGCACGGTCCAGATCGCTGGTCCAGAGGCTCGCCGTCAGGCCAAACGCGCTGTCATTCATCAGCCGGATGGCCTCGTCATCCGTGGACACTTTCATAATGCCCACTACCGGACCAAAGCTTTCATCCCGCATCACCCGCATGTCATGGGTGACATTGGTCAGGATCTGCGGCGTCAGATATGCGCCGCCATCATCCTCGGGGAAGATGTCGATATGGGCCACCGCACCAGCCTCGACCGCCTCGGCAATCTGCGCCCGCACCTCATCGGCAAAGCGCACATTGGCCATCGGGCCAATGGTGGTCTCAGCGTCCAGCGGATTGCCCAGCTTATAGCCCTTCACGATCTCCACCGCCCTGGCGACGAAGTCGTCATACATGCTTTCATGCACATAAATCCGCTCGATCCCGCAGCAGCACTGGCCCGCGTTGAACATTGCCCCGTCGATCAGCGTCTCAACCGCCGCCTCCAGATCGGCATCGTCCATCACATAACCCGGATCTTTGCCGCCCAACTCAGTCCCGACGCCGGTAAAGGTGCCCGCCGCCGCGCGCTCCATCGCCTGGCCGCCGCCGACCGAGCCGGTGAAGTTCACGAAGTCGAACGCATTGCCCGCGATCAGATCGTTGGTCACGTCATGGCTCAGAAAGACATTCTGGAACACGTCTTCGGGCACACCCGCTGCATGGAAGGCCTGCGCCATACGCTCGCCCACCAGCAGGGTCTGCGTGGCGTGTTTCAGGATCACCGTATTACCCGCGATCAGCGCCGGGGCCACCGTGTTGATCGCCGTCATGTAGGGGTAGTTCCACGGCGCCACCACAAACACCACCCCATGCGGGATGCGCCTGATATAGCGCTTGAACGTCTCATCTTCGCCCACCGCGATATCAGCTAATGCGCTTTCGGCAATCCCGGCCATATGGCTTGCGCGCTCGTTGAAGCCGCCAAACTCACCGCCATAGCGCACCGGGCGACCCATCATATGCGCCAACTCGGGCACGATTTCCTCATTCATCGCGCCAACAGCAGCCACACCCGCCATCACGAGATCAATGCGTTCCCGCAAGGGCCGCGCCGCCCAAGCCGCCTGTGCGGCCCGCGCCCGGCCCGCAACCTGAAACGCGGCCTCCCGCGACAACACCTCGCGCTCGGCATAGACCGACCCATCAATCGGCGAGACACATTGCAACATCTGCCCCATAGTCACTCCATCTCTAAAGAGAGCAGGATCCCTGCTTCATCTGGCCATAAATATCTCTGGGGCCGCCATTGGTGCGCCATTGGTTCGAGCGCCAATGGCGGCAGGGCTGGCCCCTCGCTTTCACCCTCTCAAGCCCGCTCGAACCCGCGGGCAATTTCCCAATCGGTCACCACGCGATCAAACTCTTCGATCTCAACCTCGGCCGCGCGCGCATAGTGTTCGACAACGTCATCTCCCATTGCAGCCCGCAACATCGCCGAGCCATGCAGCGCATCTCGCGCCGCGCGCAGATTGCCCGGGATCATCCCCGTCTCTCCCTGATAGACGTCGCCCGTGGTCGGCGGCTGCAACTCCAGCCCTTCTTCGATCCCAGCGATCCCCGCCGCCAGCATCCCTGCCATCGCCAGATAGGGGTTCATATCCGAGCCCGGGATACGGCATTCCACCCGCACCGCCTTGGTGCCGTCACCGCACAGGCGGAACCCGGCGGTGCGGTTGTCCACCGACCAGATGATCCGCGTCGGCGCAAAGGTCCCCTTCATGAACCGCTTGTAGCTGTTGATGTAGGGCGCCATGAAACAGGTGTAATCGGCGGCGTATTTCAAAAGACCCGCCATGTAGCTTTTCATCACATCCGACATGCCGAGCGGATCTTTTTCGTCGAAAAAGATCGGCCGCCCCTCGGACCAGAGCGACTGATGCACGTGGCTGGAACTGCCCACTTTCTCATGATGCCATTTCGGCAGGAAGGTCGCGGCATGCCCATGCTGCCAGGCAATCTCTTTCACCGCGTTCTTGGCGATCGAGTGATACTCGGCCGTCTCCATCGCAGGCGCATATTTGATGTTCAGCTCTTCCTGCCCGGTCTCGGCCTCACCTTTCGTGTTCTCGACCGGTATCCCCGCATCCCACAGATGGTTGCGGATCGGGCGCATCACATGCTCTTCCTTGGTGGTCTGAAGGATGTGATAGTCTTCGTTATACCCCGAGATCGGCTCAAGGTCGCGAAAGCCTTCCTTGCGGATCTGATCAAAGCTTTTCTCGAACAGGAAAAACTCCAGCTCGGTGGCGCACATGGCGTCATAACCCATCGCCTTCAGCCGGTTCACCTGACGCTTCAGGATCGAGCGCGGCGCGTGTGGGACTTCTTCATGCGCGTGATGATCCAGCACATCGCACATCACCATCGCCGTGCCTTCCAGCCACGGCACTGGGCGCAGCGTGCTCAGATCCGGCTTCATCACATAATCGCCATAGCCCCGCTCCCAACTGGTCGACGCATACCCATCCGGCGTCCCCATCTCGAGATCCGTCGCCAGCAGATAGTTGCAGCAATGCGTCTCTTCCCACGCTCCCGCAACAAAATGACCCGCATGAAACCGCTTCCCCATCAAACGGCCCTGCATGTCAACCAGACAAACCAATACCGTATCAATCTCGCCAGACGAAACCTCAGCCTTCAAATGCTCAAATGTCAGCGTCGCGCTCACGATGCGTCCTCCCTGATCGTGATATCGTTCAGCGCCGGTTCAAGCAGCGCCAGTATATCCCGGGACATGTTGGCAACCTGTATTTCATTGCCCAAAAGATCATTGCGTACTTCGATCATCACATTGGCCAGCCCCCGGCTCAGCGCATGGAGACGGAGCGAATGCGTTACACCGTCAGCGGGGCCATAGGGCTGATTGCGTTCCGTGCGGCGATGCGGGATCTGATCCATGTGATCCAGCATTGCATCGACCAGACGGCTGTCCTCGTCATGGAGAAGTCCAAGTTCAACCGCGCGCGGCTGCCCAAAATAGACTGGCGTGAAGGAGTGAATAGTCACAACGACTGTATCCGGACCGCGCGCATCCAGAACCTGTGCAACTGCCTGACAGTACGGGGCATACACTGCCTGGATGCGTGCATCGCGTTGCGATTGATCGAGGCCCACATTGCCCGGCACTTCGATCAGTTCTGATTTCTCGGGCATTGCGCTTGCCGCCTCGGGCGGACGGTTGCAATCATAGACCAATCGCGAGACGGTCGAGGCCACGACCGGAGCATCAAGCGCTGTCGACAGCGCCCGTGTCAGCGCCATTGCGCCCGGATCCCAAGCGGCATGGCTGACGCGCGCGGATGCGGACAATCCCAAATCATCAAACTCTGCCGGAATGCGGTTGCTTGCATGTTCACACAGCAGAACGACGCGCCCAACGCCCGCCTGGTTCAGGATTTCGACCGATCCGGTCATCCTTTGACCTCGGTATCCGCATCCTGTTCCATCTGCGGCATTTCTTCGATCAGACGGGTTTCAAGCAACTGCCCGTTGCGATACAGGATCGGATAGGCAACCGCCGCGATATGGCTGTTGAATTCGCGAAAGGCGCGCAGGGTTTCGAGGTGGATGTCACTGGTTTCAAAGCTCTCCGCACTGCCATGTTGCAGACGCTTTAGGTGACGTTTGCGGCTGTCACGCTCGGCCCGTTTGATTTCGGTCTTCTCAAGGCTCAGCAGGCGCGCGCTTTCCAGATCGTCCGAGATCAGCACGTTCGAGGCCAGTTTCAGGTTGGCCACAATCCCCTCGTGCATTTCGACCAGCTCTGACCAACCTTCTTTCGAGAACGCGGCCCCCTTTTTGCGCATGTCATCCGCCAATGCCGTCAGGCGTTTGGCCACCACGTCGCCCGCGGTTTCCAGGCGAATGGCATATTCCATTAGGTCCCGCGCAATCTTGGCATTTTCCTTGCCGAACGCATCAGCGGGGATAGCCGCCACATATTGCCGGATACCAGAAAGGCAATCGTTCACATCAGTATCCATGTCCCGAATGGCCCGGATCTGCTCCTTGTCGCCGCTGCGATAAAGCTCCAGCGCAGGCCGGAACATCGCGCCAACCATGTCGCTCATCCGCAGAAGCTCGCGTTTGAGGTTAGACAGGGCCTGATTGGGTCTGCTGAGGGAGTCGAGATCAAGTGCGCTGATCGGTTGCCCGGGCTGCGCGCTGCTTTCAGGACTTTTCGGATCGGGCAGCAGTTTTTCGAATGGCGCGCGCAGCATGCCGCAGAACGGCAGGGCCAGAACCAGAAGCGAGGCGTTGAAAATCAGATGTGCATTCACCAGCATCTGCCCGCCTTGCAGATCGCCCAATACTCCGGTTCGCAGCGCCATGTTGGCAGCAAACAGCGAGACAATTGACCAACTGCCCCGCAGCGCCAGATTAGCGAAGGGAATGCGCCTTGCAGACAGGGCCATGCCGCGTGTCAGCCAAACCGGGATGAAGGCGGACCCGAAATTAGCACCCAACACCAGCGAGAGCCCGGCGGCAAACGGGATCGCCCCGATTTGCACCAGGGTCACACACATCAAGATCGCAGCGACCGAAGAATGCATGACAAAGGCCAGCGCTCCACCGACCAGGAACGCTGTGATGTAATCACGCGCAAGATACTCGGCGATGGCGGGTAGAAAGGCGCTGTCACGGATTGGGTCCATCGCCTCGCGCAGAAAACGCAGCGAGATCAGAATGAATGCGACACCCATCAGAATACGGCCCAACTGGCGCGGTTTCTTGGCCTCTGTCTTGACGAACAGATAGCCGCCGACCGCAAGCAGTAGCGGCACCAACCAATCCAGTTTGAAGGACAGAACCTGAATGATCAACGCCGAGCCGAGATCGCCACCCAGAACCATCGCGAGCCCCGTCGGAAAGGCCAACATCCCGCCCGCCGCAAATCCGGAGGTCAGCAATGCAACCGCGGCCGAGCTTTGCAGGACGACGGCCATTGTAAGCCCTACCATCGAGGCCTGCGCATAGCTGCGCTGCCCCGTCATCACCCGCTGAAACGATGCACCATAGCTACGCTCGATGCCCGTGCGCACCATGCGCACAGCGTAGAGCAGCAGCATTGTTGCCCCGGCCAAACTTATGAGGAAACTGACAATCGCCATCCTGCTATCCGTTCACCAGATCAAGAAGCTCGGCGTGTAATTGCGGCGTCGCCGCCGATATCACCCGACCGTCAGAGTTCAGATTAAGCGGATTGCCCTCCCAATCGCTCATAATCCCGCCCGCAGCTTCAACTACGGCGGAAACCGGCAGATAGTCATAAGGCTGCAGATCATAATCGATGACCGCATCAACATGGCCCATCGCAAGCAGTGCATGCGGGTAGCAGTCATAGGCAAAGCGTCGGGTCTGTCCCGAATTCATCAACCGATCAAACAGGGCCGGATGATCCCGGTAAATCTTGTCGCCTTCGTTGACGAAAAAAACTGCGTCGCTCAATTGGCGTGTAACGCTGACCGAGACAGGCTTGCCATTCAGTGTGGCCCCTTGACCTTTCATGCCGATCAGAAATTCGTTCAGGGCAGGCATGCCGATGACCCCCAATCGGGGAAAACCATTCGTGAGATATCCCAACAGGAACCCAAACAACGGATGCCCCGACAGGAATGACCGGGTGCCGTCAATGGGATCTACAATCCAGACATTCTGCCGATCCTGACCTTCGAACCCCTGCTCTTCGCCAAAGATACCGTCATCTGGAAAGTTCTCAGCCAAATATTGTCGCACAACGGCCTCGACACCCTTGTCCGCCTGTGTGACCGGGCTTTCGTCCGCCTTGAACTCAACCCCCAAACGTCCCCGAAAGTACCCGCGCGCAGCCTGCGCGGCGATATTGGCGATTTCGGCGGCGTGAATCGCGATATCTGACGTACCTTCGGGCGTTGCAACGGTATTTGGTGGGGTTAGCATCTGTTTTTGTCCCTCATTGCAATGCCTTAAGCAGTATTCAGAGACGCCGTCATGGTACAGGTAAACTGGATGACTAACGGATCGCCATTGCACATGGGTGTTCCGGTTGTATCGTCACTCTGCGATGCTGCATTACGCAACATCTTTTAAGCATCAACGTCACAAAACCCCACACAGCACAGCAACATTAACCCACAAAAAACAACTTATTCAACTAAATTATTCCGTTTTTGGTTGATTAGCGGTTTCGTTTGTGGATTTTTGAGCGGTGGGTATCGCCATTCCGAGGCAAAGCAGGCAATACCGCCGCGTAGTTTTGGCAGGAATACACGCGCAGGGCCAAAGATTCGGTTCAGCGATCAGGAGCACCGGGATATGACAGACAAACACAACGTCCTGTTTATCATTACCGACCAGATGCGGGCGGATTGTTTGTTTGGGGCATTGGAGGCCCATGTTGACCTGCCTCACATGCGCGCATTGATGGAGGACAGTGTTTCTTTCACGCGGCACTTTTCCGTTACCAACCCCTGCGGGCCATCGCGCGCCTCATTGCTGACCGGGCAATACGCGATGAACCACCGGTCGGTACGAAACGGCACGCCCCTGCGCCACGATGCACCGACCATCGCCAGCGAGATGCGCAAGGCAGGGTATCTGCCGATGCTGTTTGGATATACCGACACATCACAGGACCCGCGCGTGTTTGATGCAAAAGACCCGGCGCTCAGGTCATATGAATTCCACATGGCCGGTTTTCAGGAAATGCTGGAAATGCGTTTGGAGATGTCATTCCCATGGCGTTCTCATCTGAAAAACCGTGGATATGAGTTCGAAAACTATATTGACGTGTTCAAACCGGTCGCACCCAATGGCGGCCAGCCTGCACTGAATGACCCGGCCTTCTACGCAGCCGAGGATAGCGATACCGCCTTTCTAACCGATCGGTTTCTGGAAACCATGCCGGCGTATGCGGATGATGACAAGGGATGGTTTGCACATCTGACCTACATTCGCCCGCATCCACCGCTGGTAGCCCCGGCACCATATAACCGAATGTATGACCCTGCCTCGCTACCATTGCCATCGCGACTGCTAACCGCCGAGGCCGAAGAGGCGTTGCATCCGTTTTTCGCTCCGGCACGGGCCAACAGCACGGTTGCCGGGTTTGTTGAAGGCTTCCCGGACCTTGAACCGACGGACGAGGTAGTGCTGACGCTGCGTTCGATCTATCTGGGTCTTGCCACGGAGGTAGATCATCATATCGGCCGCGTGGTTTCGTTTTTGAAAGAAACCGGGCAGTACGACAACACGTTGCTGGTGGTCACCGCAGATCATGGCGAGATGCTGGGGGATCGACACAGTTGGGGTAAGATGTCGGTTTATGATGCGGCCTATCATACACCCTTGATCGTGCGCTTGCCCGATGGAGCCCGTGGCAAACGGGTCGAGGCACCCACGGAATCGATTGATATCGTTCCGACGATTCTCGAATGGATCGGGCAGACAATACCGGATTCCATGAATGGGCATTCGCTGTTGCCCTTCCTTCAGAGTGAATCCTCAACCCCGGCTGACTGGCGCCGCTATTCATTCTCGGAGTTGGACTTCGCTGATCCGCTGAACCCAACCCACTGGCAACGCGATCTGGAAACGGGGTTAGAGGACAGCTGCCTGAGCATCCTGCGCGACGACCGGTTTACATTGGTTGAGTTTGCGGCTGATCTTCCGCCCATGCTGTTTGACGGTGAAGGGCAGGGTGAGATGGAGAACGTGGCAGAACATCCTGAACACGCCGCCACATTGGCACGCATGACACGCGACATGTTGCGTCACCGGATGCGGAAAATGGACAAGACACTGTCAAACTGGATGATCACCCCGGATGGTCCGCGCCATCCGTGACACTCCTATATGGCTGAGGATCGTCAACCACCCCAGGTTACAGTCATCAGCATATCCTCGAACTCTGCGGTGTCGAAAAACAGCACGATCTCACCCGTTGGGCCTGCGGGCAACGGAACCGTCGCCAACTGACCAACCGCCAGATCGCCCAGTTCCGGACGGCGGGTCAATGTGTCCTGAACCACACCTCCGTCGCTTGTATCAGAACGATCAGACACCGTGATTGTTGCCGGAGCAGCATCCAGACTGCTTTCAGCAAAAAGATCGCACCGTTTGAGCGTCGTGAGGCGACCAGCCGACCAATAGGGATAGTGCTCGGGTCGGAGTGTCAGCCGCAGCTCGTGACGCCCACCCGCAGGTGGTGTTTCGCGGCGGAAGCGTGCCCATTCTGTCGGGAACTCGTGCCGCAGTGAGAATAGCCGCACATTGCCCACAGTCCCGTCTGCCGCGATATCGGCTTTCAGATGATCAACCGCCGCATTGCGCACAGGTCCACCGCCATCCCGCGCAGTGTAGCGCAGGTGCAAGACGACGTCCGAGATCGTGTCATAGTCGAACTGTTGCGGATCGCCCTGCGTTGGGTCCGCCGGCAGCTCTAGCCGCCATTCGCTGACTGCGCCCACATTCTCGAATGGTAAATAGCGATCATCAGGCATGCCCTCGAACTGACCGGTTTCCATTTGCGCCGCACTGAACACATTGCTTTCGGCGCTGTGAATATCGGCGAAACGGTCGTCTTCGGGGCCCGTGCGAACATAGCCACCCCCGATATCCGGTCGTTGCCGGATGCTGCTCTTGAGATGCACAAGTTTCGCATGGGTCCCGATATAGGGCCCGGAAACACAGGGCAGGCTGAGCGCAACACTCTTGATCCGGCGGAAGTAATGGCCCGGCCCATCCAGATCGAACTGGGCCTCGGGGATTTTAAAGGTACACCGACCTGTTCTTCGCAGATTGACCAGGGCCAGCGGATCGATTTGTAGCAGGCTGACATGTTTGGTCAGCTCGTATTCGTTGCGATTGTGCTCGTGATACGCAAGCTCCATCCGCTTGACGTCCAGCAGCAGCGCCTCGCCTGAAAGAAGCCCCTTGCGACCGCCATCCCAGTAGTTGAACTGCACCAGAGTTTTCTGATCCAGCTCGGGCCGCATCAGTTCGGCTTTCATGGTCTGCTCGGCGCGTCGCGCGGTATCGAAGGCAAAGCGGTAGTACTCGTAATACAGCTTTGACAACTCGCCTTGCAGCCAGCCATAGAGCTCTTCGTTGGTATACTTGTCCTGCAAGAAATCGCGGGTTTGCTCTGATAGACGGATTGCCTTCTTCAAGTTCAGGTATTCGCGATGCTGCGCCTGTTCCGCGATCAACGATGTCAGAATCTGACGCCCGATCTGCATCACATCATGGGCCGCCAGATTGTGCTGCAATATCCATTCATCGGCGCGACGTTCATAGGCGGCAGTGCGGGCCGCCATCCCGGCCTGATCACGGTTCCAGTCCGCGATCATCCCGGAAACATCCCCCGCGATCCGCATGACCGAGGACAGCACGGTTCCCACCTTAAAATCGATGGTGCCGCCGAGACCCCAATAGTGCAGATCAAGTTTCGGGTCGGGGATCGGGGTAAGGGTTGCTGAAATCGAGTGGAATACCGATTTGGCCAGCGTTGTGTCACGGGCTATTGGCAGCAGGATGTTAAGTTCTTCATTCTCTTTTTTCGACAGGTGAAGGTCTCCGTCCCCGGTTTGGCCTGACGTCTGCGCGCCATCGCCATCGCCCGGACGCTCAAGATCGGGAAACTCCAGCCGCTGAACCGGCACGTCATATTGCGCAACAAGTGCTTCGTAGGCTTCGTCGAAATTGGCCTTTGTCAGGGTCTGACGGGTCAACTCAAGGGTCTCGGGCGCATTTGGATCAGCTTCCTGACCCAGCAGGCGCTTGTAATAGTTCAATCGCTCAAGCGCCGCGCCACGACTGCCTATTAGCGCTTGCGTCGCTGCCTCGGTGTTTTTCCATTGAAGGTAACGAAGATCGACCTGCAGTTTCTGCAAGCTGACTTCGTGACCTTGCCGCAACAGGGCCAGTGCCTCGGCGTCGCGTTTTTCCAAGGCGGTCAGCAACGCCGACCCGATATTGCGGACCTCTCCGGCCAATTCCGCCGCCTTCTCGATCAACACGCGCGAGCGGACGGGGCTGACCGGTTGATTCAAACCCGAAACGACAGAGCCGATATCCAGCCCAGCCGCCGCCGCCTTGACCAGCATTCCGGGATCGATCGGCGGGTCGAACAGGGCAAGCGGACGAACCTGCCCTTCGATATCCATACAGTTGCGGATTTTGAACAGCCGGTCGGCAACCGTATCCCAATAACCCAGCAGCTTTTCATTATGCGGGATGCAGAAATACAACGTGCGGGCCATACCGAATAACGGCGCAGCGCTGTCACTGGTGCCCGCACCTGTTGGCGTTGTGAAATTGAAGGGGAACGCGCCTTCAAGCTCGACCAGTGCATTGCCCATCGGATCAAGCCCTTGCGCCCGAAGCTGCGCAAAGGTGCGTGGCGTGGTTGTTCCACCCGCAGGTGAACGCTGCGGCTTGTCGCCCAGCAAGTTCGAGGCGAGCACATAGATCTGCAGCGCTTCCATGATGGCTTCGCGCGTGAATTGCTGGAACAGGTTGTCACCCCAGGCAATCAGATTGTCGAGGTACTTCATCACCACGTGCATCATGAATGAAATCGTCCGTGTGCGCGCGACTGCAAAGGGCTGAAACGGGGTGTTTCGCACCGCTTCATACCCATTTAGGATCGCTTCTTTCTCGGCCAGCTCCGCGTCGGTGCATTCGTCGTTTGGTTTGCTGAGCAGGGTCAACAACGTATCGATGGATTGGGCTTCGCCCTCGCGAAAGGCAAGGAAACGCCAATAGCGTGTGGGCACCGGTACATCGGGGTCATTCTCGGTCGGATCGAAAATCAGATGGAACCAGCGTTGCGCTTCGGCGAAACGTTGGGTCTTGGACAAGTGCACCGCAATGGTCAGCGGCACATGGAACATCAGTTCCCAATTGTAGTTGGCATAAGGCCCACCCATCCGCGTGTCGATTTCCTTCGGGAACGAATGGATGTCGATCTTGTCGGTTTCCTGCGGGGAATAGAGGGAATTGAAGAATGACTTGCGCAAGCTTTTGTGAAACTCCGGGGACAACATCCCGGGCACACCCTGTATGTTCAGACGCTCGATCAACTCCGACACGAAGGGGTGGAAGAAGTTTTCAAACGTGTAGTCCCAGTGTTTTTCATAGCTGATAAGCTTGATCTTCTGGGGGCCGAAAATGTCCTGATCAAGCAGGTGATGATAGCCGTAAGTGCTGATCTTGCTGGTATCCATGATCAAAGTCCTTTCCGGATCAAGTGCGACGCATGCGGACGGTGCTGCCCATCGGGCCGATGTCGCGGTCGCCAAAGCGGACCGTGCCACCAGTGCCCAGCGCTGTATGGACAAAGGCGTCTTCGGTCACGAATGCACGAAGAGTGCTCAGGTCGGCGCTGCCAAAGCCGGGGATTGCAGTCACCCGTTCAATCCGGTCGGGCTGCTCGGCAAGCGGCTCGAATGCCAGCACCATGGTATCGATTGTCGGGTCAACTTCGGCCACGCGGCCAAAATCAAGCCAGGTCACAACTTCGACGATCCGCTGCTTCGTGGACACGTAGAACACATGTCGCGGGTCGGCATAGAAGAACGGCGACTCCCAGGCTTCTCCATTGGTCGGGTGATGCGGCTGTGTGGCCTGATCGGGCGCCTTATTGGACAGCAACCGATGCGTGATCCCGTCATTGGAATAGATCGCTGTAAGGCGGTTTGACCCGGTCGACGTAATACGTTTCGGCAAGAAATGCGGCGCCTTCTTGGGTGAGCGCGTATCGGGTGTGCTAAACGTGTTGTACATAAAGAACGAAACGCCCAGCCAATCCTTGTACGAGATCGATATCCGCATCCCGTTGGTCCATGGGAATGAAGACAGGCGGATGCCTTTGCGGAAATTGCGCATCTCTCGGGCTGGCACGTTTTCGCGCAGCAACAGGGGCTCATCAGGATCCGAACTGCGCGGCGGTTGCCACACGCCATCCACCCGTTCGGTCCAGTTCAGCATGACCTTGACGTCAAAGGTGGGTTCATCAACATCCATCAACGATGACGCCTCAACCTCGGCCAGCGGGCCTGATCCCGCGTTGGGTGTTCCTTGTGCCGTGTTTTCCGGCATCATCTTGATCCAGAACAGGAACAGACGATTGTTCCAGACCAGCGGCATGACCGGATTATCCTCGATATCCAGCGGGATTTTCTCCCACGCGCTCCACGAGCCGTAGGCACGGGTCCGGTGGTAATAACTGCGTTTGGCCCCGGCGGTGCGCCCGATAACATGCAACACGTGGTCTGCAGCACCGGGATCGCCTTCGATCTGGTAGAGACCGCATACTTCCAGTTTGGCGACCTCTTCCAGTTTCTGCAGATACCCGATCAGCGAGGTGGCTGCGCGTTCCTCGGTGATGTCACCCTGCAGCAATTCACTCATCGCCTCGCGGAAGAAGGGTGACTGGTCGTCGCGCAATTCCGGCTCCATCCAGTTTTCAGGGTACAGGAAGATTTTCCGGTTTGCCTCCCACACGCGATAGCGCTTCATCCATTCCCAGTGTTTCGACCTGAGGCTGGACGCGGCTACACGGGGTTCAAGGTTCATCAGGCAGCGCTCGGTAAAGATCTGTACCGAGGACAATGCGTGACGAACCCGCGAAGTGAGCATGCACGGCTCCATCTGCACGTCCATCAGGAAGAATTCGAATAACTTTTCGGGCGTGTTGATATGCGCCGCATCCGGACGCCCGCGCAGATCGTGCAGGATATGCGCCACCAATGCATCACGCTGGCGCTTGCGCAGGCGGTCATTGATCGGTTGCAGGATTTTGAGCCAGTCATCCGGGCTGTAGCGCGCGCGAAGGGCAGCCCGGAAATTCCGCACAATGGGTCCGGTTGGGGCGGGTGTTGCGGCGGCGATCAGCGCTGTCGCCGGAATCCCAAGTGCCGCCAGCCATTCGGCGATGTCATGAAGCCGCTCCAGAACGGCCAGATCGCCAATATCGGCTGGGGTGAGTCCGAAATGTACCAACAGGGCGGCGATATCCACGGGATCCCAGCGCGTGACTTGGAACAACTCAGCCTCGGCGTCGGCGATGGCGACCGCTGGATTCTCGGCTATCGAAACCAGCCGGGCATTTTCAGGGGCATAAGCCGCCTTTAATCGCGCCATGCGCAGGTGGGCCGTTAGCACCCCCATCAGCGCGGCGGAGGTCGGATCATCGGGTGTACCGGTGATGGGCAGGCTGTTTGGCCAGGCCGCACCCGCAATCTGCAAATCGCCATGTGTCGTCAGGTGCAAGACCTCAGCGACGTCAAGTTTCAGCGTTTCGGACAACCGTGCAATGCGGCGCGTACGCAGGTAGGCCGCGCCCAGATGCGATACCGGATCAGCCGGGTAGAGATGCGAAGCGCCGATGACCTCAGTTCCTCGGCCCGGTGCACTCCAACGCAACGCCAGACGGTCGGTCACATTGGCCACGCCCAGCGCGATTTCGACCAAAGTACCTGCGCGAAGCTCGATCGCGTTGGTGTTTGACCATATGCCGCCCGCCTCGGTCAGAGGAACAGGTTCGCCTGCGATGCTGAGTGTCACGGTCGCGCCCGCATCAGCTTCGACATCAATGTTGAAGAATCCGTTTTCAGGCGCTTCCAGATATCCCCGTAACCGGATCGAAATCGAAGAACCTGGTGTGGTTTGATTGTCTGGCAGCACTGTTCCAGTGGAGGCAAAATCAATCGCGCCAGATATGGTTTCGACCCGCGCAGGCGGTGCAGTGTGGGCCGGACCATCGCTGATTTCAGCACTCAGACCCCCGGATTCGAGCATCAGGGCATCCTCAAGCGCGGAGCTGGCTGGATCAGTCGCCGCATGCAGAACCTCGGCCTTTTCGAACAGGACGGCTGCCAGATCAGCCTCAACTTCGATCGCGGTACCCAGAAGCTGCAACGCCACCTGGCGTTTCCGTCTTGAGATCAGCTGCGGCAGGATTCCTTCAAGCAGGGCACGATAGGCCTCGGCCTTTGACGCGGTTGAGCTGCGGTATGCGTCGTGAAGCGGGAGCAGCTCGGGGAAGCGGGTGAAGAATGGCTGTGATTGTGCCTCGCTTGCGTTGAATAAAGCGTCAATTGCTGGCGCGAAGGCAGCAGGTGTCCCGGCAACGGCCTGCAGGGCATCTCTGACCGTGGTCGACATGAGCCCGTTGAAAACCAGAACTTTGCGGAAATCGTCATAAGCGATTTGATCGGGCGCCTCGGCCAGGATCACCGGCTCTAGCGCAGGGGCAGAATGGTCATAGGTAACCTCGGCCGAGGATGTGGCCTCCAGATATCCGAAGAACTGCTCGGTCGCTTCGGCCCCATAGACCAGAGCCATGTGGGACCGGGCAATACCGCCATCGGGATCGTCCACCAGAACAAAGTCATTGGTGATCGCCGCAAACCCTGCACGCAGATCGCGTGCCAGGGTCGTGATGTTTTCTGCGGGCGGTGTCGTCTGGCCACTTGGGTCATGGTTCAACAGCAGCGCCAGCGCAGTTTCCAGCGACAGGCCTAGCTCGGACAGGCGATGCACCAGATCGATAACCATCAGCAGAGCGGGTGCAGTGGCATCTTGCGGGCCATAGGGGTCAAGACCGGTGGCTTGCAGCAAACGCTCCAATCCCGGCACGCTTTGCTCAAGCGCGCGCGCCAACCAGCCGCGACGGTAGATTGCGCTGACCGTCTCGATGGTCAGGGGTGTCGTGTCATCGAACCCCAAAATAGCAACGATCCGGTTAAATTCCGGACCCGTCAATGAAAAGGCCGCGCGCAATGTTTCAACCTCGGGCAGCAACAGGGCCGCAGGGTCTGTAAGCACGCCGCCAAAACCATCTTCGGCAAAGGCGGGGTTTTCGCGAGCAGGCCGCTGGAACATTTCACGGAATAGCGCGGCGGTTCCATTGGTGCTGATTGGTCCAAAGAGGGCCAGGATCGGGCGCAGCGCGTCCTCGTGCCTTAGCTCCAGCGCATCAAGGGCCGCCATGGCGATGCCCAACTGTGGCAGGAGCTCGGCAAAGCCGGCGTCCATGCGAGCTAGGTCCACCTGCGCGTCGGCGCCGTCCGGCATCTGGTTCGTCGGATAAAGCGCCGAGATGATAGCATCCGTGTCGGCAATGCTAAGTTCCAGAACACGCCACAGACGGATGAACCGGTTAATCCGGATAAAGTCATTCCATTCAAGGCGGTTGGACAGCGGATCAGGGTCTGGGTGACGCAGTTCAAGCGCGCTTAGGTCGCACATATCCGACGGGTCTTGCGGATTTGTAAGCACGATCAGACCCATGATCCGGTCGAAAGTAGTGTCATCAAGCAACCATGCCTCGATATCACCCCCAAAGCGTTCAGGCTCGACCCCTGCCGCCATCCGGCTTTGTAGTTCTGCGAAGTTGATCGCGCCGTCCCGGAAGGCCCGGATATCGTCGAAGACCAGGCCAAGATGCTCAAGCTTCGGGATCAGCGCGGCTCCGGGGTTCACGAACTCGGTCTTTAGGATGTTCACGAGATCAACCGGCGTGATCTCGGTGCGGCGGCACAGGTCGCGCACGCTTTCCAAGCCATCACGCACTTCGGCTGCGCTGGCACCCGCATCAAAACCATAAAGCGAACGCACTGTCAGATCGGGTCGCGCTGACCCGGCAACCGACACGCTTTCGGTCAGGACGGCGTTGAGACCGCGCGAGATGTTCAAGCGCTGCAGCCAGATGTCGCGCCATCCGTACGGTGCATCGTCCAGCGCGTCTGACGAACGCAAGTCGGCCATAACCCGATGTAAAGGCGCGTCGAAACGATTGAACAGGGCCTTCAGTGCCTCCAACGAACGGTCAAACGGCAATGGGGTGGGGAACTGGGCGGTGGCCAGCGTGGCATAGGCGGCATCGCGTACAAATTGAGGGCTGGCCAACAACTCTTCAGGCGGTGTTTGACCATCGGTCGAATGACCCTGATATCCACCCAAAGACATGCCGTTGACAACGAAATGCTCAAGCACCTCGTTCACCAAGTCGATGTATGGCACAGGCGTCAGAGTGTTTTCGCAAGTCAGAGGCAGGTGTTGAATATCAGGCCGCCGATCAAGCAACACATCAAGTGGATTGGTGAAGCCGTTCGGAATCTCAGTTGCGGGGCGATCGAGAAACAGCAGAAGATCGACAAGATAGGCTGCGGGGCTGAGGACTGACCGGCAATGCTCGCATCCGCAATAATCCATCGAACCGAAAAGCTCTTCTAATGTGGAGTATGCGAGCACATCACCAAAATTGTCCGACCCGCCCGGGGTAGGGTTCAAAAACCCGTCAGCAGCGCCCACGCCGGGGCCGATCGCTGGCATCATCCGATGAGTCATATAGGCGGTGGCCAGATTCAGAACCGCTCCATGGACCTGTTCTGCCTTGCGGTAGATCTGCATCGCGACGGCCTCGTTCAGAACGGCCTTGTGGGCGCGCAGGAACTCATCTTGTGGCAGCGCCACGACCGCATAGGCCGAATCCAACCCTGCAGCCAGCATGGTATTCATACTGCCGTCGTCGGGCGAGATCTGATAGACCCGCTGAATGCGTGAGATTTCGCGCACCACTTCTGGCGGTTCGTCCAGCGCATTTTTTGCAATAAAGCGCGCAACGGGCTGCTGACCTATCTGGAAGGTATCGGCATGTTTTGCGAGGAATTCATGAACGTTGTTCGACAACCCGGTATCGACCAATGGCGTCTCCTGCGCCCGGACCATTTCCGCAACAACCGCAGTCGGGAAAGACAGCCGCACCTGAGCGGCCATGAATTCTGCATAGTTGGCGCGTCTTTCGGCGGCATCCCGGCCCTGAACTGCCTCTGGCACGGGGTCGGTATTATCCATGATCGCGGCCCAGGCATCGGCTTTATGAAAACCCGCCTTCACTAGGCCTCCCAACGTACCGTCCGCATCGCCATCGGTGTCACGATGCAAGCGTTCGACCAGCTTGGAGTTGTTGAGCGTCAGATAGGCAAGCTTGCCATCGGTCTGCAAACGGGTGGCTTTGTCCTGACCCAACTTACCCTCTACCTCGGTCCAGAATGTATCGAGATCATCACCATGCGCCGCATGGAGCGCGGCAAAAGTTTCACGCTCGTCATCCCGCGTCAGCGAAAGTGCAAGCAAAGGCTGCATTCCGGCCAAAGCCCCGGGAGGGGGCGTATCCAGCCGCACGCGCGCGGAGACTTCGGTAAATCGGGCAAGGGAGGCATCTGTCTGATCCGCCAGTTTGGCGTCGATCAATCCTTCATCCAGCGCGGATTTCCAGATTTGCGCCACTTTAGCAGGGGGCGTGCGGAAAACCGCGGTGTCATCGGCGGGAACACCTGCACGTAAAAGCGCATAGAACAGGCCAGAGTCGATGCGTTGACCACGCCGTCCAGCGGTCTTGTCAGACAACTGCTGGGATAGCGACGCCAGTGCCACGGCGCGCGCGTCCCAACCTGTTTTATTGGCCAGATATGTGATGTCCTGACGGGTGTCGCTTTCTTCAAGTTTCGACAAGGCACCGTTGAACTGACCAGAGAGCGCCTTGGCCAGTGTGGCGTGTTCTGACGACAGTTTTGCGGCACTTTCAGCAGGCAGAACCACGGAAAGCTCGGAATCCGGTCCGGCGTCATATTCCACTGCCGAAGCGGCAACCACATCGTCATTCAAACGCACCTGCACCTGAAGGTCTGGTGCATCCTTGCCGCGCTTGGTGATCTGATCTCCGGTAAACACAATCTCGAAGGCACCGCGTTTACCGGTTGTAGCCTTCCCCAGTTCAACGTCGCCGCCGACACCTTTGTCGACAACAACAACAGCAAGGCCATCAACAGCCGCACTTTGCGCACTTATGACGCGACCGCTGACACGGTAGGTGCCAAAATCCGTCGGTGTGTCCAGTCGAGCAACCAAATCGTTAATCATAGCCGCCGTTCTTTTGTCGACACTGCCGGTCGGGGACAGATCGGCCTCTTTTTGAACCAGACGAACGGCTTCAGTGGTGCCCTTTCCGTAGGTCGGTGTGCGGCCATCCTTTTCGCGCGACACGATATCGGCCAGCGCTCGGCGCGCGCTGATATCATTGGCCAGCAGCAAGCCTTCACGCAGCAGTGCCAGCAAAGCGGATTGCAGATCGCCCACCGTAGCGCGGCGCATTCTGGGCTTTAGCGGATGCGTAACTTTGGTCATGAGGAGGTACCCTTTCTGACAACTGCGTTCACCATTTCAAATGGCCTTTGATGCCCTGGCCTTGCAGGATCGACATCGTGCCTGCCGCGCCCAGGCCAAGGTAACCAGCGGACCGTCGGAAAAAGCCGCCAACGCCGCCCTGACGATGGCCTGCATCGATTTCGTCCACCCAATAATCGGCCGCTTCGCGCGCGGCGGTTTTTTCGCCTTTGATGGCGGAGCGAGCTTCGGTTCCGGCCAATGCAATTGAGCCAAAAGCTGCGAGTCCGGCGGCAAGGACCGATCCGGCACCACCACCCGTGACGAGCTTGCCCGACACCGAGACCACGTTGAGAGTGCCCGAGGCTGTGCCCTCGACCACATTTGCGGTGCCCACGCCGGTCTCGCCTTCGGCGATTTGCGTGATCCCTGTGCCAACCTGAATGCCGCTGGCCGCCATACCGATCACCATGAGCCCACGGCCCATGACCCCTAGGATGGCGCGGCCCCCGGACAGGGTCTGCGACACTGCCTTGCTACCCCGCATTGCTTTGGCGAGCTTGGAGATTGAGGTGATTTTGCCTTGCTTGTTCACCATGTTCATGGTGTCGACTTTTTGCACCATCGACGCAGTGTCAGGCGCAGCGCCCGGGCGGTAGACTTGCACGGTGCCCTTTATCATGCCGGTATTGGTGTCGAATGAGGTCAACATTCCGTTTCCCTGTTTCGGGATCTCGATCAGCGTCCAATTGCCGTTGCCATGCGCCACCAGGTGAGACCGGACTCCGGCGACCTTCACACCCTGGGCATGGGTGGTGTTGACGTCTGCAAAGGAAACCATGGCAGTGGGCGGGTGCGTGTGTGCGATAGCCGTCGTTCCCTTTGGAATCGAGACCTCGGGCTTGGTGGCCGTGCCCTTCAATATCTTGAACGTGTTGTTCTCTTTGATAAGGGCGAACTCCTGCACGCTGCCTTCGGTGTTCCTGACCTGAGTCGCCAGCGCATCAAGCGTCTCAAGACCCTTCTGCAACGATGCAACTTCAAGGCCTCCGTTGGGCACAGTGGGCGGCGCAGTGCCCTCGGGATCGTTGAGCGTTACCGGGTTGTTATAGGCATAGGCATAAAGGTTCAGCCCGCCTTCAATTCCGATGGGATCGGCGCTGATCCATCGGCCGAGCCAAGGGGCGGCATAGCGGGCACCATGATGGTTAAGCCCGGTTTCGGCATCCCGCTCCATCGCGGTATATCGAAAACGTTTCGGACCTAGGCCAGCGGTGGCAACGCCTTGATAGGTGGTACTGCCAAAGGGGCTGTATTCCTCGTAAGACAGAACATTGCCGTTCTCGTCCAGTTCGATCCCCACACTGCCCACATGGTTACTGTGCTGATAACGAATGACGCGGCTGACCGCACCACCGGCGATCGTCGTCTCAACCAATGCAATACGGCCAGCTTCGTCCCCCACATGCAGGGTCTCTCGGGTCCGCGGGTTTGCACCCGGTTCGCGGATAATGTCGAACCCGCCCAGCGAGATCGTCTCGCGACGGATGGCTCCTGCAGCGGTTTCTGTCACTTTTCGGATGCGGGTCCCGTCAGATGCGTAAACAAAGAATGTGCGGTCCCCCTGATGGGCAAGGCCGTCCGTATCACCCGGTCCAACTGCCTGACGGCGACACATACGCAGCTGGTTGTCGTGATCCCATTCAATCTGATCGAGGTGGGAAAGCCGCAACATGTTACCCATCGCGTCATAGCCATCGCCGCCCTGACTGATGATATCATTCAAGGCACCGACCGATGTTTGACTTAAGCGGTTCGAGGATACCCCCGCGGCCAGATCGCTGTCCTCGCCATAGGTGTAGGTCCGCGTCCAACCGGGCGCCACGGGATCAGAGCCCCGGTGGCGCATCTCAATCAAGTTGCCCGCAATGTCATAGTGAAAACGCTCAAGATAACGGCCAAGGGCGAAACCATCACTGCGGTGTGGCAGCCGGGTTCGCGCGGCGTCGTTATAGCTGTGGGCGCCGGGTGCGCCGCCTTGCTGGCCCAGATGTTCGCGGCCCGTCGCTTCGATCAAACGATGCAGGGCATCAAACGTATAGTCGTTAGAAGCATCAACACGGCGATTGCGGAAAAAGATCTGCTGTTGCGCGCTGTCGCGGATGTGGGTCACGTGGCCAGACACATCGTAGATCATGTGCTGCGCCTGCAAGTGGCATCCTGGCCAGCCTGCAACTGGCGGTGTCGGACAGTCCGAGCCAAATCCGATTGCATCGCGCCGGGTGATGATGCGTTCGGTGAGACGGGTCAACGGATCATGTAGGATTTCTGTTTCAACCGCGTTGCCATAGGTGATGCGTTCGCGGTCGCCCCAAGGGTTGTATGCAATGCCTGTGACCACGGCATGATCCGCAGTGGCGGGATCCAATAAAGTGTCAGGTGCCGCGGGTCGTGCGTGCCAGGTGTCCACCCGATCAAGCCGCGTGGACGGGTTATAGCGGTACTGCACAACCTGGATACGCGCGCCCGGCCCTTGCGGTTGCAGCGGCACCAGTTGGACCGGACGGTCCAGCGCGTCAAAGCGGGTTTGCCCTGCGAAAATCTCGGGCTCAGTCGCCACGGGTGCGGTCCAATCGAGCGTGGTGCGAAACTCCTGCGCCAGTTGCCGCTGGCTGCGGATTGGGTTGCCTTTGAAATCATGGGCCAGAATTTCCATCGTGCCGGATTGGTCGCGGCTGATCGCAATGCGTTTGCGATGGTTCAGGGCTTCGGGCGTCGGCAGCGATTCTCCGTAGATCGTTTCATCGATCCGCAGCTCAGGACCCGCATTGATGCTTAGATGAGTGGCGATGGGTCGGCGCAATACATCGAATTCGTGGCGCAGCCGGTGGTCGCGCGCATCCCACGTAAACGCCGTTTCGCCACCTACATCCGTTAGCCGCCAACGGGTACCGCCCTCCATACTGTCGGTCCGAATGGCGGTGCTGAGCATGTCGAAAGCGGTACGCTGAACCTCGCGCCCAAGCTCATCCCAGGTTCGGCGCGTATTGCCTTCGATATCGATTTCGATCGCAACGCGGTGGAGTGTCTCGGTCGGTAGGGTGCCCGGGGCCGCGTTGCTGTAGAGCGTGCGGTTCGGAGTGAGGCGCGCGATCAGCGCACCACGGGTATCCGCCAAAGCCCGCATCGGTGTGTCATCATAAAGCGCCGATTTCGATGCAGCCTCAGTGGCGCGCTGCCGGTCTTCGGGATCGGGGAAACGGGTAGCCAACGCCTGCACTTGCGCCGGATCGGTTCGCAGCGCGTGCCAAGTGGGTAAATAGGCAGCCTGCGGCAACCTGCGGAAATGGTCGCCAAGATCGGGGTCTTGGGCGGGATCCGAAATCAGTACAGTATCGCCCGGGTCCCATGTCGTCTGGTCCCAAACAGAAAACCGGTGTTTGCTCCATGTATGATCGGGATTCAAAATCCCGATCTCTCTGCCCAATGCGTCGTAGAAGAAAATTGGGCTTACACCGATGCGGATGTCGGACTCATAGGTCGGGCGATCTGTGAAGAACGGTTCGAACTGTCGAACAATATTGCCTTTGTTGTTGCGCACTTGCCAGCCGGTACCGACCCAGCGTGGCGACGGCGATGCGGACATAACCGGTCGACCATCAGGACCCAACAGGATGTTCCCCGAGCCATCACGCGTTGGGACCGGACCGTCTTCGGCCTGAATCTTGCGTTGAATTTCCTGCCCCATCCCATCTGTAAAGGTAAGTTCGGCCAGGAACGGGGTGGTTTGACCCGGCAAAAGATCACTGTCGTGAACCTCTCGATGCAGGGAAAGACCGATGACGGGTGATGGGACAGGATCCCCACGAGAGTGATAATAGGCCCAGGGATCATAAACATAACGCATTGTCGCGCGCCCAAGTGCTACCAGAGCTTCAGGTCCACGCGGATTAGTCAGCACTTGGGTGCGTGCTGCAGGCACCAGTGTCGGATCAAAGCCATCCAGCCTGTCACCTTCGTCGGGCCCATCGACCTTGCCCATTCGGGCCATGCCGGTCACGCGGCCATAGGCGTCAAAGACCACCTCGCTGCGATTACCGTTCTCATCGGTCAATACCGAGGCTTGCAAAACGCGATAATCCTGTCGGCGTTCGGTGATTGCGCCAGCTGGACCGGTCGAGCGTACCCCTGCCGACATGCGATTGCCCAATGCGTCCTGCGTTTCCTCGATCAGCAGGTCGAAAGCGTCATAGCGGGCTGTTGTTTCCGTATGTGTCGCAGGCTGATGGAACGGGTCCCGCAGGCGATGTGGTCGAAAGAAATGCTGTCGTGCAAATGCCAGCTCTTGCGCGGGCGTATCACCGCTTGAGGGCGACAAAAGCTGACGGTCCGATGGGCGCCACCACTGGCCGTCGCCGTCAATCTCGGTGTATCCCGCCTGCGCCATCTCGGCCGCACCAACGCGGCCTCCATAAACCTGCGTGACAAGACCCGGCGTGAAGGCCAGTTGGAAGCTTTGATGGAGAAGCCCCAAACTGCCCATCTGGCCAAGCGGCAGTGGGCCGGTCAGCGTATCATCCCTGAAGTACTGACGGCGGTGTTCGATCAGACGACGCTGCACCTGACCCGCGGTTGAGGTCGCTTCATAAGCAAGATCGGCTGCAGCGTTCGCCTCTGTCTCGATCTCATCAAAGGACAAACGCGTACCCGGCGCTGGGCTTAAGCCGGTAAGCTCAAAGCTTTGTTCTTCACATGACACCGGGGCGCGGTAGGTTTGATCTGTCGCGATCAGGTCCGTGACGCGCCGCGTGTGTAATACCGCATATAACTGCGCCTGACGCACCTGATCTTCAGGCGTCAGCGTCGGATCAGGTGTTTGCCGGCCATACATGACATCGACGCGGCGCAGTTCAGTCCCAAACGGGTCAACCTCCAGTATGACCTGATGCTGAAGGCGTGGGTCATCGGGGATCCGCTCATAATGCGCGGTTAGACTTTCCCGGGCATGGGTCAGAAACACGGCATGACGGTTGGGTCCACGGGACTGCAGCAGATGCACAGTCTGCGTTTGCTCGACCACCTGATAGGGGTGACCGTTGGGATAGCCGGGCTCCGCCCTGCCATCGAGTGCGTAGGTCTCACGTCGCAGCACTGTGCCGCGAAGCGCGCGCGCAGCCTCGCGGGTTTCTCCGGTTGTCAATCCGGGTGGCAACACCGTGTCTGGCAAAAGCCGCCGTCGCGCGTCAACATCGTCGTCACGCCAAGCGGGTGCGCGCCAGTATTCCCCACGATCCTGCCCATCAAGCAGACCAGCCAAGACATCGGGCAGACTACCTTGGTCGAGATACACGCCGGTATGAAACCATGTTCTGGTCAGTACGGGCGGAACATGAGATGCCGGGTCTTCGTTTGATGCCAGTGGCCCCAGCGCATCTGACGAGAGCGTCGCAAATTCCTCGGTGTCCCATTGTTCGACCATGCCGAACCCGCGAAACTCGCGCTCGACCCCGTCGAAATGACCATGGTGAAAGGCAAAGCGAGATACGAACCGTGTCTGCGCCACACGATCATGTGTGACGATGCGATCAACGACCTGTACCGGGAACGGCAGGCGCGTGGCCCAAGGGCGGCCTTCATAAAGGTCTTGCAGGTAAAACCGCGACGACGAGGCATAGCGCAACTCGGTCTCGCCACCGAAATTGTTGACATATCGGGTCATGAGGTGCGGTTTTTGTCCGCCCATCAGATCGACGTAACGCAGTGGCTGACCTGCGTCGCGGGACAAAGTATAGGACCACACAAGACAGGCGGTGCCCGTTCCAAATAGATCGAGCAGATCAACCGAAGTTTCGGTATCAAGCGGCGGCACATTCCCCAGGCGTCGACGCGGTGCAAGCCGGTTGCCAGACATGTTGAAATAGAGGTCGATACCTTCTGCACCCAGATAGACAATGTCGGTGGTGCCCGAGCCGTCGATATCCGTCAGGCGCAGGCGGCTGCGGTCGAACATTTCGGGGCGATCAAATTGTGGCGCGTCGTCCATCGCCACTTTGGTGCCGAAACGCCCATATCCGCAATTGGGCCAATAGGCGACTTCACCACAGCGGATACGAACCAGATCAGACAATCCGTCGCCGGACATATCCGCCAGAAATATTGCAGCCTCCGGATCGGAAAACACAAGTCGGGGTCCGTCAGTGTCGTTCCATGGCTGCGCTTGCCTGCGCGCGGGGCCAAACCCGGCCTCGCCTTCGGAGGGGTGCCAGACAAAAGCGGTGTCCTCGGTCAGAAGAATGTCTGCAAGGCCATCGCCTGTCAGGTCAACCATCTTCATGCTGTCATTGGACGCATCTACATGTGGCCAATATTCAAACGCGCGGAAGTCGGACCAACCTGATTGCGCGTCGCGCTCATGGAACCCCGGGGTTGTCCGGTCCATTACCACCAGATCCGGGCGACCGTCCCCTGCAAGGTCCATCCATTGGCCTGACTCAGCAAATGCAGGCCGCTCGGCAACCAGCACGGGGGCCGCAAAGCGCGCCGTGCCGTTCATTGGTCCAAGGTTGCGAGTGTAATGCCAGGCAACCGGGGTCGAGGTCAGTATTCCACCAACACCGTCACCGTCCAAATCAACCCAGTTTGCCGGATCAGTAAGTCCGGCCGGAGCACCTTCGGTCTGCTCGCGGTCAAGGCCGTGCACAATATCGTTCACCTCGGCCCGGTTATAGGTGAATTCCACCGGCGGAATTGCCTGTCGTCTGTAGGCGAGGAACGTGGCACCGTTCACATCGCGTGGTGCAACAGTATCGTCCGGAGCGAAGCCCGACTGCGCGACCGCCATGAGGAATGAGCCATAGCGCGTACTGCCGGGGTGCTGACGCTCGTCATCTGTGTCAGCACCGGGAGGGGTGAAATCGTCATAGGAAAACTCAGTTGCCTTCACGAGACCGCGATAGCCAGGTTCGCCCGTCGGCAAGTCGGGGATATTATGAAAGGTCAGAATTCGATGGCAGCGGCGATAGCGCCGAACCTCAAAGCCCGCGCGGTAGCTTGATGTGGGGTCTGGGCGCACTTGCCAATTTCGGCCGGGATCAGAGGATGCATGGACAAGCTCATGCTGTGCATCCGTCGCCACGTTGGGATCAGGTGCGATTGGCAACAGGTGGTCTTCGCCATAATCGAATACGACCGTGAACAGCCATCCACCTGCATTCACATCCGGATCAACCAAACGAGAGACTCGATTGCCGTAGCGGATGCGTTTCAGATACCGCTCGGCTGTGCGGGACCGATTGGCTTCGTGCGCCTGCGCCTGATCGATGCCAACTGCGTCTTCGGCGACATGCTCGTATCGGATGGCGTTGCCTTTGTCGTCGAAGGTCTCGGACAACAACCAGCGAAATACACGGGCGGGGTCGTTCGGGTCTGCCACCCTTGATAGGCCTGACGCGCCATAGATCGAAGTGACGTTTTCGCGCGACGTGACACGCCAATGCGCGATACCCGTCGCCTCGTCTGTCCACCTCTCAATGCGGGCAAAAGTGCTTTCGATCCGGGGGCGGAACCTGTGGATGGTCACACCTGGAAACCGCGCGCGATCCTCCCATTGTACCCCCTGAGAGTCGAGCAACGGCACCAGATCTTCAGACCCCGAAATCAGGAAGACATCCGATCCGGCGGCATCGTCGTATTGGGGCAGGCCTTTTTCCGTTTTGCGCGTGATCTCGGGCAGCGAAAGTGACCATCCAAAGCCGAAAATGCCGCTGCTGGTGCCAGCCTCATAGCTCAGTTGCAGCTCTGGTGTGAAACCACCGCGCCCGGTGCTGACAGGAACCGGAATCGTCAAAGACGCAGACCCGGTCACCGGGTTCGAGGTGATCTTTTCACCAATACCAGAAATCGCACCACCGCCTTTCGGCAGATTAAGCGACAGCACATCCTTGATGGCGCCATTGTCACTTGAAATGGCGGATACTTCCGACCTTTGAGGTCGGGAAATGGCAGTGGAGCCTAACATTCGGCCACCATAAATTCGTCATAAAAATATCAGCGCCACAGGGGTGCTTTACGTAGGGTAAGCAATCGGAAACCACTGGGTCAATGCAATCAGATGGGATCGGCGATTGTCTGCCGTATCGTTCTGGTTGTGTTGTTAAGCACAACCTCGCAAGCCTTGGACAAGGCTACGAAGTTTCATTGCGCCGGCAGTTTATCACCGGGGTTGCGGGACCTGCAGAAACAATAAACCAGTAGGGGTAAGGGCAGGGTTCGCGTGCGAATCCGGTTCATGTGGACCAGCTAGAATCAGCGATCCGACTAACGGACGCGCCTGAGGTAAACGTAATAGGCGCCATCACCGCCATGGCTGATATGTGCGGGTGTTACCTGCAGCACTGCTTGTGCAAGTGGTGGAATAGATAACCAGTGGGGCACCTGATTGCGCAAGACCCCACGCGGCGTTGGAATGGGTCCCGGTTCGTCCCGGTCCTTGCCCTTGCCGGTTATGACAAGCACCAGCCGTTTGCCCTGTGCCTGTGCGGTCAGGACGAACCGAACCAATGCGGGATGAGCAGCGCTCATGCGCATCCCGTGCAGGTCCAGCTTGCCTTCGGGCTTGAGCTTGCCGCGTTTCATGCGACCAAAAGACTTGGTGTCCATCTGCACCGGATTTGCCCGCAAACCTTCGGTGATCGATGGCTTAAGGTTATTCCGTGACGGTTTGGTTGGCGCAGTCTGACCCAGTTCAAAGGCTTCTATCCATGCCTTGGGCGTTTTGGTCGGTTTGGGCTTGGGCAAGGTAGTGGGGTGCACAGTCTGAGGCAGTTCGGGGTGCAAACGCTCAGCCTGTTTGGCGACCTTGCGCCACAAATCGATCTCATCCGCAGTCAGTTTGCGCCGGGTCATCAGAACTCATCCGGTAACAGGGCGTAGGCCCTCTGGATCGGCAACAGCACAACCATACGGCCGGGATCCTTCAAGCGACCGGCGGCCTGCCCGGCATCATCCCCTGTGCCAAAGAAAATGTCGGCACGTTGCGCACCCTTGATCGCCGATCCGGTGTCTTGTGCGATCATCAATCGGCGCAGCGGGTTTTTGCCATCCTTTTCTACCCAAACTGGCGCGCCCAAAGGTGTATAAGCCGGATCTGCCGCGATACTGCGCATCGTGGTCACTGAGCGGTTCATGGCGCCTAACGGCCCGAACTCGGGCGCGACACGCGTCACTTCACGGAAGAAAACATACGAAGGGTTGTGTAGTAACAGCTCAGCCCCGGCTTCAGGGTTTTTGCGTACCCAGGTCCGGATCATCTGCGCGCTGACCTGGTGCGCGCCCAGCGCACCCCGTCGGACCAGTTCCGCGCCGATCGAGCGATAGGGATGCCCATTCGCACCGCCATATCCAACCCGCAATGCACCGCCATCGGGCAGACGTATCCGGCCCGAGCCTTGAATTTGCAGAAAGAACAGCTCAACAGGGTCATCGACCCACGCTATCTCAAGGCCCCGACCTGTCAGGGCGTCACCGGTCAGCAGGTCACGGCGACTGAGCCACTTGCCCGCCTCTCGCGCCTCGGGCGGCATCCGATAGAGTGGATAGCGGTATTTATCAGTTGGGGTTTTCGACCCATCCAGTTCAGGTTCAAAATATCCGGTGAACAGGGCGTCATCGCCGTCTTCGACCAGAACAGGACGAAAGAACAGCTCGAAAAAAGCCCGCGCCGCGCCAGGTTCATAACTCTGAGCCACGCCACACAGCGTCTGCCAATCAGGATCGTCCAGATCACCACAGGTGTTCAGAAAAACCGAAAGGGCCGCCCCGTGATCGTCGGCGGCCCAGCCATCGAGGTCATCGAATGACAGGATGGATCGCGTCGCCTCGGCTCCGGCGGCGCTGGCAGTGGTCATGACGACCCCCAGAAATAGCGACCGGAGCGCTGCAATCATGCGTCCGTGGCAACAAGCAGCCAGTTCGGATCGTCCGCGCCCATGACACGGGCAAAGGTCCAGCTGTCCTTTTGGCGTTTGACGGTGTTCGGGTTGCCTTCGACAATATCCCCGCCGCGATCGCGCACGACCGACGTCAGCTCACCGATAAAGCGCATGGTGATCTCGGCCTGATTGGTATCCTTATCGAAGGTCGCATCGACCAGAGTGGTTTCACGCACCCCGATGAATTCGGCTTCGATGGTCAGACCTTTGTCTTCACGATCCGCAACAACTGATACAAAACTGTCGAATACTTCTTCGGACAGGAACGGCTGGATTTCGTCCAGATTGCCCTTTTCAAAGCCCATCACGATCATCTCATAGGCGCCGCGCGCGCCCTGTACAAATTCGCTGACAGAAAAACTGGGTTCGACCCGCTTCATTGCGGCCAATGTTTGCGCCTGTTCACTGTCTTCGGCCACATGGTCGGTGATGTCGTGATCTGGCCCGCCTTCAATCACTTCGAAATCACGGCGCGCGCCATTGGTATCAGGCTGTTGCTGAAGGGGCGGTTTCTCAAAACCTTCGCGTGTACCCAACACGCTTTTCAAGCGCAGGATCAGGAAAATGGCAATTCCGGCCAGCACCAGAAGCTGGATCAGGGGTGAGTTCATTTCGTCCTCTTTTCAGAACCCGGGCTTTGTATACGCTGCCCTCTGCCACTATGTAGGTGACAGTCGGGGCCAAGTCCACAGCCCGGACCATGCTAAAGGATACCGCAAATGTACTTGTTCTTGGCTTTTTTATTGGTTCCGATCATCGAGATCGCCCTGTTTATCCAGGTTGGCGGTCTGATCGGGCTTTGGCCGACGCTTGCAATCGTGGTTCTGACCGCCGTTCTGGGCACGGTTCTGGTGCGGACACAAGGTCGCATGGCGCTGGCGAATTTGCAGCGATCCTTTGCCGAATTGGACGACCCAACCGAACCGCTGGCCCATGGGGCGATGATCTTGCTGTCTGGTGTTTTGCTGCTGACACCAGGGTTTTTCACCGATGCCATTGGTTTTGCGCTGCTTGTTCCCGGCATCCGGGTCGCAGTGTTCCGCTATCTCAAGTCCAAGGCGACCATCACACATTTTCAAATGGGCACCGGCGCACAATTCAGGTCGGGGCCAAACCCGTTTGATCAGGACGATGTGATAGATGGCGAATTCACCGAGGTTCGCCCTCGCCAGAACTCCGGAAAGCCGTCGAAGTGGGTGGAAGGCCCGCACCAGCATTGAGCTATCCGGCCCAAATTGCTAAGCAGTGCCGAATTTCAATTCCGGAGAAGTTTCATGGCTGACGAAAGCCCTGCAGAAAACACCGCCGCACAGGCAGCCCCTCAGATCCAGATGCGCGTTCTGGGACAGTTCATTCGCGACATGTCCTTTGAAAACGTCATGGCGCAAAAAGGCGTCTCAGGCGACGTACAGCCCGAGATTTCAGTTCAGGTCAATCTGGACGCAAAGAAACGCACGACCGAGCACCAGTATGAAGTCTCGATCAAGCTAAAACTGACATCCAAGGCCAAGGGCCTAGAAGACGTCCTGTTCCTGTGCGAAATCGACTATTGCGGCCTGTTCCACGTGGAAGGTGTGCCCGAAGATCAAATGCATCCGTTCCTGATGATCGAATGCCCGCGCATGCTGTTCCCGTTCCTGCGCCGAATCGTCAGCGACATCACACGCGACGGTGGCTACCCGCCGGTCAACCTGGATAACATTGATTTCGTGGCGCTCTATCGCAACGAACTGGCGCGCCGTCAGGCGGCCGCACAAGAGCAAAAAACCGACGCCTAAGGTTTTAGTCCGCGTCTGGTTCGGGTCAGGCGCGGGTCCACAGGGCGTTCTCGCCCAGCTTTTCAACAAATTTCTGATGTGCTGCGCGCTCATCCTCGGTGATCCGGGATGGCAGGGCATCGGGTCGCGCTGTCGGGCGCCATTCCTCACCACCGCCAGACGCTGCACTTGCCGACGTTGACAATCCAAAGTCGGGCTGACGGCCTCCGATCAGCTCCAGATACACTTCGGCCAGAATTTCCGAGTCAAGCAGCGCGCCGTGCAGCAGCCTGTTCGAATTGTCGATGCCAAACCGGCGGCACAATGCATCCAACGAAGCGGGTGATCCCGGAAACCGTTTGCGGGCAATGGCCAGCGTGTCGATTGCCTGATCCATCGGGATCAGCGACACCCCCATCCAGCCCAGTTCGGCGTTCAGAAACTTCATGTCGAACGAAGCGTTGTGGATCACCAGCTTGGCGTCACCCACGAATTCACGAAACCCTTGCCCAACCTTGGCAAAGACAGGTTTGTCCTTCAGCGTCACTTCGCCCTTTTCCGGCGGGCGCGGGTTTTCCAGCAGGTCGGGGCCGATGCCATGCACACCAAATGCCTCTTCCGGCATAGAACGCTCGGGGTTGATGTAGACGTGATAAGTTTCTCCTGTGGCAACGTGGTTCCACAGCTCAACCGCGCCGATCTCGACGATCCGGTCGCCGCTTTCGGGATCAAACCCTGTGGTCTCGGTATCGAGTACAATCTCACGCATCTGCCAACCCTGCCCGTATCTGCCTGACGATATCCTGCACCTGCGCTCGAGCATGGTCCAGAGTATCCGTGACAATCACGAAATCCGATCGCGCGCATTTCTCTTCGTTTGGCATTTGCTTGGAGCGAATCTGCTCAAACTGCGCCTCATTCATCGTGCCGCGCGCCATGACCCGTCTTTTTTGTTCTTCAGCAGAGATTGAAACACAAGCAACAGCATCCATCGCCGCATCACCACCGGTTTCAAACAACAGCGGAATGTCGAATACCAAGATATCGGCGGACGACGAAGAACGAAATGAGGCGCGATCCGCCGCTACCAGAGGGTGTACGATTTTTTCTATTGTTTTTAGCGCGTCAGGATTATCCGCAATGATTTGCTTCAATGCATCCCGGCTGACCGCATCCTCGGCAATGGCGGTGGGAAACGTAATCCGCATGGGCTCAACCGCCGCACCGCCCTTTGCATAGAGCCTATGCACCGCAGCATCCGCATCCCAAAGCGCACAGCCTTCATCTGCAAACATCTGAGCGGTCGTACTCTTGCCCATCCCGATTGATCCGGTGAGCCCCAGCGCAAAACTCATGCCAAGGCCGCCGCGCGGGTTTCAGCGTCCACTTCGGGGCGAACACCGAACCAGCGTTCAAACCCGGGAACAGCTTGATGCAGCAACATTCCCAGCCCGTCGACCGTTGTACATCCAGCCTCTTCCGCCTGTTTTAACAGATGCGTTTGAAGCGGCGCGTATACCAGATCGGTGACAACAGCGCCGGGTTGCAATCCATCCAGTGGAACGCGTAACTCTGGCTGCCCTTGCATACCCAAAGACGTGGTGTTCACGACTAGTTCTGCGTCTTCGATCACATTTCCCGCCTGCACCCAGTCAACGACCGTAATCCGTTGGCCGAACTCTTCCTTCAAATGATCCGCACGGGTGCGGGTGCGGTTGGTCAACAGGATTTCAGGCACTCCGGCTTCTGCCAGCGCTTGAAGCACCGCCCGCGCAGCACCGCCCGCACCAAATACAACCGCAGGCCCATCCTGCGGGTTCCAATCGGGCGCACCGCTGCGAATATTGGCCATGAACCCGTAGCCATCCGTATTATCCGCGTGAATTGAACCATCCTCGCGGAATACAAGCGTATTTGCCGCCCCGATGACTGAGGCACGGTCCGAGACATGATCCGCCAACCGCAAAGCAGCCTCTTTATGCGGTACGGTCACGTTGGCCCCAACGAACCCAGCCTTGGGTAGTGTCCGCAGAACGGTTTCCAGATCGGCCGGGGCGACATCCATTGGGATGTAGTGCCCCACCAATCCATAGGTTTTCAGCCAATGCCCGTGCAGTTTTGGCGAGCGGGAATGTGCAATGGGTTGCCCAATCACGCCGGCCAGAGGAACGCGATGCTCCGTCATTGATCGATTACTCCCTTTACGGCCAGAAAATTGAGCAACTCTAACAGGGGCATACCCAAAACATTAAAATAGTCGCCGTCAATGGTAGCAAACAGGCGCACGCCTTCTTCTTCCAGTTTATAAGCCCCCACTGCGTGCCGAATACTGTCCCAGTTCCGCGCCACGTAATCACGTAAATAAGCATCCGAGCTGGCCCGCATCCGCAAACGCACCTGACCGACTTGCCGCCAGATGGGCTCACCATCCTGATAGATCACCGCCGCCGACAGCAACATATGTCGCTTGCCGCGCATTGCTTTAAGCTGCGCCAGTGCTTCTTCCGGCGTTTCCGGCTTCGACAGCATCTGACCTTCGAAATCCAGAACCTGATCGCAACCCAGAACCATAGTGCCGGGCACTTTGTCACTGATCTTACGGGCTTTCATTTCGGCAAGCGCATCGGCAACATCACGGGGCGAAGCTCCCTCAGCCATCAGGGCGCGTTTGGCTGTGTCTTCATCCACCCGCGCGATCTGCACCGAAAACGGGACGCCTGCGTTTCTGAGCAACTGCGCGCGGATCACGGAACCTGAGGCAAGGACTATGGGGACAGTCATGTGGAAAACCCCGTGTGCAAATCAATGAGTAGTCTCGAATGGTTTGTATGGCTTTCCGGTTGACACGCAACCCCGGGAATTTGGCGCAAGACTTCCCCGAGTCGCCCGGATCCTGTCCAGACGGGACAAGGATAAGTTGGAATACTCGGATAAGCATCCCGTCCCGGATTGGTCCAATGGTTATCCACAATTCAGCCCGAGCTTTTATCTCATAATTTATTGTTATTAATCATTTTTTTTCTTGATCAACAGATTCTGCGCCGATGTGCTTCACTTTTTCCACCTGGGGAAAAAGGCAGGACAAAAAAGTAATCCACCGAATTTGACCTCCCTACAAAACCATCATCCTTTTTCTTTCTTATTTTTTTTATTAGGAGGGGTTCAGGTAAGCCCGGAATACCCAATGACCGATATTCTTTTCGCAATATACCCTTGGGTGAAATCGCTGCACATCATGGCCGTGATTTCATGGATGGCTGGTTTATTCTATCTGCCCAGATTGTTCGTGTATCACGTTGAAAAGGCGCAAGCCGTAGAGGGTGCGCAACAGATTTTCTTTGAAATGGAAGAAAAGCTGCTGCGTGTGATCATGCGCCCTGCAATGGTCGTGGCCTGGGTCTGCGGGCTGATCATGGTGTTCACGCCTGGTATTGTCGGATGGGACTGGAGCTGGCCCTGGGTCAAAGGCGCAGCAGTGATCGGCATGACATGGTTTCACCATTGGCTTATGGCTCGGCGCAAGGACTTTGCTGAGGGGCGAAATAAGCTGACTGGGCGGCAGTACCGCATGATGAATGAGGTTCCGACCGTTTTAATGGTTGTTATCGTTCTAGCGGTCGTTGTGAAGTTCTGAGGGCCTGTTTGACTCTTCTTAGGTAAGCGCTTATCTAACGCGTAACGCGCCCGTCCGGGCGAGGTATCTTCCGTTCTGAAATTCCACTCTGGTGCCGCGATCCAAGCGGCCGAGGTTCGTATCATCATGACAACTGAATCCCTGAATCTGGCCGATCTGAAGGCCAAAAGCCCCAAAGACCTTCTGGCCATGGCCGAGGAGCTTGAGGTCGAAAACGCCTCAACCATGCGCAAGGGCGAGATGATGTTTCAGATTCTGCGCGAACGTGCGGATGAGGGCTGGACCATCGGCGGCGACGGCGTGTTAGAGGTTCTACAAGACGGCTTCGGTTTCCTGCGCTCGCCCGAGGCGAACTATCTTCCCGGACCGGATGACATCTATGTTTCGCCTGACATGATCCGCAAGCATTCGCTGCGCACCGGAGATACGGTTGAAGGTGAGATCAAAGCGCCTGACGAGAATGAACGTTATTTTGCGCTGACAAATGTCACCAAGATCAACTTTGAAAATCCGGACAAGGCCAAACACAAGATTCTGTTCGACAACCTGACGCCTCTGTATCCGGATGAGCGTCTGAAGATGGAAATCGAAGATCCGACCATCAAGGACAAGTCTGCTCGCGTGATCGATTTGGTTTCGCCGATTGGTAAAGGTCAGCGATCGCTGATCGTGGCGCCTCCGCGGACTGGTAAGACGGTGATCCTGCAGAACATCGCGCATTCCATCGAACAGAACCACCCGGAGTGTTATCTGATCGTCCTGCTGATCGACGAACGCCCGGAAGAGGTGACTGACATGCAACGCTCGGTGAAGGGTGAAGTTGTGTCTTCAACCTTCGATGAGCCCGCGACCCGCCACGTGGCCGTATCCGAGATGGTGATCGAAAAAGCCAAGCGTTTGGTTGAGCATAAACGAGATGTTGTTATTCTACTCGATTCGATAACAAGACTTGGTAGGGCGTTCAACACTGTAGTGCCATCTTCGGGTAAGGTTCTGACCGGTGGTGTAGATGCAAATGCCCTGCAACGGCCCAAGCGCTTCTTTGGTGCTGCGCGGAACATCGAAGAAGGTGGTTCGCTGACCATCATCGCCACCGCCCTGATCGATACCGGCAGCCGCATGGACGAAGTGATCTTCGAAGAATTCAAGGGCACTGGTAACTCGGAAATCGTTCTGGATCGTAAGATTGCAGACAAACGCGTGTTCCCGGCAATCGACATCCTCAAATCCGGCACCCGGAAAGAGGATCTGCTGGTCGACAAAGGCGATTTGGCCAAGACCTTCGTTCTGCGCCGCATCCTCAATCCGATGGGCACAACAGATGCAATCGAGTTCCTGTTGTCGAAGTTGAAACAAACCAAGACGAACGGCGAGTTCTTCGATTCAATGAACACCTGACAAGGTTCTGGCACTGACGCGGGGGCTATCAATGGATACGATATTCGCCCTGGCCAGCGCCCAGGGCAAAGCAGGCGTGGCTGTGATCAGGCTTTCTGGTCCGCAGGCATATGCCTCCGCCAATGAGTTGTCTGGCGGGGGCCTGCCAAGGCGTGGAATGACAGTACGAACACTCAACGCGTCGGATGGATCGCGGTTGGATGAGGGCTTGGTTCTGACGTTTCAGGCCCCGTCCAGCTTTACCGGCGAAGACGTGGCCGAGCTTCAGATTCACGGAAGTATGGCGTCAGTCAACGCTGTGCTGACCTCTCTTTCGGATATGGACGATCTTCGGCTGGCCGAACCTGGTGAGTTCACGCGTCGTGCACTGGAAAACGGCAAGATGGATCTGGCGCAGGTCGAAGGTCTTGCTGATCTGATTGATGCAGAAACCGAAGCACAACGGAAACAAGCACAGACGATTTTGGCTGGTGCCTTGGGCACACTGGCTGAAGGTTGGCGGCGTGATCTGATCCGTGCGGCGTCTTTGTTGGAAGCCGTGATTGATTTTGCTGATGAAGAGGTGCCGACAGATGTATCACCTGAGGTTCGGACGTTGATCTCTGGTGTGATGGCCGAATTGACCCAAGAAGCCAAAGGTGTTCGGATCGCCGAGCGCATTCGCACCGGCTTTGAGGTCGCCATTGTTGGCCTTCCGAACGCAGGGAAATCGACCTTGCTGAACGCGTTGGCAGGTCGGGAAGCCGCTATTACCTCGGAATATGCCGGGACAACCCGCGATGTGATTGAAGTTCGTATGGACTTGGACGGATTGCCTGTCACGCTGCTGGACACGGCCGGTTTGAGGCAAACCGATGATCACGTTGAAAACCTGGGAATTGAACTGGCGCGCAAACGGGCAGAGGCGGCCGATCTACGAGTATTTCTGTCGGATGAGCCTGATCAGCTAGGTGTACCGATGCAGGCAGATGACATTCATGTTCTGCCAAAATCTGACCTGCGTGAGCCCTTTTCCGGCGGTATATCGGGGAAAACCGGGCACGGGATTGACCAGTTGATAGACAACATATCGCGTGTACTGACTGTCCGAACAGCTAGCCATGGTATTGCAACGCGGGAACGTCACCGTATTGCGATGACTAAAGCATCGGACGCACTTGCGGCTGCGCGAGATGTTCTGGAATCAGGTCCGGACATGTATGATATAGCTGCTGAAGAGTTGAGAACGGCAATTCGGTCGCTTGAATCTTTGGTTGGCAGGATTGATGTCGAAACCCTTTTGGATGAAATCTTCGCAAGTTTCTGTCTGGGAAAATAGGGAGTGTTTCACGTGAAACATTCGAAATTTGATGTTGTCGTCATCGGTGCCGGACATGCAGGTGCAGAAGCCGCACATGCAGCAGCGCGGATGGGTGCGAGCACAGCACTAGTCACTCTTTCCGAACGGGACATCGGTGTCATGTCTTGCAATCCGGCAATAGGTGGGTTGGGCAAAGGGCATCTAGTCCGCGAGATCGATGCACTAGACGGGGTCATGGGGCGCGTGGCGGACCGTGCGGGTATCCAGTTTCGCTTATTGAACCGGCGAAAAGGACCGGCCGTTCAAGGGCCGAGGGCGCAGGCGGATCGAGCCCTTTATCGGGCAGCAATGGCGGGGGAAACGCAAAAACAAGACAATCTGTCGGTGATTACCGGGGAAGTGGTTGATTTCCTAATGGATGGCGACCGCGTCACCGGTGTTAAACTGGCAGATGAATCCGAGGTCCCCGCGCAGACAGTTATCCTGACGTCGGGTACATTTCTGCGCGGCGTGATCCACATAGGGGACGTTTCAAAACCAGGTGGCCGCATGGGGGATCGCCCATCGATCAGGCTGGCTGAACGCCTTGATGCCTTTGATTTGCCTACGGCACGACTAAAAACAGGTACGCCACCGAGGTTGGACGGACGAACCATAAATTGGGATATACTTGAACGACAGGATGGCGATGCAGAGCCAACACTGTTTTCATTCATGTCCCAAGCGGTGACGGCGCCGCAAATCGCCTGTGGAATAACTCATACCAATGCTCAGACGCACGGAATAATCGAGAAAAATCTATCGCGATCAGCAATGTATGGAGGTCATATTGATGGTGTTGGTCCCAGATATTGCCCTTCAATCGAAGACAAAATCGTCCGATTTGCGGAAAAGGAGTCACACCAGATATTTCTGGAACCAGAAGGCGTGCGGGATCATACGGTGTACCCAAACGGGATTTCAACGTCTTTGCCCGAAGATGTACAAGTCGAATATGTCCAATCCATCGTAGGATTGGAAAGCGCGGTAATCCTACAACCCGGATACGCGATTGAATACGACTACGTTGACCCGCGCGTTCTATTTGCGTCTTTGTCTGTGCCCGATGTTCCTGGTCTATATCTTGCAGGACAGATCAATGGGACCACAGGATATGAGGAAGCGGCCGCGCAAGGCCTCGTTGCAGGTTTGAATGCAGCTCTGGAAACACAGGGACGTGCGCCAATACATTTTACACGCTCAGACAGCTATATTGGCGTGATGATTGACGATTTGACAACTCGGGGCGTTGCCGAGCCTTATCGGATGTTCACATCCCGTGCAGAGTTTCGCCTATCACTTCGTGCTGACAACGCAGATCAAAGACTGACTCCGATTGGTGAGCAGTTGGGCTGTGTGGGTGAACTCCGCCGCAAGGTTTTTGCTGAGAAATCAGAAAAACTTGTAAAGGCAAAGAACAAACTGACAGAGACCACATATACGCCAAAGCAAATTCGCGAAGCTGGTATCAGCATAAATCAGGACGGAAACCGGCGCGATGGAATGGCGGTTCTTGCTTTTCCAGAAGTATCGTTTGAAGACATGGTTTTACTCGAACCCGATCTACAGAATACAGACGATGAAATTCGCCGTCAGGTCGAGCGCGATGCGTTGTATGCAAACTATATTGCGCGCCAACAACGGGATGTCGAAGCAATGAAGCGCGATGAGGCGCATGAAATTCCTCGGGATTTCAATTATTTTGCGCTTGATGGTCTGTCGAATGAAATGAAGCAAAAGCTATCGCAGGCGAAGCCTGCGAATATTGCGCAGGCGAGTCGGGTTGAAGGTGTCACACCTGCGGCTTTAACCCTCGTCCTGGCGAAGCTCAGGCGCGATGTGAAAGCCAGAAAAGCATGAGTTATCAGAACGCCGTTTCTGCGGAGGCTCTGGATGTTTCACGTGAAACATTCGAACGCCTGGTGATCTATGTATCTCTGCTTGAAAAATGGAACCCAAAAATCAATCTGGTTTCAAGAAATAGTCTTGAAGAGATTTGGATTCGCCATATCAAAGATTCCATTCAAGTTTTTCGGAACGCAGATCGCGTAGATCATTGGGTGGATTTAGGCAGCGGAGGCGGCTTTCCTGGCATGGTCTGCGCCATCATGGCAATTGAATTTGCACCTGAAACGCGTTTCACATTAGTCGAAAGCGACCAACGTAAATCCGCATTTCTTCGAAGTGTGACCAGAGAGAGTGGCGCCAATTGTTCCGTGATCTCTCGTCGAATTGAAGCCATTGATCCCTTGCATGCGGACGTGCTTTCAGCTCGGGCTCTGGCTGATCTGACCACTCTAATGTCATTTTGTGACAGGCATTTAAGTAAAAACGGTACAGCGTTGTTGCCAAAAGGCGCAACCTGGAAAAAAGAGCTGGAAGATGCGCGCAAAGAATGGAAATTCGAGGCTGAACCCATTAAGAGTTCAACAGAACCCCAAGCCGTTATCCTGAAAATCAAAGGAGTTGCACGTGGTTGATCTGTCTCGTCCTGCTGGGCCTCGGATTATCGCGGTTGCCAATCAAAAGGGCGGGGTCGGGAAAACCACTACAGCGATCAATCTCGCAGCCGGATTGGCCGAGGCCGGATGCAAGGTTCTTGTGGTCGATCTCGATCCTCAGGGAAATGCCTCTACGGGTCTAGGGGTCGAAGATCGCGACTGGACGACATATGATCTTCTTCTCGAAGATGCACCATTGGAAGCTGTGGTGCAGGAGACCGAGATCGGTAATCTTTTTGTGGTTCCGGCGACCGTAGATCTCAGCTCGGCAGATATTGAGCTGATCTCGAATGAAAAGCGCAGTTATTTGCTGCATGACGCGCTTCGACAGACTGCAATTGATGCCTTCAATCTGGACTTTGTGCTGATTGATTGTCCGCCGTCCTTGAACCTGCTCACCGTAAACGCAATGGTAGCAGCGCATTCCGTCCTTGTTCCATTGCAAAGTGAGTTCTTTGCGCTGGAAGGGCTGTCACAATTGATGTTGACCATTCGCGAGGTTCGTCAGACCGCTAATCCTGACCTCAGAATCGAAGGTGTTGTGTTAACGATGTATGACAACCGCAACAACTTGTCCCGTCAGGTCGAAAAGGATGCGCGTGACAATCTGGGTGAGATGGTATTTAAAACCAAGATACCCAGAAATGTGCGGGTCAGCGAGGCACCATCTTACGCGCTTCCTGTGCTGCAATATGATTCGGGTTCGCTTGGGGCGATGGCGTACCGGCATTTGGCCCGAGAGGTTATGCACAAGAACAACAAGATAGCCATTTAAGTGGCCGTGAGGAGGGCAACATGAATGCCAGGAAAGGAAAACCCCGAGGATTAGGTCGCGGGCTATCTGCGTTGATGGCTGATGTCGCACCAGAAGCTGACGGTCGGATTGTATCTGAACCCCGCCGTCCGGATCTCACGGTACCGATCGAAAAACTGCAGGCGAACCCAGATCAGCCGCGCCGCCGTTTCGCGCAAGAGCAATTGGATGAGCTTGCGGCCTCGGTCAAGGAAAAGGGTATTATCCAGCCGCTGATTGTCCGCAGCATCGATGGCGGCCAATACGAAATCGTTGCGGGTGAACGGCGCTGGCGTGCTGCGCAGATGGCGCAACTGCATGATATTCCAGTTATTGTTCGCGAATTTGATGACACCGAAGTGCTTGAGGTCGCGATTATCGAGAACATTCAGCGCGCAGATCTGAACGCGGTGGAAGAGGCGGCAGGCTTTAAGCAATTGATGGATCGCTTTGGTCACACGCAAGAAAAGCTGGCCGAAGCGCTTGGTAAAAGCAGAAGCCATATCGCTAATCTGCTGCGTCTTTTGTCACTGCCATTGGATGTACAATCCCTTGTAATAGAAGGAAAATTATCCGCCGGTCATGCAAGGGCGTTAATCACGGCAGAAAACCCATCGGAGCTGGCGAAACAGGTGGTTCGTGAGGGCCTTTCGGTGCGTGCGACCGAGGCATTAGTGAAAAAGCAGCAAGGTGGGACGGATAAGCCGGCTCCGAAATCCAGAAATCTGAATGCTGGGAAGGACGCAGACACCCGAGCGCTTGAAAAGGATTTGTCTGCGATTCTGGCGATGAAGGTGACGATCAACCATAAGGCCGGATCTGAATCCGGGCAGGTTGTGTTGGCTTATGAGAACCTGGATCAGTTGGATGATCTGTGCGCGAAGCTCAGCCGTTAGGTCGGGTCCAGATAAAGAGCATCACAGCGCTGAGCACAATGGCCTGAATGATCAGGACGTGAGAAGGAACCGACAGTAGAACCGATAAGCCAAATACGGCGGCAACCGAAAGGGTGGCCGCCTTTTTTGCGCCGGGTCTGATCGCGCCAGAGCTTTGCCAATCGACGATCATGGGGCCAAAGGTTCGATGGCTCAGTAACCAGTTGTGCAGCCGTGAAGATGAGCGAGCAAAAAAGAACGCGGCCAACAGAAGAAATGGCACCGTCGGCAGCAGCGGTAGAGCGACTCCGATCATGGCAAGCGCAACGCATAGTAACCCCAATCCGGCCCAGAGAAATTGCATCTGTTACTCCAACAGCTCTCGGATTACCGCATTGAGCACGGCGCGCCCGTATGAAGTGGCGCGCAATTGATTGCGATCAAGGGTTAGCATGCCCAGATCGATCAGTGAATCAAGTTTGCCATTCGAAAGTTCTTCACCTGCAAGCAGAGTATATCTGTCTATATCTAGGCCCTCGACCAAACGTAGACACATCATAAGGTATTCTGAGGCTTGTTCACGTTGGCTAAGCTCGAACCGATTACTTTCGCCGTGCCCATTGGAGGCAGCCGTCAGCCATTTGTTTGGTGAAAGATGAGTTTCCGTCGCGAATTTCCGGCGATCCAGGGTGATCCGACCGTGTGCGCCGGGTCCAATACCGATGTAGTCACCATAGCGCCAATAGATGAGGTTATGCCGTGATTCCGCTCCGGGCCGGGCGTGGTTTGAGATCTCATAGGCAGGCAGCCCATGCGCTTCGCAGATTTCCTGCGTCGCCAGATACATATCCGCAGCGTTGTCATCCTCGGGCAAACCGCGCAGCTTGCCCAGGGCATAGCGATCACCAAAGGCTGTGCCTTCCTCAATGGTCAGTTGGTATAGCGACAGGTGATCAACTGCCATCGATAGGGCTTCGGTCAGCTCAGCACGCCAGGCGTCCAGAGTTTGATGCTGCCGGGCATAGATCAGATCAAAGCTCACACGGTCAAAGCAAGAGCGCGCGATATCGAAGGCAGCGCGAGCCTCGGCAACCGTGTGAATGCGCCCCAGACGACGCAGGTCATCGTCGTTCAAGGCCTGAACACCCATCGAGATGCGGTTCACGCCCGCATCATGATAGGCCGCGAACCGCCCGGCCTCGACCGAGCCTGGATTGGCCTCAAGCGTGATTTCCATATCGTTGGCCGATCGCCAAAGGGCGCGGGCCTTGTCGATGATGGTGGCGACGGTCTCAGGCGCCATCAGTGATGGAGTTCCGCCGCCAAAGAAGATTGTGTTCAAAACCCGGTCAGGAGTTTCGATGGCCGAGCGGCTTAGTTCGATGAGATAACACTCAAGCCATTGTTTTTGATTAATATTTTTGGAAACGTGGCTGTTGAAATCGCAATAGGGGCACTTGGCCTCGCAAAAGGGCCAATGCACATAAAGGCCAAAGCCCCCGTTTCGCCAATCATCCGCCAAAGCAGCCTTTCACGAACATCTCCACCGCGCGCCCGCGATGGCTGATCTTGTTCTTTTCCCAGCGATCCATTTCGGCAAAGGTAATGTCGTGCCCCTCAGGGACAAACATCGGGTCATAGCCGAACCCGTCCTTTCCACGGATCGGCCAAGTCAGGTGACCGGGCGCGACGCCCTCGAACACTTCGTCATGCCCGTCGGGCCAGGCCAGAACCAGAGTGCAGCGAAACTGGGCCATACGCGGGTGGGGGGCGTCTTTCGCCTCTAGCTCATTATGGGCGCGAGTCATCGCCATCAGGAAATCGCGACCACTGCCGGTTTCGGCCCAATCGGCGGTGTAAACACCGGGTGCGCCGTCCAATGCATCGATGGTGATCCCGGAATCGTCCGACAAGGCAGGTAGGCCGGTCGCCTTTGCAGCTGCGTGGGCCTTGATCCGGGCGTTACCGACGAAAGTGTCCTCGGTCTCTTCCGGCTCTGGCAGGTTCATTTCGCCCGCGCCGACAACCGTTACGCCAAAGGGCTCAAGCAGATGCGCCATCTCCTCGAGCTTGCCTTTGTTGTGGGTGGCGACCAGCAGTCGATCACCTTCGAACCTGCGAGTCATGCGGTTGCAGCTTTCTGGGCAGCAGCAAGTTCACCCACGCCTTTCTCGGCCAGGTCCATCAGTTGATCCATTTGCGCGCGGCTGAAAACGGATCCTTCGGCGCTCATCTGCACTTCGATCAGCTTGCCCGAGCCGGTCATGATGAAATTGCCGTCAACGCCAGCTTCGCTATCTTCGGGATAGTCCAGATCTAGCACGGGCTGACCGGCATAAATTCCGCAGGAAACGGCCGCAACAGGGTCTAACAAAGGGTCGGATATCACATCGCCCGTTTTCATCAGCTTGTTTACGGCAAGGCGCAGCGCTACCCAACCGCCAGTGATCGAGGCACAGCGGGTGCCGCCGTCGGCTTGAATGACATCGCAGTCGACGGTGATCTGACGCTCACCCAACGCAACCCGATCCACACCGGCGCGGAGGGCGCGGCCGATCAGGCGTTGAATCTCAACCGTGCGGCCACCTTGCTTGCCGCTGGCAGCCTCGCGCCGCATCCGCGTATTGGTCGCACGGGGCAGCATGCCATATTCAGCGGTGACCCAGCCCAGGCCCGAGCCTTTGATGAACGGTGGCACGCGATCCTCGATTGTGGCGGTGCATAGCACATGGGTGTCGCCCATCTTGATCAGGCAAGAGCCTTCGGCATGTTTGGTGAACCCCGTTTCAATTGAAACGGCGCGCATTTCGTTTAGATCACGTCCTGAGGGTCGCATGAGAAATCCTTTATCTGCTGGGTTGGGGATACCGTCCCGCGGCGTTACGATGCAAGCCCGATTGACCTTTCATTTGCCTGCGATTTAATGACGATCCAGCAGAGGGCCGCCGATGAGCGAAGCAAGCAAAATTCTGGACGAGATGAATGACCGGTCGCGTGAGGTGTTCCGGTTGATTGTCGAAAGCTATCTGGAAAGCGGCGAACCCGTGGGCAGCCGGACTCTGACGCGCACATTGTCCGAGAAAGTCAGTGCTGCGACCGTACGCAATGTGATGCAGGATCTTGAATTTCTGGGTTTGCTCGACAGTCCGCATGTCAGCGCTGGTCGAATTCCAACACAGCAGGGGCTGCGTATGTTCGTGGACGGATTGCTGGAAATGGGCGATCTGGGTGCGGATGATCGGCAGAAGCTGGACGAAACACTAGGCTCTAACGCAGGCGATGTGGGTGGTATGCTCGATCGCGTCGGCGCGGCGCTATCACACGTGACACAAGGGGCTTCGCTGGTTCTGACGCCAAAGCATGAGGCCGAGATCAAGCATATCGAGTTCGTCTCGCTTGGGCATGACCGGGCCTTGGTGGTTTTGGTGTTTTCGGACGGGCAGGTAGAAAACCGGCTGTTTACACCTCCGCCTGGCCAAACACCCAGTTCGATGCGCGAGGCAGCCAATTTTCTGAATGCACTCATCGAAGGTCGAACGCTTGGCGAAGTGCGGCGGCAGATGCTGTCACAGATCGACGCGCGGAAACAGGAAATCGATGTTCTGGCGCGTGAGATGGTCGAGAGCGGCATTGCCGCTTGGGACGGGGACGGCGGCGACTCGGCCCGGCTGATCGTGCGCGGGCGTGCGAATCTGTTAAATGAGCCGGGTCAGGCAGAAGAGCTTGATCGAATCCGCACCCTGTTTGACGACCTTGAACGCAAACGCGATATCGCCGAATTCCTTGAATTGACCGAAGAAGGCGAAGGTGTGCGCATTTTTATTGGCTCTGAGAACAAACTTTTCTCACTTTCGGGTTCCTCTTTGGTGGTGTCTCCATATATGAACGCTGATCGTAAGATAATCGGTGCGGTTGGGGTCATTGGACCCACACGTCTGAATTACGGGCGAATCGTACCAATCGTGGATTATACGGCGCAACTGGTCGGCAAGCTGATTTCCGACCGGAGCTAGAGGGTAAGAGATGGCAGAGCCCAAGAACGAAGATTTTCTGGACGACATCATGTCCGCCGAGGCGGAAGAGTTTGCCGAAGATTTTGCTGAGATCAGCGATGAGGCGCTTGAGGTCGATCAACTGCGTGCTGAGCGCGATGATTACAAAGACAAGTTCATGCGTGCGCTGGCCGATGCCGAAAATGCGCGCAAGCGTGGCGACAAGGCGCGTCGGGATGCGGAACAGTATGGCGGGTCAAAACTGGCCCGCGACATGCTTCCGGTTTACGACAATATGAAACGCGCGCTTGAGGCCGCGACGGATGAGCAGAAAGAGGTTGCCGCCGGCTTGCTGGAAGGTGTCGAGTTGACCATGCGCGCGCTGAAGGATGTGTTCCAGAAGCATGGGATTGAGGTGATTACGCCTCAGGTCGGGGACAGGTTCGACCCGAATGTGCATGAGGCGATGTTCGAGGCCCCTGTGCCCGGAACCAAGGCCGGCGACATCATTCAGGTGTCGGCAGAAGGCTTCATGCTGCACGACAGGTTGTTGCGTCCGGCGCAGGTTGGGGTGTCGTCAACGCCCGCAAGCTGAACAGTTCCTGGGTCAACCGGGTTCGAGGCGGTCAGGATCTGGCCGCCTCTTTCAGTTTGTAGATCAAGTCCAAGGCTTCGCGGGGGCTGAGTTCATCTGGAAGGATGGTTTCCAGCATATCAGCAACGGGCGAGGTTTTTGGCGCAGGGGGAGGCGGCGGCGCAGCTGAAAACAGGGGCAGATCGTCGATCAGTGCTTTCTGCTTACCGCCTTCACGTTCGGTTTTTTCTAATTGATCCAACACGATACGGGCGCGGTCCACGACCGAGGCGGGCAAGCCAGCCAATTGTGCAACCTGGACGCCGTAAGACCGATCGGCAGCGCCTTTATGTACCTCATGCAGAAAGATGACTTCACCCTCCCATTCTTTGACTGCAACGGTCGCGTTTTCTACACCGTTCAGACTTCCAGCGAGTGCAGTTAATTCGTGGTAGTGGGTGGCGAACAATGCGCGACATTGGTTTGCCGCGTGTAGGTGTTCCAGTGTGGCCCAGGCAATGGAAAGGCCGTCGTAGGTCGCGGTGCCTCGGCCGATCTCATCAAGGATTACGAGCGCGCGGTCGTCGGCCTGATTCAGAATAGCTGCGGTTTCGACCATTTCGACCATAAAGGTCGAGCGGCCCCGCGCCAGATCGTCTGACGCTCCGACGCGGCTGAACAATTGACTGACTAATCCGATTTGCGCCCGTTCCGCCGGAACATAGCTGCCCATCTGCGCCAGTAGGGCGATCAGTGCATTCTGGCGCAGGAAGGTTGATTTACCGGCCATGTTGGGGCCGGTGAGCAACCAAATTGCAGCGCCTGCATCGGCGCTCAGATCGCAGTCGTTGGCGATGAAAGCATCGCCGCTTTGCTGCCTCAGGGCATGCTCGACCACCGGGTGACGGCCTCCTTTGATGTCGAATGCGCGTGACCCGTCGACCTTTGGACGGCACCAGCTTTCGCCGCGAGCCAGATCGGCGAGTGCAGTGGTCAAATCCAGCTCAGCCAGTCCGCGCGCGGCTTGATTCAATCGGGCGGCAAGATCCAGAACGGCCCCAGAAAGCCTTTGATAGAGCCGTTTTTCGATCTCTAGCGCGAGATTTCCGGCATTCAGAATCCTTGTTTCGATCTCGGACAGCTCCACCGTGGTGAAGCGCACCTGATTGGCGGTGGTTTGGCGGTGGATATAAGTCTCGCTAAATGGCGGGTTCAACATTTTCTCGGCATGGGTTGCCGTGGTCTCGATGAAGTAGCCAAGCACATTGTTGTGTTTGATCTTCAGTGACGTGATGCCGGTATGCTCGGCGTATTTCTGTTGGAAACCTGCGATGACCGAACGGCCTTCGTCACGCAAGGTGCGCGCTTCGTCCAATTCGCTATCAAACCCGGGGGCGATAAAGCCGCCATCGCGGGCCAGCAAGGGTGGATCAGCAACCAATGCTTCGTCCAGCAAAGCCAACAGATCGTCAAATCCGACAAGGTTCTGGACGGCAGTGGCCAGCAGAACAGGCAGATCCTGTGAGGCACAGGTTTCGGCGATTGTTGCGGCTTGTTCCAATCCATTGCGGATAGCGGCCAGATCACGCGGGCCGCCCCGGTCCAGCGAAAGCCGGGACAGGGCACGATCCAGATCAGGTGTTTTTCGCAAAGCTTCGCGCAGGTCCGAGGCGATCAGGCTGTCTTCGACTGCGAAAGATACCGCGTCCAGCCGGGCGTGGATCACGTCCAGATTGCGTGATGGGCTTGATAGACGCTGTTCTAGCAGCCGCGCGCCACCCGGCGTAACGGTGCGATCGACCACCGACAGCAACGACCCGGCGCGCCCGCCCGAGAGCGACCGGGTCAGTTCCAGATTGCGCCGCGTGGCAGCGTCGATCTGAACCACACGATCCTCGGATTCCTTCAGGGGAGTTTGCAGAAGGGGCAGTTTGCCCTTTTGCGTGATCTCCAGATAATCGATCAGCGCGCCCATGGCCGAAACCTCGGCGCGCCCGAAGTTCCCGAATGCATCCAGAGCGCCCACGTGAAACAACCCGCAGATGCGTTTCTCGGCTGCAGCGCTGTCAAAACTGGCGCGTCCAACAGGGGTGAGCGATATGCCAAGGTCCATGACGGTTTCATGCAGCTTTTCCTCGGACCCATCTGCCACGATCAGCTCGGACGGGGCCAGCCGAGCGAGTTCGGGGCTCAACCGGATTGACGTCAGCGGCATCACGTGAAACGCACCGGTTGAGATATCGGCCCAGGCCAGTGCGGCTTCGTTCCGAACCTCGGCATAGGCGGCCAGAAAGTTGTGCCGCCGCGCCTCTAGCAGGGCATCTTCGGTCAGTGTGCCGGGCGTAACCAGACGCACAACACCGCGCTTTACCACCGATTTAGAGCCTCTTTTCTTGGCTTCCGCCGGGCTTTCCATCTGCTCGCAGACCGCGACGCGGAACCCTTTGCGGATCAGGGTCAGCAAGTAGCCCTCGGCAGAATGCACCGGCACGCCGCACATCGGGATATCGTCGCCATTGTGTTTGCCGCGCTTGGTCAGCGCGATATCCAACGCCTCAGCCGCGTTCACCGCATCCTCGAAGAACATCTCGTAGAAGTCACCCATGCGATAAAACAGCAGGGCATCTGCATGAGCATCTTTGATCTCAAGGTACTGCGCCATCATCGGCGTGACTGTGGACAAATTCGGCCCCCTTCTGGCGTGTTCCGGGCGCGACCTTACAAATCCCGCATCTTCAGTAAAAGGTGAAAACTCATTCTCGTTGAGGCGCGGCCCCGCCTGCGTTATGAGGCAAAAGCCCCAAAGTCATGGAAACGACCTGTAAGATGCCCAAAGCGAAGATCACCAAAGAAGAGGCGCTGGCCTTTCACCTCGACCCGACCCCCGGCAAGTGGGAGGTGCAGGCCACCGTACCCATGACCACGCAGCGCGATCTTTCGCTAGCTTACAGCCCTGGCGTTGCGGTTCCCTGTGAAGCCATCGCTGAAGCACCAGAGACGGCGTATGACTATACAAACAAAGGCAATCTGGTTGCCGTGATCTCGAACGGTACCGCCGTTCTGGGCCTTGGAAATCTGGGTGCGCTGGGCTCAAAACCGGTGATGGAAGGCAAATCGGTCCTGTTCAAGCGGTTCGCTGATGTGAACTCGATCGATATCGAGCTGGATACCGAAGACCCGGACGAGTTCTGTCGCGCTGTGCGCCTGATGGGTCCGACCTTTGGCGGTATCAATCTGGAAGATATCAAAGCACCCGAATGTTTCATCATCGAACAACGCTTGAAGGAAGAGATGGATATCCCGGTCTTCCACGATGATCAGCATGGAACAGCAGTGATCTGCGCGGCGGGTCTGCTAAACGCATTGCACATCTCGGGCAAGAAGATCGAAGACGTAAAAATCGTCCTGAACGGGGCAGGCGCTGCAGGAATTGCCTGTATCGAACTGCTCAAGGCCATGGGTGCACGGCATGAGAATTGCATCGTCTGCGACACCAAGGGCGTGATTTATCAGGGCCGGACCGAGGGCATGAACCAGTGGAAGTCGGCCCATGCCATCACGACTGATCTTCGCACTTTGGAAGAGGCCATGAAGGATGCGGATGTATTTCTGGGCGTGTCGGTCAAAGGGGCGGTGACACAAGACATGGTCGCCAGCATGGCTGACAATCCGGTGATTTTCGCCATGGCGAACCCTGACCCGGAAATCACCCCGGAAGAGGCGCACGAGGTGCGCGTTGATGCGATCGTCGCGACGGGCCGTAGCGATTATCCGAATCAGGTGAATAACGTTCTGGGTTTTCCTTACCTGTTCCGCGGTGCGCTGGATATTCATGCCCGTGCGATCAATGACGAGATGAAAATCGCCTGCGCCCATGCTCTGGCGCGATTGGCGCGTGAAGATGTTCCGGATGAGGTTGCCATGGCCTATGGCAAGTCGCTGACTTTTGGTCGCGACTACATCATTCCAACGCCTTTTGATCCGCGCCTGATCCACCGTATCCCGCCTGCGGTTGCCAAGGCTGGTATGGATACCGGCGCGGCGCGACGTCCGATCATCGATATGGACGCTTATGAGCTGAGCCTGAAATCCCGCATGGACCCGACGGCCAGCATCCTGCGCGGCTTGAACGCGCGGGCGCGTCAGGCGCAAAGCCGGATGATCTTTGCCGAGGGAGACGATCCGCGCGTATTGCGCGCGGCCGTTATGTACCAACGCTCGGGCTTTGGTAAGGCTCTGGTTGTGGGCCGGCCAGACGACGTAAAGGAAAAGCTCGAAGCCGCTGGTCTTGGGGACGCGGTGCGTGAAATTGATGTGGTGAACGCCGCCAATACCGCGCATCTCGAGGCCTATAAGGATTTTCTGTATCAGCGCCTGCAGCGTAAGGGCTTTGATCACAAAGATATTCACCGCCTCGCTGCACGGGATCGGCATGTGTTTTCGTCTCTGATGCTGGCGCATGGTCATGCGGATGGTCTGGTGACCGGGGCCACACGCAAGTCGGCGCACGTGCTGGACCGTATCAACCATGTGTTTGACGCCGATGCCGCCCATGGCGCGGCTGGGGTTACCGCGTTGCTGCACAAAGGACGGATTGTCTTGATTGGTGATACGCTGGTGCATGAATGGCCGGACGAGAACGATCTGGCCAATATCGCTGAACGCGCCGCAGCCGTGGCGCGCCACATGGGGCTAGAGCCCCGGGCGGCCTTTGTCAGTTTCTCGACCTTCGGTTACCCGGTGTCTGAGCGTGCTGAGAAGATGCACCGCGCCCCGGCGGTGCTGGATGAGCGCGGCGTCGATTTCGAGTACGAAGGCGAGATGACGGTTGATGTCGCCCTGAATGTTGATCAGCAGGAAGCCTATCCGTTCCAACGACTGACCGGACCAGCCAATATCCTGATTGTTCCTGCACGACACTCGGCCTCGATTTCGACCAAACTGATGCAGGAAATGGGCGGCGCCACCGTGATCGGCCCGATCCTGTCCGGCGTCGACAAGCCGATCCAGATCTGTTCGACGGTCTCGACCGCAAATGACATTCTGAACATGGCCATCCTGGCCTCCTGCGATATCGGGTAAATCATGACAATCTGGAACCTTGGCTCAATCAACGCGGATATGGTCTATGCCCTGCCGCATTTGCCCGAAGCGGGTGAGACACTGGCGGCCAGTGGGCTACAGAGGTTTCTGGGTGGCAAGGGCGCCAACATGTCTGTGGCGTCTGCACGAGCCGGATCGCGGGTATCCCATATCGGCGCGGTGGGCTCGGATGGCCTTTGGGCACGGGACCGGCTGACCGAATATGGCGTGGACACGCGGCATATTGCCGAGGTGGATGTGCCGACCGGTCACGCCATCATCGCAGTAGATGCGCAGGGTGAAAACCTGATCGTTCTGTATCAAGGCGCCAACCATGCCATCTCGAACGACCAACTTGGGCAGGCATTGTCCTCGGCTGTTTCTGGTGATCTGCTGGTGATGCAGAACGAAACCAATGCACAGATTGAGGCCGCTAAACTAGGTTGCGAAATGGGGCTGACTGTCTGCTACGCCGCCGCCCCATTTCAGGCAGACGCAGTTCAAGCGGTTCTACCGTATCTGGATTTTCTGATCCTCAACGAAGTCGAGGCCGAGCAATTGCAGGATGCAACGGGTCTCGCCCCTTCAGACCTGCCGATCGAACATGTGATCGTCACCTTTGGCTCAAAAGGTGCGCGCTATTATCAGCAAGATCATCAACCCCAAGCGTTTCAGGCCCATAAGGTCAACGCTGTGGATACCACCGGGGCAGGTGACACATTCACCGGCTATGTGTTGGCTGGAATGGACCGGGGTATGCCGATGGCGCAGGCGATTACCCAAGCAAACCGTGCCGCGGCCCTGATGGTCACGCGGCACGGCACTGCAGATGTCATTCCTGATCTGAAAGAGGTGCGCGAAGTGCAGTTTGACTAGGACCCCGCAAAGGGCGCTTCGTTGCCCCACAATTGTTTGACCCGCGCATCGCGACCGCAGGCTTCGCGGTAGGCCTTATAGGCGTTCTTTTGGCGCTTGGGGCCAAAGCGGGTCAATACCAGCTTGCTACCCTTGTAATAATCCTGGTGATACGCCTCGGCTGGATAAAACGTTCCGGCTTGCAGGATCGGCGTGACCACAGTCTGCCCCAGCGCGTTTTGTGCGCTGGTCTTGGCTTGCTGTGCCTGCGCCTTTTCCCCTTTGTTAGAGACGAAAATTGCTGTGCGATAGCTGTCGCCGCGATCGCAGAACTGGCCGCCCGCATCCGTGGGATCGACTGAGCGGAAGAACATGTTCAGCAAGGTTGCACGGGAAACGCGGGCGGGATCGAAGGTGATCTGGACCGCCTCGTAATGCCCCGTTCCGCCTTTCGAGACCTGATCATAGGTGGGGCTATCCGTCTTGCCACCGGTATAGCCCGAGACCGCGCCGATCACGCCGGGCACGGATTCGAAATCGGATTCCACACACCAGAAACAGCCACCGGCGACTGTTAGCGTCTCAGTGCCAGCGGCCGGAGCAGGTAAGGCGCGCAGCATTGCTGCCAACAAGATCAGCACAAACAGAAGTGAAGGTTTCAGGCGATCAAGGTAAGTGATCCGGGTCATGGCAGGTCTCCTTCCGAAACCAAGCTGCCCGCAGATTTTTGTGCTTGCAATGCGCTGACATGATTTGTCACGCGCTGGTGAGACGAGTTTATCAGCCCAGCAGCTGCCCCAGCTTCATCGCAACACCCATGTTGCCCGAGATTTTCAGCTTGCCCAGCGCAACCCCGGTCATTGGATTCAGCTTACCGGTCAGCAACTTAGAGAGGTTCTCGCGTGAGATGCGGATGGTGCAGTCTGTGTCCCGATCCTGGGTTGAGGCAGTATTCTCCGCCAGAACGATCACACCCTCATCACCACAATCGAACTTAAGCGATCCGTCAAAGCTTTTGCCGTTCAAACCCTTTTGAATTCCGTCGGCGATGTCTTGCAGCATTATCCGTCCTTCCCTGGTTGACGTATGCGTAAAGACAATTTCCTGATCCGGGCAAGCCCGACCCGACGGAAACCCGGCAAAGAAAAACCCCGGTGCCTGATCAGACACCGGGGCCAGATCTAAAATTCTGAACGCTTACTTGCTCAGCCGTTTGTCACGCGCGGCCAGAAGCTTCAGGCGCAGTGCGTTCAACTGGATGAAGCCTGCCGCATCTTTCTGATCATATGCACCAGCGTCTTCCTCAAAGGTCACGTGCGCCTCGGAGTACAGCGAATGATCCGACCAGCGGCCCACGGTTGAGGCAAGACCTTTGTACAGTTTCACGCGAACGGTGCCGGTGACATGCTCTTGCGACTTGTCGATGGCTGCCTGCAGCATCTCACGCTCGGGGCTGTACCAGAAGCCGTTATAGATCAGCTCGGCATATTGCGGCATCAGCTGGTCTTTCAGATGCATCGCGCCGCGGTCCATGGTGATGGACTCGATGCCACGATGTGCTTCCAGCAGGATGGTGCCGCCGGGAGTTTCGTAGATGCCGCGCGATTTCATGCCCACGAACCGACCTTCAACCAGGTCCAAACGACCGATGCCGTGCTTGCCGCCATATTCGTTCAGCTTGGTCAGGATGGTCGCGGGGCTCATCGCCTCGCCATTGATGCTGACCGCGTCGCCTTTTTCAAAACCGATCTCGATAAACTCCGGCTCGTTCGGCGCATCCTCGGGGTGGACGGTGCGCTGATAGACATAGTCGGGTGCCATATCGGCGGGGTCTTCCAGAACCTTACCCTCGGACGAGGTGTGCAGCAGGTTGGCATCGACCGAGAACGGGGCCTCACCACGCTTGTCCTTGGCGATCGGGATCTGGTTCGCCTCGGCAAATTCCAACAGCTTGGTACGGCTGGTCAGGTCCCACTCACGCCACGGCGCGATCACCTTGATTTCGGGATTCAGTGCGTAAGCAGCCAGTTCAAAACGAACCTGATCGTTGCCCTTGCCAGTCGCGCCGTGGGCCACAGCGTCAGCACCGGTCGCTTCGGCGATCTCGACCAGACGTTTCGAGATCAGAGGGCGCGCAATCGACGTACCCAGCAAATACAGCCCTTCGTACTGTGCATTGGCGCGGAACATCGGGAAGACGAAATCGCGGACGAATTCCTCGCGGATATCTTCGATATAGATGTTCTCGGGCTTGATCCCCAGCAGCTCGGCTTTCTTGCGGGCGGGCTCCAGCTCCTCGCCCTGACCCAGATCGGCGGTGAAGGTTACGACCTCACAGCCATACTCGGTCTGCAGCCATTTCAGAATGATCGAGGTATCAAGGCCACCGGAATAGGCCAGAACAACTTTCTTGGGCGCGGACATCTGACTTCCCTTTATGCGTAGAACGACTGGCCCCTAACGGGTTTTGGGCGTGGGGGCAAGCTGTGTGGATTGACGCAGCCCGGGAATTGGGGTGAAACGGGCGGATAGAGAACAAGGATTGGTTGAGAGGGCGGTATTTATGCTGGGATTAGAGATTTTCGTGCATTCGGTGAGGATGGTTCTTAGGAACCTGACGCAGGCGCTACAGATTTCATTCGTACCGGCGCTCATTGGAGGCTTTTTAGCCATCGGCCTGTTCTTCCTGTTTGGCATCCCTTTCGAAGAATTCAACAGTGAAACCAATGGCTTCCCTGAAGGCGTAACGGCCGCGTCCTTCACCGGATTTCTGCTCTGCCTTATGGCCGTTGTCTTTGGGGTCATGCTGTGGATTGTCGTGTCGTGGCACCGTTTTGTTCTACTTGAGGAATATCCAAGCGGTTTGGTTCCGCCTTTCAGGTTCGACCGTGTGCTCGCCTATTTCGGACGCCTTCTGATGCTCGGCCTAATCGCTCTTATCATCATGATACCGGGAGCGCTGATCATGGGCATGATGGCGCAATCCTCTGTGGCGCTGGGAATTCTGGTTTGGCTGGGTTTGATCATCTTTCTCACGATCGGATTCTATCGGGCCTCCCCGATTTTACCCGGCGCAGCGATCGGAAAACCAATAAAGCTGTCTGAAGCGTGGCAAGCAACCTCGGGCGCAAGCGGAGCCATCGCACTTCTGGTCGTCTTATCCATCCTCTTCCAAATATTGCTTCAGCTACTGGCGTCTTTGCTGCTTTTCGTCCCGATCATCGGTGTCTTGATTGTCTTATTTGCGAGCATGCTGATCGTCCCACTGATCAATGTCAGTATCCTGACGACGATCTATGGTGTGTTCATCGAAAAGCGCGAGCTGGCCTAAGCCCGTACACATATGTATTCCTTGCCCTTTCGACGATGATGGGGCAGGGAATCCAACATGACTGATTTCACGACCCGCGCCTGCGCTGCCGAAAAGGCAATGCGCTCAGTGTTTCCGGCAACTCCGTTGCAGCGGAACGCCCATCTGTCCGACCGTTACGGCGCGGATATCTGGCTCAAGCGCGAAGACCTCAGCCCGGTGCGGTCGTATAAAATCCGCGGTGCGTTCAATGCGATGCGCAAGCAGCAGGGGCAGGACCTTTTCGTCTGCGCCAGCGCTGGCAACCATGCGCAGGGCGTGGCCTATATGTGTAAGCATCTGGGTGTGCGGGGTGTGATCTTCATGCCGGTGACCACGCCGCAGCAGAAGATCCAAAAGACGCGCATTTTCGGCGGCGACAATATCGAGGTTCACCTGATCGGTGATTATTTCGATGACACGCTGGCTGCGGCGCAAAACTGGTGCGCAGAACAGGGCGGATATTTCCTGTCTCCGTTCGATGATGCGGATGTGATCGAGGGGCAGGCCTCATTGGCGGTTGAGATCGAAGAGCAATTGGGCCGAGTGCCCGATCATGTAATTCTGCCGGTTGGCGGCGGCGGTATGTCTTCGGGGGTGGCGACCTGGTTCGGGGACCGGGCGCATTGCCTGTTCGTGGAACCGGCCGGCGGGGCGTGTTTGCGCGCGGCGCTGGCAGCGGGGCACCCGGTGGCGCTGGATCATGTGGATACATTTGTCGATGGCGCAGCAGTAGGCCGGATTGGTGAGAAACCGTTTGAATTGCTGAAATCGCGGCATCTGTCGGATGTGCTGACTTTGTCCGAAGACCGCATCTGTACCACCATGATCGAGATGCTGAATGTCGAAGGCATCGTTCTGGAACCTGCCGGTGCATTGGCGGTTGAGGCCGTGGGTGACGTGCAAAGCTTTGTGCGTGGCAAGACGGTGGTCTGTGTCACCTCGGGCGGGAACTTCGATTTCGAGCGTTTACCAGAGGTCAAAGAACGTGCGCAGCGCTATTCCGGGGTGAAGAAATACTTCATCCTGCGCCTACCGCAGCGCCCCGGTGCCCTGAAAGAATTCCTCGGCATCCTCGGCCCTGAGGATGATATCGCACGGTTCGAATACATGAAGAAATCGGCGCGCAACTTTGGCTCGGTCCTGATCGGAATCGAAACCCGCAAGCCCGAGAATTTCATGCGCCTGTTTGCGCATCTGGATGAAGCCGGGTTTACTTATACGGATATCACCGAAGACGAGACGCTGGCACAGTTTGTGATCTAGCGCAGGTTTTCGGCCAGACCGGCCTGAAACAGTTTTTTCGACTCGTCGTAGGCCGCGATAATCGCCAGCAAATCAACGGCGGCGCTTTCACCAGCGGCTGCGCGTCGCTCACCGTCCTGGCACAGTTTCGAGAAACTATCAAAGCCAAGACTCAGCGCGCTGCCCTTCAGGAAATGTAGGTTCTGTTCGATCTCGGAGCGGGCAGTGTCATCGCGTAGCTTAGTGATAACTTCCTGAACCTCGTCCAAAAAGATTTCGACAACCTCGGTGAACTCGTCTGCGCCGACTTCATCACGTAATTGTCTGACTCTGGACCACTGAATCATGCCACCCTCTTGCGGTTACATATTGGTATCCTGCTGCGGGTAAACGTGGGGTTAAACTATGGCTGCTCGATCTTTCATCTGATGTTAAGCCGCCGCCCTTAGCGTTGCGACAACAGGAGAGTTGAGCAAGTACAGGGACTTCATGGTGCCGGATGCCAGTCAAGTAGAGGCCCGGGTCGAGCTGGATTTTGGCGCGATCCGCAAGGTTCTTGTTGTGGACGACAGCCGTCTGCAGCGGCGCATTCTGGTGGCCTCGCTAAAAAAGTGGGGATTCGAGGTTCTTGAAGCCGACAGTGGTGAAGCCGCGATAGAGCTTTGCACCTCGGACCCACCTGATCTTGTTCTAAGCGACTGGGTCATGCCAGGTATGGGCGGGCTTGAGTTTTGTCGCGCCTTCCGAGAGCTGGACAGTGAGCAATATAGCTATTTCATTCTTCTGACCTCAAAAAGCGAAAAGCAGGAGGTCGCGCGCGGTCTGGATGCTGGGGCAGACGATTTTCTGATCAAGCCGCTTGAGGCTGATGAGCTGCGTGCGCGCATATCGGCCGGGGCGCGTATTCTTGACATGCAACGCGAATTGTCCCGAAAAAACCAATTGATCGAAACAGCGCTGAACGAACTGAAGCTTGCCCATGATGCGATTGATAAAGACCTGATGCAGGCGCGCAAAATTCAGGATTCGCTGGTGCCTGAATTGAAGGGGACCTTTGGCAACTCACAGGTCAGCCTGCTTCTGAAACCCTGTGGTCATATCGGTGGTGACCTGGTGGGGATGTTTTCGCCCGGTGTCAATCGGCTCGGGTTTTACAGCATCGATGTCTCGGGCCACGGGATCACCTCTGCGATGATGACGGCACGGCTGGGCGGGTATCTGTCCAGCACGCATTTCGATCAGAACATTGCGATGGAGCGTCGTTTCAATAAATTCTACGCCCTTCTGCCACCCGAAGAGGTCGCGTCGTTGCTCAACTCGCGTCTGATCGCCGATGCCGGGATCGAAGAATATTTCACCATGGTCTATGCCATCATCGATCTGCGCAACGGACATCTGAAAATGGTGCAGGCCGGACACCCGCATCCGCTGTTGCTGCGCCGTGATGGTAAAACCGAGTTTCTGGGCGAAGGCGGGTTGCCCATTGGTCTGCTGTCTGAGGCGCAGTTTCAGCAGACGGAAACCTATATGCAACCGGGCGACAAACTGCTCTTGCATTCGGACGGGTTCACCGAATGCAAGCTCGCCGACGGCAGTTTGCTGGATGATGACGGGTTGAAGGCAATGGCTGTTGAATGCGCCGTCGATCACGGTGGACCGGAATTCCTGGATGACATGTTCTGGCGTCTTACACAGGTGATGTCACCGGACAGCGGAATTGCGGATGATGTCTCTGCAGTGTTTTTTGAATATAACGGACCTTAAAGCCCATGCAGGTGGCGCTGGGCGAAATGGGCGTCGCCCTCGTTGCCCAACAGATGAACGGCATCTGCGGTCTCCATCCAAATGGCCTCATGAATGTCTTCGGTCGGAGGGCCTAGGCGTCTGACCGGGTGGGCGCGGTAAATCAGGCAGACCTTCTCGGCCCACAGATCGTATTCCGGCATGTAGGTATATCGACGAAACGCACCCACTCTCCGGGGCGCGGCGATCAGCCAGCCGGTTTCTTCGTAAACCTCACGGTGAAGCGCTGTAATCGGTGATTCCCCCGGATCGATGCCGCCGCCCGGCAGCTGCAGATCGGGTCCGGGTTCCAGCTGACAGGTCAGCAGCAATCGGTTGCCTTGTGGCAATAGGGCATAAACGCCGACCCGCCGGGTGTATTTTCGCTCTGCCTCGGGGCTTTCACCGAACCGTCTGATCATGTAAGGCCCCTTTCAACCAAAACTGTTCAACCTATATGGTGGCGGTATGCCAACCTGTGGCGCTTAAGGAAACCCCATGTCTATTGGAACCAAAATCGCGTGGGACGACACGGTCCTGCCCTTTCAACTCGATATACCCGACATGCGAGGCCGCGTGGCCCGGCTGGACGGCGTGTTGGGCGGCATCTTGAAACAGCACGACTACCCCGAGGTGGTCGAGGCGCTGGTGGCCGAGATGGCCCTGCTGACTGCATTGATAGGGCAAACGGTATCGCTGCGCTGGAAGCTGTCTCTGCAGGTGCAATCCAAGGGCGCGGTGCGGATGATCGCAACCGATTATTATGCGCCACAGGTCGAGGGCGAACCCGCGCAGATCCGCGCATATGCGAGCTTTGACCGCGACCGGCTGACCGATGCAGCCCCTTTCGATCAGGTGGGTGACGGGTACTTCGCCATCATGATTGACCAAGGTGAAGGTACACAGCCTTATCAGGGCATCACCCCACTGGCCGGGGGATCACTGAGCGCGTGTGCGGAAGCCTATTTCGCGCAGTCCGAACAGCTGCCGACCCGGTTTTCGTTGAGCTTCGGCAAATCGACTGAGCCCGGTGTCGGTGAACACTGGCGCGCTGGCGGGATCATGCTGCAGCACATGCCCAAAGCCTCGCCCTTTGCCGCTTCCGGGGAGGGCAGCGGAGAGATCCTGTCTGCCTCGGATCTGGTGGATGGTGAAGAGGGCGAGAACTGGGATCGCGTCAACATCCTGCTCGATACCGTGGATGATCTGGAGATGATCGGGCCATCCGTTGCGCCAACCGACCTTCTGGTGCGTCTGTTTCACGAGGAACAGCCTCGCGTCTATGATGCGCAACAGGTAAAATTCGGCTGCACCTGTTCCGAAGATCGCGTGCGCCAAAGCCTGTCGATCTATTCGGCGCAGGATATTGCGACAATGACCACGGACGAAGGCACCGTCACAGCAGACTGCCAATTCTGCGGTGCGCACTATGTGCTGGACCCTGCGACCGTCGGGTTCGAGGCCGAAGGCCCGGATGGCGCGTGATCTGATCACAGACCTGACCGAGGCGCTGAGCCGTGACGGGTCCGGGTCCAGTGACTTTGATCTGAACCCGGAAACGGTGCTGCCGGCGGGGCGCAAACTGCGCCCTGCAGGCGTGTTAGTGCCTGTTTCCGTGACGGGAGACGCACCCAGATTGATCTTGACCAAACGCTCTTCGGCGTTGAAACACCATCCGGGCCAGATCGCCTTTCCGGGTGGAAAACAGGATGAGGGCGACATCGACGTTACTGCGACAGCTTTGCGCGAAGCACAGGAAGAAATTGGTCTTCCGCCAGAACTACCCAGTATTCTGGGTCATCTGCCGACTCATGAAACCGTGACGTCCTTTTCGGTCACGCCGGTTGTTGCGATCCTTGAAGCCAGTTTTGAACCAGTCGCCGAACCGGGCGAGGTGGATGAGATCTTCTTCGTTCCGCTTGCGCATGTCCTGAACCCAGAGAATTATGTCGTCGAGTCGCGCCGTTGGCGTGGCCAAAGACGGTATTACTATGCTGTGCCCTATGGCCCCTATTATATCTGGGGTGCGACGGCACGGATGCTGCGGGGATTGGCAGCGCGGATGAGTGAATGAAGCGGATCACAGAAGATTGGTTAACCGACCAAGCCACGCAGGATGTATGCACCGCCCTGACCAACGGCGGGGCGCAGGCGCTATTCGTTGGTGGCTGTGTGCGCAATGCTCTGCTGCAGGCGCCGGTTTCTGACATTGATATCGCCACAGACGCTGGGCCGGAACACGTCGTGGAACTGGCGCAGAAAGCTGGGCTGAAGCCGATACCAACAGGGATAGACCATGGCACCGTGACGATTGTCAGCAAAGGTATCCCGCACGAGGTCACGACGTTTCGCCGTGACGTCGAAACGGATGGTCGGCGTGCTGTCGTCGCCTTTTCCGACAAGGTCGAAGAAGACGCCGCGCGTCGTGATTTCACCATGAACGCGCTTTATGCCAAACCTGACGGCACAATCCTTGATCCGCTGAACGGTTTGCCGGATCTACAGGCGCGTCGCGTACGGTTCATCGGGGAGGCCAGTGATCGCATCCAAGAAGACTACCTGAGATCGCTCAGATATTTCAGGTTTCATGCTTGGTACGGGGATGTGGACGGTGGCTTTGACTCCGCTGCACTGGATGCAATAGCTGCAAATTTGGACGGGTTAGAGACACTTTCGCGCGAACGGGTCGGGGCCGAGATGCTTAAACTGCTCGCTGCGCCTGACCCCGCGCCGTCGGTGGCCGCCATGCGCATCACTGGCGTTTTGGCGCAGCTTTTGCCCGGGGTTGATGACCGGGCGCTGGCGATCCTGATTCAGCTGGAACAAGACGCCCATGCAGCGCCCGAAGCGATTCGTCGTTTGGCCGTGATTGCATCGCCCGAAGTGGCCAAAACCCTGCGTCTTAGCCGCGCGCAACTGCAGCGTCTGGCTCGGATGCGCGACGAAGCGATGGCGACGACGAGTGTCGCAGAATTGGGTTATCGCTATGGGTCGGAAGGCGGATTGCACGAGACACTTTTGCGTCATGCATTTCTTGAACAGCCTTGGTCTGAAGACCTGAACCGAGCTTTGCAAAAAGGGTCCGCGGCCAGTTTCCCGATCAAGGCGGCGGATTTGATCCCCGCTTTCTCGGGCCCCGCGCTGGGCGCAAAACTGGCCGAGCTTGAGGCGCGTTGGATCGCGTCGGATTTCGCGCTTAGCCGCGAAGAATTGCTGGCCGACTGATTTGAAGTCTCAAAAAGGGATGACAAACCCGATTTGATTTGGCAGGGTGCGCCTGACTCATATGGAGGGAGGAATGCGAATGTATTACGGGATCTGGTTCGGCTAAAGCCCGGAACACTTTGACCCGTAGGGGTGGTGTTCTGGCGCCATCTTTCTTCGCATGACCTATTTTCTGCTCAATCGGAGCACTCTCCATGTTTCGCTACTTCGAAAATCTCATTGACCCTTTTGTTGCCTATGAACAGGTAGACAAGCCACCGACGCGGCTGTGGCCTTTCATGCTGGGCTACTCGCAGCCTTTCAAACGCGTTTTCGTAATGGCCGCGCTGATGTCTGTGGTCGTTGCGGCGGTCGAGGTCGGGCTGATCTTTTATATGGGCCGCGTTGTGGACCTGTTGGGCAGTTCTCCCGCCGAATTCTGGCGGGCGCATGGAACTGAGTTGATCGTGGTTGCCGCGCTGATCCTGTTCATTCGCCCGATCCTGCAACTTGTTGACGTGCTGTTGCTCAACAACACAATCTTGCCGAACTTTGGCACGCTGATCCGTTGGCGCGCCCATAAACATGTTCTGCGTCAATCGGTTGGCTGGTTCGAGAATGACTTTGCCGGGCGCATCGCAAACCGGGTCGTGCAGACCCCACCCGCCGCGGGCGAGGTGGTGTTTCAGGTCTTTGACGCGATTTCATTCTCGATCGCCTACATGATCGGCGCGGCCATTTTGCTGATGGCAGCTGATCCGCGCCTGTTGCTGCCGTTGCTGATTTGGCTGGTGTTCTATGGGGCCTTGGTGCGGTGGACCGTCAAGCGGGTCGGCCCCGCGTCGCAGGCGGCGTCGGATGCAAGATCTACCGTGACGGGCCGGGTGGTGGACAGCTATACCAACATCCACTCCATCAAGATGTTTGCCCATGACACTCAGGAACAGGACTATGCGCGCGAGGCGATTGCGGAAACCCGCCGCACTTTCCAGATCGAGATGCGGATTTTCACCATTATGGATGCCGCGCTTGTTGCGTTGAACGGTGTGCTGATCGTGGGTGTCGTTGGTTGGGCAATCCTGCTTTGGGCGCAAGGAAGCGCAACGGTCGGTGTGGTGGCCGCCGCCACAGCCTTGACGCTGCGGCTGAATGCCATGACCGGTTGGATCATGTGGGCGCTGACCAGCTTCTTTCGCGAATTGGGTATCGTTGCCGAGGGTATGCAGACCATCGCGCAGCCCATCGATCTGTTGGATGAACCTGATGCGAAACCTTTGCGGCTGGGTAATGGCCAGATCGAAATACGCGATCTGTCTCATCACTATGGACGGGAAACCGGTGGTTTGGATCACGTCAACTTGACCATCCGGCCAGGCGAAAAGATCGGCCTGATCGGTCGCTCAGGAGCCGGAAAATCGACCCTAGTAAAGCTGCTTTTGCGGTTTTACGACGTCGAGAAGGGCGCGATCCTGATCGATGGCCAGGATATCTCGAAGGTCACGCAGGACAGTTTGCGCAGCCATATCGGGATGGTCCAACAAGACAGCGCTCTTCTGCATCGATCGGTGCGGGCTAACATCCTCTATGGTCGTTCTGATGCGACCGAGGAACAGATGGTCGCCGCTGCGAAACAGGCCGAGGCGCATGATTTCATCCTTGACCTGCAGGACCCGGAGGGCCGCACCGGCTACGATGCGCATGTGGGCGAGCGGGGCGTGAAACTCTCGGGTGGTCAGCGACAGCGGGTGACGCTTGCGCGGGTGATCCTCAAAGATGCTCCGATTTTGCTGTTGGATGAGGCCACATCCGCCCTAGATTCCGAAGTCGAAGCGTCGATTCAGGAAACACTCTACGGCATGATGCAAGGCAAGACCGTGATCGCCATCGCGCACCGGCTCAGCACGATTGCACAGATGGATCGCATCCTGGTGATGGATGGCGGCCGGATCGTTGAACAAGGCGGCCATTCCGATCTATTGGCGCAAGGAGGGCTTTACGCCCAGTTCTGGGCGCGGCAATCTGGAGGCTTCCTGAACCCGGAGGCTGCTGAATGAGGATTGCCGACCTCATCCAACCGTTCAAAGACACAGAAACGCCCCCGCCGCAAACGCTGGGGGCGTTCATCCGTTGGAGCTTGTCCGGCGCCTGGCCGATGCTGTTCGTCGCAGCCGCCTTCTCGGCGATCGCGGGTGCGATGGAGGCTGGCACCGCCTGGGTCTTGGGCCGCGTGATTGATCTGACCACCAACAGCAGCCCCGAGGCGTTTCTGACCGGCGGCAATCTCGCGATCATTTTGGGTGCTGTCGCATTCTTCATGCTTCTACGCCCCGCACTGTTCGGACTGTCATCGGTGGCAAACAACTACATCGTCATGCCCAACATCACGCCGTTGGTTTTGGCAAAACTGAACCGCTGGACGCTGGGCCAGTCTGTGACCTATTTCGATGACGATTTCGCCGGACGTATCGCCCAAAAACAGATGCAGACATCGAACGCCATGACGCAAGTGGTGTCCGAAACAATCAGCGCTATTGTCTTCGCTATTGCCTCACTTGCAGGCTCATTGCTTTTATTAGGGTCTATTCACCCGCTTGTGATGCTGCCATTTGTTGCCTGGCTTGTTGTCTATTTCCTGCTGGTGCGCTGGTATCTTCCACGCATCCGCGTAAGCTCTGCCGCGCGGGCGGGGGCGCGGGCGATGGTGTCGGGGCAGGTGGTCGATACGATCACCAACATCAAGACCGTCAAGCTGTTTGCCCATTCCGAGTTCGAAGATCATACCGCCCGAAATTCCATGGTCGACCTGCGTGAACGGTCGCTGGAATTCGGCAAACTATCGGCCAGTTTCCGGTTCATCCTGATGACTCTGGCGGGGGTTCTGCCGGTCCTGTTGATCGGCGCAACGCTATGGCTGTGGCGGGCGGGTGGCGCGACCGCCGGGGATATCGTAGCGGCGGGGGCCGTGGCGATCCGTATCTCACAAATGACAGGCTGGGTCAGTTTCACACTGATGGGTCTTTACGCAAATGTCGGTGAGATTGAAAACGGGATGCATACTCTGACCAAGCGCGACCGGGTCGAGGACGCGATGAACGCCTCTGAACTGATCGTCTCAGAAGGGGAGATTGCGTTTGATCATGTCAGTTTTGCTTATGGCCGCGATATTGGCGGTGTCTCCGATCTGCATTTCACCGCCGCACCGGGCGAAAAGCTGGGCATTGTCGGGGCGTCTGGTGCAGGGAAATCAACGTTGGTTTCACTGCTGCTCAGGCTCTATGACGGCGAAAAAGGCGTCATTCGCATCGACGGGCAGGATGTCAGCCAAGTCACTCAGGACAGCTTGCGCCGCCAGATCGGCATGGTCACGCAGGAAACCGCAATGTTCAATCGTTCGGCGCGCGAGAACATCCTCTATGGTCGTCCTGACGCGACTGAAGATGAGCTGATAGAGGCCGCGACCAAAGCCGAGGCGCATGAATTCATACTCGGTCTCGAGGATGTGCAAGGACGCAAGGGCTATGACGCGCATCTGGGCGAACGCGGCGTGAAGCTGAGCGGCGGGCAACGACAGCGGATCGCTCTGGCTCGCGCTATCCTGAAAGACGCACCGATATTGGTTCTGGACGAGGCGACGTCGGCATTGGATTCCGAGGTCGAGGCAGCGATTCAGACGGCACTGCACCGGGTGATGCAGGGCAAGACCGTGCTGGCTATTGCCCACCGCCTGTCCACGCTTAGCGAGATGGATCGGATTATTGTTCTGGACCACGGTCACATCGTTGAAAGCGGGACGCACGAGGCTCTGCTGGAGCGTGGCGGGTTGTACGCCCGGTTCTGGCATCGCCAATCGGGCGGCTTCATTCAGGCCGAGGCTGCAGAATAAAGGGTTTTGTTGCGCTCAAACCCCAGTTATCAGGCCTCCATGACGCAGCAATACACAATAAACCGCCTTGGACATCAGGGCGACGGAATCGCCGATGGTCCGATCTATGCGCCACGCACTCTGCCGGGTGAAGTGGTCAGCGGTACGTTGCTGGGTCAGTTTCTGAACGATATTCGCGTCGAAACACCCTCGGATCAGCGGGTGAAGGCACCCTGCCGTCATTACAAGGCCTGCGGCGGCTGCCAGTTGCAACATGCGACCGATAATTTTGTCGCCGAGTGGAAAGTTGAGGTGGTGCGCAACGCGTTGGCCGCGCAGGGGCTCGATGCCCCGATGCGGCCCATTCACACTTCGCCTGATCGATCCCGCCGTCGGGCCACCATCGCCGTGCGGCGCACCAAGAAGGGTACGCTGGCCGGGTTTCATGGTCGCGCTTCTGACACGATTACCGAAATCCCGGATTGCCATTTGCTGCACCCAACCTTGATTGCTGCCATCCCGGTGGCCGAAGCATTGGCGTTGTTGGGTGGCAGTCGGAAAGGTGTGTTGGCCGTAACGCTGACCCTGTCCGAAGGCGGATTGGATGTTGCGGTCAAGGGCGGCAAACCGCTGGATGGACCGTTGGAGCTGGCGCTCGCGCAAGCGACCGAGCATCACGGCCTTGCCCGGCTTAGTTGGGATGATGAGGTTATCGCCATGCGTGTACCTCCGATCCAACGCTTTGGAACCGCTGGTGTCACCCCACCGCCCGGAGCGTTTTTACAAGCCACAAAAGACGGAGAACAGGCTCTATTACAGGCTGTTTCCGACGTTACGTCGGGGGCAAAGCGGATTGTCGATCTATTCGCCGGATGCGGGACATTCTCGCTGCCGCTGGCACAGACAGCTGAAGTTCATGCGGTTGAAGGTGAGGCCGAGATGACGAAGGCCTTGGATCAGGGCTGGCGCAAGGCGCAAGGCTTGAAACACGTCACAGCCGAGGCCCGAGACCTGTTCCGCCGCCCGCTCATGCCCGATGAACTCAAGAAATTCGACGCCGTTGTGCTTGACCCGCCGCGCGCTGGGGCCGAGGCGCAGGTGGCCGAGCTGGCGCAGGCCATGCGCCCGGTGGTTGTTTATGTCTCGTGCAACCCGATCACCTTTGCCCGTGACGCAAAAATGCTGGTTAACGCCGGATATGCCCTTGAATGGGTACAGGTGGTTGACCAATTTCGATGGTCGTCACACACCGAACTTGCTGCTCGGTTCATTTTGAACAAATAATCCTGAGATAAGGACCACCCGCATGGTGATCGCCCAACGACTGCTGCCCATCATCGAAGCACCGGCTTTCGGGAAATTCATCACCGGTGTGATCCTATTCAACGCGGTACTGCTGGGGATGGAGACATCGCCTACGCTGATGGACGCAGCGGGTCCACTGATCGTGACGTTGGACAAGCTGTGCCTTACCATATTCGTCATCGAAATCGTCATGAAACTGATCGCCACAGGGCGCCGGTTCTTCACCAGCGGCTGGAATGTGTTTGATTTCGTGATCGTGGGCGTGGCCCTAGTTCCCAGTGCAGGGGCGCTTTCGGTTCTGCGGGCACTGCGTATCCTCCGGGTCCTGCGCGTTATCTCGGTCGCGCCGCGCCTGCGCCGAGTGGTCGAAGGCTTCATCTCAGCCTTGCCGGGCATGGCCAGCGTGTTCCTGCTGATGGCGATCCTGTTTTACATCGGCGCTGTGATCTCAACCAAACTTTTCTCGGGCACATTCCCCGATTGGTTCGGCGATCTGGGTCTGTCGGCCTATACGCTGTTCCAAATCATGACGCTGGAAAGCTGGTCCATGGGCATCGTCCGCCCTGTGATGGAGGTGTATCCCTACGCCTGGCTTTTCTTTGTTCCTTTCATCATGGTGACCACCTTTGCGGTGGTGAACTTGCTGGTCGGTCTCATCGTGAACTCGATGCAGGATGCCCACCATGCCGAGGATGAGGTCAAGACCGACGCCTATCGTGATGAGGTTCTTGAAAGGCTGGAATCGATCGAACGCCGCCTGACGGAACAGTCGAGCAGCAAAAAGTGATTTAAGTTTCGCGAAAATCTGGCATAATAATTGACAAAAAAGAGCATCAGGCAGTGAAAATAATGGATCGTCGAGCATTCGGAATGGGCGCAATGGCAACGCTGAGCCTTTCAGCGTGTGCCTCAGCCAAACCTAGATTTCTTTCTTATCGCGGGCCCGAGGTGACCTCGATGGTCATCAACAAAGGTGCACGCAAGCTGTATTTGCTCCATAACGAGCAGATTTTGCGGGAGTACGATATCGATCTAGGATTTGCGCCCAACGGCACGAAAAACAAAAAAGGCGATGGTCGTACGCCCGAGGGTACCTATCTGATCGACCGCCGCAATCCGCGCAGCAGGTATCATCTATCGTTGGGTATATCGTATCCCAATTCGGAAGACTTGGCTAAAGCCAAGGCCGCAGGTGTTGATCCGGGCGGCGACATCTTCATTCACGGACAACCCAATCTGCGATCCGAGTTCAAGCGGGCGAAGAAGACCCCGGATTGGACGGCAGGTTGTATTGCGGTCAAGAATGATGAGATCGAAGAGATCTACGCCATGGTGAATGAAGGAACCGTGATTACCCTGCGCCCCTAAGCAAGGTTCAAAGCGGTTTCCAGTCACCAAATCCAAATATTGTATAGTCGCGCTGGTACGCTTCCTTCGCTAGCGCTTCAAGCTGTGCGTCGTAAATCTGATCAAGTGCAAACGGCGCGTCCGGCTTGGCCCTGTTTGGCGTTGGCGGGGCTGTATGCCCAACTTTGTAGGCAAGGTCGGGCAAGGCGGTTTCCATCTCATTCTCGCGCAGGATCAGGTCGGGCATGGTGAAACCGGCCATGCCTTCCAGCGTCTGCGCCTGTCCGCACCATTCCCCATCCACACGGATCGGGGTTTGACCCGCCAAAATACTGCGCAGCATGCCCAGAAAGGCCGCGAACGCCTCGGAATGCTGATCCCGGGTATAATTGCTGAGATCACCCTTGGCAGGCAGAGGCACCTTGTACCGTCGGCTCAGCATATTGCGAATGCTCACATACGCGCCGGGGCCTGTGTGCAGAATACGGTCGCAGAACACAGCGTGCGCGCGCGCCAGCGGATGGCGTAGCACCGTGAATTTGCGGTAACCGGGATGATCCTGCATCCATTGACGGGTCTGTTTTTGATTGCGGCCGGTGATCAGGTCGGCTTGAGACACCCCGTCCAGATCGGCAATCCACCGCACCACTTCAGCCTCGGGGCCGCCGCGCACCGGAAGGTACATCAGCGAAGTTTGCGCAGCACCCACATAGCGCGAAACAGCCGGCCCGCGGTGCGGCTCGTAACTTGGGATATGGTGTAGCTTGAAGCGGTCACGTTGCGACAGGGCCAGCTCCATATCATCCGGATTGGTCACTTTCGACAGGGCAGGCGCCGGGTTTTGACGTTTGAGATGCTGGTTCAGCTCCTTAAGACGTGCGCTGACGCCAAGCCACGCGGCAAGGCCGTTCAGAACGTCCAAATCTGTTAGATCGTCATAGTCGATATAGAACGGTGTTTGCCCGGTGGTCTGGAGATGTTTGAGCACTGTTTGTTGAAATGCTTGCCGCTGGTCGAGCTGTTCGGCGAATTCTTCGGCATCGAAGGTGATTTGCGCCTCCCGCCGTTGCTTAATGTTCACCAACCGCCACTGCTTTGTTTCCAAAGCGATTTTCCACGATATGTAGCTATCCAGAGGGTTGCGCATCAGAATGATTTTGGCGCAGCGCGGATCATCCAGCGCCGGTGGCAGCGCCCGCGCATCGTGGTCGCTAAAAAAGCGAAAGCCGTTCATCTCGCCCGGCGCGTTTCGGATGGCGTCGATCAGCGCCATCGGGTCGCGTTCACGATCTTCCAGGGTAAAGCCCAGAACGCTGTCCAGTTTTGGCAGGCCGACGAAATAGGGGTTAAACGCTTCTCCGTGACACGTGACGCCATCCAGCGTGTTCAGCTGTAATTCAAGCAGGTTCGAACCGGTGCGCATATCGGCCAGAACGATGAAATAATCGAAGCGGCGGGTCATTTTATGTTACTGCACCAAATAGGGCTTCTTGAACGATTTGGATTGCGCGCCAAACACGTCATTCACAGGGAAATCCCCCATCAGATAGGGATGCATCCCTTGGTTCTTGAGGTTTTGCAGGAACTTTCCGAACCCGGTCAGATCCACCATCGTCGGTGCCTCGGTCAGATGGGTGGGCTTGGGCGCGCCCATGTCTTCCAGAACGGTCTGCAGTTGCTCCATAGGGGATTCCACAAACTCTGCCATCGTCCATATTCGAATGCGCGTCTTTGCGCGGGCGGCATCCAGCAGCTTGAGCTGTTTACTTTCGATCTGTTGTAGGCGGGCAGCTTCGCACCGGATATCGGCAAAATTCAGGTTCGAACGGAACAATGGAACCGCCCAGGCCCCCGAGATGACCGCAATATGTGCATTCTGGTCTTGCGTCAGGAATTCATTGATTTTCTGAATATCCGTTGGCCCGAATTGAAAGCACTGACGCTCGCCTCGTGTATTCCAGATGAGGTTCGACAGAAAGGCCGAGGGGTTATAGTCGCGTAGCGTGGCGCAATCGCTGAGCGCACCGTTGATGATCGTCTCATCTTCGGCAAATTGCGCCCGTTCGGAACCGAACAGGTGCCCATGCACCCGCCCGCCGATGGCGTTTGTCAGCCAGGGTTCGAAATCCTCGAACAACTCGGTAAAGCCTTGAAACACCGAATAGGGAAAGGCTGTCAGGCTGCGTTCCGTAGCCGCGCGGGGGAAACGGCTTTGCATATAAAGACCATCCCGTCCGCGAACGCGCCGCTCGACCGCTTTGGAAAACACCCGGTCGATCTTGCCGGGGTTGGGCTCGGCCGGGGTCAGTGCGCTGTCCTGGTCGGTCAGGAAGGTCTGATACAACCGGCTAGCGCTGTGCCAGACTTTGCGCGCCACGAAACAGTCGGACCGGCGCAGCAATTGCAGGTGATCGTCGTAGAACATGTGCGGCCGACCTTGATAGTCGAACTTCGACAGGGTCAGCGATCGGCTTTCGATATGGGTGGAATAGAGTCGTGCCAGTGTCTGAAAATAGCTTTCATCGGGAATCCAGACCTGGCGGAAATAGCGATCATATTCGGCGCGCTTGGGATCCTGAAGGATGGCCGACAAGGTTTGGCGGGTCAGACACCACCATTGACTGCCCATATGCGGTACAAGGCCTTCGGGAATTCTGCGGCGCAGACCGAGGGCGCGTTGCAACCGCACGTAATTGTCAAACAGTTTTCGTTGCCTGCGCCATGAGAAGGGGAACCTCAGGGTGAAACGTTCCAGATCCAACCCGCCAATCGTCCAGCTGACGTCGCGCGTGGTTGCGCTTTCGATGAAATCGACACGGGGCCGGTCGGCCAGATAGTCGATCAGATCAGCGACCGGACGCAGCGGCAGACACGCGCCTGAAGACAGATATACATGCCGGACATCTGGAAACCTCTCCAACATTAGCGATGCGGCAGATTGTGATGCGGCGACAATACCCCAGCCGCCCCATTCACAGACATGGCGTTTTGAAAACAGGATCAGTGGTTCATCCGAACAAGCGGCGACAAAATCGGAATAAGCCGGATCGCCGACTTTCTGATCTACATGAATGACCACAGGACAGCCCGAGGCGGCCCAATGGCGTGCCACCTGCTCAACCCGATCCAGCGCGGTGTGCACCAGCATTACGATGCCCAAGCTGCTCATGCCCAGTTCCCCTTGGACATCAGGCCGAGGATCTCAATCTGTCGCCAGTTGATGTATTTCTCGGACCATTTGTTCCAGAAAACCGGATTATCCTCTAACTGCTTGGCATAAGCCTTGTACTCGCCCGACGCAGCATAGTGCTGTCCGCGCAGCAACTCTTCTTTAGCTTTTTCCCCAAGCGTATTGATCAGCTTTGCATGCAGCAGCGCTCCGCTGGTTTTTTCACCGCCCTGCTCTTCATAGACCTGATTGAGCCCGCGCGGCAGCAAGGCGTGGGTTGAGCTGACATAGGCGTAGCGCCGGTGCCATTTCACAAGAGGTATCTTGTTCAGGGCCGGAGCCTTCAGGGGATTGTCCTGAAAGAAAACCCGTGCGCGTGCACCGCCTTGAATCCACAGATTCCCATAGGTCGGGTTGCGGGTAATCATGAAGTTGCCTGAATCGAACCAAGGCGCGACTTCAAAGGGGTTCTGGCCCTCATGATAGGGCGCATCCATGATTCCGGTTTCGGGATACATGTCGATCAGCATGGTGCCGAAACTGCGCACACCAGTATCGTCCAGCCAGTCGGTCAGGGCGCGGATCGGGCGGGTATCGCAAAAAGGATAGATAAAGAATTCATCCGGATCGACCGTCAGAACCCAGTGCTTATGCGCATAGCGGCGCAGCAGGTAGTTGGACCAATCCAGACCAAAGGTCGCATTCTTGTAACCTACATCCGTCCACCACAGCGAAACGTCCGGCTGGCTGCTCAGGTATTCGTGGGTGCCGTCATCGCTGTTGTTGTCCACGCACAGGAAGTGATTGATGCCAAGCTTTCGATAGTAGTCTAAGAAATAGGGAAGGCGGATCTTTTCGTTCCGCATCACACTCATCAACAAGATGTCGTTTTCTTTGATCTTGTTGGTGTTATCTTGCACCGCTTTCAGATCCCGACGCCGACGTAGGCAACGCAGCAGGCGGCGCTTGCGCCGCAATCTCATGCGATAGGAATCCAAAAGGCTCACGCGGCTGCCCAACCTTTTTTGATACGCGCGTCTGCCCGGGGCCGCCTGAGGCCTGAGTGGTGCCGGACATTAACGTTTTATGACATCTCTGCACCTTGTGAGGCAACGGGTTTAAATCCGGTTTACTTCCCCCCTGTGGCAGGAAATCCGCCCGCGTTCATGAGCCCAAGGTCTTGTAACTGTTGCCAATCACCTAGTTTGACCGAGTCAGAAGTCCAAAGATCAGGCCCGCTGATGATCCCGTCATAATAGGCGCCGAACCGATCGGGGTCGTGAAAATGTTGCCGCCTCTGTTTTTCGATCCGCGATTTGTCGACAACCTCGGGCAGGAATTTCGTGTGTAACAACACGCCCGAGGCGGTCTGCCCACCCGGACCGTCATATTCAAAATTCAGGAACCGGGGCAGCGCGGAATGGCACGAATTCACATAGGCCATATGCCGTGACCACCGGGTCAGAGGGATTTTGTTCAGGGTCGGTGATTTTTGGGGCTGATCTGCAAAAAACACCCGCTCGCGTACGCCTCCCTGAACCCAAAGGTTGCCCATCGGCCTTTGGCGCTGGGCACGATAGGGGCCGGGGTCAAACCAGTTCAGGCAATCGGTTGGATCGGAATGCGGATCATAACTTTGCTTGCCCAGCCGACCTTTGGGATAGAGGTCCAGCATCATCGCCCCAAACGTGGTTTGACCGCGCGCGTCCAGCCATGCGGTCAAATCGCGCAGCGTATGGGTGTTGTGATGGGCGTAGATCAGCAACTCATCGGCGTCGACCATCAACGTCCAGTGGTCGTGCCCAAATTTCCACTGCAGCCAAGTCAGCCAATCCAACCCGAACCGAGACGCGCGATAGCTTGCCGTAGTCCGCCACAGCGACACATCCGGCTGTTTAAGCAAATACGGGACCGAGCCGTCATCGCTGCCATTATCCACCATCAGAAAATGATCAACGCCCAGCGTGCGATAATGGTGAAAGAACCACGGCAGACGGCTGATCTCATTCCGCAGCGTAGTAAAGGCCAGAATGGCGCTGGGCGTGATCTTTTGCGTGTTGTCAGTCAACGACTTCAGTTGATGGCGGCTGCGAAAAGATCGCCACAACAGCCGCTTGCGTTTCAGGCGCAGCTTGTAGCGCTGCACCCAGGTAAGCGGCTGATCCTCAAGGTTCACTTGGTATAGCTGCCATTCTGATGCCAACGCCAGGCATCCGTGATCATCGTCTCTAACGTTGATCTTTTTGGTGTCCAGCCCAGCTCTTCCTTGGCTCGGACCGAGCCTGAAACTAGACGCGTGCAATCCCCGGCTCGGCGCGGGCCGATGCTATACGGCACCGCACGGTTGGTGACGGCTTTGGAATGCTCGATGACTTCCATCACCGAAAACCCCGACCCGGTGCCCAGATTGAACACGCGGCTTTCTTTGCCCTGTTCTAGCCACTTCAGCCCCAGTACATGTGCATCGACCAGATCACAGACGTGTACATAATCGCGGATGCAGGTGCCGTCGGGTGTGTCGTAATCGGTGCCGAATACAGTCAAGCCACCCCGCTTGCCATCGATGGCGTCCAGCATCAGCGGTACCAGATGGGTTTCTGGTTGGTGAAACTCTCCAACTTCGGCATCCGGGTCGGCCCCGGCCACGTTGAAATAGCGGAAGATCACGTGCTTCAGGCCATATGCGGCTTGGAAATCACGTAAGATGTCCTCGATCGCTCGTTTCGAAGCACCATAGGCATTCAATGGCTGCTGCTGAGTGCTCTCGTCCAGCACAACGTTGTCATGTTCGCCATAGGTGGCGCAGGTCGACGAGAACACAAAGTTCAAACATCCCGCATCCACAGCCGCCTGTATCAGTGTCAGCGAACCGGTGACATTGTTCGACCAATATTTTCCGGGCTCAACCATCGCTTCGCCGACCTGACTGAGGGCGGCGAAATGTATCACGGCGGCGGGTTGGTATTTGGCGAACACTTCGTCCAGCCGGGCGCGGTCCAGCAGGTCGCCCTGCTCGAAAGGGCCGAATTTCACCGCGTCCTGCCATCCGGTGACAAGATTGTCATAGGTTACGGGCGTATACCCCGCCCTTGCCAGTGCCTTGCAGGCATGAGAGCCGATATAACCTGCACCACCTGTAACCAGAATATTTGTCATTCAAGCCCCATAGCGGCCATCATTTCTTCGATCTTGGCCACGTCCTGCGGGTTGTTCAGCTCCCAGAACTGACGACCTTTGGCTTCAACTTCGACACACAGAACCTTGCGGCCGTTTTCCATGAAGCGCAGCTGTTCCAACCCTTCCAGTGTCTCCAGCGGACCGCTAGTCCAGCCCGGATAAGCAGTCAGAGCGTCAGGCCGATAGGCATAAACTCCGACGTGGTGGAATACCGGTGTCGGGTCACTGCTGGCATAGGTCTCGGCTGTGAAAGGGATCACTTCTTTCGAGAAGTAAAGCGCGCTGTGGTCATTGCCGAACACCGCTGTAGTGCCCCCGACCCGGCCTTGCTTGCGATCGTTCAGTAATCCGTTCAGTGCGTCCCCGTCACAGCGCAGCACGGGGGTGGCCACACCCGCATCTGGCGCGTTGCGCAGACCCGAGATCAGGTCTTCAACAAACCAATGCGGGGTCAAAGGCGCATCCCCTTGCAGGTTGACGACGATGTCATAACCGCCACCCAGAGCCGAGTGCGCCTCGGCGCAGCGTTCGGTACCGTTGCGGCAGGTGTCTGAAGTCATCACCACCTCGGCACCAAATCCCTCTGAGACTTCGCGGATACGGTCATCGTCGGTTGCCACAACCACGCGATCTACGCCTGACACGGAAATCGCGGCGCGCCAGGATCGTTCGATCAGAGTCATGCTGGTTCCGTTTGCCCCGGTCAGCGGAACCAGAGGTTTGCCTGGATAGCGGGTCGAAGCGTAGCGCGCGGGAATGGCAATCAATACTGACATCAGGCTTCCTTCAGCTCAACGCCCGGAGCATAGGCGATGAAAAATGGATTGGCATAGCCGTCTTTGCCATAGGTCAGCGGCGAATGGTCGTCAAAGCGCACCACATGTCCGCCCGCACCGGCCAGAACCGCGTGGCCCGCAGCGGTGTCCCACTCCATGGTGCGGCCAACACGGGGGTAGAGGTCGGCCTCTCCCGTCGCCACCAGACAGAACTTCAGCGACGACCCGGCACTTTTGCTGTCGCGCACCTGATATTTGTTGATGTAATCCTCGGTCGCCTGATCCCGATGCGACTTGGATGCAACGATCATCAGCGCCGAATTGTTTGGTTTAGAGACTGATATTGGCGTTGACGCACCCGGCTGATCTTTGTCCAGATCCCCGATTTCTTCAACCGATTGCCCGTCAGCTTGCGTATAGAACATCCGGCCGCGTGCAGGGGCGTAGACCACGCCACGCGTCGGTACGCCGTTTTCGACCAAAGCGATATTTACGGTAAAATCGCCGCGCCGATTTATGAATTCCTTGGTGCCGTCAAGTGGATCAACAATCAGAAAGGTCTCGCCCTTTTCGGAATGCGAAGCCGCCTGTTCCTCGGTCACCAGCAGGATATCTGGAAAAGCCTCGCGCAATCCGGCCGAGATCAAAGCATCCGCCGCCTCGTCCGCCTCGGTTACCGGGCTTGAGTCTGACTTGACCTTGACGTCGAAATCATCTGCTTCATAGATCTGCATGATCTTGTCGCCTGCCTGCAAGGCCAGCCGCCGGATGACGGGAATAAGCGCGTCATAAGTCACAAAAAAGCTCCGTTCCTGTGGTTTGTTGATCAGGGCATCTCACGGACTTATGATGCTATGGATACGGAACAGCAAGAATTTCGTGCCAATTTGCGGCTGACACAGCAGGAAAGAGTATTCGAGTGTTTCACTACAAGCGAAATCAGTCGTTGCTTGGCGGGGTTTTCACCACCGCCGAGCTTATATTCCATGCGGTGGTCCGCAATATCCGCTCGCAGCATTCAAACGCGGTCATAGCGATCCTGATCAATATTCTGCAAGTCGTTATTGTCGCATCCGCGTTCTACTTTATCCTCTCGCTGATGGGCACCCGGATTGCCAAGATACGGGGAGAGTTCATCCTGTTCCTGTTGTCCGGCGTGTTTCTGTTCCTGACACATATCAAGTCGGTCGGCGCTATTGCGGGCGTCGGGGATGGCAACAATCCCATGACGCTGCATTCGCCCATGACCATGATGGTGATGTTATCTGCTGCTGCTCTTGGCACGTTTTATACGCAGCTCGCCTCGATCTTGGTGATCCTGTTTGTCTACAGCGTTACGGTTTCACCGCTTGAAATTCAGGAACCTGGGGGCGCCTTTGCCATGCTTGCGCTGGCTTGGTTCACGGGGTGTTCGGTGGGCCTTGTGTTCTTGTCACTCAAGCCGTGGTTTCCCAATACGGTTGCCATCCTGACCAATGTCTATCGTCGCATGAATATGGTGTTTTCCGGCAAGATGGTCGTCGGCAACGCGCTGGGTGGATTCATGCTGACCATGTTCGCCTGGAACCCATTGTTTCATGTCATTGATCAATGTCGGGGCTTTGTGTTCCGCAATTACTTTCCGCGCAATTCCAGCTGGGAGTATGCGCTGTGGATCGGCATCGTGCTGACTATGATCGGCTTGCTCGCCGAATTCTACACGCGCAAGCAGGTTTCAAAAAGCTGGGACGCCCGCCGTTAGGTCGCAACTCGCAGCGTCAGGTTGATCCTCCCACCCTTCGGCAGCAGTTTGGATGATCCGAACCGGATGCGATCCACCCCGTGATAGGTCAGCCGTGCCGGGCCACCCATGACCACCACGTCGCCCGAGCCCAGCCAGATCGATTCAGTCTTGCCACCGCGTGTGGTGTTGCCGATCCGGAACAGCGCGTCATCGCCTAATGAAATCGACAGCACGGGCCACGAGAAATCGGCCTCATCCTTGTCCTGATGCAGGCCCATCTTGGTGCCTTCACCGTAATAGTTGATCAGACAGCAATCGGGCCGGCGATCCGCGCCTGTCAGGTCCTGCCAGATGGTCAAAATCTCATCCGGAATCGCGGGCCATGTCTTGCCCTTTGGGTGCGTGTCCTGATACCGATAGCCCGCCCGGTCAGTGACCCATCCCAGCACCCCGGCCGAGGTCATGCGCACTGACATTTCCTTGCCCGAAGGTGTCACGGGCCGATAAAGCGGTGCCACTTTCAGAATCGGCCTAAGCAGGTCAACTAGATGCGACTGCGCCGCCGCATCCAAATAGCCTTTCCGAATTTCAAATCCGCGCAATAACAGCCGCGCCATTCCAGAATCCCCAAACCTTGCCAAAACCTTGCCAAAAAAGGCCACAGAATCCCGAAAACCTGCGTTTCTGAACGCTTGCAGGCCCCTGTTCCCGCCCTTATATACGCCTCGACGCGCGATGGTGTAGTGCTGTCGCGCACATCAATCGGGGGCAGGATGCCAAAACGGGTCCAACCCTCGGGACATCGCCTTGAAGAGAAAGGGATTGAAAATATGGGAAAAGTAATCGGGATTGACCTCGGTACCACAAACTCGTGTGTGGCCATCATGGACGGCTCGCAGCCGAAGGTCATCGAAAACGCCGAAGGGGCGCGGACCACGCCCTCGATCGTCGCTTTTACAGAAGATGAGCGTCTGGTCGGTCAGCCTGCAAAACGTCAGGCGGTCACCAACCCCGACAACACGATCTTTGGCGTCAAGCGCCTGATCGGTCGTCGTGTGGATGATGCAGAAGTCGAAAAAGATAAGAAAATGGTGCCGTACGCCATCGTTGATGGCGGCAATGGCGACGCGTGGGTTGAAGCCCGCGGTGAAAAGTACTCCCCAAGCCAGATCTCGGCCTTCACTCTGGGCAAGATGAAGGAAACCGCAGAAAGCTATCTGGGTGAGGAAGTCACGCAGGCGGTTATCACCGTTCCGGCATACTTCAACGACGCACAGCGTCAGGCCACCAAAGACGCCGGTAAAATTGCCGGTCTGGAAGTGCTGCGGATCATCAACGAGCCGACAGCAGCTGCTCTGGCCTATGGTCTGGACAAAGAAGAAACCCAAACCATCGCGGTTTATGACCTTGGTGGTGGTACTTTCGACGTAACCATTCTGGAAATCGACGACGGTCTGTTCGAAGTCAAATCGACCAACGGTGACACCTTCCTGGGTGGTGAAGACTTTGACATGCGCATCGTCAACTACTTGGCGGATGAGTTCAAAAAGGAACACGGTGTCGATCTGTCTGCCGACAAGATGGCCCTGCAGCGTCTGAAAGAAGCTGCTGAAAAAGCCAAGATCGAGCTGTCCTCGACCTCGCAGACCGAGATTAACCAGCCGTTCATCTCGATGGGCTCGAACGGTCAACCGCTGCACATGGTCATGAAACTGACCCGTGCCAAGCTGGAATCGCTGGTTGGCGACCTGATTAAGAAGTCGATGAAGCCTTGCCAGGCTGCTCTGAAAGACGCGGGCCTGTCGGCTGGCGACGTGGATGAGGTTGTTCTGGTCGGTGGTATGACCCGGATGCCGAAAGTGATCGAAGAGGTCACCAAGTTCTTCGGCAAAGAGCCGCACAAGGGTGTGAACCCGGACGAAGTTGTTGCCATGGGCGCCGCCATTCAGGCCGGTGTTCTGCAGGGTGATGTCAAAGACGTGGTTCTGCTGGACGTGACCCCGCTCAGCTTGGGTATCGAGACGCTGGGTGGCGTGTTCACCCGTCTGATCGACCGCAACACGACCATTCCGACCAAAAAGTCTCAGGTCTTCTCGACCGCCGAGGACAACCAGAACGCCGTGACCATCCGCTGTTTCCAGGGTGAGCGCGAAATGGCCGCAGACAACAAGATTCTGGGTCAGTTCAACCTCGAAGAAATCCCGCCCGCACCGCGCGGCATGCCTCAGATCGAGGTGACTTTTGACATCGACGCCAACGGCATTGTCTCGGTTTCGGCCAAGGACAAAGGCACCGGCAAAGAGCAGAAGATCACCATTCAGGCCTCGGGCGGTCTGTCGGACGAAGATATCGACAAGATGGTCAAGGATGCCGAGGAAAACGCCGAGGCAGACAAGGCCCGCAAAGAGCTGGTCGAAGCCAAGAACCAGGCCGAAAGCCTTGTCCACGCGACCGAGAAATCGATCGAGGAACATGGCGACAAGGTCGACCCGTCAACCGTCGAAGCGATCGAGCTGGCCGTTGCTGCGCTGAGGGATGAGCTGGAAACGGACAATGCCGACAAGATCAAGTCGGGCATCCAGAACGTGACCGAAGCGGCCATGAAACTGGGTGAGGCGATCTATAAGGCACAGGCGGAACAGGGCGAAGATGAGCCCGCAGCCGCAGATGCCGCGCCGGGTGACGATGACATTGTCGACGCCGAGTTCGAAGATCTGGACGACGACAAGCGTAACTAACGGGTAACCGGGCCAATTTGGGCCGGTCCGGTTGCCGGGCCGGCCCGATTACGTTGAGGCAGAAGGAAATACTGATGTCCAAACGCGACTATTACGAAGTGCTCGGCGTGTCCAAGGGCGCTTCTGCGGATGAGATCAAGAAAGGCTTTCGCTCGAAAGCCAAACAGCTGCATCCCGATCGCAACAAGGACAACCCCGATGCCGAAGCGCAGTTCAAAGAGGCCAACGAGGCTTACGATGTTCTGCGTGATGCTGACAAGAAAGCCGCTTATGACCGCTTTGGTCACGCCGCGTTTGAAAACGGCATGGGTGGCGGCGGCGGCCGTCCCGGTGGCGGCTTCGGTCAGGGCGATTTCTCCAGCGCGTTCTCTGACGTGTTCGACGATCTGTTCGGCGACTTCATGGGTGGCCAGCGTGGGGCAGGCGGGGGCCGTCGCGCCGCACGCGGTTCAGACCTGCGCTATAACCTGCGGGTCACGTTGGAAGAGGCTTATGCAGGCCTGCAGAAAACCATAAACGTTCCTACGGCTGTGGCCTGTTCCTCTTGCGAGGGAACTGGTGCCGAAGGTGGTGTTGAACCTACCGCATGTCCGACTTGTTCCGGCATGGGCAAGGTTCGCGCGCAACAGGGCTTTTTCACGGTTGAGCGCACCTGCCCGACCTGCTCTGGTTTGGGTCAGATCATTAAGAACCCTTGTAAGTCGTGCCAAGGTGCGGGGCGCGTTGAAAAAGATCGCGCATTGTCCGTGAACATCCCTGCCGGTGTCGAGACCGGCACCCGGATTCGTCTGGCCGGTGAGGGTGAGGCCGGAATGCGTGGTGGTCCTCCCGGTGACCTCTATATTTTTGTCGAAGTTTCCGAGCACAAGCTGTTCGAACGTGACAGCGTGAACCTCTATTGCCGTGTGCCAGTCAGCATGGCCAAGGCAGCACTTGGCGGTTCGATCGAGGTGCCGACCATCGACGGTGGTCGCGGTCGTGTACAGATTCCTGCCGGCAGCCAGTCGGGTCGCCAGATGCGCCTGCGTAGCAAAGGCATGCCCGCCCTGCGTGGCGGAGGCATCGGGGATATGTTCATCGAACTTGCCGTGGAAACTCCGGTCAATCTGACCAGTCGTCAGAAAGAACTTCTGCGTGAGTTTGACGATTTGGGTGAGGATAACCATCCGGAATCTAAAAGCTTTTTTTCTTCTGTAAAGTCCTTCTGGGATGGCATGAAGGGTTAAACGGTTAAGCAGGGGGGCTCTGCCCCCCATCGCCCTTTGGGCGACCCCCCCGAGATATTTATGGCCAGATGAAGCAGGGGATCCGTGTGTTGCCGATCCGGCGGGCAGAGATAAGGCGCGTTAACTTTTCGGAAACCGATTCTGCGTCAGAGTGGTGTTATGACCCAAGACGCCTTTGCCGAAGCCCCCATGCTGTTCGATACGGATGAAGCACCGGCGCAGCCGCTGCCCGTTGGTCGGTTACCCTCCTACATCAAAGACCATCGCAAGCGGCTGCGCGAAAGGTTCATGTCTGGCGGATCAGCAGCGATGCCGGATTATGAACTGCTGGAACTTGCTCTGTTCCGATCCATCCCGCGTCAGGATGTGAAACCGCTGGCTCGGGCACTGATGGAAGCGTTTGGTGATTTCAATCGTGTGTTGACGGCACCCGAGGAACGGCTGCGTCAGATCAAAGGCGTTGGGGACACGGTGATTACCGATCTGAAAATCCTTGAGGCCTGTGCCCATCGCATGGCGCGTGCCCGGGTGATGCAACGGCATGTGATCTCGGGATGGGATGCGCTTCTGGACTATTGTCACACCACGATGGCGCACCGCGAGATCGAGCAGTTTCGTGTGTTTTATCTAGATCGCAAGAATGTGCTGATTGCGGATGAAGAGCAGGCCAAAGGCACGGTGGATCATGTGCCGGTCTATCCGCGAGAGGTCGCGAAGCGGGCGTTGGAACTCAATGCCTCGGCTCTGATCCTGGTCCACAATCATCCATCCGGTGATCCGACGCCGTCGCAGTCGGATATCGATATGACCAACCGGATTCAGGATGCGTGTTCCGCCCTTGGGCTGACTTTGCATGATCACCTGATCATCGGGAAATCGGCTGAACTGAGTTTCCGCTCGCAAGGCTATTTGTAAGGGTTATCGGATCCAAACTTCGACCCGACGATTCACCTTGCGGCCCCATTCGGTGTCGTCGCAGGCCATCGGCATGGCCTCGCCAAAGCCCTCGACACTGATTTCGATGCTGTCGGGGAGGCTGGTTTCGACCGATGCCAGCACTGCGTTTCGGACGGTTTTGGCTCGCTGCAGGGCAATACGTGAATTGGCGACCGCCGCGCCCTCGCCGTCACTAAACCCAACAAAGATCAATTGACGCGCCTCCAACGTTCCGCTTTCCAAAGCTTGCGCAAGGTTCAAGATGTTTGACCGGGACTGAGCATCGGGTCGCGAAGACCCCGGTTCGAACCGAAAGGACAAAGATAGCCGCGAAAGTGGACGGAGGGTTTCGATCATGCGCTGCAACTCTTGCAACCCGACCTCAGCTCCACCGGTGCTGATCGCATTGGCCAGCCGATCGCCTTGCAGCCCAACCTGGATTGTTTCAAGGGATTGATCGACAAATCCGGCTTGCCGGATGACCATCTGTGCGGCGCTGCTTTGGGTATAGGCCAAAAACTGTCGCGCGACTTTGGGCAATCGTCTTTGTGGCAAATAGAAAAACATGGGTGAGGTCAGCGGATAATCTTCGGTCTTGACCGATTGCCGTGTTGCCGACAGGGCATGTCCGCACCCACCGGTCAGAGGCAGGGCGCGCACAGTCCCGGCCTCGGCAAGACTGGCGACGCCGAGCGCGAACGGGTCGTTCGAGACCGTGCGCACCAGATCGCTGTTTCGATCGTGGCGCGTGATCTGAGCGGTCATATGTGCGTTGGCAGGTGCTAACAGCAAATCCTCGACCGCCTGATCCAGCCCGGAACCGACCTGTGGCAGATGCAGAGAGATCGGCGCATCAGGCCCACCGAGATCGCCCCAATTTGCGACCTCGGCGGTGAAAACCTTCACCAGATCAGCAAGCGATATCTGGCGCACGGGATTGTCGGCTGACACGATTGGCACGATTGCATCCAGAGCCAAGACGCGCGACCGGCGGGTTTGCGTCAGATCTCCGAGCCCAGCGGCTTTGGTCAACTCCAGTTCGTCTGATCGAATTTCCCGCTGCGCCAACACGACATCTGCGGTGTTCTCAACCAGATCGATAAAGCCGTCAGCCGTATCCGTTGCACGAAATATGAACCTCGCCAAAGGCGCCTGCCGATCAGGGTGATTCAGAGCGTAGACCCGCAGGTCTCCGGTTCCCTCAGGCTGTGACAGTGTTAACCCTTCCTCGATGGCAAAGCCCTGTGCAAGTGCGGGCAGCAGCGTCTCGGCGATCACTGATGAGCCAGAGAACCGAACTTCGGCCACAAAATCCGTCAGGTTGGGGCAAGCTGGGCCGTCGCAGGTGACCCCCGATCCATCGACCGTAAGCTCTCCGAATTGCGTATCGACACGGTAGAATTCACCGTCGTAACCAAGAAGGGTGCCGACCACTTCTACCTTGCCGTCATGCGAGGTCAAAGTGATGTCCTGCGCGAATACGCTTTGTGCCAAGGATAAGGCAAAAAGCGCGGCGAACACCGCACGAAGAATGCTCATTGGAAACCGTAGATCTGCCTGCTGCTTATTTGGCAGCGATTGTCAGGTCTGAGAACAGATTATTCAACACCAGAAAATCGCCAGCTGCCTCACAACCGGGCATATCCAGCGACAGGTCGCGTGAGCGTAGCCGTTCCGCGCGCCATTCCAATGATTGCACGCTTAGGGGCTTGCCGCAATTTGCTTCAGTGACCTCAGTTTCAACCGACAGAGTGATACTTCCGGCCTCGGTTGCGGTCTCAATGGGGTATGAATAAACCTCGATGTTGCGCGCGACGTCCGAACCGCCCTGACCCAGATGGATCACCGAGCCCGCGCCGCCGGTCTGGGACCCGGACCACACGTGGCCTTCTTCCCCGTAACCTGCGCCGAATTCCAGCGCATGAAGCTGCAGATCGGTTTCGCCCTGCCACTGCAAGGCAACCCGGTTGAAGCTGTTGATCTCGGGCACATGCGTCGTCGCAACGGTGCCTTTCTCATCCGGCAGCGAGATCAGGAAAATAGCGTATTCCGACAGCGCCGGGATGGTCAGGTTCAAGCCGCCAAGCGCATCGGTCTCGGTGCTGAAAACCAGCCCGTTGTGATGAACCTCAATGGTCTCATTGGCGTGGCAGGGGGCCTTGACCCGCAGCCGTACGTTGGCGCCGGGCACAGCCATGGCGCGCGCGCTCATATCGCAATTCGAAGGCAAACGGCTGGTTTCTGGCGCTGAGCGTATGGATTGAGATAGATCCTTGGGACGCGTTTCTGTCGGGGAAGAAGAGGTCAGGACAACGCTTTCCAGTCCGGTCAGGTCCGAGTCCTGTTCCGAGATCGAAGCGACGCGTTCACCGCTCGGCTCAGCATTGGGTTGCTGCGCCGATCCGCTTTGCATCAAATATCCAATGGCCAGAGCGCAGGCAACGGTTCCGCCCGTGGTCACGTAGTTCTTAATGACAAACAAGACACCCTCCCCAGTTGAAGGAGCGAGTCGCAATTTGCTTCCCAATCAAGGCCAATATGTGGCCGTGAGGCGGACTCATTGTGGTGGAAAGCAGGTGACGTTAAGTCAACCTGCCGTGGCAATGTTTGAATTTTTTCCCCGAGCCACAGGGGCAAGGATCATTGCGTGACGGGTTACCCCAAGTCGAAGGATCATCCTCGACAAAACCCGGACGACTGTCACCAGACGCTTCGGCTTCGGCGATCGCCTCGGCATTCCCGGCAGCTTGATCCACAGCTTTCTGCGCCTGTGCCTGTTGCGCTGCCATCTGCGCGAGCATTTCCTTCTGTTCTTCTTCGCTCAGCGGGCGCACGCGCGACAATTGCTGAGTGACGGTTTCGCGCAAGGAATCAAGCATCCCTTCGAACAGCTGGAAGCTTTCGTTCTTGTACTCGTTCAGCGGGTCGCGCTGTGCATAGCCACGGAAACCCACGACCGAGCGCAGATGTTCCAGCGTCAAAAGATGTTCGCGCCATTTGCCATCGATAGTCTGCAGCAGAACCTGCTTTTCGATGTTGCGCATGTTTTCCGGGCCAAACGCCACGGCCTTCTGCGCCATCATTTCATCGGCGGCCTTGATCAGACGTTCGCGGATTTGCTCGTCATCTACGCCTTCCTCGGCGGCCCAGTCCTGAACCGGCGCATCGATGGTCAGCTTCTCTTTGACCGCTTCGTGCAGACCTTCTGTATCCCATTGATCTGCATATGATTTTGGCGGCATGAATTCGTCGATCATATCGTCGATCACCTGCTCACGCATATCGGACACGACATCCGACAGATCATCTGCTGACATGATTTCACGCCGCTGGCTGAACACGACTTTCCGCTGATCGTTCATCACGTCGTCGAATTTCAGAACGTTTTTGCGCATGTCAAAGTTGCGACCTTCGACCTTGGATTGCGCCCGTTCCAGCGATTTGTTCACCCAGGGGTGAATGATTGCCTCGCCCTCTTTCATGCCCAGCGTGGTCAGGACCTTGTCCAGACGTTCCGAACCGAAGATGCGCATCAGGTCATCTTCCAGGCTCAGGTAGAACACGGTGCGGCCCGGGTCACCTTGGCGTCCCGAACGCCCTCGCAGCTGGTTGTCGATCCGGCGGCTTTCATGACGTTCGGACGCCATTACGTAAAGACCACCGGCCTGCAGCACCTTTTCCTTTTCTTCCGCGTGCTTGGCTTCTTCTGCCGCACGCAACTCGGCCGGGTCAGCCTCGGGGTTTTCGGCCAGCGCCTGTAGCACCTTCATCTCAACGTTACCGCCCAGCTGGATGTCAGTACCGCGACCCGCCATGTTGGTGGCGATGGTCACCGCACCCAGACGGCCGGCATCTGCCACGATCTGGGCTTCCTGTTCGTGCTGACGGGCGTTCAGAACATTGTGCTCGATACCCTCCTTAGTCAGCATCTGGCTGATCACTTCGGACTTTTCGATCGACGTGGTACCGACAAGAACCGGCTGACCTTTTTCACCGGCCTTTTTGACCTGTTCAATAATGGCACCGTATTTTTCGGCTGTCGTGCGATAGACCTGGTCGTCTTTGTCCTCACGCGCGATTGGTTTGTTGGTCGGAACCTCGACCACACCCAGACCATAGATTTCCTGAAATTCTTCCGCCTCGGTCAGCGCAGTGCCGGTCATGCCGGACAGCTTGTCATAGAGGCGGAAATAGTTCTGGAATGTCACGCTGGCCAGCGTCACATTCTCGGGCTGAATCTGTACGCCTTCCTTGGCTTCGATAGCTTGGTGCAGACCCTCCGACAAGCGGCGGCCCGGCATCATCCGACCGGTGAATTCGTCGATCAGCACCACATTGCCATCCCGAACGATATAGTCCTTGTCACGTTGGAACAGTTTATGCGCGCGCAGGCCCTGATTGACGTGATGCACTACAGTGGTGCTTTCGGGGTCATACAGCGAATGCCCCTCGGGCAGCAGACCCGCTGAAAGCAGTTGCTGCTCCAAAAACTCGTTGCCTTCATCGGTGAACGTCACGCTGCGGCTTTTTTCATCGAGCGAGTAATGATCGTCCTGCAGCGTCGGGATCACGGTATCGATGGCAGTATAAAGGTCCGATCGGTCTTGTGCCGGCCCCGAGATGATCAGCGGCGTCCGCGCCTCATCAATCAGGATCGAGTCGACTTCGTCGACGATCGCGAAATTGTGGTGCTTCTGATAGACCTGTTCCAGATCGGCCTTCATGTTGTCGCGCAGATAGTCAAAGCCCAACTCATTATTTGTGGCATAGGTGATGTCACACTTGTACGCCGCCATCTTCTCGGCATCCGGTTGGCCCGACCAGATCACACCGGTCGTCATGCCAACGGACGCAAACACCTTGCCCATCCATTCCGAGTCGCGCTTGGCCAGGTATTCGTTCACCGTGACCACATGCACGCCCTTGCCGGTCAGTGCATTCAGATAGGCGGGGAAGGTGGCGACCAGGGTTTTGCCTTCACCCGTTTTCATTTCCGAGATATTGCCCTGGTGCAGGAACAAACCACCCATCAACTGCACATCAAAGGCCCGAAGACCCAGGGCGCGCTTGGCCCCTTCGCGGACATTGGCAAATGCTTCCGGCAGCAAGTCATCCAGCTTTTCACCGTCCAGCGCTCGTTTGCGCAGCTCAGCGGTTTTCTCGATCAGGCCATCGTCGGTCAGGATCTCGAACTCCGGCTCCAGCGCATTGATCTTTTCGACCAGCGGGCGGGCCGCCTTGATCTTGCGGTCGTTCGGTGTTCCGAACACCTTTTTGGCGAGCGTTCCGAGTCCCAGCATGTTCACTCCAGCGGATCTGTTTTTTTCTTGGTTGCGACAGGCTTGCCCACCTTGCGCGCAGCCCCTAGATACGGGGGGGTGAAAGGCGGCCCTGTCCAAGGCTTCAAAGCGATGTAAGGGGCAGGTTCCACAGTGTCAACGCTGCGCCCTGTCGCGGCAAAGAAATAGGATAATTCCATGCCCAAAGGCCTCACTTTTCTGCCATCGCTTGCGCTTGCTGCCGTGATGGCGTTGCCGCTGGCCGCCCAGGACGCACCGGATGCCAACACCGTGGTTGCCCGCGTGAACGGCGACGAGATCACATTGGGTCACGTCATCGCCACCGCCTCGGCGCTGCCGGCGCAGTATCAGCAGCTTGAAGATGAGGTGCTATATGATTTCATCCTCGAGCAACTTGTCCAGCAGCACCTTCTGAGCCTTGAACAGGAAGAGCTGAATACACTCAACGCCCTTCGACTGGAAAACGAAACCCGGTCCCTGCGCGCCGTGCAAACCGTCGAAGCGCTGACAGCCGCCAGTGTCACTGATGAGGCCATACAGGCCGCCTATGACACGCAATTCGCCGAGTTTCAGGGTGAAGACGAGTTCAATGCCAGCCACATTCTGGTCGAATCCGAGGACGAAGCCAAAGCTGTCAAAGCCCAACTTGAAGAAGGCGCAGATTTCGCTGAGCTAGCGAAAGAAAAATCCACAGGACCCTCTGGCCCCAATGGCGGTGCGCTGGGCTGGTTCGGCAAAGGCCAGATGGTGCCCGAGTTTGAAGGTGCCGTGCTTGGCCTTGAAAAGGGTCAAGTCTCGGATCCGGTGCAAACCCAGTTCGGTTGGCACGTGGTCACGCTGAACGACAAGCGCAAGACCGAGGCCCCCGAATTGGCGGTCGTGCGCGATGAATTGGCTCAGACCATTCGGCAAGAAGCAATTCAGGCTAAGATTGACGAGTTGACGCAGCAAGCGCAAATCGAGCGTCCCACGCTCGAGGGCGCCGGCCCCGAGGTCATGCGCCAGCTGGAGCTGCTGCAGGAGTAACCCCGTGGCCACGATAACCAAGGTTTCACCGCTGGCCCCGGCGGCCTTCCCCGAATTGCCCGCGATCGACGGTGTGCGCTTCGCCACTGTCGAGGCTGGTGTCCGATATCAAGGCCGCACCGATGTGATGCTGGCCGTTCTTGATCCGGGCACTTCGGTGGCGGGGGTGTTCACCCGCTCGGCAACCCGTGCGGCCCCCGTTCTGGATTGTCAGGACAAGATCGGCGGGCCCGGCGACGGGCCTGCAGCGATCCTTGTGAATTCGGGCAACGCCAATGCGTTTACCGGCCATTACGGGCAGACCTCAGTGGCCGAGGTGACGCAAGCCGTCTCCAAAGCTACCGGTGTTGAGGTAGATCGGGTTTTTACCTCGTCGACCGGCGTCATCGGCGAGCCGCTGCCCCATGACCGCATCGTTGCACAGCTTGAGGCGTTGAGGGCGGGCCTCAGCCGTCACGCGATCGAGGACGCGGCGCGCGCGATCATGACCACCGACACCTTCCCGAAGGGGTCGTCGGCGCAGGTCGATATTGGCGGCCAAACAGTCTCTATTGCGGGGATAGCGAAGGGTTCCGGCATGATCGCGCCCGATATGGCGACGATGCTGGTTTATATCTTCACCGACGCTCAGATCGAGCAAACAGCGCTGCAGGCGATGCTGGGCGCGCAGACCGACCGGACCTTCAACTGCATCACCGTGGATAGCGATACCTCGACATCCGACAGCCTCTTGCTTTGCGCCACCGGGGCATCGGGCGTCGATGCCACCGGCAATGCCGCTTTCGCGCAAGCGCTGGAAACAGTGATGTTGGACCTTGCGCAGCAAGTGGTCCGCGACGGCGAAGGGGCCACGAAATTCGTAGAAATTCGTGTGACCGGCGCCGCCACGGATGCTGATGCCAAAACCCACGGGCTGGCTATCGCCAACTCCCCGCTGGTCAAAACCGCCATCGCGGGCGAGGACCCGAATTGGGGCCGCATCGTCATGGCCATCGGCAAATCCGGTGCTGCTGCAGACCGCGACCTTTTGAGCATATCGTTCGGAGACATCCTTGTGGCTGAAAAAGGCTGGGTCAGCCCCGACTACCGCGAGGAAGACGCTGCGGCCTATATGAAAGGTCAGGATTTGGTGATCGCAGTCGATCTGGGACTGGGTCAGGGCGCTTCCACCGTCTGGACCTGCGATCTGACCCACGGCTATATCGAGATCAACGCGGATTACCGCTCGTGAAGACAGTATTGGTGTCTGCCGTCGCTCTGATCGACATCGAGGGCCGCGTCCTGCTGGCCCAACGCCCCGAGGGCAAATCCATGGCCGGTCTGTGGGAATTCCCCGGCGGCAAGATCGAACCCGGAGAAACCCCTGAGGCCGCCCTGATCCGCGAGTTGCACGAGGAACTGGGCATCGACACCTGGGCCTCGTGCCTCGCGCCGCTGACCTTTGCTAGCCACAGCTATGACGATTTCCATCTGCTTATGCCGCTATTTGCCTGCCGGAAGTGGGAAGGCATCCCACAGTCCAAGGAAGGCCAGGCGTTGAAATGGGTGCGGGCAAATGACCTGCGGAACTATCCGATGCCCGCGGCGGATGTCCCGTTGATTCCGATTTTGCGGGATTGGTTGTAGTGTTTTCCAAATATTTCGAGAAAAAGTTGTGAAGAATATTTCTGCAGTTTTGATTTTTGTTTCTACGGCTGCGTACGCGGGCGAAAGGGAAGAACTCGTCGCGGCTCTGATGCAAGGGGGAAGCCATCAATTCGAAGATGAACGCCGTGAAGTTCAGGTTGATGGGTGTCAAATGACCACCTTTAGGTGGCGCGAAATACCCAACCATGGCTGGGTTCTCTGGACTTCATTCCAATTCGATATGATTGACGCTCAACTCAATGAGGACAATCGTTTTCCTGGAAAGAAGTACGCCTATGGCAAGCTTTACGACGGTACACCTGAGGTAGGTTTGGCGCTGTACGGATTCACAATGCGAGATGGCACGCTTACTAGACAAGAACGATCGGTGTTAAGAGAGCCCTCGTCGGATACGTCTCCTTCTCCTAGAGGTGACGGAAATAGCCACTACTACGAGTGGCGAGATAGCATGGTGATTTCGATGACTGGGCCCGGTGTGGAAACAAAAGCTATTACGTTTACAGAGGCTTATGACGCATACGTCAGCAAGTACTGCTCCTTCTCAAGTTAACATTCCTGTATTTCTTAGCTCGTAGGAATTATCAATTGATGTAACTGGAACCAAAGTCACTCATGCCGTTAAACGGCCACTCTTCGCCAACGCATGACAGCTGGTAAGCCTTCTTGCGCGTTTCGTACAACTCGAAGGATCACCCCTCCACCCCTGTTACAATTCGTAAGAATTGAGAAAACATCAGGCAAAACTTGACGCTGATCGTTACGACGTCCCTTATCGGGGCATTGGCGTTCGGGCACCATCCCGAACCCGCCATTTTCGGCCCGGGGAGGGGTCGGATGGGGAGGAGAGAAAGATTGGCTCAGACGCAGTCGGGCGCTGAAGGGATGGACTCTCTTCCGGCGCTATTACACCGCAATGTGACCCAGTTCGGGGATGCCCCGGCCTATCGGGAAAAGGAATTCGGGATCTGGCAATGCTGGACCTGGGCGGAAGCCGCCAAAGAAATCCGTGCCATCGCGCTTGGGTTTCTAGAACTTGGCGTTGAAAAGGGTGACCATATTGCTGTGATTGGTCGGAACCGTCCCGCCCATTACTGGTCGATGGTTGCCGCTCAGATGGTAGGCGCGGTGCCGGTGCCTCTGTATCAGGACTCGGTCGCCGAAGAGATGGCCTATGTGCTGGAACATTGCGGTGCGAAATATGTCGTCTGCGGTGATCAGGAGCAGGTCGACAAGGTCATTGAAATTCAGGAAAACCTGCATCAGGTCAAACACATACTCTACACCGACAAGCGGGGGATGCGGAAATACGACCACTCGCAGATGAACGCGCTTGAAGATATCATGGCTGAAGGCAGCGCTGGTCACGCGCGTTTCGATGCTGAGCTGGACAAGCGTATCGCGGCGATCACTTACAATGATACCTGCGTGATGCTTTATACCTCGGGCACCACGGGCAAGCCCAAGGGCGTGGTGCTGTCGAACCGCAATGTTATCGAAAGCGCTAAGAACTCGGCGGAATTCGATCATCTTACCCGGAACGAAGACATCCTGTCTTACCTGCCGATGGCTTGGGTTGGCGATTTCATATTCTCGATTGGTCAGGCTTATTGGTGCGGCTTCTGCGTGAACTGCCCCGAAAGCGCCGACACGATGATGACCGACCTGCGCGAGATCGGGCCGACCTATTTCTTTGCCCCGCCGCGGGTGTTCGAAACCCAGCTGACCAACGTGATGATCCGGATGGAGGATGCGGGCAAGCTGAAGCAGCGCATGTTCCATTATTTCATGGCCCATGCCAAGAGGGTTGGTGGATTGCTGCTGGACGGCAAGCCGGTGGGCTTTGGCGACAAGTTGAAATATGCGTTGGGCAATCTGCTGGTCTATGGGCCACTCAAGGATACGCTTGGCTATGGCCGGTTCCGTGTGGGCTATACGGCGGGTGAAGCGATCGGGCCGGAAATCTTTGATTTCTACCGCTCTTTGGGCATCAACCTGAAGCAGCTTTACGGTCAGACCGAAGCGACCGTGTTCATCACCGTGCAGCCGGATGGCGAGGTACGGGCGGATACGGTTGGTGTTCCGGCCCCAGATGTCGAGCTGAAGATCGATGATAAGGGCGAGATTCATTACCGCTCACCCGGCGTGTTCGTCGAGTATTACAACAACCCGGATTCGACGGCTTCGACCAAGGATGCCGAAGGTTGGGTGGCGACGGGGGATGCCGGGTTCATAGAGGAGAATTCAGGCCATCTGCGGATCATTGATCGTGCCAAAGACGTGGGCAAGATGGCTGATGGTTCGATGTTTGCGCCGAAATATGTCGAGAACAAGCTGAAGTTCTATCCCGATATTCTTGAAGTCGTGCTTTTCGGGAATGGCAAGGATCGATGCGTCGCTTTCATCAATATCGACCTGACGGCGGTCGGAAACTGGGCGGAACGCAACAACGTGGCCTACGCGTCCTATCAGGAACTTGCGGGACATCCTCGTGTGTTAGAGACGATTCGGAGCCACGTTGAAGTGGTAAACAAGTCGGTCGCGGCGGATGAAATGCTATCGGGCTGTCAGGTGCATCGCTTTGTGGTTCTGCACAAGGAACTGGATGCCGATGATGGCGAGATGACTCGGACCCGCAAGGTGCGGCGTGGGTTTGTCGAGGACAAATTCAGCGACATTATTGCGGCGTTGTACGACGGGTCGTCGAGCGTTTCGACCACGACTGAAGTGACCTATGAAGATGGTCGTAAGGGATCGATTTCTGCGACGTTGGAAATTGTCGATGCGCCAGTGGTTCCGGTCGCGCAGCACAAGGTGGCGGCGGAATGAGTGGGCTGACGCGCGCCGCTCGACCTGCGGTCATCGCCCAGCCCGCCATCCCGTTTTTGTGTCAGGGAGGTTCTGATGCTGGATAACTCCGAAGGATATGTCACCGAAGACGGCCGCAAGATCGGCGGTGTGGTGATGGAGATGAAGAACATCACCCTGCGCTTTGGCGGCGTGGTGGCGATCAAGGATATCTCGTTCGACATCCGTGAGGGTGAGATCCGTGCGATCATCGGGCCAAACGGGGCGGGTAAGTCCTCGATGCTGAATGTGATCTCGGGCTTTTATGTTCCGCAAGAGGGTGAGGTTTGGTTTCACGGTGCCAAACGCCCGCCGATGCGGCCCTTTGAAGTAGCCCAGCAAGGGATCGCGCGGACGTTCCAGAACATTGCCTTGTTTGAAGGGATGAGCGTTCTGGACAACGTCATGACCGGGCGTTTGGGTTTTATGAAGACCAATATTCTTCAGCAGGCGCTGTGGAAGGGTAAGGCCGAGGCAGAAGAGACCGAGAATCGCGAGGCGGTCGAGAAGATCATTGATTTCCTTGAGATTCAGCACATCCGCAAAACGCCGGTGTCCCGGCTGCCTTACGGGTTGAAGAAACGGGTCGAACTGGCGCGCGCGCTGGCAGCGGAACCGAAATTGCTGCTGCTGGATGAGCCGATGGCCGGGATGAACGTCGAAGAGAAAGAGGACATGAGCCGCTTTATCCTCGACGTGAATGACGAGTTTGGCACCACGATTGCGCTGATCGAGCACGATATGGGCGTGGTAATGGATCTGAGCGACCGTGTGGTTGTGATGGATTACGGCAAAAAGATTGGTGACGGCACCCCGGATGAGGTGCGCAACAACCAAGAAGTCATTGATGCCTATTTGGGGGTCAGCCATGACTGAGGTCCGGGCAGAATTGGGGAGGGGCTGGCATGCCTGAACAATTAATCTTCGCGATGGAGGTCATCCTCAACGGTCTGATGGCTGGGGTGCTGTATGCGCTGGTCGCACTGGGCTTTGTGTTGATCTACAAGGCGTCGGGGATTTTCAATTATGCCCAAGGGGTTATGGCCCTGTTTGCGGCGATGACGCTGGTCGGAATCATGAATGGGCAGGTACCTTTTGCGCATCTGATCAACGCGACTTTCGGCACGCATGTCTATAATTTTGGTTGGAATGTGCCCGCGTTGCTTGCGATTATTCTGACCATGGCCGTGATGGTGTTGCTGGCCTGGTGCGTGCAACGGTTCGTCATGCGCCATCTGGTCGGACAGGAACCGATCATCCTGTTCATGGCGACCATTGGTCTGGCCTATTTCCTTGAGGGCGTCGCCGACCTGATGTGGGGGTCCGAGATCAAGACGCTGGATGTGGGTCTGCCGCAGGGTATCAACCTGTGGATTGACGAGACGACCTTTAATATCTTCGACTACGGTTTCTTCATCGACAATCTGGACATCGTGGCCACGATCATCGCAGCACTTCTGGTGGCGGCTCTGGTCGCGTTCAGCCAGTACACCAAGCAGGGTCGGGCGATGCGTGCGGTGGCGGATGACCATCAGGCGGCGCTATCGGTCGGGATTTCGCTGAACTTCATCTGGATCATGGTCTGGTCGGTCGCCGGGTTTGTGGCGCTGGTCGCGGGCATCATGTGGGGCACCAAATCGGGCGTTCAGTTCTCGCTGTCGCTGATCGCGCTGAAGGCGCTGCCGGTGCTGATGCTAGGCGGATTCACCTCGATCCCCGGAGCCATCGTCGGTGGCCTGATCATCGGTGTGGGTGAGAAACTGTTCGAGTTCGCCATCGGCCCAATGGTTGGCGGTGCGACTGAGAACTGGTTTGCCTATGTATTGGCGCTGATATTCCTCGTGTTCCGACCTCAGGGCCTGTTCGGCGAGAAGATCATCGAGAGGGTTTAGGGCGTGACCAAGCTGATTGCTATCATCAACGTGATCGCATGGGCGGGGTTTTGGGCTTTCGGCTACATCGCCCTGACATCGAGCGATCTGACCGAGGGCCAACTTGTGATCGCTGTAATTCTGGCCTTTGCCGGGCTGGTCATGGGCATCCTGGCTTACATGAAACTGGTGCGCGCTTCCGAGGCCACCGGATATGCCAAAGGGTCCAATCAACTGGACGCCGCTGCCCGCAATCGGGCGCAGGAAGAATGGGGAAAGTAAGACATGTTCTATCGTGAGGCCGGGGATTTCAAAACCTCATATATCGCCGACAGCCAGACTTTCCCGATCAAGTTTGACCGGTATCGGTACTATGTCGTTCTGGCGGTGGCGTTTGGAATAATTCCGTTCATCATCAACGATTATTGGGCCAATGCGCTGCTTCTGCCATTCCTGATCTATGCCATCGCTGCGATCGGGCTGAACATTTTGGTGGGCTATTGCGGGCAGGTCTCGCTGGGCACCGGCGGGTTCATGGCAGTGGGGGCCTATGCCTGCTACAAGCTGATGACGGCCTTTCCCGATGTTAGCATGTTCATCCATGTGATCCTAGCCGGCGGCATCACCGCCATTGTGGGTGTCCTATTCGGCTTACCATCACTGCGGATCAAAGGCTTTTATCTGGCGGTTGCCACGCTGGCGGCGCAGTTCTTTCTTGTGTGGCTGTTTAACCGGGTGCCGTGGTTCTACAACTACTCGGCCTCGGGCCAGATCAATGCGCCGGAACGCGACGTATTTGGGATCATCATCACCGGCCCGAATGCTCCGGCATGGGCGACTTATCTGTTCTGCCTGATCTTCCTGACCGTCTGCGCGATCATCGCGCGTAACCTGACCCGCGGCACCACTGGTCGTACCTGGATGGCAATCCGCGACATGGACATCGCGGCCGAGATCATCGGGGTGAACCCGCTCAAGGCCAAGCTGACCGCCTTTGCTGTCAGTTCGTTCTTCGTGGGCGTGGCCGGCGCGCTGTTCTTTGCGGTCTATCTGGGCGCGGTCGAGGTTGGAGAAGTGTTCGGCATTCAAAAATCGTTCCTGGTGCTGTTCATGGTGATTATCGGCGGATTAGGGTCTATTTTTGGGTCCTTTGCCGGTGCCGCCTTCCTCGTGCTGCTGCCAGTCGTTTTGAAACTGCTTGGCGTCGATCTGCTGGGCTGGCCCACAGATATCGTGGCGCACCTGAACCTCGTAATCGTCGGTGCTCTGATCATCATGTTCCTGATCCTCGAACCGCACGGTCTGGCGCAGCTCTGGCGTGTGGCGAAAGAGAAACTCAGACTCTGGCCGTTCCCGCACTAAGGACCGGCCCAACGAAAAGACGGGTGTGAAACCCGAAACCCAACATCGGATCAACCAAGGGAGGAGACACCCGATGAAAAAGAAACTGGCAACCCTGGCGCTGGGCGCCGTGATGGCCGCAGGTCCGGTCATGGCCGACCTCGTATTCCCGTCGCTCAGTTACCGGACCGGGCCTTATGCGGCCGGCGGTATCCCATTTGCGGACGGATATGCCGACTACTTCACACTGCTGAACGAACGCGATGGCGGTATCGGCGGTGTTGCGGCCAACGTGATCGAATGCGAGACCGGATATAACACGGAAAAAGGCGTGGAATGTTATGAATCGACCAAGGGCGAAGGTGCTTTGGTCTATCAGCCCCTGTCCACCGGCATCACCTATCAGTTGATCCCTAAAGTGACCGCAGACGGCATTCCGCTGCACACGATGGGTTATGGCCGCACCTCGGCGGCGAACGGTAAGGTGTTCAGCAACGTGTTCAACTATCCTGCCAACTACTGGAACGGGGCGTCGGGCGCGATCAACTATCTGCTGGACGAAAACGGTGGCGACTTGAGCGGCAAGAAGATCGCGCTGGTCTATCACAACTCGGCCTATGGCAAGGAACCGATCCGTACGCTGGAAACACTGGCTGAAAAACATGGCTATGACCTGACCCTGCTGCCGGTCGACCACCCCGGTCAGGAGCAGAAGTCGCAGTGGCTGCAAATCCGCCGGGAAAAGCCCGACTATGTGATCATGTGGGGCTGGGGCGTTATGAACCAGGTCGCCGTGCAAGAAGCCGCCAATATCCGCTTCCCGATGGAGAACTTCATCGGCGTCTGGTGGTCCGGGGCCGAGTTTGATGTTGAGCCTGCGGGTGATAAGGCCACCGGCTACAAAGCGCTGACCTTCACCGGTCTGGGCGACGACTATCCTGTCTATGACGACCTGAAGAAATATGTCGTCGATGCGGGCAAAGCTGCAGGCGCCGGTGATCAACTGGGTACGGTGCAGTACAACCGCGGCCTCTATGCTGCGATGCTGGCCGCAGAAGCAGTGAAAACCGCGCAAGAGATGCACGGCACTGCCGAAATCGACGCATCGATGATGCGCGATGGCATGGAGGCGCTGGAGATCACCAACGCCAAGATGGAAGCGTTGGGTATGGCCGGTTTCGGACCTGAATTCGCGGTCTCGTGCGAAAACCACGGCGGCCCAGGCCTTGTCGGCGTTGTTCAGTGGGATGCAGCGGCGGGTACCTGGAACTCGATTCAGGGCTTCGAACCGACTGACGCTGAGGTCATCAACGCACTGATCGACGAAGACTCGGGCGCATATGCTGCTGAGAACAATATTTCTCAGCGCTGCGAATAAGGTGCTCTGAACCAAACGGGGCGGCGGATCGCTGCCGCCCCGAACCCCACACTCGCACAAGGACACGCGCTGATGTTGGATGCGGCACAAACCACTGACGTGCAGGCGGAAACCCTGCTTGAGGTCAACAATATCGAGGTGATCTACAACCATGTGATCCTTGTTCTGAAAGGCGTTAGCCTGACTGTGCCCAAGGGCGGCATCACAGCCCTACTGGGTGGCAATGGTGCGGGAAAGACAACCACATTGAAGGCCGTGTCGAACTTGCTGCATTCGGAACGGGGCGAGGTCACCAAAGGCTCGATTAAATATCGCGGCGAGGGCGTGCATGAAAGCGACCCGGCTGCCTTGGTTGAGAAGGGCGTCATTCAAGTCATGGAAGGCCGCCACTGTTTCGAACACCTCACAGTCGAGGAAAATCTGCTGACCGGTGCCTATACCCGGAAGGACGGGTCTGCCGCGATCCAGCAGGACCTTGAATTGGTTTACAATTACTTCCCACGCTTGAAGGAACGCCGTCGTAGTCAGGCCGGTTATACTTCGGGCGGTGAGCAGCAGATGGTGGCGATGGGCAGGGCTCTGATGTCGCGCCCCGAGACCATCCTTCTTGATGAACCCTCAATGGGTCTGGCTCCGCAACTTGTCGAAGAGATTTTTGGCATCGTAAGGGACCTGAACGAGAAGGAAGGCGTGTCCTTCCTGTTGGCCGAGCAGAACACAAATGTGGCTCTAAGGTTTGCTCATTACGGTTATATTCTGGAATCTGGCCGCGTGGTGATGGACGGCCCCGCCGCGGAATTGCGCGAAAACCCGGACGTAAAGGAATTTTATCTCGGCATGTCTGACGAAGGCCGCAAGAGCTTTCGAGACGTGCGCTCATACCGCCGCCGCAAGAGATGGCTGTAAGTGGGTGGAGGATATTTCAATGACCTATTTTGATAAGCTTGAAACCCGATCCGCTGACGAGCGCACCGCTGATCACGCGCGCGCCTTGCCAGAACAGATTGCCCGCGCGCAAAAAGCGCCCGGATATGCCGGCATCCTGTCCAACGTGGACGCCGGCACAGTGACAGACATGCAGGCGCTGGCACAACTGCCGGTTCTGCGAAAATCTGATCTGACAAAGGCGCAGGGCACCCGGCCTCCGTTTGGAGGGTTCACCGTCAAACCGGCGCGGAATTTCCAGCATGTCTTTCAATCTCCGGGGCCAATCTATGAACCCGGCAGCACTGATCACGACTGGTGGCGCATGGGCCGGTTCCTGAATGCAGCCGGGGTTGGTCCGGGCGATATCGTTCAGAACTGTTTTGGCTATCACCTCACCCCCGCGGGCATGATCTTTGAAAGCGGCGCGCAGGCTGTTGGCGCGTCGGTCCTGCCTGCAGGTACAGGTCAGACCGAGTTGCAGGTGACAGCTGCGCGCGATGTGGGTTGCACCGCATATGCAGGAACGCCTGACTATCTGAAAGTCATTCTGGATAAAGCCGAAGCCATGGGCGTCGCGCTGAAATTTTCCAAGGCCGTTGTGGGTGGCGGGGCGCTGTTTCCAAGCCTACGACAAGATTACGCCGATCGGGGCATCGTCTGCCTGCAATGCTACGCGACCGCTGATCTGGGCAACATAGCTTATGAAAGCCCTGCGATGGAGGGTATGATCATCGACGAACACGTGATCGTTGAGATCGTCACCCCCGGCACAGGAACCCCGGTTGCACCTGGTGAAGTAGGTGAGGTGGTTGTGACTACGCTGAACCCCGATTACCCGTTGATCCGATTTGCCACCGGTGATCTGTCGGCGATCATGCCCGGAGAGTCTCCGTGCGGGCGCACAAATATGCGTATCAAAGGCTGGATGGGTCGCGCCGATCAGACCACCAAGATTAAGGGCATGTTCGTCCGCCCCGAACAGGTGGCCGCGCTGGTCGACAAGCATGATGAAATCGTCAAGGCGCGTGTCATTGCGGCGCGACAGGGCGAGATGGATACCATGACCGTTCAGATCGAAAGCCCCTGCGAGAACGATGGTGCCTATGCAAAATCGGTGGTCGAAGTCCTGAAACTGAAAGGCGCGATTGAAGTTGTGGCGCCGGGCTCATTACCAAAAGATGGCTTGGTGATCGAGGATCAGCGCGTTTATGAATAGGGATCTGCGGCGAACATTGCCGCAGTTTTTGTTAGTCCGCCCACTGGTGTTTCTTAGAGTTTTAGTCGATTAAAGGCAGACCCTACGGGATTCTCAGTCAGACGCCATGGCCGAAGTCGAATATTCAGAACACGGAACGCATAATCGCGGCGCACTAGGCACACGCTTTGTGGGCGGCATTGCCTATGTCGTGGCAGCCGCCTGTGTGTTGCCAATGGTGGCGGTTGTTCTGGCGGCGGTGACCGGTGGCACCGACACAATTTCCCATTTGTTAGAGACTGTTTTGCCTGGCTATGCGCTGACCACGGTGATCCTGGTGGTGCTGGTCGCAGCAGGGACGTTTTCGATTGGCGTCGGCGCTGCGTGGCTGGTCACGATGACCCGCTTTCCCGGAGTGCGGTGGCTGGAAATCGCTCTGGTCCTGCCGCTGGCCTTTCCGGCTTATGTGCTGGCCTATGCCTATACCTTCATTCTGGATCACCCCGGAATCGTTCAGACCACGCTGCGGGATGTGACCGGCTGGGGCCCGCGCGACTATTGGTTCCCCGAGATTCGCTCGACCGAGGGTGCGGCGGTGATGTTGATCCTGGTGTTGTATCCCTATGTCTATTTGCTGGCGCGCGCGGCGTTTCTGCAGCAAAGCGCCACGGCCTTTCTGGCGGCCCGGGCGTTGGGCAATGGCCCCTGGCATGCCTTTTGGCGCGTATCCCTGCCGATGGCACGCCCGGCGATTGCGGGGGGCGTCTTGCTGGCGGTTATGGAAACCATCGCCGATTTCGGCACAGTCGCCTATTTCGGAGTGCAGACTTTTGCCACTGGCATCTACACAAGCTGGTTTTCCATGGCTGATCGCGCTGCTGCGGCGCAACTCGCCCTTTGTCTGTTGGGTTTTGCGCTTGTCATGGCCGTGGCCGAGCGGACACAGCGCGGCAAGGCCAAATACTATCAGGCAGGCAAGCGCCACGCAGGTCTGCCAGCGGCGCAACTCAAGGGATGGCAATCACTTGCGGCATTTCTGCTATGCGCAATTCCCGTCCTGTTCGGATTCCTTCTGCCTGTGGTTATCCTGGTGCAGATGGGGTTGGAATCCGAGCAGAACCTGCTGTCGCGCCGATATATCGGGTTCATACAGAACTCGCTGACACTGGCGGGGACTGCGGCGGTTATCACCGTCAGCGCGGCGATTTCGATAGGATTCTTCCAACGCCTGCGCCCCGGGCGCGGATCCGCCATGGCGGCTTATGTGGCGCGGTTAGGCTATGCGGTGCCGGGTGGCGTGATCGCCGTGGGGCTGATCGTCCCCTTTGCGGGATTCGACAACGCACTGGATGCGTGGATGCGCCAAACCTTTGGTATCTCGACCGGACTGCTGGTCACTGGATCCATCTGGTTGTTGATCGCGGCCTATATGGTGCGCTTTCTGGCCGCCGCGCTCAGCGCCTATGAGGGTGGGCAGAGTACGGTTCACGCCAATATGGATGCCGCCGCGCGGTCACTGGGTCAAACCCCGTTGGGAACGCTGCGCCGGGTGCATCTGCCGATCCTTACGCCTTCGCTGCTAACGGCACTGTTGATTGTCTTTGTGGATGTGATGAAAGAGCTGCCCGCGACCCTGATCATGCGGCCTTTTAACTTCGACACGCTAGCAGTGCAGGCCTATCGTCTGGCCTCGGATGAGAGGCTTGAAGGTGCAGCGGTTCCGTCGCTGGTTATTCTGGCTGTCGGGTTGCTGCCGGTGATCTTGATTTGCCGTCAGGTTGGGCGCAGATAGCGGGCGGGCGATCCAAAAATACAACACCTTGATGCCAGTGGGCTTGATTCGACGGCGATTTCCGGCAAGGCTTGTCATATGAACATGCAGCCTCCCAGCCGGTTCGGGTCCGGCTCTGCCCAGATGCCGGTCGCGTTTGACCGGCGCGAGATGTCTCAAATCCTGTCTGTTTATGGCCGAATGGTTGCTGCCGGTGAATGGCGCGACTACGGAATCTCGAACCTGCGGGATATGGCGGTGTTTTCGATCTTTCGGCGCACGGCGGAACATCCCATTTACAGGGTCGAGAAGCACCCGCGCCTGCGGCTACGTCAGGGCATGTATTCCGTGGTCGGCATGGATGGGCGTATATTGAAGCGCGGGCACGATCTGCGCGCGGTTCTGAGGGTTCTGGAACGCAAGCTTATCCGTGCGGTTGACCTGGATTAGAGCCTTTTGTGCGCTGTAACCGGCCCGTCACCCTGGGCAGCGATCCGGGCAATCGCTTGATCCATCGGTTCGAGCGCGACGGCCATGTGATAGGCGTTGGCGTGAAGTAGAAGGTTTTCGGCGGCAACCCAGGCAACATGGCCTTTCCAGAACAGCAAGTCTCCGCGCCGTGCGGGATCGCCCTCGGGCACCGATCCACCAACTTCGCGTTCCTGATCGCCGCTGTCTCCGGGACAAGGAACGCCGCAGGCGAGCAGTGCGAGCTGTACGAGGCCCGAGCAATCCAGCCCGAATCGACTGTTACCACCCCAAAGATAAGGGGTGCCGAGAAAAAGTTCGGCCGCGGAAACGGGATCGGTCAGCAGGGAATAGGCGGGCACGGCATGCACCTCCGGAATGAACCCGATTGGCGTTTCCAGAAACCCGCCCTCCTCAGACAGAGCCCTGATTTTACTGCCAAAGCTCAGCGAGGTCAGATCGCGGCTTTTAATATCGGGCTTCTCATAGGCATGGGTCGAAGCGGCGACGATCCAGTGAGTCTGTGGCTCAATTGGTCCCAGATGGTCTGTCGCCACCCATCCGGTATAGCCGTCCTTGCTGGCTGAGATCTCGCTCCAGCCGTTTTGGTCGTCCAAAACAGTGACCGTGTCGCCGAACAACAATTGCCGGTCGCGCGGACCGTCAGGGTGGCGCAGCAGGTCTATGACCGGTTGAATGATGCGCGCCTGAGTCATAGGCCAAGGATCTCTGGCAAAGCACCCAGGAGGGCACGCGGGCCTTGGCCCAAACCACCTTTGCTGCGACCGGGTTCCTTACTGCGTTGCCACGAATAGATGTCAAAATGCATATAACGGCTTTCGGCAGCGAACCGGCGCAGGAACAGTGCCGCGGTGATAGAGCCTGCAAATCCACCAGAAGGCGCATTGTCGAGGTTAGCGATGCCGGGTTCGATCATCGCTTCATAGGGGTCATGAAAAGGCATACGCCAGACCGGATCAGCGGCAGCCCGGCCAGCACGCGCCAGCACGTCTGCGGCTTTGTCGTCATCGGTATAAAACGGGGCCAGATCAGCGCCCAATGCAACCCGGGCCGCGCCAGTCAAAGTGGCCATCGAGATGAGCAGGTTTGGTGCCCCTTCATGCGCCAGAGCAAGGGCATCGGCCAGCACCAACCGACCCTCGGCATCAGTGTTGTTTATCTCAACCGTTAGCCCATTGCGCGCCGTCAGGATGTCGCCGGGGCGGAGAGCATTGCCCGCTACAGCGTTTTCGACCGCCGGGATCAGGACCCGTAATTGCACCTTCAGATCCAGCGCCATGATCATACGGGCCAGACCCAGCACATTGGCCGCTCCGCCCATATCTTTTTTCATCAACCCCATCGAAGCACCGGGTTTCAGATTCAGGCCGCCGGTATCGAAACAGACCCCTTTCCCAACTAATGTTAGTTTTGGCCCGTGGTCACCCCAGTTCATCTCGATCAGACGCGGGGCCTGTTCGGCAGCACGCCCCACCGCGTGGATCATCGGAAAATTCTGTTCCAGCAACGCATCGCCTGTGATGACCGAGATGTCTGCGCCGTGTTCCCGTGCCAGTGCCTCAACCGCGTGTTGTAATTGCACCGGGCCCATGTCCGAAGCGGGTGTGTTGACCAGATCCCGTGTCAATGCCTCGGCATTGGCCATGATTTCGATCCGCCGGGCATCTACGCCCTCGGGCGCGATCAGCGTAGCGTTAGCCGGGCTTTGCGCTGCATAGCGATCAAAGGCATATCCCGTCATCAGCCAGCCCAGGCATTCAGCCTCAAGCACATCTGCGGGAACGCCCGAGGCGATATGATAGGTGCCCTTGGGCAGCGATTCTGCGGCAGCGGCTAGCGGAAATCGCTTGCGTACCCGTTTTGCCGCGCTGCCATACCCCGCCAAGGCAAACTGCGGATTACCATCTGTGCCGGGCACCAGAAGTGTTTGACCCAGAGCTCCGGAAAACCCATCGGCCGCAACCCAAGCTCGGATATGATCCGGCTGATCGGTCAGCCAGCTTTCAAAATCTGATTGCTCTAACACATGTAGTGGCAGCGATGGGTCGGAGGCAGGGGCGAAGGACAGGGTCATGCGTGTCTCGGCTGGTTGGATTTTCGCCCAGACTATCTGTCTGCGGCGCACTCGCAACCCCCCTCAGACGGATAGATCTTGCTGGTCCCAGACGGCAGTCAGCGATCGCTCACCCACACGGATCAGGCGGCTCAGAGTCGCCCCTGTCGCCACCGCATCGCCAGCGTCGACAGTACAGGCTACATCGCCTGCCACACGTGCCAGTGCTGTCATGCCGATTTGCTCGGATATGGCCACGAGAGATTTTGCGCATTTGCGAAGCCCGGCCCAATCGCGTTGCCGCCAAAACCGTTCACAATTCGACAACCGCAACGCCAGTTCCTCAACCGTGCGGCACAGCACATCCATCGCGTTGGTGTCGCCAAGCTGATTGTACAGGCTGCTCAGGCGGTCCGGGTCCAGACGCACGGGTTCTTTCTGTTCCAGTGTGATAATCTTGTCCACCACATTCACCCCAATTGAAGTGCCCCCACGGCACTGTCAGAGATTGGCGGCAAAATGCTTTGCAAAACCTTGCACCGGTTCAAAAGAATGGGTCGAATTTTCTGAGAATTCAGGCTTCCACGCGGTTCTGTGGGCAAAACCGGGCGAGAGTCCGGTCACACCTCTTGCGTTGACGCTCACTTGCTGCCAGTACCGTAGAAACCGGACAGAGAAGGACAGGATCATGCCGATTACCACTGACGAGCTGGCCGCTGCCCGTACCGCCTGGGGCGATGGGTTGATTGCGATCTCCAAAGCTTTTGAAGACGGTGGGATCGATGCGGCCCGTTCCGTTGCCGAGGGTGTTCTGGATGCGGCATACGGCTATAATCTGGGTCCGGTCCTGTTCAAACCAACTATGGCGTCCGGAGATCAAACCTTTCGCCCGACTCGCCACGGTGCACTGGCCTATTTTGTCGGTCACGATGCCGAATTTCCGCTTGATGGCGGTTTCGGAATCAAGGGTTGGCGCGAAATGGCAAGTGAGACATCGGCCAGCTTCGTCGAAGGTGATGTCGCCATGTGGATGGGCAAGGTCATTCTGACGGATAGCCAAGGTAACATCACGCAAGTCGACAAAAGCTTCGGCTACAAAAAAGACGCTGACGGAGTGCTTCGCATCGTGCTGCACCATTCGTCGCTGCCTTACCAGCCACCGGCCTGATCCTGCGGGTCATACGATCGGGCCTCTGAAATTACGTCGATTTTTTGATATGTTTCCGATGATGTTGTCAGAATCGGATCGAGCTCATGAAATTGATTAAACGCATTCTCGTCACCCTACTGGTGATCATTCTGGCGCTTGTCGGAGTATCATATCTTTTGCCTGGTCAAGCCGAGGTGTCCCGCAGCATCACAATCGACGCACCAGCCTCGGCGATCTTTCCCTATGTGAATTCGATGCAGGAGACCGAGAAATGGTCCCCCTGGCTGTCCCGAGACCCCGAAACCAAGCTGAGCTATAGTGGCCCGGAAGCGGGTGTCGGAAACACGCTGAACTGGGCCTCGGACAACCCGCAGGTGGGAACCGGTTCGCAGGAAATCACCGAGAGCACCCCGGATCAGTCCGTGCAAACCGCACTGGATTTTGGCCCGATGGGGACAGCCACCGCCTCGTTCCAGTTGCGGCCAGAAGGATCAGGCACACAGGTTACCTGGGGATTCGTATCCGACCTTGGTATGAACCCCATGTCCCGCTGGATGGGCCTAATGATGGACAATTGGGTCGGCGGAGATTACGAGCGCGGGTTGGAGAATTTGAAGACGCTGGTTGAGGGACAGGGGTGAAGGATCAGGCAGTAGGCATCTCTCTGATGACTGCTTTGAGGCCATACCAGAAACGATTGTTGAAATGTACGTGCGCTCATAGCAGTCCCTTTGCCGCGCAGGAGGCTGGGATCAAGCCATCGTGCAGCGCAAATAACCTCCGCTGACGCGGTGTTCAACTCGGTTCAAGCCCATACAGAACGGGGCGTGGATCGTTTGGTCCTTCGCTTCAAAGCCATTTGTAGTGCCTACCATTTTGACGACAGCTTAATCGGGGCGACCACCGACAACCCGTCTGTTATTGAATATCAAATCGTGAAGACCGTAGGTTCGAATGTGCAAGTTGGTTTCTCGAAAGCCACAGATTCGATTTTGATGCTCTGAACATTTGGAAAGGTGTGTTTATGAGGCGAACGGTATTGATGTTAGCTGTTTTGGCATTAGCGGGATGCGCTTCAACCACCACTCCTCCATCAGCACCTATTCCAAACCCCGGTCGCGCGAGCGCGCCCGTCAGTTCACAACAGGCACAAATAAGGTTCCGTCAGGTCGCCTCACGAATAGAACCTGTGGCAGAACGAGAATGCCGCCGCCGCACTAAGAATGTGAATTGTGATTTTTTGATCCGCATTGATCCAGACAAAAAAGCACCCTCAAACGCGTATCAGAGTTTAAGCAAGTCGGGGCGCCCCGTTATCACAATGACTCAAGCGCTGATACGGAATGTAAACAACACTGACGAACTTGCATTTGTTATGGCGCATGAGGCCGCTCACCACATTCAAGCGCATTTGGCGCGACAGGCCCAAAATGCGGCGGCTGGTGCGGTGCTTTTGGCCGGTCTAGCAACAATTGCGGGGTCAGGGCCGAATGACATTGCCGCAGCACAAGACCTTGGAGCCTTTGTTGGCGGCCGCAGCTATTCAAAGAACTTTGAATTGGAAGCTGATCGACTAGGCACTGTAATAGCCTACAAAGCGGGTTATGATCCACTCAAGGGTGCGCTGTACTTCGCACGAGTTCCTGATCCTGGTGATCGCTTTCTAGGGACGCATCCCCCAAACTCTCAAAGATACCATGCGGTAAAAGCGACAATGTCCCAGATCGGTGGCTGACCAACTGGTGCTGGATAGGCAATGGCAACGCATGCACAGGGCGGCTTTGCCCCGCAATATTGCCATCTCTGCCCGTCCACAAAATAATAAACCCCACTGGCGGTACAGCGGGGTTTAATAGAGTCATAACCAACTGGCGAAGGTTACCCCTTCTTCAGAACTTCACGGCCCAGCAATTCTGCAATTTGAACAGCGTTCAAAGCCGCGCCTTTGCGCAGGTTGTCCGAAACGCACCACAGGTTGATGCCATTCTCAACCGTCGAATCCTGACGGATGCGGCTGATGAACGTGGCGAAATCGCCCGCGCATTCGATGGGCGAGACGTAACCACCGGCTTCACGCTTGTCGATTACCATGATGCCCGGTGCTTCGCGCAGGATGTCGCGGGCTTCGTCTTCGTCGAGGAACTCTTCGAACTCGATATTCACCGCCTCGGAGTGGCCAACGAATACCGGAACGCGAACGCAGGTTGCGGTGACCTTGATCGACGGATCGACGATCTTTTTGGTCTCGACAACCATCTTCCACTCTTCCTTGGTCGAGCCGTCTTCCATGAAGACGTCGATTTGAGGGATGACGTTGAAGGCGATCTGTTTCTGGAACTTCTTCGGCTCAACCTCGGTCGTCGGGTTGTAGATGGCCTTGGTCTGATCCCAAAGCTCGTCCATGCCTTCCTTGCCGGCTCCCGACACCGATTGATAGGTCGAGACGACCACGCGCTTAATGCGTGCACGGTCATGCAGCGGCTTCAGCGCGACCACCATCTGCGCGGTCGAGCAGTTTGGGTTGGCAATGATGTTTTTGTTTTTATAGTCGTGGATCGCCTCGGGGTTACATTCCGGCACGATCAGCGGAATGTCCGGGTCATAGCGATAGAGCGAGCTGTTATCGATCACCACGCAGCCAGCCGCTGCCGCCTTGGGGGCGTAAACCTTTGTGGCCTCGGAACCCACGGCAAACAGCGCCATGTCCCAACCAGTGAAATCGAATGTGTCCAGATCTTTGGTAGTGAGCGTCTTGTCGCCAAATGTCACCTCAGTACCCAGCGAACGACGGCTTGCCAGAGCAGCAAGTTCATCGACAGGGAACTGGCGTTCCGCCAGGATGTTCAGCATTTCGCGGCCCACGTTGCCCGTGGCGCCGACGACTACGACGCGATAGCCCATTTCATGTCTCCAAAGTTAAGGACGCGCGTTCATAGCCGCGTTGTGGCAAAGAAAAAAGAGGGGTTTCGGCTTATTTCACCCCGTCACACCGATTTGACACAGTTCAGTACCGTTCAGGGTTGTTTCAGCAAGGATCGATAAACTTCGACAATCGCCTGCGCTTCGCCTTCGATTCGAAAATTCTGCTCGACATGGGCGCGCGCGGCTAGTCCCGCAGCGGCCAGCGCAGCGCGGTCCTGCACCATATCCTCCAGCGCGTCGGCCAGTGCAGGGGCATTGTCTTTCTCGACCAGTCTTCCGGTCTCACCATCCTTGATTTGCGCACTGAACGCTCCGACCCCGTGACTGGCTATGGCGGGCACGCCCGAGGCCATCGCTTCAAGCGGTGTAAGGCCGAACCCTTCGTGCCGTGCGGGCGCAACGAACAGATCGAGCGCGCGATAGGTCTCGACAATCTCATCCCAAGGGCGCTCACCCAGAAAATGAACGCGGTCGCCCAGCCCGGCGTCCTGCAGCTTTTGCTCCTGCTCAGCCTGAAACGCCTCAAATTCGTTGGTGGTACGCCCGGTGAAGATCACATGCGCATCGGGGTGATTAGGCAGCACCTTCAGGGCGGCATCGACCAACAAGTCGACCCCTTTCTGAGGGCGGATACGGCCAAAACACCCGATCAGCAGCCCGTCTGGCAGATCAAGTTTTTGGCGCAGGGCGCTTTTGTCCTCGGCCGGGTGAAACAGCTCGGTGTTGACGCCATGCATGATAACAGTAGCGGGATGCTCCAGAAAGGAAGCGGCTTGAGGCGTCGTCGCGATCAGCGCGTCCATTTTCGAAATCAGCCGCTTGGTGAACCCGGAATGATCACGTTGCGCGGCTGAGGTGAATAGCAGTTTGTAGTTGCGTCGAAGCACCGAACGCAAGACCAGACCCATCAACATCTCGGTATTCCGGCGTGCATGCCAGACCCGTTTGCGATTGGGTAGAAACAGTAGTTTCCAGAGTCTGATATGGGGCAAATCTGCCGGTAGGCCGGGACCGGTGGCACGGATGCCGATCATTTTCTGCTGGATTGGCAGCAGACGGATCACCGTCGTTGTCACGCCCGACAGGGAATGCTTCAGATTGGGTGCAATCACCTCAATGTCCTGCACTGGCGGTCTCCGGTTTCAGTCCACGCTGTCCCGACTGAATAGATAGATCACGCAGCCAATGGCAAGGGTGACCGCGAAAAAGCCGAAGATCGCCGTATAAGGTGCTGAGGGGCTGATCCCGGCGCTGGCTGCATGGATGCGCCCGGTGGCAAATTGCGCCAGACCGACGCCGCCGACGCCAAAAAGGTTTAGCAGGGTGACGCCCCGCCCGACCAGATGCGGCGGCACGAAGGCCCGGCCATGGGCCATGATCACCGGAAAACTGGCGCCCAGAAAGCCGATCACTGCCAACAGCAGCACCGAGACCCAAACGCCGCTGTCGACCCACAGGCACAACAGGCCGAGCGTCGTGGCCCCCAACACGTTACCGCCCAGGATCACCCATTTCCGGGTGCCCAGCATACGGTCCAGCGGCCCATAGGCGAAGGTTCCCGCGATCATCGCGGCCCCCATGATCAACGTTGCCGTCCCGATCTGAGCGGTGCTGAGCCCGAACACGTCATTCAAATACGGCCCGGCCCAAAGCCCTCGGATCGCACCCGAAGGCGCATAAGACACAAGCATGAGCGGCAGAATGGTCCACAGCGCAGGTTCTTTCAGCAGGTCCAGAAGTGATCCTTTTTGCTCGGTTTCGGCCTTTTTAGGGTCACGTACTGTCAGCCAGATCCCCGCAGCCACTGCGGCAGAGATGATCGCCAGACCGGCCAGCGTAGCGCGCCAGCCCATCAGCTCGACCGCCAGCGCCGTGGGGTATGAGGCGACCAGATTGCCGACAGACCCTACGCCCAGCATCACGGCGGCGAGCGTGGCGAATTTGGCGGGCGGAAACTCTCGTGCAAAGATATAGTAGGATGCCATCAGAACCGGCGAGCATCCTACCCCGATCAGCGCCATGGCGAGCGCCACATGGAACGGGGTCGTTGCGACCGCGAACAGACCAGCCCCGCCAGCCCCGCCGATCAGCAGCAGCACCGCAGAACTGCGCCGAGGACCGACGCGGTCCAGTGCCCAGCCCACCGGAATCTGCATCGCCGCAAAGATTAGAAACCAAAGACCTGAAGCAAAGGCGAGGTCTTCGGGTGTTGCGCCGATATCGCGTCCCAGATCGGTAGTCAAAACTGCCAGAAAAGCGCGGAAAAACTGGCTGAGTACATAGGCCAGACACAAGATCACCAAACCTGCCTGCATTTCTTGACCTATTGTCTAGCTGCCCCGCCCCGATGCTTTGCACGCCGCGTTGATCGGCACAAGTGCCATGATTGAATCGATTGGGGCGGACATTCTTCACAATTGAGCTATCATCACTGCAGATTTAGGATTTCCCGAGTGTGTTATGACCCTCTCAGACTCTGTATTTTATGCCTCCGTCCCCATTTCGGACAATTTCCTCAGCCTCAGTGACCCCGCGCAGTTCACACCTTTGCCAGAGACATGGGTTCTGGGCGTCGCCGATATCGTAGATTCGACCGGTGAAATCGCGCGGGGCCGGTACAAGACCGTCAACATGGTGGGGGCGGCCGTGATTTCAGGCATGATCAATGCGCTGGGCGGGCGCATATTCCCGTATGTCTTCGGTGGTGATGGTGCTGGATTCGCCGTATCGGACGAGGATGCCGAGATCGCGCGAGATACGCTGGCAACATTGCAAAGCTGGGCCGAAACGGAATTCTCAATCACTCTGCGTGCAGCGCTGGTTTCGGTGGCCGACATCCGCGCCGCTGGACGTGATCTGCGTGTTGCTCGCTTTGCGCCGTCCACCGGCGTTGACTATGCGATGTTTACCGGCGGGGGACTGGCCTGGGCCGAGGCTCAGATGAAATCCGGGCAACTTGTTGTGCAACCAGCCGGACCTGACGCGCAGCCCGATCTAACCGGCCTATCTTGTCGTTGGTCCAACAGTCCAGCGAGGGTTGGTCAGATCGTTTCACTGGTTATTCAGCCTACATCAGAGTCTAATGAGGCTGAATTCGCCGCCCTGACTCAATCCATCCTGTCCGTCGCCGAAGGGCTAGAACGCGCCGGTCACCCGGTTCCGGCCAAAGGACCTCCGATGAGTTTCCCTCCGCCCGGCGTCGATATCGATGCCCATGTCTCACGCGCGGGTCGGAATCTTCTGATGCAGAAAACACGCTTGATGATCGGGAATATGTTGATCGGCTTGTTGTTCAAAACCGGGATGCGCCTGGGTCAATTCGAACCCAAGCATTACAAGGAGATGGTCAGTCGCAACGCTGATTTCCGAAAGTTTGATGACGGTCTGAAAATGACGCTGGATTGTGACTCGAGCACGTTGGAAAAGCTCACTCAGATGCTGGAAGACGCGCAAACAAAAGGCAAAATCAGATATGGCATGCACGCCCAGCAAGAGGCGATGATGACCTGCTTTGTTCCCTCGGCCATGCGTGACGACCATGTGCATTTTGTTGACGGGGCCTCGGGGGGATACGCGCAGGCTGCAGCGTCAATGAGGGCCTAAAGCCCTCGAGCGATTTCAGTGATCACGTCATAGGCCATCATCACGTCCTGTTCTGTGGTTTCAAACTGACCGGCCTGAAAGCGGATGACCAGATCGCCATCCACGCGGGTCTGTGTCAGGTAGATCCGCCCAGCATCATTGATTGCATTCACCAGCCGCAGGTTCAGATCATCCAGATCGTCGGCCCCATCCGGCTCGTATCTGAAGGTCCAAAGAGACCACATTGGAGGCGTCACGATCCGAAAATCCGGTTCTGCTGCTAGACGATCATGCAGCGCGCGCGACCAATTGACGTGATTCCGCAGCCGTTCGCGCAGCCCCTCCAGCCCATAGGTGCGGATGACGAACCACAGTTTCAGCGCGCGGAACCGACGTCCCAATGGCACCGACCATTCCGAGTAATTGATGATCCCGTCCTTGCCGTGGGTTTTCAGATATTCCGGGCTGATCGCAAGCGTGCGGACCAGATCATCGGGGTTTTTCAGGAAATGCGCACAGCAATCGAATTGCACGCCCAGCCACTTATGGGGATTGAATACAATGCTGTCGGCCTGATCGATCCCCGGCCAGTAGTGACGATATTCGGGGCAGATCATCGCCGACCCCGCCCAGGCTGCATCGACATGGGAATAAAGGCCGTATTTCTGTGCGACCGCAAGGCAGCGATCCACTGGATCAGTTGCCCCGGTTCCGGTCCCTCCAACACAAAGGATCACGCCCGCCGGGTGGAAACCAGACTCTAAATCTGATTGAATCGCTGCTTCAAGCGCCTCGGGGTTCATTCCACGCCAATCACCTTGCACGGGGATGCGCACCAGATTGTCCTGTCCAATCCCCGCAACCCAGATTGCGCGGTCGATTGAGGTATGAACCTCGGAAGAGCAATAAATGCGCAGTGGCTTTTGACCGAACAGCCCCAGCGTGTTGCCCTGCCAGTTCATCGCCTTCTCGCGCATGGTCAGCACAGCCGCCAATGTCGCAGATGACGCCGAATCCTGAATGACCCCGGCAAACCCTTTGGGCAGGTCCAGCGCTTCGCGCAGCCAGTCCATCATTCGTGTTTCCATCTCGGTTGCGGCGGGCGAGGTCTGCCACAGCATACATTGCGGCGCGATGGCGCTGGCCAGGAACTCGGCCAGAACAGACGGGGCCGACGCGTTCGAATTGAAGTAGGCGAAGAACCGAGGGTGTTGCCAATGGGTAATGCCGGGCATCACGATTTGTTCGAAATCATGAAAGATGTCCTCGATCGGCTCGCCCCGCTCAGGGGGATGCGCGGGCAGAGCGTTCAGGATATCGCCCGGCTCGGTCCGGGCGCGCACGGGCTTGTCGCCCACCGTCAGGTGATAGTCTTGCGTCCACTCGGAAACCTTCTTGCCCCAATCGGAGAATTCATTCCATTTCATCTTATCCGCCTCGGTAGCCTTTTTGTCAGTATCATATGCTAAACAAGTTAAGTAAAGCCCAGTACACGAAACTCAACCACAACCAACGTTCTATTGCGAAATATTTGGAATTGCGCGAAAATTCCATATGTCAAGAAACTTACCACAGACGTCCCGATCATTGCCGATAGCGCTGTTGCGCGCTCGGGAAAGGGTGATGGGGCCTATTCGTGGTGTGCTAACGGATGCTGGCGTCACCGAGCAACAATGGCGCGTTCTGCGCGTTTTACAGGAAGAAGGACCTCAGGAGCCTACTCAGATCGCCGAGCGCGCCTGCCTCTTGTTGCCCAGCCTGACGCGCATTCTGAAAAAGCTAGAAGACAGCAAGCTGATCATGAGGCGGCCGGATACCAAAGACCGCCGCCGACAGATTGTCGAAATCAGCGAGAATGGGTTGCAAATTATCGACGCAAATCTGGCGGAAATGTTGGAGCTGGCGGAACACACCCGCTCTTTGCTCGGGGCAGAGCAGCACGAGAAGTTGCTGGACCTTCTGGTAGAGCTTCACCAGCTGGAAGGCTGAGCGCAATGCTCAGAACAGGCTCTAACCAAGCTGTTTGCCGTCGTTCAGACCTCGTTTAAGGCCCCAAACGATAAGCATTGTGGGCGGAGAAGGTAATATTCGTTGCCCGTAGATGGTTCGCGTCGTAGCCTCATCCTTACCTTTAACAAACGGTTCAATGCAGATGGATGGGCCCAAACCGCCAGAACCGGCACCGCCTGCACATATTGCAAAGCAGGATTTGAGCGAACGAGTGGGCGCGCGTGTACGCCGGGCGCGTCAAATGCGAGGCATCCCGCGCCGGATCCTGTCTGAGTACTCGGGCGTTTCCCCACGCTATCTGGCGCAGCTTGAGGCGGGTGAGGGCAACATCTCGATCGGCGTGTTGCACCGTGTCGCACAGGCACTGGATTACAAAGCCGAATGGTTGATTGGTGAAGATGATCCGTGGGATTCGGATGCTTTGCAGATAGTTGAGCTTTTCCGACAAGCCAGCGACGACGTCAAAGAAAGCGTCAGGCGTGCATTGCAACCACACCCAGATGAGGATGCACGTGCGCATCGGGTTTGTCTGATTGGATTACGCGGAGCGGGTAAGTCAACTCTTGGCGCTATGCTGGCCGCTGCACAAAGACTGCCGTTTGTTGAGCTCACAGCCATGATTGAAGAGATGGCCGGCATGCCCATGTCTGAAGTGATGGCGTTCTACGGGCAAGACGGGTATCGCAATCTGGAAGCGCAGGCGCTGGATCGGGTGATTGCAGAGCATGATCGGGTCGTGCTGGCAGTCGCGGGCGGGATCGTATCAGAGCCTTCGACCTATGCTACCCTGCTTGGCCGGTTTCACACCATCTGGCTGCGCGCGTCACCGACCGAGCATATGGACCGCGTGCGCGCCCAAGGCGACGAACGCCCGATGGCCGGAAATCCCAAGGCGATGGAACAGCTCAAGAACATATTGGCCAGTCGCGAGGCTTTGTATGGGCGGGCAAATGCGCAGCTAGATACATCGGGCAGGGCGCCCCATGTTTCGCTGAACGAGCTGCGCCTACTGATTGAGGAACAAGGTTTCCTGATCGAAAAATTGGGTTCTATTTAGGATCTTTCAGCCAATCCTTTTCAAATTCCACCCCGTCCAGTTCCGCAAATCGCCTTACCCGGTCCAATTCGGCCTGCAGGCGGCGGGTTCTTGCATCAGACCAACGCACCGACCTTTCTGGCCATACGGATCGGATTCGCAACAGTCCACGGTCTCGCTGGGCCTTCATGTCGATGCGCCCGATTAACCGGTGCCCCTCAAGCAACGGGAAGACATAATAGCCGTAGATACGCTTGGGTTCGGGTACGAACACCTCGATCCGATAGTGGAATCCGAACAACCGCTCGGCCCGGTTCCGGTCACGCAACATAGGGTCAAAAGGGCTGAGAACTCTGATCCGGCCCGGCGCATCGGGCATCGCCGCTGCGTGTTCGCATAGACCGGGGCGGGCGAACACTTTTCGTTCCCGCCCGTCTGCGCATTCGACGCAGTTCTCTTCGATTTCACCCTGTGTTAGAGCCTGTTGGCACCAGGATTTTGCCTCGGCAGCGCTTACCGTATCCCAGAACGCGGCAAGCTCTCCTGATGTGGCGAACCCCAGCCGGTCGAGTGCGGCGTTACACAACCAATCCACAGTTTCATTTGCGTCGCAGTGCAAATTGCCGGGGCAAAGTTGAGTTTCTATAACCCGCTCTGTCAGGTCATAGCGTTTCTGAAACCCATCGCGTCCAACCACGGTCAGCGCGCCGGATCGCCAGAGATATTCCAGCGCGGTCTTGGATGGATGCCAGTCCCACCAACCGCCAGATCCCTTTTTCTCGTCTTTTCCCACATCGGACGAGCCAACCGGACCATGGTCGCGGATATGTTGTAGGACGGTTTCGAACTTTTGCTCAAACCCGTCTCGCCGCCAGTTCTTCCAACGAGCTTTCAGCATGTCGGCATCGCGCAGGAACCGCAGATGCCAATGGCGATAGAATTCCATTGGAATCACCGCCGCATCGTGCGTCCAATGCTCAAACAGCGCGCGGTCGCGTTCATAGAGGTGTTTGAGGTGGCGCGCGCGATAGCTGGGCTTACGCGCATATAGGATCATGTCATGCGCGCGGGCGACGGTGTTGATACTGTCAAGCTGGACAAACCCTAAACGATGGATCAGCTGTAACAAGTCATCGCCTTTGGAACTTCCGGTAGGCTGTTCCAAAAGCGCGTGCCGATCCATGAACAGCGCCCGCGCAGCGCGGTTGTCCAGACGTTGCTGCGCCATCTGGCGTTATCGCCGTTTCAGCGTGTCGCCATAGCTGATCTTGGGGGTTAGGGTAACGCGGGTTTCAACCTCGGAATCCGGATCGGCCAGCTTCGCCGCAATGATCTCGGCCGCGGTGCGCCCAATCTCGGTCCGGCAGGCATCCATGGTGGCCAGCTTGCGTGGTAGCCCCTGCAGCAGCTCCACATTGTTGAATCCGGCCAATCCGATCTGACCGGGCACATCGATCCCTTGATCCAGCAAATACAGCAGCCCACCCGCGCCGATCATATCGTTGGAATAATACAGAAAATCCAACTCGGGCGAGCGTTCAAGCATCGCTTGTGTCATCTCGCGCCCCTTGGCCAGCGCCGAGCCACCCGAATAAAATTCACGGTCCTCAATCTCGATCCCGTGCTTGCCCAATACTTCGGTGAACCCTTCGAACCGTTTACGGGCACGGTGGTCCAACGGCATCTTGGTGCCCATAAACCCGATATGCTCATAGCCCGCCTTCAGGATTGCCTGCGCCATTTCGCGCCCGGCGCGGCGGTGAGAGATTCCCACCATCGCATCCACCGGTTTGCCATCAGTATCCATGATCTCGACCACCGGTATGCCAGCTGAATCCAGCATAGCGCGCGCGGCTTCGGTATGCTCCAGTCCGGCAATGATCACGCCTGAGGGCCGCCACGAGAGCATCTCGTACAGCACTTTTTCTTCTTTTTCTGGCAGATAGTCCGTGACGCCAACCACCGGCTGCAGTTCAGTATCTTCCAGCACCTGATTGATACCGGTTAGAACTTCGGGGAAGACCATATTTGACAATGACGGGATGATCACAGCGACCAGATTCACCCGACTTGACGCCAATGCTCCCGCGATCTTGTTGGGCACATATCCCAGCTCTTTTGCGGCGGCCAAAACACGGGTACGGGTGGCATCCGACACATCCCCGCGATTACGTAGCACCCGGCTAACGGTCATTTCGGATACTCCGGACGCTTCCGAGACATCACGAAGGGTAAGCGGGCGTTTTGTTTCTGTTGTCACCGAGATACCTGCATTGTTTGTTTGGCCGATGGTAGCGTGAACAGGGCGAATTGTTCAACTGTTGTGCAAAGCCCATGACAATCTGAAAAAACCCCGCTAGAGAAAACGACGCGCGGCCCCGTGGCTCAACTGGATAGAGCAGCCCCCTCCTAAGGGGCAGGTTGCAGGTTCGAATCCTGCCGGGGTCGCCAAGCTTTTCTGAACGTACCCGCTTAAATGCGTTACAGATCAAGCGTTCTAAATCTCTGCCCTTTGGGAGACGAAGAAATTATACCCTCGTCACTTCTTGCCGGGTGTGCCGTCGAATTTCTTTTCGATGTCGCTCCAACAGTCGATGTAATCGTCCTGCAGTGGTGCCTCATTGGCGGCGAACGCTGTGAGATGCTGCGGAAAGCGGGTTTCGAACATGAAGGACATGGTGTTTTCCAGCTTGTCTGGCCCTAGGTTTGAATTCGATGCTTTTTCAAAGGCTTCGCGATCCGGGCCGTGGGGCAGCATCATGTTGTGCAGGCTCATACCGCCGGGAATAAAGCCCTGCGGTTTCGCATCATATTGGCCGTAAATATTGCCCATCAGTTCGGACATGATGTTCTTGTGGTACCAGGGCGGGCGGAAGGTATCTTCCATGACCATCCAGCGCTCGCGGAACAGAACAAAGTCGATATTGGCGGTGCCGGGCTGGCCTGAAGGTGCGGTCAGAACGGTGAAGATCGACGGATCCGGATGATCGAACAGGATGGCTCCGACCGGGCAATAGGTACGCAGGTCGTATTTAACGGGTGCATAGTTGCCATGCCACGCCACCACGTCCAGCGGGCTGTGACCGATTTTAGTCTGGTGAAACTGGCCGCACCATTTGACGGTCACGGTTGAAGGCACTTCGCGGTCCTCAAACGCCGCGACCGGTGCTTTGAAATCACGCGGGTTGGCCATGCAGTTGGCGCCGATCGGGCCGCGGCCAGGCAGTTCGAATTTCTGGCCGTAGTTTTCGCACACGAACCCGCGCGCAGGGCCTTCCACAACTTCGACCCGGTAGACAAGGCCGCGTGGAATGATAGCGATTTCCTTGGGTTCAAGGTCGATGATCCCCAATTCGGTGTAGAATCGCAGAACGCCCTCTTGCGGCACCACCAGCAGCTCGGAGTCAGCCGAGAAGAAGTAATCATCCTGCATCGAAGTATTCACCATATAGATATGGCTGGCCATCCCGACCTGAGTGTCCACATCCCCGGCAGTGGTCATGGTGTGCATGCCCGTGACCCAGGTTGTCTGTTCACCGGTATGGGGCACCGGATCCCAGCGGTACTGTCCCAAGCTGACAACGTCAGGATCGACATTTGGCGCTGATTTCCAATAGGGAACATCGATTTTTTCATAGCGATGTGAATGCTTTACTGACGGGCGGATACGATAGCACCAGGTGCGCTCGTTCTGGTGCGAGGGTGCCGTGAACGCAGTACCTGAAAGTTGCTCTCCATAGAGGCCGTAATTGCATTTCTGCGGGCTGTTCATACCCTGGGGCAGAGCATCAGGAAGCGCTTCAGTTTCGTAATCGTTGCCAAAGCCCGGCATGTACCCTTCGTGCGGCCCTTTCAAGGATGGGGCAACTGTCATGCGTTCATTCTTGGTCGGCTCATTCATTTTGCACGTTCCTTCCGGACAGATACGATCGAATTTAATCGGTGTGGTAATAGTTGACTTTGTAACTAACAAGCGTGACGGGTAGGTATCTTCAAAAAAGATGAGTTTGATTTGCAGGAAATTGCCATAGCATTGCACCATGTCCTTCTTCGACTGGCAAAAGGTAGTGCAACAGAGACTGTTAATTCCGGTAGCTACGGGTCGATTCTCGGGGTCAAACAAAGAAATTGACTCAGACAGGCCAAACCAGTCTGATTGTACATCGGTCAAGTGACCGGAAGTGCCAGGGTTCAAATTTTATGGAGATTTTGGTGCCCAGGAGAGGACTCGAACCTCCACGTCCATACGGACACTAGCACCTGAAGCTAGCGCGTCTACCAATTCCGCCACCTGGGCAGGTGTCGTGGAGGGGCGTTTAAGCTGACTGGCAGTGGGCGTCAACCAGATTCGGGGGTGTTTTTGAAAGTTTTTTGATGCGTGCCCCAACTTCTGGTTCACGCGACGGATTTTCAGAGAAGCGCGGCGTTATTGCGCCTTGTTCGACGGGCTCGTGGGCGCTAGATCAATTCAGACCAAGACAGCAGGAGCGCCATCATGTCGAAACTCGTCACGATTTACGGTGGATCGGGCTTTGTTGGCCGATATATCGCGCGGCGTATGGCTGCCGAAGGCTGGCGTGTCCGCGTCGCTGTGCGGCGGCCCAATGAAGCGATGTTCGTCAGACCCTATGGCGCGGTTGGTCAGGTCGAGCCTATCTTGTGCAATATCCGTGATGACGCCTCGGTCGCTGCAGCGATGCATGGTGTGGACGCCGTGGTGAATTGCGTTGGCGTATTGAATGAGCTGGGCAAGAATGCGTTCGACGCAGTGCAGGCCGAAGGTGCCGAACGGATCGCCCGGCTGGCGGCCGCTCAGGGTATTGACCGCATGGTTCATATCTCGGCCATCGGTGCGGATCCCGAATCCGACAGCCAATATGCACGCACCAAAGCGCAGGGCGAGGCGGGCGTTTTGCAACACATGCCGGGTGCCGTCATTCTGCGCCCATCAGTCATTTTCGGCACCGAAGACCAGTTTTTCAACCGCTTCGCAGGAATGACACGGATGAGCCCGTTCCTGCCGCTTGTTGGGGCGGAAACGAAATTTCAACCTGTCTATGTCGATGATGTTGCACAAGCGGCAGTTCAAGGCGTTCTGGGCAAAGCGTCTGCCGGTGTTTATGAACTGGGCGGGCCAGAGGTAAAGAGTTTCCGCGCCTTGATGCAGCAGATGCTCGAAGTAATTCATCGCCGCCGGATCATCATCGGGATGCCTTTCTGGGCGGCGAAAATCATGGCGGGTGTGTTGGATATCGCGAAGTTCGTCAGTTTTCAGTTGTTTCCGAACAATATCCTGACTCGTGACCAACTTAAGAATCTGCGGCGCGATAATGTGGTGGCGGATGACGCTAAAGGTTTTTCGGACCTCGGGATCGAGCCCGCAACGTTGGAGTCGGTTCTGCCAGAATATCTGTGGAAATTCCGCCCCGCGGGTCAGTATGACGATATTCAGAACTCGGCCAAGAACCTGCGCATCTGATCAGCTATAGGCGATCATTAGCAGTATTGCTCCGAGGATGACCCGGTAGATCACATAGGGTGTGAAACTGACGCTACGCAGAAGCCGCATCATCAGGTTAAGCGCGAGCAGAGCCGAAACAAAGGCGAAGGCTGCGGCAATCGCGCCGTCCTTGGCCAGCTGTGTATCCGCCTCACGGATGACGTCGACCGAAAGCAGGACGCCCGAAGCGATGATCGTAGGTATCGACATCAGCATGGCAATCCGCGCACCATCTTCGCGTGTATAGCCAAGCTGACGAGCGCCTGTGATCGTAATCCCCGAGCGTGAAGTCCCCGGGATCAAGGCCAACATCTGCCACAGCCCCATGATCATTGCGTCCTTTAAGCCCCAGTCCGAACTACGTTTGGTTTGTACCCCCTTTTGATCCATCCAATACAGCACTAACCCGAAGCCAAGCATCGCCCATCCGATGACGGCGACTGAACGCAGAGCCTGCTCAAGCCCCGTCAGGTACACGATCCCGCCCGCGATGACTGTCGGGATCGTGGCGATGACCAAGCCCAGTGCCAACCGCGCCTGAGGCGTCTCAATTCGTCCTCGGATAATTTGGGGTATCCCGGCGAGGGCTTGTTTCACATCTGACCAGAAATAAAGAATAACCGCGCCAAGTGTTCCTACATGGACGGCGACATCGATTGCCAGGCCTTGATCAACCGCGCCAGTCAGGCGGGGCAGCAGGATCAGGTGCCCGGATGAAGATACAGGCAAGAATTCGGTGACGCCCTGAATGATCGCCACAAGAATCAAGTGAAAAAGGCTCATCTGCTCTGCCGGTACCGTGCTCGTTTTGTTGAGAACAATGGGTATAAGCGGGCAACGGGAAAGTGAAGTGTCCAGATAGGTCCGAATCGGAACTAAAAACACGACAAATTTCTCTGAAAAAACATCGAGCGATGCAGTTTTCTCAATATAGGTCAGTACTGTTGACTTTTCATCCAGAATGACATCACTTAAAGAACCCTGACCAAGCCAATTCATGGAGTCTGACCCGTGGCCAAGCAACCGATGCTGAAATTTGTGCAGATCGATCGTGTCATGCCTGAAAAGCGTGCCGCCAGTGACCGCAAAGAGGACTTCGATGAAATCTATGCCGAGTACGCCGCGGAGAAGGCGGCCGAACAGGCCAGCCGATGCAGCCAGTGCGGAGTGCCCTATTGCCAGTCCCATTGTCCGCTGCACAACAATATCCCTGATTGGCTGAATCTGACGGCAACCGGGCGGTTGGAAGAGGCGTATCAAACAAGCCAGGCTACCAACACTTTCCCTGAAATTTGCGGTCGCATTTGCCCACAGGACCGTCTGTGCGAAGGCAATTGCGTGATCGAGCAATCAGGCCACGGTACGGTCACCATCGGCTCGATCGAGAAATACATTACCGATACAGCCTGGGATAAAGGCTGGGTCAAACCCGTTCATCCCCGTGCCGAGCGCGACGAAAGCGTGGGTATCATTGGCGGTGGACCCGGTGGATTGGCTGCGGCGGATATGCTGCGCCGGGCGGGTATTCAGGTCACGGTCTATGATCGATATGACCGTGCGGGGGGGCTGCTGATGTACGGCATTCCAGGATTCAAGCTGGAAAAGGATATCGTCCAACGCCGAAATGACCTGCTTGTAGATGGTGGTGTTGCATTTGAGCTGAACTGCGATGTGGACGCCGCGAAATTCGCGGAAATCCACGCGAAACATGATGCGGTGATTATTGCAACGGGCGTCTACAAATCCCGTGATCTGTCCATGCCCGGCAGCGGTCTGGGTGGGATTGAAAAGGCGATCGATTTTCTGACAGCCTCGAATCGCAAAAGTTTTGGCGATGCGGTTGATGACTTCGACAATGGCCGCCTGAACGCGGAAGGTAAGAAAGTGGTCGTCATCGGCGGGGGCGATACCGCAATGGATTGCGTGCGCACGTCGATTCGTCAGGGTGCGACGTCGGTCAAATGCCTCTATCGTCGGGACCGCGCCAATATGCCGGGCTCGCAGCGTGAGACCCAGAATGCCGAGGAAGAAGGCGTGATCTTCGAATGGCTTAGCGCACCCAAGGGCTTTACCGGCGATGAGCAAGTAAACGGTGTCATGGTGCAGAAGATGCGTCTGGGCCAGCCCGATGCCTCGGGCCGTCAGGCTCCCGAAGTGATTGAGGGCGCAGACTATGTCGAAGAGGCCGATCTGGTGATCAAGGCGCTTGGCTTCGAACCCGAAGACCTGCCCACCTTATTCGGCCAACCTGATCTGCCTGTGACCCGCTGGGGTACAATCAAAGCTGCGTTCCAGACCGGTGCAACCGAGATGGAGGGCGTTTATGCCATCGGCGACATCGTGCGCGGTGCTTCGCTGGTGGTCTGGGCGATCCGTGACGGGCGCGATTGCGCAGATGCCATAATTGAGCGTTTTAACGCCAAATCCGCCATCGCAGCCGAGTGAAACAAAACGCAAAAGCAATTCGAAAAATCCCAGCGGGTATGCGTTCGAAAGCGAACGCCGACAGATTAACAAAAGCCTGTGTGCCCCCTTGGGAAGAAGGAGACAGCCAATGACCAAATATGATGCCGATTGGGTGCGGGCCGAAGAAGCCAAGCGCAAATGGATGGCAGAAAACGGTCTCTATTCAGAGGAAGAAGAACATTCCTCGTGCGGTGTGGGCCTTGTTGTGTCCGTCGATGGTAAGCCGTCACGCAAGGTGGTGGATGCCGGGATCGATGCGCTAAAGGCAATCTGGCATCGCGGCGCGGTAGATGCGGACGGTAAAACCGGGGATGGCGCAGGTATCCATGTGCAGATCCCGGTCCCATTCTTCTATGATCAGATTCGTCGCACGGGTCATGAACCAAACTTGGATGAACTGGTTGCTGTCGGTCAGGTTTTCCTGCCCCGCACGGATTTTGGCGCGCAGGAACAATGCCGGACTATAGTGGAAACCGAAGTTCTGCGCATGGGTTACTATATTTATGGCTGGCGACATGTGCCGGTTGATGTGACCTGTCTGGGCGAAAAGGCCAACGCGACCCGGCCCGAGATTGAGCAAATCCTGATCTCGAACTCCAAAGGCGTGGATGAAGAGACATTCGAGCGTGAGCTCTATGTCATTCGTCGCCGTATTGAAAAAGCGGCGCTGGCCGCAGGAATCTCGGGGCTGTATCTGGCGTCGCTGTCTTGCCGGTCGATCATCTATAAAGGCATGATGCTGGCCGAGCAGGTCGCTGTTTTCTACCCCGACCTGATGGATGAGCGGTTCGAGTCCGCTTTTGCGATTTACCACCAGCGCTATTCGACCAACACGTTCCCGCAATGGTGGCTGGCCCAGCCCTTCCGTATGTTGGCCCACAACGGTGAGATCAACACGCTGAAAGGCAACATCAACTGGATGAAAAGCCACGAGATCCGCATGACCTCGGATAGCTTTGGCGTCTATGCCGAGGATATCAAACCGATCATAGCGGGCGGATCGTCGGATTCCGCCGCATTAGACTCGGTATTCGAGGTCTTGGTGCGTGCGGGGCGCTCGGCGCCGATGGCGAAAACCATGCTGGTTCCGGAAAGCTGGTCCAAGCAAGCTATCGAGCTGCCGCAAAGCTGGCGCGACATGTATTCCTACTGCAATTCAGTGATGGAACCTTGGGATGGCCCTGCTGCGCTGGCAATGACGGATGGCCGCTGGGTATGTGCCGGTTTGGATCGGAATGGTCTGCGCCCGATGCGCTATGTGGTAACCGGCGATGGTCTGGTCATCGCGGGGTCCGAGGCGGGTATGGTGCCGATTGATGAGGCCACCGTGACCGAAAAAGGCGCGCTGGGACCGGGCCAGATGCTGGCTGTCGATATGAAAAAGGGCAAGCTGTTCCGCGACAAGCAGATCAAGGACAAACTGGCCCGAGCACTGCCGTTTGGCGACTGGGTCGGCAAGATAAACGATCTGGACGAGTCACTTGCGGGCGTTACGGAACACCCGAAATTCACCGGAGAAGAACTGCGCAAGCGTCAGATCGCGGCCGGGTATTCTGTAGAAGACCTAGAACAGATTCTTGCCCCGATGGCAGAGGACGGCAAAGAGGCGCTGGCTTCGATGGGCGATGATACGCCCTCGGCTGTTCTGTCCAAGCAATACCGCCCGCTTAGCCACTTTTTCCGGCAGAACTTCAGCCAGGTGACGAACCCTCCGATCGACAGTTTGCGTGAATACCGTGTGATGTCGCTGAAGACGCGGTTCGGCAACCTTAAGAACGTGCTGGACGAAGACAGCAGCCAGACCGAGATCATCGTTCTGGAAAGCCCCTTTGTCGGCAATGCACAATGGGACACCCTGGTCAATCAACTGGGTTCACCCCTTGCGGAGATCGATTGTAGCTTTGAACCCGGCCGAGGCGCTCTGAGCGCTGCTTTGGCGCGTGTTAGAGCCGAAGCAGAAGAAGCCGTGCGCTCGGGCGCGGGTCACTTGGTGCTGTCTGACATGAATTCAGGGCAAGGTCGTGTGGCGATGCCGATGATCCTGGCCACCAGTGCTGTGCATTCGCATTTGACCCGTCAGGGTTTGCGGACCTTTTGTTCGCTGAACGTGCGGTCTGCTGAATGTGTTGATCCTCATTACTTTGCGGTTCTGATCGGCTGTGGCGCGACTGTTGTGAACGCCTATCTGGCCGAAGACTCACTGGCTGATCGCATTGACCGTGGTCTGCTGGACGGCACCCTGACCGAAAACGTTGCGCGCTATCGCGAAGCCATCGACCAGGGTCTGCTGAAGATTATGGCCAAGATGGGTATTTCGGTGATCTCGTCCTATCGCGGTGGTCTGAATTTCGAAGCCGTGGGTCTCAGCCGCGCGATGGTGGCCGAGTATTTCCCGGGTATGACCAGTCGTATCTCCGGCATCGGTGTCACCGGTATTCAGACCAAAGTCGAAGAAACTCATGCCAAGGCGTGGGACAGCGGTTTGGATGTTCTGCCCATCGGAGGTTTCTACAAAGCGCGTAAATCGGGTGAGACCCACGCGTGGGAAGCAACCTCAATGCACATGATGCAAATGGCCTGTAACCGCGCCTCATATGAGCTGTGGAAACAGTATTCGGCCAAGATGCAGTCCAATCCTCCGATTCACTTGCGCGATCTGATGGATTTCAAGCCGCTGGGCAAGCCGGTGCCGATCGAAGAGGTCGAATCGATCACTTCAATCCGCAAACGCTTTGTCACTCCAGGCATGTCGCTGGGCGCCCTAAGCCCCGAGGCGCACAAGACACTGAACGTGGCGATGAACCGGATTGGCGCGAAGTCGGATTCCGGCGAAGGTGGTGAAGACCCTGCGCATTTTGTGCCCGAGCCCAACGGTGACAACCCGTCGGCCAAGATCAAACAGGTGGCCTCGGGCCGGTTCGGCGTGACCGCCGAATACCTGAACCAGTGCGAAGAGCTTGAGATCAAGGTCGCTCAAGGCGCGAAACCGGGTGAGGGCGGTCAGCTGCCGGGTATGAAAGTCACAGACCTGATCGCGCGTCTGAGGCATTCTACCAAGGGCGTTACGCTGATCTCGCCGCCGCCGCACCACGACATCTACTCGATCGAGGATTTGGCGCAGCTGATCTATGACCTGAAACAGATCAACCCGCGCTGCAAAGTGACGGTTAAGCTGGTGGCGTCCTCGGGCGTTGGCACGATTGCTGCCGGTGTGGCCAAGGCGAAAGCCGATATTATCCTTATTTCGGGTCACAATGGCGGTACTGGGGCCTCACCTGCGACCAGCATCAAATATGCCGGCCTGCCATGGGAAATGGGCCTGACCGAAGCCCATCAGGTTCTGGCGATGAACAACCTGCGCGACCGTGTGACTCTGCGGACGGATGGTGGCCTGCGCACCGGTCGTGACATCGTCATGGCCGCGATGATGGGCGCTGAGGAATACGGCATCGGTACCGCCGCCCTGATCGCAATGGGCTGTATTATGGTGCGTCAGTGCCAGTCGAACACCTGTCCGGTGGGCGTGTGTACGCAGGACGAATCGTTGCGTGCCAAGTTTACTGGCAACGCGGACAAGGTGGTGAACCTGATCACCTTCTACGCACAGGAAGTGCGAGAACTGCTGGCTAGCCTCGGCGCACGTTCGATTGACGAAATCATCGGTCGTGCTGATCTGCTAGCACAGGTCAGCCGCGGATCGGCGCATCTGGATGATCTGGACCTCAACCCGCTGTTGATCACCGTCGATGGTGCACATGATATCGTCTACAACCGCGACAAGGATCGTAATGCAGTGCCGGATACGCTGGATGCCGAGATTGTGCGCGATGCAGCACGGTTCCTGAAAGACGGTGAGAAGATGCAACTATCTTACGCGGTGCAGAACACGCATCGGACCGTGGGTACACGTGTCTCAAGCCACATCGTCCAGAATTTCGGCATGCGGAACACGTTCCAGGACGATCACTTGCATGTGAAACTGCAGGGTTCGGCCGGCCAGTCGCTGGGGGCTTTTGCCGCTCCAGGTCTCAAGCTGGAGGTCTCGGGTGATGCCAACGACTATGTCGGCAAGGGGCTTTCGGGCGGCATGATTGTTGTGCGACCCCCGCAGGTGAGCCCGCTCAAGGCGGAATATAACACCATCATTGGCAACACCGTCCTATACGGTGCCACCGATGGCCACCTATTTGCAGCAGGCCGCGCAGGTGAGCGGTTCGCGGTGCGAAATTCAGGTGCCAGAGTGGTTATCGAAGGCTGCGGCTCGAACGGATGTGAATACATGACCGGCGGCGTTGCGGTTATTCTCGGCGATATCGGTGCCAACTTTGGTGCGGGGATGACGGGTGGTATGGCTTATCTGTACGACCCCGAAGGCAAAGCTGAGGCGCTGATGAATATGGAGACGCTTGTCACCTGTCCGGTGACAGTGGACCATTGGGAAGATCAGCTGAAAGCAATGATCGAGCGCCATGTCGCGGAGACCAACAGCCGCAAAGCCATTGATATCTTACAGCATTGGGATGTGGAAAAGACCAACTTCCTGCAGGTTTGCCCAAAAGAGATGTTGAACAAGCTCAGTCATCCTCTGACCACCGAAGTGGCGGCGGTTCCTGCAGAATAGGTCTTGAGAGATCTAAATCTTTGGCCCGGCGTGTCGTTCCCAACACGCCGGGTATTCTTTTGTCTGGCCATATTGTTTCCAATTCTTGTGTAATGCCGTGCATAACGCCTAGCTTTAGTCATAGTTTATTCGGGAAATGCAGGCATGCTGCTATCCCAATGATGTGAGTGAAGTGGAATATCGGTGTGCCCACGACGTATACAGATCAGTTTTTTGTGCTCGACCCGGCCAATCCGGGTGCGAACGGAACCGTTGTTGGATCCACGCTCAACGTCGAGTTCTTTGATATCATCGATCAGAATGACGATGATCTGGTCAACCGGCTGAATGGAGACTCGGTTGACGGATCTGATATCACTGCGTCTTACTTCAATGATATGGTGACGATCGAGTTGCCAGGTGGTGCGCAGGTTACATATACCGGCGTTACCTTCTACCTTGCTGACGGGCGCGAGGTTTTTACCCCAACAGACGGATCGGTTCTGCAGCAAGGCACATTTGTTTCTTCTTCAGTCACCGATTTTAGCGATGATGGGGCTTCGTTTGGTTCGGTCGATATCGCCAACGGTGATCTCGGTCCGCCCTGCTTTACGCCCGGCACATTGATTAATACCCCCGATGGGCCCCGACCGGTCGAGGACCTGAAACCTGGAGATCTGGTTACGACCGCGGATAGCGGCGCTAAACCTGTGCTCTGGATTGGTCGGACCAAGGTAGCAGCCGAGGGTAAACTGGCCCCAATTCGCTTCGAGACAGGGATGTTCGGGCTCACGCGCCCTCTGCTTGTTTCGCCGCAGCACAGGATGCTGATCGATGATTGGCGTGCACCCTACCTGTTTGGCCATGAAGAAGTTCTGATCGCTGCCCATTGTCTTGTGAACGGAACAACAGTGACGCGTGTCGAAGGGGGCGAGGTGGATTATATCCACATTCTGTTCCGGCGACATGAGATCGTGTTCGCCAATGGCGCCAAAAGTGAAAGCTACTACCCGGGACATGCACTGACCCAGGCCGAGCGTCGGACGCAAGCAGAAGTATTGGCCTTGTTCCCGGAGTTGGCGGCGCGCGGAGCAGCCTCAGTCAGAACTGCACGCCCGGTTGTGCGACCGCGCGACGGACAGATGTTGTCGAAATAATCCGTTTCAAATACGCCCTTCGCGGCGTATAGCAAGGCATGGCAAAAAAAGCAGTCCGCAAACCGCGCGGTAAGAAAAAGAAGGCGTCCAGATCAAACAAAACAACAGGCCCCATCGCTCGGATACGGCGCTGGGCCCTTCGTGTTGTTCTGGCGATGGTCGTGGCTTTTGTGTCTTTGGTTCTGATCTATTCAGTCGTGAACCCGCCGGTCACGCATACGATCTGGTCCGAGTGGCGTCGGCTTGGGAAGGTTGATCGCGAGTGGGTGCCGATCGAAGAGATTGCCCCGATCATGGCGCGGTCGGTCGTAGCAGCCGAGGATGCCAACTTCTGCCTGCATTGGGGCTTTGATGTCGAAGCGATCCGCGATGCGCTGGAAGATGGCGGCAGCCGGGGTGCATCGACCATCACGCAGCAGGTGGTCAAGAATGTATTTCTCTGGCAGGGGCGCAGCTGGGTCCGCAAGGCGCTTGAAACCTCGATGACTCCGATTGTTGAAATCGTCTGGAGCAAGCAGCGCATTCTCGAAGTGTATCTGAACGTCGCGGAAACCGGACAAGGGATCTTTGGCGTCGAGGCCGCGGCGCAGAAGTATTATGGGGTGAGTGCGGCAAAAATGTCTCCGACACAAGCGGCGCGTGTGGCGGCGATTCTGCCATCCCCGCGCAACCGGTCGGTGACGGATCCATCGGTGCGGACCCGCAGGCGTGCCGCGTCAATTCTGGATGGAGCGGCCACCATCCGCGCAGATGGACGCGCCGCGTGTTTCGAGGATTGAAACCCAGACCCCTCAGCGGCTAAAGCTTGAAGGGTACTCTACTGGTTCGAATGGAAGTTCATGGCGCGTCTGTTTCACGTCCCCCTCTCGCCCTATTGCCGCAAGGTTCGCCTGTCTCTGGCCGAAAAGAAGATCGAGGTTGAGCTGGTCGAAGAACGATACTGGGAACAGGACCCGGATTTTTTGCGCCGCAACCCGGCGGGTAAGGTTCCTGTGCTGCGACTGGATGGTCAGATCATGGCCGAGAGCGCCGCGATCTGCGAATATATCGAAGAGACCCGACCCGAGCCACCCTTGATGCCTAAAAAAGCCGAAGCACGTTATGAGGTGCGGCGTTTGGTAGGCTGGTTTGATGACAAGTTTCACCACGAGGTGACCTCAAAGCTACTCTATGAGCGGGTGAACAAGAAAGTAACGGGGCAAGGCTATCCGGACAGCAAGAACGTCAAGGAAGGCGCGCGCGCGATCAAGTATCATCTGGATTATATGGCCTGGCTGCTGGATCACCGTCGCTGGCTGGCCGGAGATCAGATGACATTGGCCGATTTCGCCGCGGCGGCGCATCTGTCGGCGCTGGATTACATTTCGGACGTAGATTGGAACCGAAGCTCTGCGGTGAAGGACTGGTACGCCAAGATCAAATCCCGCCCGGCGTTCCGCTCGATTCTGGCGGATCAGGTTCCGGGATTCCGGCCACCGCCACATTACGCGGATCTGGATTTCTGATAGATTGAGGGGTAGGGGGCTGTCCGCCCCCTCTTGGCCATTGGGTCAATTCACCCCCGAAGGTATTTTTGGCCAGATGAAGAGCGGATCGGAGTTGAAACAGCGGTTGGTGGAGCAAGCCTTGTCTGAGGGGTTTGTCGCCTGTCGGGTTTGTCGTCCTTGGGATGTGCCCCTTGTTCCCGAACGGTTGGATGCCTTTCTACAAGCCGGATATCATGGCCAGATGGGCTGGATGGCTGAGCGGGCTCATTGGCGCGGTGATCCGTCTGTGCTGTGGCCTGACGCGCGGTCGGTGATCATGCTTGCGGAGAGCTATACGCCCGAGCATGACCCGACTGCGGTGCTGGCGCATTCCAACTTGGGCGCCATTTCGGTTTATGCGCAGAACAAGGATTATCACGATCTGGTTAAGAAGCGCCTCAAACGATTGGCGCGCTGGCTGATTGCCGAGGGTGGGGGTGAAGTGAAGGTGTTTGTCGATACTGCTCCGGTGCCAGAGAAGGCGCTGGGGCAGGCCGCTGGGCTGGGGTGGCAGGGCAAGCATACCAATCTTGTCAGTCAGGATTGGGGAAATTGGGCCTTTTTAGGGTCTGTTTTCACAACTTTGGATTTGCCTGTGGATGGCGCTGAGGTCGACCATTGTGGCTCATGCCGCGCGTGTTTGACGGCCTGTCCGACCGACGCGTTTCCGGCACCGTATCAGTTGGATGCGCGGCGCTGTATTTCGTATCTGACCATCGAGCATAAGGGGCCGGTGGAGGAAGAGTTGCGCGCGCTGTTGGGCAACCGAATCTATGGCTGCGATGATTGTCTTGCGGCCTGCCCGTGGAACAAGTTTGCGGTCGCGGCCAGTGACCTTCGCTATGCGGCGCGGGAGGAGCTAAAGGCACCTCCGTTGGCGGAACTGGCGCAGCTGGATGATACAGCATTCCGCGCGATGTTCTCGGGCTCGCCGATAAAGCGGATCGGACGGAATCGGTTCGTGCGGAACGTGCTTTATGCGATTGGGAACTCAGCGGTGCCGGCGTTACTGCAGGTTGCACAGACGCTGACCGATGATCCGGATCCGACCGTGGCTGATGCCGCGCGCTGGGCGGCATCCCGGTTGTCGTAAACAGGCTGGACGCGCCGCAGGAAAACGCTACACCCGGTTCTGGCGAACAGATGGAGGACCCGATGGCGTTGGCTTTGGGGGTGGATACGGGCGGAACCTACACGGATGCGGTGCTGATCCGGGATGAGCGCGAGGTGATCGCGTCGGCCAAATCGCTGACCACACGAGCGGATCTGGCGATTGGTGTGGGCCGCGCGGTTTCTGCTGTGCTAGAGACGGCTGATGTGTCTCCGGATCAGATTGGGATGGCATCGTTGTCGACAACGCTGGCCACCAATGCGTTGGTCGAAGGCCAGGGCGGGCGCGTGGCGTTGATCTATGTCGGGTTTCGGGAAAGCGACCTTGAGAAACACGGTCTAAGAGAGGCGTTGAAGGGCGATCCGGCTTTGGTTCTGGCCGGTGGGCACAACCATGCCGGGGGTCAGGTCGCCGAATTGGATGTTGCAGGGCTTGAGGCCTTTTTAGACTCACATTCAGGCATTTCCGGTTATGCGGTTGCGGCACAGTTCGCGACCAGGAATCCGGCGCATGAACTGGAAGTGGCGCGCGTGATTTCCGAGCGTACGGGAGTGCCGGTCACGTGCTCTCATCATCTGTCGGCCAAGCTGAATGGGCCAAAGCGTGCAGTGACCGCCGTGCTGAATGCACGATTGATCGGGATGATCGACCGCTTGATCGGGCGCGCGCAGGATCAGTTGCGCGCGCAGGGCATCACCGCCCCAATGATGGTTGTGCGCGGGGATGGCGCTTTGATGAGCGCCGAGCAGGCGCGGGAGCGTCCGATTGAAACGATCCTAAGTGGCCCTGCGGCCTCTATCGTTGGCGCGCGCTGGCTGACCGATGTTGAGAACGCGCTGGTGTCCGATATCGGCGGGACCACGACCGACGTCGCGCTGATCAGAGATGGCAAACCTGCCATCGACCCCGCAGGCGCGCAGGTTGGCGGTTTCAGGACCATGGTTGAAGCGGTTGCGATGCGGACTCATGGTTTGGGCGGTGACAGTCAGGTGCATGTGGTGACCGAAGGCTTGGGCGGCGGTGTCTTCCTTGGGCCGCGTCGGGTGCTGCCGGTGTCGCTGATCGCAGCTGAGGCCCCGGATGTGGTACATGCGGCATTGGATGAGCAATTGCGGGCGACGACCGTAGGTGAACATGACACGAGGTTTGCCCGTCGTGTGTCGGGTATCCCCGCCGATGGGGTCGGGCCGCGTGAATCAGTGTTACTGGACCGGTTGGAGGATCGTGTTGTGCCGCTCAGCAGTCTGTTGCAAACCCGGATGGAGCATGGGGCACTGGGTCGTTTGGTGGATCGCGGGATCGTACAGGTCTCGGGTGTCACCCCTTCGGATGCCAGCCATGCTCTGGGGCGGCTTGCGGATTGGGACTGCTCGGCAGCGCTCAAGGCGCTGGAACTGATGGCGCGTAAGCGGGTTGGATCAGGGGACAGGCTGGCAGTATCGCCTGAAGCGCTGGCTCAGATTATCGTTGATCAGTTGACGGAACAAACCGCATTGACCTTGTTAGAGACTGCTTTTGCCGAGGAGAGCCATGGGTTTGACCAGCCTGCAAGAGATCTGGCCCGGCATGTTCTGACGCAGCGCGGGTTGGCGAAACACCGAGGGTTGTTGGCATTGGATACCGCGTTGAATGTGGATGTGGTGGGCCTTGGGGCTTCGGCCCCCAGCTATTACCCGGCAGTCGGAGAGCGGTTGCATTGCAAGATGGTCCTGCCAGAGCATGCCGGTGTTGCAAATGCCATCGGTGCGGTTGTCGGGCGGCTGACCCTTCGGCGTGCCGGTTCAGTTACGTCCCCGGCCGAAGGCCGCTATCGGGTACATCTGGAAGAGGGGCCGCAGGATTTCTCGGACTCGAATTCCGCTCTGCAGCTGCTTGAAGAGGTGCTGCGCAACGAGGCTGAGGGCGCGGTGCGCCAAGCAGGTGCCGAGGATATACGCGTGACAGTCGACCGCGATATCCGCACCGCCAAGATTGAGGCGCAAGAGGTATTCGTCGAAGCGTTGATCACGGTTGAAGCGAGCGGACGACCACGGGTGGCGGTCGGATAGCCCCGCAAGGGGCTACCGCGCATGTCATTCTGCCGCACTGGAGCGTTTTGGCAGCACCCAGTCCGGGCGCGGGAAATGGCAGGTGTATCCGTTGGGGATGCGCTCTAGGTAATCTTGATGCTCGGGCTCGGCTTCCCAGAAATCGCCGACGGGTTCGACTTCGGTCACCACATTGCCGGGCCAAATGCCGCTGGCGTTGACATCGGCAATTGTATCTTCGGCCACCTGTTTCTGGGCATCGTCCACATAGTAGATCGCCGAGCGATAACTCATTCCGCGGTCATTGCCCTGACGATTCAGGGTGGTCGGGTCGTGGATCTGGAAAAAGAACTCTAGCAGATCGCGATAGGTGATCTGGGTCGGGTCGAACAAGATTTCGATCCCTTCAGCATGGGTGCCGTGGTTGCGATAAGTTGCGTTTAGCACATCGCCGCCGGTGTACCCGACGCGGGTGCGCGAGACGCCGGGCAGTTTGCGGATCAGGTCCTGCATGCCCCAAAAGCAGCCTCCGGCCAGAACGGCGCGTTCATCGGTCATCAGATATCCTCCACATGGATCAGAAATTCGCCATACCCTTCGGCCTCCATCTCGTCGCGATGAATGAACCGCAGCGAGGCGGAATTGATGCAATAGCGTAGCCCGCCATGTTCGCGGGGGCCATCGGGAAACACGTGGCCCAGGTGGCTGTCGCCGTGTTTCGAGCGGACCTCGGTCCGGATCATGCCATGAGTGGTGTCGCGAAACTCTTCGACATGTTCATGTATGATTGGCTTGGTGAAACTGGGCCAGCCGCAGCCGGATTCGTATTTGTGGGTCGAGGCGAACAGCGGCTCGCCCGAGACGATATCCACGTAGATGCCCGGTTCCTTGTTGTTCAACAGCTTGCCAGTGCCCGGGCGTTCGGTGCCGCTGCGCTGGGTGACGTGAAATTCTTCAGGTGAGAGGGCCGCAATGACCTCGGGGTCTTTGGTATAACGGGACATGGATCCTCCGGTGTTTGAATGATGATGTCCTATTTGGGCATAGATGCGCAGGAATCAAAACCATATTACAGCGCGCTCGCGGGTCTGTGCAGTTGATCCAAACGAATGCACAGCGCGTATGATTTATAACAGGAGGTGAAGTGATGTTCCGTATGGCTCTTTTGACTGCTCTGATCTTGTTGGGCAAAGCCCTTCAGGCGGCACCACTGACGGGCGAATTTTCATCAATCGATGGCGGGACACTATCACTGGAAGACTGGCGCGGACAGCCCGTGCTTGTGGTCAACACGGCGTCGCTTTGCGGCTTTACCGGACAATACGCAGCGTTGCAGGAGCTGCACGAAACATATGAAGAACGCGGGCTGGTTGTACTGGCGGTCCCGTCGAATTCGTTCAAACAAGAGCTGGCGTCGTCGAAAGAGGTCAAGAATTTTTGCGAACTAAATTATGACCTTACGCTTCCGATGACGGATATCACTCCAGTGAAAGGTTCGGATGCCCATCCGTTTTACCAAGCTGTTGCTGCGCAGACTGGCTTTGTCCCGAAATGGAACTTTAACAAAGTGCTTATTGGCCCCGAGGGTGAGGTCGTTGCCACCTATGGGTCAAGCACCAAGCCAAATGCGCCTAAATTGATAGATCAGGTCGAGGCGTTGCTGCGCTGACCGGGTTCGCGCGACAGCTGTACAGCAAGAATTCCCAGCGTTGTGATCAGAACCCCCACCGCATCCAATGGGCCCAGCTTCTCACCCAGTAAAATGGCGGCGATGGTCACGCCGAATACCGGGTTGAGGAAATGGAACGTTGCTGCACGGATCGGGCCGATGCGATCCAGTAGCAGGAACCAGATGAAAGTTGCCAGAAGGCCCGGGAATAACGTGGTGTAGGTGAAAGCCAGCATAAAAGGCAGTGTGGCGTGGATATGAATAGACTCGAACACCGGGGCGGCGAGAAACAGCACCGCCGATCCGATAAGCATCTGCAGCCCAACCACCATCATGAAGTTACCGCCCGAAGTCGCCCCCCGAACAGCCAAGGTGGCAAAGGTCAGCGCCAGCGCCCCGATTCCGCAGAGCAGAACCCCGAACAGATCGACACCAGCGTTAATCCGGCTACCCATGATCAGCGCGACACCGACAAAACCTGCCAGCAAGCCGACGATGCCCAGCGGGCGTATCCGCTCACCCAATAGCAGCCAGCCGGCAAGGGCTACCAGCAGGGGCATAGTCGAGGCGATGATCGCCGCGACCGAAGCCTCGACTGTCTGCATCGCATAGAAGTTTAGACCCAAATAAAGGGCATTTTGGCAGATTCCGAACAGAATAGTGGCGCGCCATTGGTTGCGAGTCAGGCGCCAGCTTTGCCCCATGGCGCGTGCGATCGCCACGCCCATTAGTCCCGAAATCAGAAATCGCAGCGCCAACGAGAACAAAGGCGAGGCATCGGCAACGATGATCCGCGCCGAGCTGAAGGCCGAAGACCAGATGAGGGCGAAAACAAGCCCCATGGCGATGGCGCGCAGGTCCATTACGGCCTCCTGATGAAATTCGGGCGACTGTTCCTGATTTTAACATGAGCTGCAAGGACCCATTGCGTCGAATAGCGGGGTCGCCCGATAGTTGGCATCAATGAGCTTGCGCGCAATGAGAATGAGCAGAGCTTTTTGTAGAAAAGCGCTGCTCATCATTATGATTCAGCTTGTCGCTTGATTCAGGCGAAAAAGCTAAGATCGTCCATCGAGAACCAACCCGCGTTCTCGACATGGTCATTGGTGATTTCACCTCCCGATGCGACGAACTCGACTGATCAATATCGCGCCAGTCAAATTCGTGGGTGACGTGATCGAATGTCAGATCGACCTCTGCGGAGTGCACCAGCTCATCGCCATTATAGGCATTGATTGTGACTTGGTTTGCCCAGTTCGATTCAGGTATATACGTGGTGTCCGATCTGGAAGCATTGGCCAAGGAAACGCTGTTGAAGTTGAATTCTTCGCCATCGCTTTTCGAGAAGCCAACCGTTGCCCCCCAGGAATTGAACGCCTCCAGGTCGGGGTCGGGGTTTGAGCCACCGTATTCGTATGGGGTTAGAATACCATCAGTGTTGCTCTGCCCTTTGCTAACACTTGCAATAAATGCACCATTCAGCACCTGATCACTGTCATTGATGCGGGTTCCGTCATTGAAATCCAGCACGAACTCTTCAAGCGGGTCAGGCGCGGTCAGTTCCGGGAAGTATTGGAACAAGGATTCAGGGATGTCCTCGACCTTTTCATACAAAGAAATCTCTTTGCCGCCTGCGTCTGGATAGCTGGTGACTTTCAATGCCCAAAAAGCACTGTCGTCCCCGTCCAGTTGCAGCACGTCAGAACGTTTTCCATCCGCGTAAAGTGTAACGGTTACGTCCCCATTATCTTTCTCCAGCCGACGTTCTGAGATTTGTCCGTCCTGATAGGCGGTCGTGATCGAATCCCAGGATTTCGCATCCAGCTCATCAGTCTGGCTGATGCTGACGCGCTGGCTATCTGACCAGACCTCGTGCTTCACGACGCCGTTGTCGTATGTCGCTTCCGTCTGTCTGCGTTACGTTGCTATGCTGTCCGTCTGCCCACGTTTCCTGTTTGACAATTCCATTGTCATAGGTGGTCGTCCGTCCGTTTGTCTCTCCGTTGACATCGAAGAACGAGTCGATCCGATCCCAGGATTTGGTTTGTAGAAAGTCCTGAACAGTACTGAAATGACCGGGCGCGAAGGCTTCAACCGTCCGGGCACCATTATCGTTTGTTATCGTGCGGCCTATGATATTGCCCGACGCATCATAGCGTAGAACGATCTGGTCCCAGGGTTTTGCACCGTCTCCGAAAAACCCATCTTGGATGAGAATCTCATTCGGAACACCATTTTGAAAGGTCTCGGTCACGCGGATACTGTCTGGATAAACCGTTCCGCGTTCGGTCATTATGCCATTGGCGTCATAGTCAATGAACCGATTATCAAAGCCCAATGCCTCTTCTGTTCCGACATAAAATTCCTGACGCAAAACGCCGTCTTCGTAAGTCCCGAAGACCTCGTATCCGGCATCAAAAGTCGTCCGCGTTGCAACGACAACATCGTCTTCAATCGTGTATTGGATGCTTGCCCAGTCGAATTGATTTTCTGTATCGAATTCAGTGGTTTGATATCGTGCCATAAATCGAAATTCCTCAATAATACTCCCATTAAGCGAGTGGATGAGGAATATGACACAGCTATGGCGATAGCTGCAAAAACTCGATATTAATCAGATGTTTACATAACTTATTCAGGCAAAAAAAGGGCCGCCCGGTGGCGACCCCTTCGATCTTGCGATCTGTCTTCGGCGAATTAGCCGTTGACGCTGTCTTTCAGAGCTTTCGCGATGGTCATTTTGACCACTTTGTCGGCTTCTTTCTTGAACTGCTCGCCGGTGGCGGGGTTGCGCACCATGCGCTCGGGGCGCTCGCGGCAGTAGATTTTGCCAACGCCGGGCAGGGTGACGGCACCACCGGCCGAAACTTCGCGAGTGATCAGGCCGGTCATGGCCTCCAGCGCGGCATTTGCGGATTTCTTGTCAGTTCCCATTTCCTCAGCGAGAGCAGCCACCAGCTGAGTCTTTGTCATAGGCTTTGCCATTTCTTGGTCTCCTTAACGTGCCCGATCTATAGGGCCTCACCGCGTAACTGTAACGGGATATTGTGGCTGAACACAACGAATAGTAGCACTAAAAACCCCAAAAATAGGGGAAATTCGTTGCTTTTTTGCTTCAGAGAAAGGCCGTTTCGTCAAACGAACGCAATTTCCGGCTGTGTAACCGTTCCAGCGGCATGCCGCGCAAGTGCTCCATCGCCCGGATTCCGATCGCCAAATGACGACTGACCTGAGTGGTATAGAACGCCGAAGCCATGCCGGGAAGCTTTAATTCACCATGCAAGGGCTTATCCGAGACGCACAGCAAGGTGCCGTATGGCACCCGGAACCGATAACCGTTGGCTGCGATTGTTGCACTTTCCATATCCAGCGCAATCGCACGGGACTGGCTGAGCCGTTGCACCGGGCCGGACTGATCGCGAAGCTCCCAATTGCGGTTATCGACGGAGGCGACTGTACCTGTTCGCATGATACGTTTCAGCTCGTAGCCTTCCAACTCGGTTACCTCGGCCACAGCCTGTTCCAGCGCGACCTGGACTTCGGCCAGCGGTGGGATCGGCACCCAGACGGGCAGGTCGTCGTCCAGCACTTTGTCCTCGCGCAGGTAGGCATGTGCCAGTACGAAATCCCCAAGCGCCTGCGTGTTGCGCAGACCGGCGCAGTGGCCGACCATCAACCAGGCGTGCGGGCGCAGAACCGCAATGTGGTCGGTGGCCGTTTTGGCATTCGATGGCCCGACGCCGATATTGACCAGCGTAATCCCAGACCCATCCGCGCGTTTCAGGTGGTAGGTTGGCATTTGCGGCAGTTTAAGGGGCTGTTCCAGTACGGCTTCGGCGTCCGTGATCTCAACATTCCCGGTCGAGACAAAGCTGGTATAGCCGCTGTCGGGATCAGCGAGTTGCGCCCGTGCGTAGCTCTCAAATTCCGAGACATAGAACTGATAGTTGGTGAACAGCACATGGTTTTGGAAATGGCCGGGGTCAGTCGCCGTATAATGCGACAGTCGTGCAAGCGAATAGTCCACTCGCTGGGCTGTGAAGAGCGCAAGGGGTCCCGCTTCGTTTTCCAGCTCGTGCACGCCATTCACGATATCGTCGTTTGTTGTATTCAGGTCCGGTACATCGAACGCATCGCGCAGAGTGAACCCAGCTGCACCCTGATGCGGGACAACCAGATTCGGGTTATTGGCGACAGCGAAATGGACCGGGATCGGCGTTTCCGAAGCTCCGATTGTGACCGGTTGATCGTGGTTCTTGATCAAAAGCGCGATCTGCTGGGTCAGGTAGGACCGGAACAGATCGGGGCGCGTCACTGTCGTGGCGTGCGTGCCCGGCTCGGACACGTGACCGAAGCTCAGCCGGCTGTCGACCTGCGCGTAAGACGAGGTCCTGATCCGGATTTCGGGGTAGAACGCCCGAAACCTCTCAGTAGGAGCGCCGTTCTTAAGTGCATTTGCAAACCTATCGCACAGGAATTTTGTCGCCTGTTCATAGAGCTCTTCTAAACGTGCGACAGCTGCAAGCGGATCGCTAAATTTCTCGGGGTTGGGAACGTCAGGTGTTCGGATAGTAGTCATGCAAGGGGTTCCAGAAGGTCGATCTTTTCGAATGTACGTACGTCCACCAGCCCAAGGTCCGAGATCCGCAGTTCAGGAATCACAACCAGGGCCAGCAGAGAATGCTGCATATATGCGTTGTTAAGCTGACAGCCGCAGGTCTTCATCGCCTCGACCATTTGTTCAGCTTTGGCGGCAACCTCAGTCGCTGGGTTGTCGGACATCAGGCCTGCGATCGGCAGTTCCACCAAGGCCAGTTCCTCGCCATCGCGAAAGATTGTGATGCCTCCGCCCACTTCGGCCAGCCTGTTCGCGGCCAGTGCCATCTGTTCACGGTCGGTGCCGACAACAATCATATGGTGGCTGTCATGCGCAACGGTCGAGGCCATGGCCATTTTGCCCTGATATCCAAAGCCCGAGACAAAGGCGTTGGTCACACCTCCCGTGGCGCGGTGCCGCTCGACCAATGCGATCTGGCACACATCGCCCTCGCCCTCAACCAGCCCTTCGATAATCGGCAGCTCGGATTTCAACGCTTGCGTTGGGGCCTGGTTTTCAACCACCCCGATCACGTTGGCCGTGACACGGTTCGCTCCGGCAGGGGCTGCGATCTCAAAGTCTGTCGAGGTCAGCGCGTGCCCTAGGTGTACGGTATTTCGCGCCTTAGCGGGCCAGTTCAGATGCGGGCATTCGACCGTTACGGTCCCGTTTTCAGCCACAATCTGACCGCGCGCGACCACGGTTTCGATCGGAAGCTCTACCAGATCAGAACTCAGGATAATGTCAGCGCGCCGCCCGGGTGTGATCGAGCCGATCTCGCGTTCCAACCCAAAATGGGTCGCCGTGTTGATCGTCGCCATTTGCAGCGCAACCAGAGGATCGCAACCACAGGCAATCGCATGTCGCACTACGCGGTTCATGTGTCCGTCATTTACCAGCGTTCCCGAATGGCAGTCGTCGGTGCACAAGATGAAGTTGCGCGGGTCCAGCCCTTTTTCAGTCACCGCAGTAATCTGGGTTTCGACATCATACCAAGCCGACCCCAACCGCATCATTGACCGCATTCCCTGACGGACACGTGCGATGGCGTCTGCCTCGCAGGTGCCTTCATGATCATCGGCAGGGCCACCAGCGACGTAAGCGGCAAATTCAGGCCCTAAATCGGGCGAAGCGTAGTGCCCGCCAACGGTTTTTCCGGCGCGCTGTGTGGCCGCGATCTCTGCCAACATCTTCGGATCGCCATGAATGACACCGGGAAAGTTCATCATCTCACCCAGACCGATGATACCGGGCCAAGACATCGCCTCAACCACATCCTCGGCGGTGATCTCATACCCTGTGGTCTCAAGCCCCGGTGCTGAGGGTGCACAGGACGGCATCTGGGTGAAGATGTTCAGCGGCTGCATCAGCGCCTCGTCATGCATCAGTCGCACACCTTCTAACCCCATCACATTGGCGATCTCATGCGGGTCGGTGAACATCGAAGTTGTGCCATGCGGAATGACTGCGCGGGCAAATTCTGCCGGGGTCAACATACCTGATTCGATATGCATATGTGCGTCGCATAACCCCGGCACCAAATAGCGACCGTGCGCCTCGATGATCTGAGTCTCAGGACCGATACAATGCGCGGCGTCCGGCCCCACAAAAGCAACGCGCCCCACAGCGATCGCCACGTCATGGTCAGGCAGGGTTTCGCGGCTATGCACATTGACCCAGACGCCGCCACGGATCACCAAATCGGCAGCCTCGCGGCCAGCAGCAACAGCGATGAGACGAGGGGCGGTATCGGGCCAACTTGGGAAGGGAGTGTATTCCATGGCCCAACTTTCCCGAATGCGGCGCAAGGTGCAACCCCCACTATTAAGGTATCATGGAATCATCACAAAACCTGCCATCCGCAGCGCGCCAGCGCTGCCACGCCCAACCAGAGGAGAGGCCCGAAGGGCATTGACGATGGGTGGGAGCGACCCGCGATTAGTTGTGGCGATCGGCTTCAATCTCCGCGCGCAGCCAGTCGACAAACGCCAACGCGCCCGGCGTTTCCTCGGCTTGGGGCGATAGCAATAGATAATAGGCCTCGGGCATAGCAGCGCGATGGTTGAACGGCGCGATCAGGCGGCCTTCTTCAATCAACCGTTTTGCGATCATGTCGTGGGCTAAACACAAGCCTCCTCCGGCCATCGCAACCGACAGGCTGACCAGATAGGTCGTCGAATAGGTTACCTTAGGTTTCCCCCAAGTTAGGCCCTGATCTGTGATCCAGCTCTCCCAATTCGACAACAAATTTGAACAGTCGAACAGGGGCTGTTCCTGCAGAGTTTCCAGCGTCACCGGGAAGTCGGGGGCACAGACAGGATAGTAGTGATCTGTCCGTAGCAATTCCGTTCGCACCGTATCGGCTGGGCGCAGCGAATAGCGGATTTCCACCGCCGCGCCTTCGGCCATTTCGCGAGGCTCCCACAGTTCGGTGAAGATATTCAGATGTACATCCGGATGCAGTTCCCGAAACCGGGGTAGGCGCGGAGCCAGCCAGTTGACGGCAAATGTGATATTGCTCTGGACCTGAACCGCGTTTTGTTGTGCGCCCGTGACGGCTTGTGTCCCCCTTACCAGAGTTCGAAAGGCTTCACGCACGACCGGCAGATAGGTGATACCAGCTTCGGTCAGCTCCAATGCACGCGGACGACGTAGGAATAATGGCTGACCCAAATAGCCCTCTAGTGATTTGATTTGCTGGCTGACTGCGCTTTGCGTCATGTTCAAATCCCGCGCTGCCCCCGTGAATGACAAATGACGGGCCGCCGCTTCAAATGTGCGTAGCCAGCCGAGCGGTGGAAGTGATTTCTGCATGCTCATAACTCTGCCAGTAGTTTTACTAATGAACTAGGCATGTTTTTTTCGTTGGTCAAACGTTTGCGGTGAAGGCACGATTTCCCAGAAGTCAATTGACAAGCGAAGGAGCCCGGCATGAGCGTTACAAACCTGCGTCCCAACATCGATCATTGGTCCGAACGCGTGGACATGGCCGCCGCATTCCGCTGGACCGAACGGTTGAACATGCATGAAGGGGTGGCGAACCATTTCAGCCTTGCAGTGAACGAAGACGGCACGCAGTTCCTGATGAATGCCAATCAGATGCATTTCGCGCGTATCAAGGCGTCAAATCTGCTGCTGCTTGATGCCAATGACAAAGATGTCATGGACCAGCCCGGCGCACCGGATCCGACGGCTTGGGGGCTCCACGGATCGATCCACCGCCATTGCCCGCATGCGCGCTGCGTGATGCACGTGCATTCGATTTTTGCGACGGTTCTTGCCTCGCTGGCAGACAGCAGCTTGCCGCCGATCGATCAGAACACCGCAACTTTCTTCAATCGCTACGTAATCGATGAAGAATTCGGAGGTCTGGCTTTTGAAAGCGAAGGTGAGCGCTGTGCCGCGATGCTGTCGGACCCGAAAAAGAAAGTCATGATCATGGGCAACCACGGGGTTTTGGTGATCGGCGACAGTCCGGCAGATGCCTTTAACAGACTCTATTATTTTGAACGCGCCGCAGAAACGTACATTCGTGCTCTTCAAACCGGGCAACCTTTGCGCGTTCTGTCCGATGAGATTGCTGAGAAAACCGCGCAAGAGCTTGATGAATATCCCGGTCAGGCCGAAGCACATTTACGCGAAATCAAATCTGTTCTGGATGCCGAAGGCTCGGATTACGCAACCTGAAGCGCACTGTTAGGAGTTTCAGCCATGACCGATATACATGATGCAGAAGCCGCCCGATGGAATTACCGCCCCGAAGGGCCCGTCGGTTTGAACCCTTTGTTCAACTGGCCGCCGCGTCCTGCGGCTATCCTGAACTGGTACAAAGGGGCTTGGCTTCCCCTTACGTCGCTGACGCTTTGCATGGTGATGGCTTTTGCCGCCTATTTCGTGTTTTTACCTCCATTAGAGACCATGCAGAGTTTCGCGCCCGGCTGGATGTTCCGTATCTGGCTGCTGAACATGGTGCCTCAGATCATGATAGCAGGAGGTCTGCATTGGTGGCTTTACATGCGCAAAGGGCAGGGCATGTACAAGAAATTCGACCGGCGTGATCTGACACGTGACAATGGGTCGTTTACCTTTCGAAATCAGGTTTTGGATAACATCTGGTGGACGCTGGGAAGTGCGATGACTGTGGCGACGGTCTATCAGTGGCTGATCTACTGGGCGATGGCGAATGGCTATGCGCCAGTGATAACCTGGGCCGCGGCCCCCGTTTGGTTCGTGATCTGGATGCTTTTCATCCCGATGTGGTCAGGGCTTCATTTCTACTGGGTGCACCGATTGGAACATCACCCGAAACTCTACAAGCACGTTCATGCTGTGCACCATCGCAACGTCAATATCGGACCATGGTCAGGAATATCGAACCACTGGTATGAAAACCTTCTCTATTTCACCACCTACTTCATCCATCTGATTGTACCCTCGCATCCGCTGCATCTGCTGTTTCACGCCTACTTCCAGCAGATCAGCCCTGTACTGTCTCACTCGGGTTTCGAAAAGCTGAAGGCTGGTGAAACGGATGCCGCGCGGGCCGGGGATTTCTTCCACCAGCTTCATCACCGGTATTTCGAGTGTAACTACGGCACATCCGAGATTCCGTTCGACAAGTGGTTCGGCACTTATCACGATGGTTCAGCCGAGGCGACAACACGGACACGGGCTTTCAAGAAGCAGATGTATACTTAGATCACGAGGGCGTTCTGCCCCGCCGAGTTTTGCATAGGTCCGTATATGACCTACGCAGAGCTTTGGTCAGGTTTTCTCAAACAACGCGATCAAAGCGATGTCATCTTTGTTGGGGCCAGCAGCAAGATCGCCGTAAATCCGGACCTGCGTTAAAGATAAGTCTCTGATCTGATCCGCCTCGAGGCGGCGGAAGGTATCGGCGAACCCGAGCGCCTCAAAGTGTTTTGCGTTGATCGACAGGGCGAACTGCGCACCGTGGCGTGCGACACGCAAGAGCGCTGGCAAAACTTCTGGCCCAAGATGGCCATGGGTGAACGTTCCGGACGAGACGACACCGGCATAGCTGCCGCGTGGAACTGGCAGGCCCTGATTGAGATCGGCTTCGATCGCGTCGCGATAGATATCCTTGCGCATCGCCTCGTCCAGCATCTCGGCGCTGATATCGGTTGCGTCGATCGGACCCACGCCCAACCCGGCCAGAATCGCTCCGCATAACCCCGTGCCCGCGCCTACATCCAATACCGGGCCTTGTCCGCCTGCACCCACAAAAGCGCGCGCCGTGTGGTTGTGGAGTTGATAATCCTCAAGCGCTGCGAAACTGTCGTCATATTCCCCTGCCCATTCCGCATAAAGGCGCTTGTTCTCCTCGGGCGATTTCAGGGAGTAGGCTGCGTGCAAGTCAGGTGTCTTTTTGGTCATTTCTCAATGAATGCGCATCAGAGGATTCGAATCAAGTGCGTCCATCCGGCGCTTGCATCCACGTGCCGGGCAGATCATCAAAGGGACCATGACACAGACACTATTCTCCTTCGGCCACGGCTATTCTGCCCGAGCGATATCGAGGCAACTGGATCCAACCACATGGCGGGTCATCGGAACCACGCGTGATTCCAAGCAACTTGAGACAATCCGCGACTCGGGCGCCGAGCCTTGGGTCTGGCCGGGGGATCGGCCTGATCTGGATGGGGTGACGCATCTGCTTGTCTCTACAGCACCCACAGCCGATGGTGATCCGGTGCTGGCGGAATTGAAGGATGAGATCGCCGCGCGGATCGGACAGTTCAAATGGGTCGGCTACCTGTCGACGACGGCGGTATATGGGGATCACCAGGGAGGCTGGGTAGATGAGTCGACGCCCGCCACCCCGACGGCGGAGCGCGGCCGTTGGCGGGTGTGCGCTGAACAGCAGTGGCGCAGCATTCCGGGCCTTCCTTTGCATATCTTCCGTTTGGCGGGGATCTACGGGCCGGGTCGAGGACCGTTTTCGAAGCTCAGGCGCGGAGGGTTGCGGCGGATCATCAAGCCAGGCCAGGTGTTTTCGCGCATTCATGTTGACGACATCGCACAGGTTTTAATCGCGTCGATGGTCAAACCCAATCCGGGTGCGATCTACAATGTCTGTGATGATGAACCGGTGCCACCGCAGGATGTGATCGGCTATGCGGCCGAGCTGCAAGGTCTGCCGATGCCGCCTGCCGTTCCGTTTGATGAGGCTGATCTGACTCCGATGGCGCGCAGTTTCTACAATGAGAACAAGCGCGTTCGGAATGATCGGATCAAGGATGAACTGGGCGTCTCATTGCTCTATCCGAACTACCGTGTAGGGTTGGAAGCACTGATGCAGCATCAGAAGGATGCCACTTGATCACCGCGCCTTGCCAAGAAACCGGCACGGATTGTATGGGATTTCGATGAAAGACCGCTCTGTCCCGCTGAACATTACCGTTTCGACCCTGACCCGGCAGCGGCCCGAGATGCTGGCCGCTTTGATTCGAAGCTGGGGCGAGATGAAGCTGCCGCCCGACTGCTCGGTGCGATGTTTGGTAGTGGAAAACGACAGCGTAGCGCTCAGCGAAGGTACCGTGCAGGCAGTAGGGGAGAAGCTGCCTAATGGAGCAAGTCTGAACTATGTCCTTGAGACCGAACTCGGCATCCCGTTCGGACGCAACCGAGCCGCACGCGAAGCGTTGGAGAATGGCTCGGATCTGCTCTGTTTTGTCGATGATGACGAGGTGGTGGCGGTCGATTGGCTTGAACGGTTGGTCGCCGGGTATCGCAACAGCTCTGCCGTGCTAATGGGCGCTCCGCTTCGTGCGGCGGGGCCATCGGGGCAGGAGACCGCGATTCAGCGGCTGATGTTGCGCAATATCAGCAATCGTTACCTCGACAAGGAAAACGCGGCTGCAAAGAAAGCCACGTTGAACGGTACCGGTGGCGTGACCATCGTGACAAATAACTGGCTGGGCGAGACACGTCTGTTCAGCGAAACCGGCCTTTGGTTCGATGAAACCATGCGGATGACCGGCGGGACGGATGCAAAGTTTTATGCCGAGACCGTTGCTGCAGGCTTACCGGTCGGCTGGGTGCCCGACGCTTTTGTGTACGAGACCATTCCTCCCGAAAGGTTGTCATTCTGGTATCAGACCGCCCGGGGAAGGGACCAGTCCAACACCCATATGCGCCGTAAGCTTGATCAGAAGCCAACAAAGGCGATCTTGGGGTTTTTGAGCACCCCGTTTCGCTTGTTGGCGCTGTTAGGGGCAATCCTTCTGTTTCCGTTCCAACCAGATCGGCGATTGATCCAGATCGCCCGAACGGTTGGGTGGCTTGTCGGGGTATTGGGAATTCCCTTCGGCTATAAATCGGCCCTTTATAAGAAGGTCAGTGGCCACTGAATCTGGGCCGGTCAATCCGTTTTGCGCTAACTCAGTTCAGTCGTTTCATGCGCGGCCATCATCGTAAGCTTATTTGCGTCCACTCTCTCTCGTGCCCGACTTGCGAGGCACGGTGAAGCTTGGTGGTGCAATCGCAATCACGCGCTTCAGGGCCAGGCTGCGCGCAGATGTTCAAGTGATAGCTCTGGATTATCAATATCATCAAAAAACAAAACTTATATGAATGACTTGGATTTGCTAAATCTACACCCAAACAGAAAGAACGAGTCGTTAATGCTATTTCCTACAATGAAGGCAGGGCCGATCTGCGCGATCCCGCGTAACGCCCTTGCCAAGGACGAGCGCAAAAACACTCAAGACCCCTGTTTCTCGTTTCAAAGTTAACCGCGCGACGCACACATCTAGCCAGGACTGGAGATCGATATGGACGGAAGTGATACCCCCAACATGGGCAAATGCCCGGTAATGCATGGCGCCGAGGCCCGGTCCAACCGGGATTGGTGGCCGAACCAACTGAACCTGTCGATTCTGCATCAGCATAGCCCTGCATCGAACCCGATGGGCGAGACATTCGACTATGCCGAAGAGTTCAAGAAGCTCGACCTGAAGGCACTGAAGGAAGACCTCTATGCGCTGATGACGGATTCGCAAGATTGGTGGCCCGCAGATTATGGGCACTATGGCGGTTTGTTCATTCGTATGGCCTGGCACGCAGCGGGCACCTACCGCACGGCAGATGGCCGCGGTGGCGCATCGACCGGCAATCAGCGGTTCGCTCCGCTGAACAGCTGGCCGGACAATGGCAACCTGGACAAGGCGCGCCGTCTGCTTTGGCCGATCAAGCAGAAGTACGGCAACCAGATCTCGTGGGCTGACCTTTACATATTGGCGGGCAACTGCGCGATCGAATCCATGGGCGGTACAACATTTGGATTCTCCGGTGGTCGTGAAGACATCTGGGCACCCGAAGAAGACATTTATTGGGGTGCCGAGACCGAGTGGCTGGCCCCAACCGAGAACCCGCACAGCCGCTATTCGGGCGAACGTGATCTGGAAAACCCGTTGGCCGCTGTGCAAATGGGTCTGATCTATGTGAATCCCGAAGGTCCAGATGGTCAGCCAGATGCCTTGGCTTCAGGTCGCGATATTCGCGACACCTTTGGCCGAATGGCGATGAATGACGAAGAAACCGTTGCTTTGGTTGCGGGTGGTCACACCTTTGGTAAGGCCCACGGCGCCGGTGATCCCGGTCTTGTCGGTCCCGAACCCGAGGCCGCCCCGATGGAGGCGATGGGCTTTGGCTGGATCAACGACTTTGGCAGCGGCAAGGGTGATGATACCACCACCAGCGGCATCGAGGGTGCCTGGACCGCAAACCCGACCAAGTGGGACAACGGTTACTTCGACCTGCTGTTTGGCTACGACTGGAACCTGACCAAGAGCCCAGCGGGCGCATGGATCTGGGAACCTGTTGGGGTCAAGGAAGAGGACATGGCCCCGGCAGCGGGTGATCCATCGAAAAAGGTCAAGACTATGATGACCACCGCCGACATGGCGATGCGCATGGACCCGATCTATGGCCCGATCTCGAAGCGCTTCCACGAAAACCCGGACGAATTTGCCGATGCCTTTGCCCGCGCGTGGTTCAAACTGACCCACCGCGACATGGGTCCGCGTGCGCGTTATCTGGGAGCCGAGGCACCCAGCGAAGAGCTTATTTGGCAAGACAACGTCCCGGCCGTCGATCACGCGCTTATTGACGACGCTGATGTAGCCGATCTGAAAGCCAAGATACTCGCGACGGGATTGTCTGTCTCAGATCTGGTGTCGACCGCTTGGGCTTCGGCCTCGACCTTCAGGGGATCGGATATGCGTGGCGGTGCCAACGGTGCGCGCGTTCGTCTGGCCCCGCAGAAGGATTGGGAGGTCAACGAACCGTTGAAACTGTCCAAGGCGCTGGATGCGCTGGAAGGCGTTCAGAAAGCGTTCAATGACGCACAGTCTGGTGGCAAGAAGGTCTCATTGGCCGATCTCATTGTCTTGGGTGGTGGTGCTGCCATCGAAAAGGCAGCCAAGGCCGCAGGTCATGACGTTGATGTTCCCTTTAGCCCCGGCCGCACCGATGCTTCGCAAGAGCAGACGGATGTCGAGTCTTTCGCGGTGATGGAACCGATGGCGGACGGTTTCCGCAACTACCTGCACAAGGAATACTCGGTTCCGGCCGAGGCCCTGCTGGTAGACAAAGCGCAACTGCTGACGCTGTCGGCACCGGAGATGACTGCGCTTGTAGGTGGGATGCGTGTGCTGGGCACAAACTTTGACGGAACTTCTCATGGTGTGCTGACCGAACGGGTCGGCACGCTCAGCACCGATTTCTTCGTTAACCTGCTGGATATGGGCACCGAATGGAAACCATCCGGTGACGGCGTCTATGAAGGCCGCGACCGCGCAAGTGGTGACGTGAAGTGGACAGGTACCCGCGTGGATTTGGTCTTTGGGTCGAACTCGCAGCTGCGGGCACTGGCCGAGGTCTATGGTCAGGACGACGCAGGTGGCAAATTTGTCTGCGATTTCGTCTCGGCCTGGAACAAGGTGATGAACGCGGATCGTTTTGATCTGAAGTAACCCTATAACCAACGCAGTAAATTGCGCCGCCCGAGGAGAGTCGGGCGGCGTTTTCATGCGCCTGACTCAGGGCGCGTACCAAGCATTGGGTACGATTCCGCCGAGAGACTGTTCTTTCTCTTTCTATAAACCTCTTTTTTGTGAGTTCTCGGGAGGATTTGTTAAGCTAACCTGTTGTTTTTATTAAGGTGAAGAAGAAGGTGGTCGGAAATGTGAAGTTTTTTCAAATTGGGGGTTGCAGGTCCCAGACCTAATCCGTAAATACCCCTTCACCGGCGCTGCTGAGGTGCTGGGACGCGGTGGAAGCTGCGGAGACGCTC